>JBEEPO010000005.1:0-100864 GCA_041191065.1 Verrucomicrobiota bacterium | reverse complement strand
CCGGTGATGGTGTTGTTGCCCGACTGGTTGACGAGGGAAGCGGTGGTCAGGGCTGCTCCGGTGCCGGCCGCGAAGGCGGCCGAGGCGGTGCCGAGTTCAGCCAAGCCGAAACCCCCGAGGAGGAAGTCGTTGGCGAAAGTGAGGTTGCCGCGGGAACTGTAGGTCGGGTCGAGGATCGCGGAGCCGCCGATGAGCGTCGCGCCTTCGCCTTCGCCGAAAGTGGAACCGATGAATTCCTTCAGGCCGAAAGCAGTCACCTCGACGTTACCAGCGCCGAAGGCTTGGGCGTGGGTGGCCCGGACGGAACCGCTGGTGACGTAGGTGGAACTTTCGCCGATTTCGCCGTAGACGTTGGCGGAGGTGAGCACGAGCTCTCCCCGGCCGTCCTTGTAGACGACGCTGACGCCGGCGCCGATCTGTCCGTTGACGATGATGTCGCCGTCGCCGCCGAAGATGGCGAGGGAGCCGCCGTTGGAGGCGAAGCTGTTGACGCCGTTGACGTTACCGTTGATCGTCAGAACGGAGCGCGTGAGGTTGCCCTGATCGTTCAAGTACTGGTCGGAATTGATGCGCCCGTAGGTGACATCCGCGAAAGCGGGCGAGCCTTCGCCGCCGAAGAAGGCGTCGAAGTAGATCGGAGCGATCTGTCCGATGGTGATGTTGCCGTTCTGGACGTTGTTTCCGGTGATGCTGCGCAGCGCGCCGCCGCCGAGGAGGGCGTAGAACTGGGCGTTCTCCGCGGTTCCGCCGCCGAAGAAGCCGCCTTCACCGAAGAAGCCGAGGTCGCCGAACGGGCTGTAGAAATTCTCCCCTCCGACGACACCGCCGGAGACGTTGCTGGACTGCCAGTAGCCGCCGCCGGAGAGGTCGAGGGTGGTGGCGTTCACGGCGCCGTCGCGGAAGCCGAGGGTCTGGCCTTCGTTGACCGCCATGTCTTGGGCGAAACGCTGGCGGACGGAAAGAATGCCGGAATCGAAGGCGAGCGTGCCGCGGGTGTTATAGAGGCCTTCGCCTTCGCCGCCGATGCTGAAGTTGTCGTTCCGGTAGATGTTGGAGGTGACCTCCGCATCGCGGATGTAAAGGGTTCCAAGTTCGTTGAGGGTCAGGTCGCCGCGGATGTCGAGCCAGCCGGCGTCCTTGGCGTAGAGGCCGTCGCGCACCGGATTGCCGCCGACGATGCCGAGGGTGATGCTGCCGTTACGGACGACGCTGCCGAGCGGGGTCGAATCCAGGACGTCGGCGACCTGGAACACCGAGTTGACGGCGGCCGAGTTGTCCAAGGCGAAGGCCGGAGTGAAGGTGGCGTTGACGTCGCCGTTGATGCCGGTGCCGGTGCGAGCGGTCTGGAAACTGCGCTCGACCACGCTGAAGTTCGAGGACCACGTGACCGGATCGTCGTTGCTGTTGTCCAGGCGACGAAGCATGCGGAGCTGGAAGGATTCGATCGGCAGGAGATTATCGCCGGCCAGGCTGAAGGTGGGACGGTCGGAGGCGACGCCGTCCACGTTGGAGTAGGTGTGGACGACGTTGTTGCCGGCGTCGACCGCCCGGAGGTCGAAATTATAATACGAAGGAAACCAACCGAAATCCCAGTCGTTGTTGGACGAGAAACTCGCAGTGGCGTCGGGCACCTGCAGCACGCCCGCCCGGATCATGTTGAGGCGAGGAGTGACGTAGTTCCAGCTGTTGACGGAACCGCCGGAACTGGCATCGACTTCGGTGCTGGCCCAAGAATCCGTATTCCAATTGACGTAGTTATAGGCCTTCGCGTCGGGCGCGACGGACACGGCAAGCGCGGCGGCGGCGGCGATGAGGGCAAGCTTGGAGAAACGGCGGTTCTTGTTTTTCATAGAAAGGGATAAATGTGTATAAGTGATAGAGAGTCGAAAATGTTGCTGGGCTAAAATGACTCTCCTGTCCATCTTTTGTTTTCCGTTCTGATAAAGGCACTTACTTGAGCAGGCACAAAAAAACGCCCCCAAAAGAGGGCGTTTCACTTTAAATGAGCGATTGCGCTATTTTATTCGTGTCAGGCTCCCCAGACATGGGTCGTCCCGGCGTAGATGGCCTTGTCGCCGAGCTCTTCCTCGATGCGGAGGAGCTGGTTGTACTTGGCCACGCGGTCGGAGCGGCAGAGGGAGCCGGTCTTGATCTGGCCGGCGTTGAGGCCGACGGCGATGTCCGCGATGGTGGCATCCTCAGTCTCGCCCGAGCGGTGCGAGATGATGGCGGTGTAGCCGGCGCGCTGGGCCATGGCCACGGCGTCGAAGGTCTCGGTGAGGGAACCGATCTGGTTCACCTTCACGAGGATCGAGTTGGCGGTCTGGGTCTTGATGCCGCGGGAGAGGAACTCGGTGTTGGTGACGAAGAGGTCGTCGCCGACGAGCTGCGTGGTCGCTCCCATGGCGTCGGTGGCCTGCTTCCAGCCCGTCCAGTCGGCCTCGGAGAAGCCGTCCTCGATCGAGACGATCGGGTAGCGCTTCTGCAGGTCCTGGTAGAACTTGACCATCTCCGCCGACTTACGCTGGGACTTGTCGGACTTGTGGAAGGTGTACTTGCCGGTCTTCTCGTCGAAGAACTCGGAAGCGGCCACGTCGAGGGCGAGGAAGACTTCCTTGCCGAGCTTGTAGCCGGAGGCCTTGACGGCCGCGGCGATGGCTTCGAGGGCGGCTTCGTTGGAAGCGACCTTCGGGGCGAAACCGCCTTCGTCACCGACGGAGGTGGAAAGGCCCTGGGCCTTGAGCACCTTCTTGAGGGCGTGGAAGATCTCGGTGCCCATGCGGAGGGCTTCGCTGAAGGACTTCGCGCCGGAGGGCACCACCATGAATTCCTGGATGTCGACCGGGGCGTCGGAGTGGGCGCCGCCGTTCATGATGTTCATGAGCGGGATCGGGAGCACCTTGGCGTTCGGGCCGCCGATGTAGCGGTAGAGGGGCTGGCCGAGGGCGGCCGCGGAAGCGTGGGCGGCGGCCATCGAGACGCCGAGGATGGCGTTGGCGCCGAGCTTGCTCTTGTTCTTGGTGCCATCGAGGCCGATCATCGCGGTATCGATGCCGACCTGGTCCTGCGCGTCGTGACCGACGAGGAGGGAGGCGATCTCTTCGTTGACGTTCTCGACGGCCTTGAGGACGCCCTTGCCGTTGTAGCGCTTCTTCGGGTCGACGCCCTTGGCGAAGGCCTTCGGGCTCACGTCGCTGTCACGGAGTTCGTGGGCTTCGTAGGTGCCGGTCGAGGCGCCGGACGGGACGGCCGCGCGGCCGCGCACGCCGGAGGCGAGGACGACATCGACTTCGATGGTGGGGTTGCCGCGGGAGTCGAGGATTTCGCGGGCTTTGATATCGACGATTTGGGTGCTGCTCATGATGGAAAATGAAGTCCCATAGGGGTAGGGACATTGGGCGGGGATGAGCGAGAAAAAAGGGATGCATAGCCCCGCCGGCCGGGCTCCGGAACCCCGCCAAACAAGAGCCCCGGACTGGGTCTGCCAGGCCGGGGCTGCGAAGTGGTGGGGTTAGATGGACTTGAACCATCGACCTCCTGAATGTCAATCAGGCGCTCTAACCAACTGAGCTATAACCCCAAGAAAGAGGAAAGGGAACAAAGGGAGCGGACCGCCCGCTGGCAAGCCTTCAATGCACGTCCCCGAGATAGGTGGCCGAACCATCCTGCAACGCCTTGGCGATGACCTCGCCCAACCCCTTCGGTGAAAGGGGGTAATCCTTCAGCCGTGCCAAGGGCAACCACTCGAACCCCACCTGTCGGCGATCGCGCTCCCTGCCCTCGCCGATGGGGCCGAAATCGTCGCACCGGCAGTGGAAGACGGCTTCGACCTGATGGAAGTGGCCATGGATCCGATGCATGGCGTGGTTCTTGCCGACATACTCCCGGAGATAGACCAGCGCCTGAGGCTCGACCCTGAGGCCGAGCTCCTCGAAGACCTCACGCCGGACGGTGTCCCGCAAGGTCTCGCCATGATTCTGACCCCCGCCGGGCAGCACGAGGAACTCGCCCTCTTCGGTCCGGATCCGGACCGCCAGGATCGCCTCGCCGCGCAGGATGACCGCGCGCGCGGCCGTCCGGACCCCGGAAGACGCACTGCCCGACTGACGACGAGGAGATGACACGAGACCACACTACCCGGACCGGCCGGACAGTGAAGCCGTAAAGCGTGGGCGGAAATCCGCCGGGCTTACGAGAGGAGCTTCTCGTCGATCTCCTGATTACCGTGGACGGCCTTGACGTCGTCCAGGGCTTCGAGGGCGTCGATCAGTTCCATCACCTGCTTGGCCACGGCGGCGTCGCCGACCGGGACCGGAATGCCGGAAATGTAGGATAGTTCGGCCGACTCAGGCTTGATGGACTTCTCCTGCAGCGCCTTCGAGATGGCGTCGAAGGCCGCGATCGGGGAAAGCACCTCGAAGTGGTCGCCGTTGTTGATGACGTCTTCGGCGCCGGCCTCGAGGACGAGTTCCATCAGGGCGTCTTCGCCGATCTGGGAGGCGCCGATGAGGAACTGGCCCTTCTTCTGGAAGCTGTGGGAGACGGCGCCCGTCTGGGCCATGTTGCCGCCGTTGTCGTTGAAGGCCTGGCGCACTTCGGCCGCGGCGCGGTTCTTGTTGTCGGTGGTGACCTCGACGATGAGGCCGACGCCGCCGGGCGCGTAGCCCTCGTAGACGATCTCCTCGTAGGTGACGCCGGGAATCTCGCCGGTGCCCTTCTGGACCGCGCGCTTGATGTTGTCCGAAGGCATGTTGGCCGCGCGGGCCTTGTCCATGAGCGTGCGGAGACGCGCGTTGGATTCAGGGCTGCCGCCGCCGGCGCGCGCCGCGAGGGTGATCTCCTTCGCGAGGACGGAGAAGATCTTGCCGCGCTTGGCGTCAATGACGGCCTTGTGCCGCTTCGTCGTGTGCCACTTGCTATGACCAGACATGATGGGGTGGGGGTTGGGAAATCAGCCTTTGACCTTCTTCGGCGCGGGCGCGATCACCTCGACGTCCGGCTCGTCCTTGGTAAGCCAGGTCTGCAGCATCGTCAACAGGTTCTGGATCGTCATGTACAGCGTGAGGGCCGAGGCCATCGGGTAACAGATGACCGGGAACAGCAGCGTCATCATCAGGAAGATCATCTTCTGGGAGCCGTCGCCGGACGGCTGCGGGCTCATGCGCATCGAGAGCCACATGGTGACGCCCATGAGGACCGGCAGGAGGTTCACCGGGAAGCCGCCGAGATGGAAGATCGTGTCCGGCGCCGAGAGGTCGGCGATCCAGAGGAACGAATGCAGGCGGAGTTCGACGGTCGTCTGGAACGCGGTGTACAGGCCGAAGAAGATCGGCATCTGGATGAGGATCGGGAGGCAGCCGGCGAAGGGGTTGATCTTGTTCTCGGTGTAGAGCTTCATGAGCTCCTTCTGCATCTTCTCCGGGTTGTCCTTGTGCTTCTCGCGGATGTCCTGCATCGGCTTCGCGAACTTCTGCATCTTCTTAGCGGCCTTCATCTGGATCGCGGTGAGCGGCCAGGTGATGACCTTGATCAGGCAGGTGAGCAGGACGATCGCCCAGCCCCAGGACCAGGCGCCGCTCCACTCGAGCAGCCAGTGGACGCCACCGAGGACGGCGAGGAGCAGCTTGCAGACGGCGCCGAAGGAGATGAAGCCGAGGAGCTTCGAGAACTGCAGCACGGCGACCTGGCCGTCGGGCAGGGCGGCGACGCGGGCGTATTCCTTCGGGCCGACGAAGAACTCGCCGGCGAAGGTGCGGGAAAGGTCGGCGGCGGGGACAGGCTCCCAGGAAGCGAAGGCCTGCAAGCCGCGCTTACCGGCGTCCAGGCCGACGGGCAGGACCAGGACTTCGGTGCGCGCGCCGCGGGCGGAGGCGTCGGCCGGATGGATGATCGAGGAGAAGAATTGGTTGCCGGAGGCGACCCAGAGGAGCGGCTTGGCGACGGACGCGACGGCGTGGTCCGCCTGGGCCTTATGGGCCCCGAGACCGAAGAAGCCGCCGGAGTCGGTGAAAACGTCGAGGCCGACGCGGGTCAGGTCTTCGCCGTCATAAGCGAGCACGGACAGGAACTGGTTGGCGGAATCCCCTTCGGTCGGCTGCCAGCAGCCGGTCGAGACCCAGACCGTGGCGGCGGGCTTGCCGGCCGGCGGGATGACCTTGGTGACGAAACCGAGGGAGTAAGGCTCGGGCGCGGCGCCGGGCTTGGCCGTCAGGGTGAAGGTGCGTTCGATGCGGGTGCCGTCGGCGAGACCGCCGACAAGGGTGATGCTGTCGGCGGAAGCGCCGGGCTGGGCGACGAACTCCGAAAGCAGGGTCTCCAGCCTGCCGGAGACGGGGTTCTTGACCGCGAGCGCGAGCGCCGACTCGTCGTTGCCGGCGTTGAAGACGACGACGCCCCGCTTGGTGACGTCGGCGAACTCCTTCTTGAGGCGGATCTCCCGGATGGCGCCGCCGCGGTCCGTGAGCGTCACCTTGAGATGTTCGTTCTCGAGGACGAAGGACCTGGCCGACTCAAGCGGCACCGGTCGAGCGGACTGGGCGGAGGCGGGCAAGGTGGTCGCCGGCTTGGCGACCAAGGCGGGCGCGACGGGAACGACGGCGGAGGCCGGGGCCGGGGCCGGAGACGCGCCCGGAGGCGGGGTGGCCGGCTTGGTGAGGAAGAAAAGGGCGAAGGCGCCGACGATGCAGGCCATGCCTAGGAAGAAGTTCTTGCGATCCATGGAAAGTGAGAGGGTGGGCCTAGGGAAGCCCCCGCCTTGGTGCAAGGCACAAGGCGTCAAACGACGGCATAGCCCTCGTTTTCAGCCAAAATACCGCCCGGCGGTCCGGCGGCTCAGGAACCCGGCTTGGTCGCCGGCAGTTTCGCCAGTTCGGCGGGCACCGCGTCCGCGGCATAAGTCGGGAAGTTCAGTTCCAACAAAGAAACGAAGGGGACGCTGAATTGGGTCTGGCCCGCCGAACGGTCGACCAACGAGACCACCGCCACGGCGGTGGCGCCGGCGGTCCGGAGGATGTCCAGGCACTCCTGGGCGCGGCCGCCGCGGGTGACGACATCCTCGGCGACGATCACGCGCTCGCCGGGACGGAAGGTGAAGTTACGGCGCAGGACCAGCTTGTCGTTCTCTTTCTCGGCGAAGACGAAGCGCGCGCCGAGCTGACGGGCGATCTCCTGTCCCACCACGAGTCCGCCCATCGCCGGGGCGAGGACGGTGTCGCACGGATGCGCGGCGAGCTTCGGACGGAGCAGCTCGATGAGGCGGGTGACTTTGTCCATGTGCTGGCAGACCTGGGCGCACTGGAAGAAATGGCCGCTGCGCAGGCCGGAGCGGAGGACGAAGTGGCCGGTCAGGAGGGCCTTGGAATCGCGGAAGATCTGGAGGACTTCTTCTTGGGTCGAACTCATGCGCCTTGGATAAGGCAGAAAAGTCCCGCTGGGCGAGGCGATATGCGCCCCGGCCGCAAAAGGTTCGCCCTGCCCCTGCCCATCAGTAGAACAGGCACCCCATGGAAACCGCCGCCCACCCCAGCCCTGCGCGCCAGGCCAAGAACTGGATCGTCTCGATCGCGGTCGTGCTCATGGCCGCCCCGTTCATCCTGCTCGGCCTGAGCTCATCGCCGGAAGAGACGGGGAAGCCCGCACAGCCCGACCTGGCCGGCATGGCCTGGATCCCCGGCGGCGAATTCACGATGGGCACGGACAAGGCCGACGAGAAGCACGCGGAGGAAGCCCCCGGGCACACGGTCGTCGTCAAAGGCTTCTGGATGGACATCACCGAGGTCACCAACGCGCAGTTCAAGCGATTCGTCGACGCCACCGGCTACGTGACCGACGCCGAGAAGGACCTCGATCCGCGCGAATTTCCGAACGCCCCCAAGGAGTACCTGAAAGGCGGCGCCCTCATCTTCCATCGCGTCTCCGGGGTGAATCCGTTCCAGTGCGGCGGGGCCGACCTGCCCTGGTGGAAGTTCATCGCCGGCGCCAACTGGCGTCATCCGGACGGCCCGGCTTCCTCGATCGACGGACGGATGGACCATCCGGTGGTCTGCGTCACCTACAAGGACGCGCAGGCTTACGCCAAGTGGGCGGGCAAGCGCCTGCCGACCGAGGCCGAGTGGGAGTTCGCGGCGCGCGGCGGACTCAAGGACAAGCCCTTCGTCTGGGGCGACGAAGAACGGCCGGGCGGCAAGATCATGAGCAACCACTGGCAGGGCAAGTTCCCCGAGCGCGACACCGGCGCCGACGGCTTCACCGCCGTGGCTCCGGTGAGATCCTTCCCGCCCAACGGCTACGGCCTCTACGACATCTCCGGCAACGTCTGGGAGATGTGCGAAGACTGGTATGGGATCGATTACTACAAAGTGTCGCCCAAGGACGGCCCCGTCGGGCCGGCCATCGGCCACGACCCCGAGAAGACCGGCTTCGGCCAGCATGTGATCCGCGGCGGCTCCTGGCTCTGCGACGAGGGCTACTGCTTCCGCTATCGTCCGACCTCCCGCCAAGGCCTCGACATGCTGACGTCGACGAACCACGCCGGCCTCCGCTGCGTGGCCGACGCGCCGGCGCCGGCGCCGGCGCAGAAGTGAGCGGCGACGCTTACTTCTGCTCCTGGTAGTCGAGGTCCTTGCCGAAGGTCTCCTCCATGCCCCAGAGGGCGTAGAAGGCGGCGCCGAAACAGACCGCGCCGAGGACGGCGCCCGCGAGCGAAGGCGCCAGGAAGGGCAGCTCCTTGGTGCCGGTGAGCTGCGTGAAGCCGAAGGTGAGCAGCACGAGCGAACCGCGCGCGAAGTTCGGCACGGTGGTCGCCACGGTGGCGCGGAGGTTGGTGCCGAACTGCTCGGCGGCGATGGTCACGAAGAGCGCCCAATAACCCATCCCGAGCCCCATCAGGAAGATCAGCCGGTAATAGGCCGCGGAGGTCCAACCGTCGGCGCCGAAGAGATACAAGACCACGCAGACCAGGCTGAAGGCCAGGAAACCCGCGACCACCTTGCGGCGGGAGCGAAGCAGCTGGCTGCCGACGCCGCTGGCCAGGTCGCCGAACGTCAGGCCGAGATAGAAGGCCGCGACGGCCCAGTTCGTCTTGACCGGTTCGCCGGTGATGCCCGCGGCCGGCGCGAAGACCGTGGAGGCGCGCTGCACGAGGATGCCGATCATGTACCAGGTCGGCAGGCCGATCAGCACGCAGCGGGCGTAACGGACGAAACGGTCACGGGCCGTGAACAAGGCGAGGAAGTCTCCGCGCTTCACGTCGCCCTCGGCGCCGTGCTCCTTGGCATGATGGAACATGCCGGATTCATGGACCCCGACGCGGAGCAGGAGCAGCAGCAACCCGAGGCCGCCGCCGATGAAGTAGCTCATGCGCCAACCTTCGGCTCCGACCAGGGCGCCGATGGCGTCGACATGGTCGGCCATGTAGCCGGCGACGACCGCGCCGAAGACGCCGACGGTGGCCACGACCGCCGTCCCGTAGCCGCGCCGTTCCTTCGACAGGGATTCGGAGACCAAGGCGATGCAGCCGCCGAGTTCGCCGGCCAGGCCGAGCCCGGCGACGAATCGCCAGAAGGCATAGGCCCCGAAACTGTCGACGAGACCGTTCGCGATGTTGGCGACGGAATAAAGCAGGATGGAGCCGAACAGCGTGGTCAGACGGCCCATGCGATCTCCGAGGACGCCGAAGAAGATGCCGCCGAGGAGCATGCCCATCATCTGCCAGGAGAGCAGGTCCTGGTACCAAGGAGCTCCGGTGATGAGATGGCCCAGACCGAGGCCGTCGAGGCTCTTCTCCCGCACGGTCATGAACAGCGTGAGGTCGTAGATGTCGACGAAGTAGCCGAGGGCGCCGACGACGACGGCCGGATGCAGGAGGTCCTTCCAGAGAGGGCGCGGCTCGGGCGGGATGACGGGGGTGCTCATGACGGCGGGGTTAGGCCTTCAGACCGTGCAGGTTGGCCATGGAAATGCCAGACAACATTGCGCCGGTGACGCCGAGGAAACCCTGGTCGGTGCCGATCAGGAAGAGGTTCGCGAGGTCGGTGCGGCCGTCGCGACGTTTCACCGTCGCCCCGTAGATCGCGCCGTTGAGATGGCCGGTGAACTTGCGGACGGTCCGCGGGGTGAAGACGTCGGTCGAGGTCAGCGCGGCGTCGTGCGCGGCGTCCGTGACGACAGGCAGATGCGCCCGGGCCACGCGATTGAGCCGGCCGCACCACTCCTGCTTACGGGCCTGATACTCGGCTTCGGGCAAGGCGCACCAGGCGTCGTGATGGGCCAGCGAGGTGACCCGGAGCCAACCTTCGTCCAACGCCCTGCCCTCCCCGTACTGATAGTTGTTCGGGATGCAGACGACCCCGGAGCGAGGGTCGACGAGGTCGGCCGGCGCCCGGTAGCTGAAGCGCTCGGCGTCGCAGAAGAAGATGATGGTGTCCTGCCAGCCGAAGCCGGCGAACGCGGCGGCGTCATAGGTCGCGATCGTCTCGGCGTAGCCCAGCCGGCCGATTTCGGCCGCCGCGGCCGCCGGCGGCGCGTCCGAACGCAGCCGCATCGTCTCGACCGCTCCGGCCGAGGAGTAGACGGCGTCGGCGGTGACCTCGCTGCCGTCGTCGAGGACGAGCGCGGCCGCGCGGCCGGCCCGCACTTCGATCCGCGTCACGCCGCACTTCATGCGCCGCTCGACGCCGTGCTCGCGGCAACGGTCGGTAAGCAGGCGGATGACCTGGCGCACGCCGACGAAGGGACGCGCGAAGCCCTCCCGGAAAAGCGAGCGCCACATCACCGCGAACTGCGAGACCTCGATGTCGTCCTCGAGCGCGCTGCCGTAGAAGCACGTCGGCAGGAGGAGCATGTCCCGCAGCAGCGGGTCGCCGAGCCGCTCGTCGAGGAGCGCGCGGGCCGAACCGCCGTGGGCCTCCAAGGCCGCCTCGTCGAGCCCGGTGATCCAGGCGTCCAGCGCGCGGAAGCGGTCGACGGACTGCGGGAACTCGCGGGCGACGTCGGCGAGCAGGGCTTCGTAATCGTTGTTCAGCCGGAGGTCCTTCCCGGCCATCGTCACGCGCGAACCCAGCTGCGGACAGAGGTCGAGCTCCTCGCGACGGATGCGCAGCTGGCGCATCAGTTTCACCAAGGGGGCGCCCTTCGCGCCTTCCGGCACCCAGTTGGTCAGCGCATGCAGGCCGACGTCGTACTTACGCTTGCCACGGGCATAGAAGGAATTGAGGCCGCCCGGGGCGTTGTGCCGCTCCAGGACCAGGACCTTCCGCCCGAACATCCCGAGCCGTACGGCGGCGGCGAGGCCGGACATGCCCGCTCCGATGATGACGGCGTCGTAATGGGAGGCGGAGGTGGACACGGGGCGAATGTCGGCGAAGCGCGGGGCAGGTCAAGCGACGCCCTCAGGGCGTCGTGATACGGAGGACCTCCTCCGCGGCCTGCGAGACCTGCTGGGCGGTGATCCGGGCCAACGCTCGGTCCATCCGGGCGAGATATTCGGCGCGAGGTTCGCCGGGGAACATGGTGGTGTCGACGCGCACCACCCGGTGGACGGCGCCCCACGGCCGCGCCCGGGCGTAGTCGGACGGGCCGAAGACGCCGACGACGGGCGTACCGACGGCGGCGGCGAGCTGCAGGACGGAAGAATCGGCGCCCAGGAAAAGCCGCGACTCCTTGATGAGCCGGGCGAGCTGCGCGAAGCGCAGGCGGCCGCCGGTCGACATCGCCACGGGCCCGATCAGGCCGCAGAGGGCTTCGGCCATGATGCGCTCGGCGCCGTCCGGGCCGGCCGAGACCACGACGCGCTCGACCGCGTGCGAAGCGATGAGCCCACGGGCGACCGCGGCCCACTTGTCGATCTCGAGGATGCGCTCCGGCCGCGTCGCGCCCGGATGGATGACGGCGAAACGTCCCGCCTCGAGCATCATGCCGTGCTCCTGCATGCGGGCAGGCGAGAACCACATCGCCGGAGTCTCGGCGTGGAATCCGAGCACGCGGGAAAGCACCTCATGATCGCGGGCCGCCTCATGCGGATCGACGGCGGCGCCGAAGACCTGCTGATGCATCAGCGGCCGGAGGTAGAACGGCGCGTGACCGCCGCAGGCCCGGACCGCGGCGCCGCTGAGCGCCACGAGGCGATGCGCCTGAGGATGACCGCCGAGCGCGACCGCATGATCGAAGCGCCGCCGGCGCAGCCGGGAGAGCAGGGCCAGCAGCGAACCGTCGGCCCCGAAGCCGATGGTCTCGACGACCGCGGGGCAGCCTTCCAGGGCGGGTTCCGAGCCGGGGCTCGTGACGAAGGTCACCTGGGCGCCGGGATGGCGTTCGCGGATCGTACGCAGACCCGCCGTCGCGGCCAACGCGCCGCGCAGTCCGGTGAACTTGACGATCAGCAGGCGCATCAGCCCAGGTTCTTCGACTGGTTGTCCCAGAGTCGGCGGAAAAGCCCCGAGGAGGCGTAGACGGCCTCCCGTGAACCGTCCGCCACGATGCGACCGCCGTCGAAGACGAGCACGCGTCCGACGTCGCGGATCGTGCTGAAGCGGTGCGCGACGATGAGCGTCGTGCGGCCCTTCATCAGGAGGCCGAGCGACTGCTGGATGCTCCGTTCCGTGTCGGTGTCGAGGGCCGACGTGGCTTCGTCGAGGATCAGCACCGGCGCGTCCTTCAGGAAGGCCCGGGCGATCGAGACACGCTGGCGCTGGCCGCCGGACAGCCGTCCGCCGCGCTCGCCGACCTTGGTCTGGAAGCCTTCGGGCTGGGCCTCGATGAATTCGAGCGCGCCGGCGAGGCGGGCGGCCTCGCGGACCTCGGCGTCGGTCGCCGCGGGCCGGCCGAGCCGGATGTTCTCGAGGATGGATTCGTCGAAGAGAATCGGCTCCTGTGAGACGAGGGCGATGTTCGCGCGGAGGTCGGCCTGGCGGACGGAGCGCAGATCCTGGCCATCGATGCGGATCACACCCTGCTGAGGGTCGAAGAAACGCGGGACCAGGTTGACGAAGGTGCTCTTACCCGCGCCGCTGGGGCCGACGAGCGCGACGGATTGTCCGGCGGGAATGCTCAGGGTGACGTCGGCGAGCACCGGTTCGGCGCCGTAGGCGAAGCTCACGCCGGCGAACTCGAGGTCGCCGCGCGCGCGGGCGAGCGGGCGGGCGTCGGCCGCGTCGGCGACCTCGCTCCGGGCCCGCAGGATCTCCTCGAGCCGGGCCAGTCCGGGCGCGGCCATGCTGAGGCGGCTGGTGACGTTGCCGAGGCGCTTGATGGGTCCGTAGGCGAAATAGAAGGCGACGATGAGCGAGAGCAGTTCGGGCAAGGTGAATCCGCCCGCCGCGCCGAAGCCGATGGCGGCGGCGATGCCGGCGGCCGCCGTGAGCTCGATCAGCGGGGACAGCGCCTTCTCGTAACGGACGAGCTTGCCCTGGATCCGCAGGCCTTCGCGGCTCGCCGCGTCGAAACGCTCCGCCTCGCGTTCCTGCAGCCCGTAAGCCCGGATCTCGCGGGCCGACTGGAGGTTCTCGACGGCGATGCTGTTCAGGTCCGACGAGGAGACGAGCCCTTGCTGGGTCCGGCGCTGGATGCGGCGGGCGACCGACCGGACCATCAGGACCGCCAGCGGCACGACGAGCAGGCACGTGAGGAACCAGAAACCGCTGTCATGCGAGAAACAGACCCAGACGACGTAGCCCAACGCGAAGGCCAGCGTCAGCGGCTGGACGATCAGGTCGTTGGACACGTCGACCAGCACGAGCCGGACGGAGTTGGCGTCCGTGATCAGCCGCGCCATCAGGTCGCCGACGGAATGACGGCCGAAGAAGCCCAGGTGCATCTGCTGCAGGCGCCCGAAGACGTCGCGGCGGACGGCCTCGATGACGCGCAGCCCCGCGAGATTGAGGAGGTAGGTCGAGAAGAACTCGCCGAGCCCACGGATCAGCATGACCCCGGGCAGGAAGGCGACCGCGAACAGCATCTCATGCCCTTTAGGCAGGTACAGGATCGCGCCCCCGCCGAAGCGCTCCGGCCACGACAGCAAGGGAGCCGCGCGGGCGGCTTCGTCGCCGAAGACCGCCGGCAGGACCTTGCCCATGAGGAAAGGCAGCCCGAAGGCGTTGGCGGCCGCGAAGACGATGGCCGCCAGCAGCGACAAGGCCAGCAGCGTACGGCTCCCCTTCAGGTAGGGCAGGTAAAGCTGGTGACGGCCTCGGAACACGCCCTCAGCGTGGCGAACGGGGGGCGAGGAGGAAATACCAAACCGAGGCTATTTCTTCTTCGGGAAGGCCACGGAGAACGCGATGGCCAAGGCCAAGGTGAGACCGATGACGGCGAGCGAGAGCTCGGTGGGGAAATGGACGCGTCCGTGGTCGACGAAGCGCGCAGGCATCCAGGCGGCGAACTGACCTGCCGGCTGACCCAGCGAAGCGGCCCAAGGCAGGATCATCTTGAGGCCGATGAAGACGAGGACGAAGGCGAGCGCAGGCTTGAGGAAACGGAAATACTGCATGAAACCGGCGAGGGCGAAATACATGGAGCGCAGCCCCATGATCGCGAAGATGTTCGAGGTGAAGGCGACGAAGCGCTTCTCCTCGATCGGGAGGTCCGGCGGCAGGATGCCGAGGACGGCCGGGATGGAATCGATCGCGAAGATGAGGTCCGTCCCCTCGACGACGAGGAGCACCAGGAAGAGCGGCGTGAAGCGGCGCACGCCGTCTTCCTTGACCCAGAACTTGTTGCCGTGCAGGTGAGGCGTGAGGGGGAAGAACTTGCGGGCGACCTTCACGAACAGGTTCTCGTCCATGCCCTTGCCCTCGTGTTCGTCGCGGGAGAGCGCCAGCTTGACGCCGGTGAACAGGAGGAAAGCGCCGAAGACCGGCAGCAGCCAGGTGAAGCTCTCGACGGCCGCGACGCCGGCGATGATGAAGAGCGCCCGCATGGCGACGGCGCCGATGATGCCCCAGAACAGAACGCGATGCTGGAGATGGTCCGGGATCTTGAAGTGGGCGAAGACGAGGATGAAGATGAACAGGTTGTCGACCGAGAGGGCGAGCTCCAGGACATAGCCGGCGGCGAACAGCTGGGCGTCCTCGGGGCCACGCCAGGCGGACAGCAGGAACCCGAAGGCGACCGCCAAGGAGACCCAGACGACGCACCAGGCGACCGCCTCCTTGAAGGAAGGCTTATGGTCGGTCTTGTTGAAGACCCCCAGGTCGAGGGCCAGCATGCCGACGACGAAACCCAGGAAGGCCACCCAGGCCCATGGCGGAATCACCAAAGGAGCCTCGGCCAGGACGGAAACAGGGATGACCATGCACGAGGACTTCACCGAACCCGAGGGGAGTCAAGCCAGCCCGTCGATGCGGGCTTGCCCGGCCGCCCGGGAGCGGGCTAACTCATCTGCGCGTTCCCGTAGTTCAACGGATAGAACATTGGTTTCCTAAACCGAGGATGTGGGTTCGATTCCCGCCGGGGACAGCGCCGCGCCGAAAAATCAGTTCCCCTTGAGACGATACCCTTGGATGCGGGTGTCCGGGGAACGACGGTAGACGTCGTCGACGTCCTTGAGCGACATCAGCGTCCATGGCGCGAGGATGCTTTCCCCGTTCTTGGTCAGGACGATGTCGTCCGCGATCTGGACGCAGGTGTGCAGGCCTTCTCCGTTGTCGAGGAAGCACAGGACGTCTCCGAACTTGAACGGCGGGTCGATGGCCACGTAATCCGCCAGCAGATGCTCGGAGGCCGCGGCGCTGTCCAGGTAGAGGTCCTTGGGCTCCTCTTCGAAGAAATTGAGCGAGGTCCAATGGCAGTCCGGCAGACGCCCCTTCAGGCCCATCGCGGCGGTCGGGAAGGTATAGACGCGACGACGGGCCAAGGTCGGCAGGAACTGGGTGACGTCGACCATCTGCGGGGCGCGCCGCCGCGTGATCGCCACGAGGAAGGGCGAGCGCTCGGCGTTCAGGGTGCCGGCGGTCCAGTAGTCCACGAACGTGGTGCGTCCTTCGCGGAGCGGAAGCTTGAGCTCGACCAGGAGGCTGCGGACACGCGTGACCGTGCGGAAGACGGCGGCGACCTCCTCCGAGTCCTTGGCCAGCGTCAGGAGGGCCTGGATATCGCTGAAGACCAAGGCCGAGCCGCGCCGCCAGAGGAGCTTGCGCAGCAGTTCCTGCTGCGGCTTGGTGATCTCGGTCTCGGCCAGCCAGTCGGCGACGTCGCCGCCGTGGATGAAGACGGGGTCGCGCTGATACTCGTTCGCGGAAGACTTCGCGAGCTCGGCGTAGAGGGCCGACCGGGCGGCTTCGCTCATCGCCACGAGGTCCTCGACCTTGGGCAGGACGACCACGTTGTTGCCGCTGGCGACCACTTGGGTCGGCCCCAGGAGGCGATCGATGAGCGCGGACGGCAGCCCCGATTTCTCCATGACCGTCCTGACGCCCTTCTCGGTGGTCTGCTCAAAAGTCCAACGCGTCACCGATGACGGCTTGGCGACCACGGCGAGGATGTTCTCGGGCGGCTCGAGATAGACGGTGCGCACCTGCAGGTCGCCCCAAGGCCCCGGCTTGGCGACCCAGACAGGCTCGGCGGAGCGGAGGGTGGCCGCACCCAGGCACAAGGAGCCGACCAAAGCAAAGAAGAGTGACGACCGAGAGGGCACGCACTTTTAACATCCGTAAAAGCCCTAAGTTCCAACTAAAAAATATGACGGGCGGAGCGGAGGAGGTTTCGCATTGTAGAAGCACGGCTTCGTCCGCAGGGATACTCCGACCCACTCCCGTGACCCGACCCAAAGCCAAGAAGACCGCTCCCGCCCGCCGCGCCGCCAAGCCTGCCGGCCGCCGCGCCGCCAAGCCGACGAGGCGTCAGGCCGACGCCGCCTCGACCTCGACCCCGGAAGCCGCCAAGGCCCAGCCGAACCAGCGCATCGGCGTGCTCATCGACGCGGACAACGTCTCGCACCAGCACCTCCCCACCCTCCGCCGCTTCATCGGCGACACGGCCATCGCCGCCGCCAAGGCCTATGGCGACTTCCAAGGCCGCCTCAGCGGCTGGCGCGCCGCGGCCCAGGAGTGGGTCGAACTCGAGCTCGTCGACCAGCGCAGCTACACCCCCGGCAAGAACGCCGCCGACATGCGCCTGACGATCGACGCGGTGAAGCTGATGGCCGGCCCCACCCCGCCGACGACGCTGATCTTCGTCACGAACGACAGCGACTTCACGCCCGTGGTCGAGGACGCCAAGCGCCTCGGCGTCCGCATCATCGTGATGGGCGAACGCACGCACAAGGCCCTGCGCTCCACGGCGCACCATTACCTGAACCTGTCCGAACTGCGGGCGCGCATGGACGACGAGCAGGCCGCGAAGTCCGACCCGCGCAAGGCCCTCGCCCTCCTCGCCCAGGCGCTGCGCGCCGTCCTGCCTAAGACCAACAAGGAGGCCGCCGGCCTGCTCGATCAGTTCGAGAAGATGCTGCCTGACCTCCGCTTCGCCGACGCTCCGCCCCCGCGACAACGCGAGGCCGGCCCTCGCCGCGAACCGCGGCCGGAACGCGCCCCGCGCGAACCGCGTCCGGCCCGCGAACCCCGCGCGCCGCGCGAAGCCCGCCCGACGCCGGATAACTCCGGCCAGGATTACCGCGACCGCCCGAACCTCTCGTCCGCCCAGCAGGCCCAAGGCAAGGCCGAGGCCGACCAGCGCCGCGCCCAGCTGCAGCAGCGCCAGGACATCATCGACGCCCTCGTCGACGTCGCCACGGGCCTCGCGCCCGCCGGCGAATGGCTCAAGGTCGAGGTGATCAAGAAATTCCTGCTGCAGGAGCACCCCGGCCTCGAGGCCAACGCCCCGCGCTACGCGAAGTTCTACCGCATGCTCGAGGACACCGGCCGTTTCGACGTCCAGCTCCAGGGCTCGACGGTGATGGCCCGTCTCAAGGAGTAAGCCTTACTTCCCGATCGTCCGCGCCAGGAAATCCAACGTCACCTCGGTGAGGTCGGCCTGGGCGGACGCTCCGCTCAGCTCGGCTCCGGCGAACACGCCCGTGCGCTTCCAGCTCTTCCCCTTGGGATGGAGGTCGAAGGTGTGCGGCGCGCCTTCGACGACGATGTATTCGTACGAAGCCTTCGCCTTGCGCAGGGCCTTGGCCAAGTCGTCCGATTGCGCGATGTCCACGGTGGTGTCGGCGGTGCCATGCAGGATGAGCACCGCGGGATCCTGCGCGTCGCACTGGAGCTCAGGCAGATAGGCCTGCTGCTCGGCGGCGGTCGCGCCGACGACCTCCCCCTTGCCGTGCTTCGAGAAATTGACCACGCCGTACATGTCGATCACCGCCCCGACCTTGGCGGAATGCTTCGCGGCCGGGTCGCCGCCGGGTCCGGTCTTGTCGTCGGACAACCCGACCATGAGGGCGAGGTAACCGCCGGCCGAACCCCCGGCGACGCCGATCTTATCGGGGTTCACGCCGAGTTCCTTGGCGTGGGCGCGCACCCAACGGACGGCGTTACGGCAATCCGCGATGTTCTGCGGCCAGACGCCGGGCTTCGACTTGGGACCGAGCACGTAGTTGCAGCTGACGACGACGTAGCCGGCGCGACACAGGTCGGCGCTGACGCTGCTCGACCGGTACTCGGCCTTGTCGCCGCCGGTGAAGCCGCCGCCGTGGATGAAGACCACGGCCGGACGGTCCGCGCGCCACGGGCCCGCCGGGAAGTACAGGTCGAGCTTCTCCTTGCGATCGGCGCCGAGGAAAGGGATGTCGCTCAGGCGATAGACGGGGGCGGGCAGCTCCGTCGTGTGCGGGCGCGCGTAGGCTTCGGCGGCGAGAGCGGGGACCTTCGCGATCTCGACGGACTCGCCGGGCTTGGCCAGTTCGTAGATGCGCAGCTTGGAGGTGTCGGCGGCGAAGACGGACGCCGCGGCGAGGAGCAGGAGGAGCGGACGCATGAAGGGCGGGGTAAGGAATTCCTACCCCGCCTTCGCAGGCAGTCAACGCGTCAACCGACGGCTCAGGACAGAGCGTGGGCGTAGCCGTCGACGATGGCCTGCAGGGAGGCTTCGACGAGGTTTTCGCTGACGCCGACCGTACCCCAGGAGGTCTTGCCGTCGGAAGAGCGGATGACCACGCGGGTCTTGGCCGCGGTGCCGTCGGCGCCGCCGAGGATACGCACCTTGTAATCCACGAGGGTGACTTTCGCCAGCTTCGGGAAGGACTTCACGAGCGCGGAGCGCAGAGCCTGGTCAAGGGCGTGGACCGGACCGTCGCCCTCGGCGACCGTGAGGGTGTCCTGGCCGGCGATGCTGACGCGGACCACGGCTTCGCAGTAGGCCGAACCCTTGGCGCCACGGGCGGTGACGTGATAGGAGGCGACCTCGAACGGCGCGGCCTTGCTCTTGCCGATGTGACGACGGAGCAGGAGCGCGAGCGAGGCTTCGGCGTCCTCGAAGCTCCAGCCGCCGTGCTCGAGCTTCTTCAGCTCGTCGAGGGCGGTGGCGGTGGCCGGAGAATCGCGATCCAGGTCGATGCCGAGGGACTTCGCCTTGAGGACGATGTTGCTGCGGCCCGACTGGTCGCTCACGAGGACGGTGCGTTCGTTGCCGACGACGGTCGGGTCGACGTGCTCGTAGGCCGCGGAGAACTTGCGGACGGCGTCCACGTGCGTGCCGCCCTTGTGGGCGAAGGCCGCGGTGCCGACCCACGGACGCCGCGGATCGGGCGCGAGGTTGGCGACGCCGTCGACGAAGCGGGACAGGCCGGCAAGGCCCTTGAGCGAGGTCGAGGAGACGCACTTCCAGCCGAACTTCAGCTGGGCGCAAGGGATGACCGCGGTGAGGTCGCAATTGCCGGTGCGCTCACCGATGCCGTTGACGGTGCCCTGGACATGCGAGGCGCCCGCTTCGAGCGAAGCGAGGGCGTTGGCGAGACCGAGGCCGGCGTCGTCATGCGTATGGATGCCGACAGGGGTCTTCTTCAACGCGGCGAGAGCGGCGCGGGTGGCCGCGGCGACTTCGGCCGGGAGGGAGCCGCCGTTGGTATCGCACAGCACCACGCGGTCGGCACCGCCTTCGACGGCGGCGAGCATGGAAGCGATGGCGTAGGCCGGGTCTTCCTTCCAGCCGTCGATCGCGTGTTCGCAATCGTAGACGACCTCGCGGCGATGAGACTTCAGGAAAGCGACCGTGTCGCGGATCATCTCGAGGTTCTCCTCGGGCGAGCAACGGAGCACCTCGCGGACATGGAGGGCGGAGGTCTTGCCGTAGATCGTCACGACCGGGGTATCGACCTCGAGAAGGCCGCGGACCTGGGCGTCCTCGGAGGCGCGCACGCCCTTGCGGCGGGTCGAGCCGAAGGCCGCCAGCTTGGCATGCTTGAACTTGATCTTCTTGGCGCGGGCGAAGAACTCGACGTCGCGGGGATTGGAGCCCGGCCAGCCGCCCTCGATGTAGGTCATGCCGAAGCGCTCGAGCTCGGCGGCGATGCGCAGCTTGTCATCGACGGAGAAATGAATGCCCTGCCCCTGCGAGCCGTCGCGGAGGGTGGTGTCATAGATTTCGATGGAGCGTGCCATGGTCGTGTGGGTGGGAAAGTGGTGTAAAGGGAGGGGGCCGTTCCGGGCGCCGCGGAACGGGGAGTCGCCCGTCGGGCGTTCCGTTCAGCGGGCTTAGAGCCCGATGATGGTAATGATCGCCGGAATGATGGCACGACCGGCCGCGGAGCGGCGGGAGGTCGAAGACTGGGCCAGGGATTCCATGACGAAGGCCCTGACTCCAAGGGCGGGGATAGGGCGAGTCAAAGGCAAAGGAGAACCGGACTGGTCGATGCTCGCCAAAAGGCCCCTAAATGCCCATTAATCGGCCCATGCGACGCTTCGCCGCCCTCATCCTGCTCCTTGCTGGCGTCGTCTCCGCTCCCGCCCAATGGCAGATCTTCGCGGAGAAACTCCCCGCACCCGGCACCTGGGCCACCTACCGCATGGAGACGATCCGCGACGGCCAGCCCGCGACGGCGAGCGAACTACGACTCTCCGTGCGCCCCGGCCGCGAAGTCGCCGGACGCGCCCTCGTGTGGTTCACCGTCGAACCGGTGATGTGGCTGGGCTCCCGCGAACGCGCGCCTCTGCGGCTGCTGGTGCGCCCCGACATGGACCGTACCGCCGCCAGCCGGCTGATCGAGAACTCCGCCGAGATCGTGTTCTCGAACCCGGTGAAGGGCGCCTATCATATGACGCGCGAGGACATCACCTGGGTCTCCGACTGGGCGAAACTGACTTACACGAGCGAACTCACGACGGACGAACCGGCCAAGGAGGAGATCACCGCCGCCGGCCGCGGCTTCGCCTGCGAACGTCTGCGCATGCTCGCCTCGACCATCACCGACCCGCCGATGGTCTCGAAACAGGTCCTGGAATTCCGCGGCATGGTCTGGCGCAGCGAGGAGGCCTCCTTCGGGGTCGTGCGCGCCGAATGGGAGGAACGGACGACCAAGGGATCGAAGACGAAGTCCGAGTCCAAACGGCTGACCCTGCTGGCGCAAGGCAAGGAAACCCTACCGACCGACCCCGTCGACCGCGGCAGGGACTTCTCGGTGTGGCGCCTGATCTTCGGCCGCTGAGGCCTCAAAAGGACCAACCCACCCGGGTCGAATCGGGTGGGCTGGCGTTAAATGGTGGCCTGAGTCGGAATCGAACCAACGACACGACGCTCTTCAGGCGTCTGCTCTACCAACTGAGCTATCAGGCCAATCAACTGGACGTTCAGAAGGACAAAGCCCCCCTCCCCTGTCAATCCGACAAGGAAGGGAGGCCTAAAAAGGCCTTCAGAAGCTGAATTTCCAAGCGGAGAGGCGACGTTCGACCTCGGCGATGACTTCGGCTTCGCCGGCCTCGCCCTTGTCAGAGACGAAGGTCACGGAGAAGCGGACGAACGAGCCGCAATCATCCCACGGCACGGTGGAGATGAGGTGCTCGGTGATCATCCACTGCGAGAACGCTTCGCCGGATTCGAAGCTCACCGTGCCGGACGGACCGGTGGCGGACTTCGGGGCGGGCATGTAGAGGAAGAAGCCGGCGCCGGGCTTGCGGACCTGGAAACCGAGCTTGGCGAGGACGTCGACGAGCTTGTCCATGCGGCGGGAATACTTGGCGGCGATGGCCTTCGGGATGGAGACTTCGTCGAGGCCGGCGGCGCCGGCCTTCTGGATGCCGAGGAACTGGCCGGAGTCGGAGTTGTCCTTCACGTCACCGTAGGCGCGGACGAGCAGCGCGTTGCCGGCGACGAAGCCGATACGCCAGCCGGTCATGTTGTGGCTCTTCGAGAGCGAGTGCAGCTCGAGGGCGACATCCTTCGCGCCCGGGACCTGCAGGATCGAGACCTGCTCGGCGCCGAAGTGGAGCGAGCCATAGGCGGCGTCCTGGATGACGACGAGGTCATGCTGCTTGGCGAAGGCGACGACTTCTGCGTAGAACTTGAGGGTCGCGCAGGCTCCGGTCGGGTTGTTCGGGTAGTTGAGGACGAGCACCTTGGCCTTGGCCAGGACGTCGGCGGGGATGGACTTCAGGTCCGGCAGGAAGTTGTTCTCGGCGGTCAGCTTGAGGTTGTGGACGAGGCCGCCGTAGTACTTGGCGTGCGTGCCGAAGACCGGGTAGCCCGGGACGGTCATGAGCACGTAGTCGCCCGGGTTGATGAGGCAGGCCGGGAGGATCGAGAGCGCTGCCTTGGACCCGATCGAGTGGAGGACTTCGGTGTCGGCGTCGACGGTCACGCCGAAGAGGTTCTGCATGTAGCGGGCGGCGGCCTGCTTGAAGTCCGCGCCGCCGTTGTCGGCGTAGCCGCGGTTCTCGGGCTTGGCGGCTTCGGTCTGCAGCGCCTTCACCACCATCGGAAAGGCCATCTCGTCGGGCTCACCGACGCCGAGGTCGATCAGGGCGACGTCCGGCTTCGCCTTCTTGGCGGCGGCCTTGGCGCGCTTGATCTTCTCGAACTTATAGATCGCGGTCGACTTGCCGTAATTGACGCCGCCGATGCGTTCGGCGAAGAGCTGCTGGATGTAGGAGTCGGACATGGTGATAAGGCCCTAAAAAGAGGGGGAAGACGGCCGATGGCAAGCGGACTCCTCCCCCGGCCTTGCCATGAGCGACCAGGCGGAGAAAATGGCGCGATGGAACCCAGTCTCGAGGATCTAGCCCGTGAGCGCCACGAAAGGTGCAACCCGGGATTTCCCTGGCGGCTCATCGGCCTCATCGCCCTCTGCCTAGCCGTGGGCGGGCTGAGTTCGGCGGCCACGATGCCGGAGATCAAGGGCTGGTATGCGGGGCTCGCCAAACCGTCCTTCAACCCGCCGAACTGGATCTTCGGACCGGTGTGGTCGACGCTCTACGTGCTCATGGCCGCCTCGGCCAACGCCACCTGGGACGACCGGCCGGCCCGCCGGACATTCCTCATCATCCTGTGCGTGAACGCGCTCTGGTCGCTGTTGTTCTTCGGACTGCACCGTCCCGACCTCGCGCTCATCGACATCCTGGCGTACCTCGCGCTGCTGCTGATCTGGCTCCCCCAGCTGGCAGCCCGGAGCCGAGGGCATGCTTGGCTCCAGGTCCCGCACCTGCTCTGGGTGTCCTTCGCGAGCCTCCTGAACTTCCTCATCTGGAAAGCCAACCCCTGAAGTCCCCTCGCATGAAACACTTCGTCCGCCTGCTCACCCTTCTGGTCGCCATCGCCGTCGCGCCGGCCTGCGGAGCCGAGGCCCCTGCCCTCAGCAACCGGGACGGCAAGGCTTGGCTCCGCCTCAAGGAAGGACTGGCCGCCCGCGCGCCCGAATCGCTGCAGGAGGAGAAGCGTCTGCGCCGCAAGGCCGACGCGCTGCTCGCGGAGACGCCGCTCGACCTCGTCACCGGCAAGAAGCACCTTGCGCCCGGCGGCGACCCGCACGACTACGTGAGCATCGCCACGTACTACTGGCCCAACCCGGACACCGCCGACGGACTGCCCTACGTCGTCAAGGACGGCGTCCGCAACCCGGCCAAGGAGGAATATGACGAGCCCCGCCTGACCGAGATGTGCAAGCGGCTGGACACCCTCGGGCTCGCCTACTCGCTGACCGGCGAGGAGAAATACGCCGAGGCCGCGGCGCGCCAGCTCAAGGCCTGGTTCCTCGACCCCGCCACGCGGATGAACCCGAACCTGGACCACGCCCAGGTGCGCCTCGGCCGCGACCAGGGCTCGGCCTCCGGGCTGATCGACGCGGTCACCCTGACCCTCGTCACGGACTCGCTCCAGCTGCTCCGCGGTTCGCGCGCGCTGACGCCCGACATCGAGGCCGGCATGAAGGACTGGTTCTCCCGCTACCTGAAATGGATGCATGAGAGCCCCAACGGCCGCAAGGAAGGCGCGGCCACGAACAACCACGGCGTCTGGTATGACGCGCAGGCCGCCGCCTATGCGGCGTATGTCGGCGACCTGAAGACGGCCAAAGCCGTCCTCGAGTCCGTCAAGACCGTCCGCATCGCCAAGCAGATCGAGCCCGACGGCACCATGCCTCGCGAGATGGCGCGCACGCTGTCCTTCTCCTACTGCGTCTACAACCTGCGCGCCTTCCTCCAGCTCTGCCGGCTGGGCGAAGCCCACGGCGTCGACCTCTGGAACTTCCGCACCAAGGACGGGCGTTCGGTCCGCAAGGCTGTCGACTACCTGGTGCCGTACGCGACGGGCGAGAAGCCGTGGGTCCAGAAACAGATCAAGGCAGCCCGCGACACCGACTTCATCCCCATCCTGCGCGAAGGCGCCGTCGCCTGGAAGGAACCGGCCTACGCCAAGGCCGCCGAAATGATCGAGTCGCAGTCGGGCAAGACCAAGTAAGGCCGGCGGCGACGCGGGGAAACAAGAAGGCCCCGGAAACCCGGGGCCTTCGTGAACGACGGGCAGACGCCTCAGTCGGCGAGCTTCGTCCAGCGGGCGTTGCCCTTCGAGGACTTCACCGCGGCTTCGATGAAGGCCATGCCGGTGACGCCGTCGTCGATCGACGGGAAGTCGTAGCCGCCCTTCGGGGCCTTGCGGCCTTCGAGCCGGTCGGTGATGGCTTCGGCGGCGGCGCGATAGATGTTCGCGAACGCTTCGATGAAGGCTTCCGGATGGCCGAACGGCGTACGGGTGTACTTCTTGCAGGCGGCGCCGTTATACGAATTTCCGCGGCGGTGCACCTGGCGGGGCTGGTCGAGATACTTCACGATCAGCTCGTTCGGGTGCTCCTGGTGCCACTCGAGGGAAGCCAGGGTGCCATAGACGCGGATGTTGAGGTTGTTCTCGTCGCCGGTGGAGATCTGCGAGGCGTGCAGGACGCCCTTCGCGCCGCCCTTGTAACGGACGAGCATGTTGGCGTCGTCGTCGAGCAGACGTCCGGGGATGTAGGTGCTGAGGTCGGCGGCGATCTCCTGGATCTCGAGGCCGGTGACGTACTGCACGAGGTTCTCGGCGTGCGTGCCGATGTCGCCCACGCAGTTCGAGACGCCGGAGCAGTTCGGATCCATGCGCCAGTTGGCGATCTTCTGGATCTTGCCGGACTGCAGGGCGCCGATGGCGTAACCCTGCGGGTACTCGACGAGGACCTTGTTGATCTTGCCGAGCTTGCCGGCGGCCACGAAGTCGCGGGCTTCCTTGACCATCGGGTAGCCGGTGTAGTTGTGCAGCAGCGCGAAGACCAGGCCGCTCTTCTTGACGATGGCGCGGAGCTTCTTGCCTTCGGCGAGCGAGAACGCGAGGGGCTTCTCGCAGATCACGTGGATGCCGGCCTCGAGGAAGGCCTTGGCCACGGGGTAGTGCAGGTCATTGCGCGCGACGATCGACACGAAGTCGATGCGGTCGCCGAGCGGGCGCTTCGCCTCGGCCTTCGCCATCTCGGCGTACGAAGCGTACACGCGGGCGGGGTCGAGGTTGAGGTCCTGGCCGGAGAGGCGGGACTTCTCGGGATCCGAGGAGAACGCGCCAGCGACGAGCTCGATCTTGCCGTCGAGGGCCGCGGCCATGCGGTGGACGCCGCCGATGAAGGCGCCGCGGCCGCCGCCGACCATGCCCATGCGGAGTTTACGGTTGAGGGATGCCATAGGTGTGGGGATCAGAGGGAGACGGGTTTGCCGGTCTTCGCCGAGGCGTAGATGGCGTCGATGACCTGCATCAGGCGGTAGGCCTGCTCAGGGGTGTTCAGCGGCTTCGAGCGGCCTTCGATGGCCTCGATGAAGTTCGCGGCGGAAGCGATGCGGCCCATGTCCTCGCACGCGGGCGTGACGACGGAGCGGTTGACGCTGTTGCCGTTTTCCTGGACGTAGAGTTCGCAGGTATCGATCGCGGTGTTGTCGAGGCCGTCGATGCCGAAGAGGCGCTCGACCTTGCCGCCGGCCTTGGTGCCTTGGAAGACGACGGAGACTTCCTCGCGCTTGATCATCTCGGCCCAGGAGACCTGCAGGGTCAGCACCTGGCCGGTCTTGAAGGTCACGAAGCCGTGCGCGGCGTTCTCGACGTCGGTCACGCCGCCCACGCGGTCCGGGATGCCCCAGGGACCCTTGAAGGACTTGTCCTGGATGAAATCGTCGAAGGTCTGGCCGAGGACGTGCGCCGGCTCGGGGTAGCCCATGAAATACATCGCGAGGTCGACCATGTGCAGCAGGTCGATGAGCGGGCCGCCGCCGGAGAGCTCCTTGGTGGTGAACCAGCCGCCGAAGCCCGGGATGCCGGTGCGGCGGATCCACTTCGCCTGGGCGGAGTTGATCTTCCCGACCTGGCCCTGCTCGACGTACTTGATCATCGCCTGCGACTCCGGGCGCGCGCGGTTGTTGAAGTTGAACATCACATGCCTGCCTGACTTCTTGGACGCGGCGATGATCTCGAGGACCTCCGGAGCGCTCAGCGCCGGCGGCTTCTCGCAGAAGACGTGCTTGCCGGCGCTGAGGCACCGGATGGCGAGCGAAGCGTGGAACTTGTTCGGGACGATGACGCTGACGGCGTCGAGCTCCTTATGGGCCGCGAGCATGGCGTCCACGGACTCATAGGCGTGCGGGATGCCCCACTTGGTCGCGGCCTTCTGGGCGGCGCCCGGCGCGGGATCCGCGACGGCGATGATCTCCGCGCCCGCCTGCTTGAAGCCGGCGGCGTGGTACTGGAGCATGCCGCCCGCTCCGATGACGCCTACTTTGGTTGCCATGATTTTTCGTCTGAGGAGTGATTACTTGCCCTGGGCGGACTTGTCGAAGGCGGCGTCGAACGCGACCTTGTTGCTCGGGAAGGCGAGCTTCTTGACGTAGGCGGCGGACTCGGCGGCGCCGAAGAAGCGGTCCATGCGGCCGTCTTCCCACTCGACGGACAGCGGGCCGGCGTAGCCGACGTCGTTAAGGGCGACGATGACGTCCTCGAACCTGATGTCGCCGCGGCCGACGGAGCGGAAGTCCCAGGCGCGCCGCGGATCGCAGAAATCGGTATGGCCGCCGAACACGCCGACGGTGCCGTCGCCGTGACCCCACCAGACGTCCTTCATATGGGCGTGGTGGATCTGCTTGCCGAAGGTGCGGATGAACTTCACGTAGTCGACGCCCTGGTAGCCGAGGTGGCTGGGATCGTAGTTGAAGCCGAAGCGCTTGTGGTTGCCGACGGCGTCGAGCGCGCGCTGGGCGGAGGCGATGTCGAAGGCGATCTCGGTCGGGTGCACTTCGAGGCCGAAGTAGACGTCGTGCTTCTCGAAGGCCTCGAGGATGGGCTTCCAGCGCTTGGCGAAGTCGTCGTAACCCTTCTGCAGGTAGGCCTGATTGGTGGGCGGGAAGGCGTAGAGCGCGTGCCAGATGGAGGAGCCGGTGAAACCGTTGACGACGGTCTTGCCGGAGCCCTTCGGCTTGCCGGCCATGTACGCCTTGCCGGCGTCGAAGAACTTGCGGGCGGCCTGGGCGGTCAGGGCCATCTCGGCGCACGCGCGCTGGCGGACGCCTTCCGGGTTGCCGTCGCCCCAGACGTGGGCGGGCAGGATGCACTGGTGGCGTTCGTCGATGTTGTCGCAGGTGGCCTGGCCGACGAGGTGGGAGGAAATCGCCCAGCAGCCGAGGTCGTGCTTCTTCAGGAGTTCCCAGACGGACTCGACGTAACCCTTCTCGTTGACGGCGCGGACGACGTCGAAGTGGTCGCCCCAACAGGCAAGCTCGACGCCTTCGTAGCCCATGGCTTTGACCTTGGGGAGCAGGTCGGCGATCTTGAGGTCGGCCCACTGGCCGGTGAAGAGGGTGACAGGACGCTGTGACATGGTGATTGGGGGGTGAGGCCCCAATGTCAGCCCATCAGCCCACAGGGTTCAAGTGGGCAATGCTCACAGACCCCGATTTATGCCTTTCGCGACAGCGATTGGCCTAGTTCGGCCTCGAGCTTGTCGTAGGCCGCCCGGAGGGCCGGGTTCGGCTGGACGACGCCCGGGGCAGGGGCGCAGAAAACGGGCTCCAGGTCGGCCATCTTGGCCCCGCAAGCACCCTCGGCGGCGCGGAGCGCGGCGCCCAAGGCGGCGGAATCGGACACGGCCAGACGCAGGACCGGGGCCCCGAAGACGTCGGCGAAGATCTTGGCGACGGAAGGATTCTCGGAGGCACCGCCGGTCAGGAGCAGCTGCGTGGTCGGGGTGCCGACCCAGCGGCTATGGTAACGGAGGCTGAGGGCCTGGCCTTCGACGGCGGCGCGCGGCAAGGTGGCCTTGGTCGCGGGAACGCCGAGGGCGATGCGACCGGCCGGACGACGCGGGGTGATCTCGGGCTCCTCCATCGGAAGCACGGCGGAGACGGCGGCGGGCGCGGCGTCGACGGCGGCGGAGAAGGCCGGCCAGTCGGCGTGGCCGCATTCGCGACGGATGGCCTCACGGGCGAGCGAGCCGTTGCGGACGCAGACGAGGCTCATGCTGCCGCCCAGCGGATTGCCGAAGGCGTGGCCGAGGCCGGCGGAGTCGGTGCGGATGCCTTCGATCGCGGCGAAGAGCGTGTCGCTCGTACCGAGGCTGATGACGACCTTGCCTGGCTTCGAGGCGCCCATGCCGACGAGGCTGGAAGGATTGTCACCGGTGCCGATGACGACCTGGCACTTCGGCGAGAAGCCGTGGCGGGAGACGAAGTAAGCGGAGATGCCGCCGGCGACGGTCGAGCCGGGCCGGACGGGCGGAAGCTTGGCGGCGAGATCGGGGGCGGTCGCGGCGAGCGCGGCCGGAGCCCAACCGCCCTTGCGGATATCCATCAGGTTCATGCCCGCGGCGTCGCCGGTATCGATGGCGGCGTCCTTGCCGGCGAGCACCGAAGCGAAGAACGAAGAGACGAGATGGACGCGCTTGGTCTTGGCCCAGGCGGCGGGGTCGAGCTTGGCGAAGCGACGGATCTGCGGACCCGTGAAACGCATCGTGGCGACGGAGCCGGTGAGGTCGCAGACGGCCTGGTCACCGCCGAGGGCGGCGGCGATTTCGGCGCATTCGGCGCCGGTGGACGAATCCATCCAGATCGGCGAAGAGCGACGGGAGAGGACCGGACCGATCTTGGCGGAGAGCGACGTGGCACGATCGCCGTCGGCGAGCGCGGCCTCGTAGCCGGCGGCGAGGTAGACGCTGCCGTGCTGCTGGCCGGACACGGAGACCGCGTCGATCTTCGACAGGTCGGTCAGTTTGGCGAGACGGTCGAGCGCGAGCTCCAGACCGTCGAGCCAGAGGAGCGGATCGGCGTGCACTTCGCCGCCCTGCCCTCCGCGGAGGAATCCTTCCGGATGTCCGCGGTCAGGGAAGTCGGCGCCGAACGCCGCGCGGGCGCGGGCGACCGTCGTGCCTTTCACCGTGTCCAGCACGAGCGCCGTCGCGCTCTGCGTGGACAGGTCCAGACCGAGGACGATCGCCATGGCCTCAGCGGACGTACTCGTTGATCAGGTTCTCGAGCATCTCCTGGCGGCCGGACGCGAGCGTCGGCGCCTTGATGCCCTGGGCGTAGGCGTCGAGCTGGGCGAGGGTGACCTTGCCGGACTCGACCTTCTTGCCGATGCCGCTGTCCCAGGAGGAGTAACGCTTGGCGACGAACTGGTCCATCTTGCCGTCCTTGATGATGGCGTGGGCGATCTTGAGGCCGCGGGCGAAGGCGTCCATGCCGCCGATGTGGGCGTGGAAGAGATCGGCCGGCTCGTGCGATTCGCGACGACGCTTGGCGTCGAAGTTGAGGCCGCCCTTGGTGAAGCCGCCCATCTTGAGGATGCGCAGCATGATGTTCGTCGTGAGGTAGAGGTCGGTCGGGAACTGGTCGGTATCCCAGCCGAGGAGCGTGTCGCCGCGGTTGGCGTCGACGGAACCGAGGGCGTCGGCGCCCATCGCGACTTCCATCTCGTGCTCCATCGTGTGACCGGCGAGCGTGGCGTGGTTGGTCTCGAGGTTCAGCTTGAAGTGCTTCAGCAGGCCGTATTCGCGGAGGAAGTTGAGGCAGGCGGCCGAGTCGGAGTCGTACTGGTGGGTCGAGGGTTCGCGCGGCTTGGGCTCGATCAGGAACTGGCCCTTGAAGCCGATCTTCTTCGCGTGGTCGACGGCGAGGTGCAGGAGCGCGGCGAGGTGGTCGAGCTCACGCTTCATGTCGGTGTTGACCAGCGTGGCGTAGCCTTCGCGGCCGCCCCAGAAGACGTAACCTTCGCCGCCGAGGGCCTTGGTGGCCTCGAGCGCGTGGCGGACCTGGCTGGCGCCGTAGGCGAACACGTCGGCGTTGGGCGAGGTGCCCGCGCCCTGCGCGTAGCGGGGGTGGGCGAAGAGACAGGCGGTGCCCCAGAGGAGCTTCTTGCCGGTGCCCTTCTGGTAGGCCTTCAGCTCCTTCGTGACGCGGGCGAGGTTCGCATGCGTCTCGGCGAGGGTCTTGCCTTCCGGAGCGATGTCGCGGTCGTGGAAGCAATAGAAGTCGATCTGGCACTTCTGGAGGAACTCGAAGAAGACCGGGACGCGGCGGAGGGCGTTGTCGAGGGAGTCGGAACCGTCATCCCAGGGCATGAGGGCGGTGCCGGCGCCGAACGGGTCGGACAGGCTGTTGCGCATCACGTGCCAGTAGGCCGCGGCGAAGCGCAGGTGGTCCTTCATCTTCTTTCCGCCGATCTTCTCGTCCGGATTGTAGTGCTTGAAGGCGAACGGGTTCTTGGACTTCGGTCCTTCGAACTCGATGACCGGGACATTAGGGAAGTGCGACATGTCTGATAGGAGGGAGGATTCTGACATTGGAGGCGACCCACCGACTGCCAAGAAAGGAATGGCCCCGACCTATGAACAAAACGACAGGCAGGGAGTCCGCATACAACTGCGCCTTGCGCCCTCGGCGGGGGCGGCTAGGTTGGCGGCATGGAGGTCGTCCACACCATCCCTGAGCTGCGCGCCGCGGTCGCCCGGGCCCGTCAGGCCGGGAAGTCCGTCGGCTTCGTACCGACCATGGGCTGCCTGCACGCAGGCCACCTCAGCCTCATCCGCCGGGCGAAGCAGGAGTCCGGCTACGTGGTGGTCTCGATCTTCGTCAACCCGACGCAGTTCGGACCGAACGAGGATTTCGCGAAATACCCGCGGACCTTCGAAGACGACCTCCGCGGCTGCGAAGACGCCGGCGCCGGCCTGGTCTTCGCCCCGTCGGCCGCCGACTTCTATCCCGCCGGGGCCTCGACTTGGGTGGACGTCGAAGGCGTCTCGGCGGGGCTGTGCGGCGAATTCCGCCCCGGACATTTCCGCGGCGTCGCCACCGTGGTCGCGATGCTCTTCAACGCCGTCCAGGCGGACCTCGCCGTCTTCGGCCGCAAGGACCTGCAGCAGCTGGCGGTGATCCGCCGCATGGTCCGCGACCTGCGCTTCCCCGTCCGGATCATCGCCCACGAGACGGTCCGCGAACCCAACGGCGTCGCGATGAGCTCGCGTAACCGTTACCTTTCGGCGGAGCAGCTGACGCAGGCGACCGCCATCCCGGCCGCCCTGGAAGCCGCGAAGTCGCTGGCCCGCACCGGCGTCACCGACGGCGCCCGCCTGCAGGCCGCCGCCCAAGCGGTCCTGGCCGCGCAACCCGCGCTCAAGCCCCAGTATTGCGAGATCGTCGACCTCGAGACGATGGCGACCGTGGCCTCGACGGCGGGCCGAAGCTGCGCGATCGCCATCGCCTGCCATCTGGGCGCCACGCGGCTGATCGACAACGCCGACCTCTGATCAGGCCAGGCTCAGGTAGACCGCGGCCAGCAGGATCAGCGCGCCGATGAGCCGGCGGGTCATGATGGCGCCGCCCACCTGCTTCTCGGAGTTGGCGAACCAATGGCCGACGACCCAGACCAGCGCCACGCTCCACAGGCCGCGCGTGTTATAGAGCACGTTGGTGACGGTGACCTCGTGGTAGACCGCGATGCAATAGGCGATGCCCATCGCCTGCACGGTCAGCAGCAGGCCGCCGCCGAGCGCCCAGACGACCATCGGACGGGGCATCTGGCGCAAAGGCGCGGAGAAGAACGGGATCAACGTGAAGGAAAGCAGGCCGACGGTGGCGAACATGACCGGCCCGAAGTGACCGAAGCCGAAGGAGCGCACCCAGAGCTGCTGCATCACGTCGGTGGCCGCGAAGGCGATCGAGGCGAGGAAGGCGAAGCCGACGCTGACCAACAGGCGGTCGCGGTTCGCCCGCCATTCGCCACCCAACAGGGCCAAGGCCAAAGTCGTGAGGAACGTCGCCACCCAGAGCTTCCAGCCGAGCTCCTCGCCGCCGGTGACGAAGACCAGCAGGGCCACGAAGATCACCTTGGTGCCGAGCACCGGAGTGGCGATGGAGATGTCGCCCTTGCTGATCGCGACGAAGGTGAAAACCTGGCCGACGAAGAAAGCCGTCCCCGCCAAGACCGCATGGGTGACGTGGGTGGCCGTGAAGGGCTCGCCCCCATGCAGGAGCCAGGTCTGGAACAGGACCGCCCCGATGAGGTTGACGATGAACAGGACCCTCCAGGGGTGCCCCCCGTCCATGGCTCGCTTAAGGGCCATCGCGGCGAAGGTGTACCCGACCGCCGAGCAGAGGGGGATGACGATGGAGGCAGGCGAACGCATCAGGCAGGCCCGAACGAACGCCCTTCCCTCCCCGCTGGCGAGTCCGAACCAAGAAAACGGCTCGGCCGACCCGCCCCGTCCTTGCCCCCGGCCGGGCGGGGGGCATGCTGGAGCCATGGGTCATTTCTCCTACAAGACCGAGACGGTCGACCCGCACCGGAAGGTGCTTTCCGAACAGCTCATCCTGGACCTGAACCATCTCGCGGACGGGCCTTTGCTCGCCTTGGCCAAACTGATCCCAGGGGGGTACATCCATCGCCGGCCCTTCCTCCGCGACGCCAAGTGGCGCTTCCAGAAGCGGCTGGCGAACCTCAGCGAGGACGCGGCCGCGGTGGCCGACCATCTGCCGTGGTTCGCCGGATGCCTCAAGGCCGACAAGGCGCGGCTGCTCGAGCATCTCGACGAACTCGCCGGCGTGCTCGGCGGTCCGCGGATCGGATTGCTCTGCCTGGTCTGGAACCATCGGGCCGAGAACAAGGACGCGGCCCTGCCCGCCGACCTGCTGAACCGCCTCGTCGCGAACACCAAGCCGCTGACCGGAAAGCCCGACGGCAAAGCCTGGAAAGCGTTGCAGGCCAAGCTCGGCGGCCCGGCGGAGAAGGAACCCCTCGAGCCCGTCGACGCGCTCGACTCGGCCGGCAAGACCGTCCGACGCCTCCTGCACGAAATCTCCCAGGGTAAGGCCGCGCGAGAGAACGAAGGCCGGCAGATCCGCCGCCAGCACGCCAACGAGCTCGAAGCGAAGGACGCCGAGATCCGGAAGGTCCGCGAGGATGCCGCCCGCCAGGCGCAGGAAGCGGCCAAGCAGGCCGCGGCGCTGGAGGCGAACCTCCAAGCGCTGCAGGCCAGGCTGGCCAGCGAAGAAGCCGAAGTGACGCGGCTCCGCGGCGAACTCGACCGCGCCCGCGAACACGTGGCCAAGAAGGCCCGCGAGATCGCCGAGGAGCTCCTTTCCGAAGAAGTACGCCCCTGGCTGGCCGACGCCCGCACGCTGAAATCCGCGTCGGAGGAAGTCGCCAAGCTGCGGCAGCTGACCACCGAGACCGTCGAGAAGGTCCGCAAGGCCCAGCGGGACGCCGACCCCTTCCTGGCGAAGGAGCACGAACTCCGCCAAGCCATCCCGCAGATGGAGGAGATGCTCAAGCTCCTGCGTCGCTACCTGCGCACCGCCGGCCAGGCCCTGCCCGAAGTCGTCGCCTTGGAGAAACGCCTCACCGAACACATCGAGAAGGTCCGCTACGAACTCGAGAAACGCGACCAGCCTTCCGACCCCTTCCTTGAACGCATCTCGGCCCGCATCAACGGCGCCGACGCCCGCGAGCTGAAATCGATCGAAGGCGCCCTGCTCCTCGCCGAACAGGCCGGCCTCGTCGACTCGCGCCACGCCGACCTTTACCGCCGCGACCTCCATCGCCGCCGCTCCTACCTGGCCGACGTCGCCTTCCATGTGCAGAAGCAGTCCGGCCCGCTCGCGTTGCTCGAACGGGCGGTCGCCACGGGCGAATCCGCCCGTCTGGCGCTCGACGCCAACAACTTCGCGTGCCTGCGGCAGGATTACCTCGGGCTGCGCCTGCCGACGAAGAAGAACGCCCAGGGCGACAGCCGCTTCCTGCTCGACGCGGCCGCCCGCCAGAAGGTCGTCCAGCTCCTCGAGAAGCTGGCGGACGACGCGCCGGGCCTGCACGTCTGGATCAGCTTCGACGGCCAGCAGACCACGCTCAAGACCTCGAACTCGCGGGTCCGCGTCACCTTCAGCCGTGCCGGCGCCAAGGCCGACCACGACATCATGGACCTGGTGGCCAAGGACAAGACCGTGGAGGCGCCATGGTTCGTCGTCTCCGACGACATCGAAGTCCGCGACGCCACTTCGCGCGAAGGCGCGTACATCATCTACAACGACGCGCTGATCCAGCTCCTGATCAACCGCGGCATCCGGGCCTGAAACAGGACGGGCGCATCCTGCGATGCGCCCGTGCGGAAGGAAGCCGGCGACCGGCTTACTTCTTCTTCTTGGCCGGAGCCGCCGTGAGGGGCGGAGGCAGCACGCCCGCGAAATCCTCGGCCTTGAGGCCGGGATGGAACATGTTGAAGGAGTACTTGCTGGGCTTCCATTCCACGACCGGGGTGACGTCGGCCTTGGCGGGAACCTCGAGGCCGAGGCCCCAGTAGACGCCGTTGACGAGCAGGCGGCGGAGGGATTCGTCGACGAGGTCGCTGGCGGAAGCCATGGTGGTCGTGAGCACGCGGTTCTTGGTGCCGCCGGCGTTGGGGACCTCGCGGGTCCAGGCCACGGCCATCGCGGGGGAATTGACGCCCTGTTCCTGCTTGTCGGTGGCGCGCTTCTTGGCGCGTTCGCTGGGCGCGTCATCCGGATTCATGCCCTTGAGGACCTGGCCACGGAGGAGGATCTGCGCATCGGCGGGCGGATAGGCTTCATAGACGTCGGTGTCGCCGAAGATCACGCCGACGCCGTTGAGGATCGCGAGTTTCTCGGCGCCGGCTTCGACGGCCGTGCGCGTGGCCTCGCCCTTGTGGTTGCCCCAGTGGCTGACCCAGGTCTCGCCGAGGACCATCCGACCAAAACCGCCTTGGTTATCACCTTTGTTATTCCAGTTATAGGCGGCAAAGGGACTTTCCTTGGGGATGCCCGCGAAGGCGTGCGTGCTGGTACGGGTGGCGACGATCGGCACGCCGCGCCTGAGGGCGGCGTCGAACTTCGCGAGCGCGGCTTCGTTCCACTTGCGGAAACGCAGGCCGAGCACGAGGGCGTCGGCGCTGTCGAGGGCCTCGGGCTTGCCGAGGGAAGCGCCGTTGTTCGGATTGATCACGCCATCGTCGTGCGAGAAGAGGACGGTGCACTTGAAGCCGTGACGCTCGGACAGGATGCGGGCGAGCATCGGCATGGACTCTTCGGAGCGGTATTCTTCGTCGCCTGCGAGCAGGACGACGTGCTTGCCGGCGCCCGGGCCCTTGCCGGCGGGGAATTCCAGCCAGCCGGGACCGCTGACGAAGGCCTCCGCGGCGACGGCCGGGAGCGCGAGGACGAGGGCGGCCAAGGCGGCCCACAGTGGGAGATGACGCTTCATGGGGAGAGGCTGCAGATTGACCGCACGAAGGGCGGTTTCAAGCGCCCTGTGCCGAGGCCGGGTTTTATTTCCGCTCGTTAGCGGGCTTCCTCGGCGCGAACGGATCCGGCCGCAGCACTTCGCGACGTCCGTCCGAGTAGGTCGTGACCTGGTTGCCGGCGGCGTCCTTTCGCGTGATCGCCCGGGTGCCGTCGCTGAAGGTCGTGGTCGTGCCGCCCGTCGCGTCCGGGCGGGTGACGGCGGTCACGCCGTTGCTGTAACGGGTGGTCGAACCGCCGATCGCGTCGGGCGTCTTGACCGCGGTGACGCCGTTGTCGTAACGGGTCTGCGTCCGCCCCAAGGCGTCGGCCATCGGGACGCCGCCGCGCGGGTTCGCGCCTGTCCGCGGGTCGGCCTTGATCACGGCGGAAGGCTTCGGCTCCGGCTTCGCCGGTTCCTTGCGGGCGTCCTCCTTCTTCGGGGCGGCCGAAGCGAAAGCGGGGACGAGCAGGCCGACGGCGAGGATCGCGAGGAGTCTCATGGGGATGACTCTATTAGAATGCGAGAATGAGGGAACGCAAGCCGCCCGCCTTCCCTGGAAACAGGAAGGGCGGGCGCCTCGCGGCGCCCGCCCTTCGCTCAGAGGACCGGAGTCCCTTAGGCGATGATCTTCTCGACCGCCTTGCCGAAGTTGTCGGTGAGGCGGAAGTCACGACCGTTGTAGCGGTAGGTGAGCTTGGTGTGATCGAAGCCGAGGAGGCGGAGGATGGTGGCGTGGAGGTCGTGCACGTCGACGCCGTCAGCGGCGACCTGGGAGCCGATCTCGTCGGTCTCACCGTAGTGCATGCCGCCTTTGACGCCGCCGCCGGCCATCCAGCAGCAGAAAGCCTTGGAGTGGTGGTCTCGACCGGAAGACTGGTTGACGCGTCCCGCGGTGGTCGGGGTGCGGCCGAACTCTCCGCCCCAGATGATCAGGGTCTGGTCGAGGAGGCCGCGCTGCTTGAGGTCCGCGATGAGGGCCGCCGCCGGACCGTCGATCGCTTCCGCCTTGCCGGCGATCGCGGTGAAGAGATTGGTGTGGTGGTCCCAGCCTCCGGCGTCGACCTGGACGAAACGGACGCCGCGCTCGACGAGACGACGGGCGCAGAGGAGCTTGGCGCCGAGGTCGGACTTGCCGTACATCTCGCGGATGTTCTCGGGCTCCTTGGAGATATCGAAGGCGTCGGTGGCCGCGGTCTGCATGCGGAAGGCGAGCTCGAAGGACTCGATGCGGGCTTCGAGCTGCTCGTCCTTCTGGACGGTCTGCATGTGGCGCTCGTTGAGCTGGCGGACGAGGTCGAGCTGCTTGCGCTGCGCGTCCTGGGTGGTGAATTCGCTCTGGAGGTTGGCGATGATCTTGTTCGCCGGAGCACCGGGGCGGAAGGAGGTGTTGGCGCCCTGGTAGAGGGACGGGAGGAAGGCCGAAGCGCGGGCGTCGGAACTGCCGCCGAGGGAGACGAAGCCCGGGAGATCCTGGCTTTCGGTGCCGAGTCCGTAGAGGACCCAGGAACCGAGCGAAGGCTTGGAGAGGATCGCCGAACCGGTGTGCATCAGCTTGGCGGCCGGACCGTGGGCCGGAAGATCCTGGTGCAACGAACGGATGACGCACATCTCATCGGCCACGCCTTGGAGCTTCGGGAAGATCTCGGAGATCTCGAGGCCGGACTTGCCGGACTTCTTGAATTCGAAGGGCGTGGGGAAGAGGACTCCGTTCATGCCGGCGGCGGACATGTCGGCGAGCTCCTTCATCTTCGGCTTCGGATCGAAGGTGTCGAGGTGCGAGGGAGCGCCGCCCGCGAAGATGTGGATGACGTGCTTCGCCTTGGCGGCGAGGGGAGCCTTGCGAGGCTTGAGGTTGGCCATCACTTCGGCCTGGGCGTCGCTGACGAGATAGTCGGCGACCATGGTGCCGAAGGCGAGGGTGCCCATGCCGAGGCCGGTCTGGCGCAGGAACTCGCGGCGCGAGTTCGGAGTGGGGACGTAATTTCCGCAGCTGGAGTCTTTCATGGGGAGGATGAGGTTGTTAGGATTGTGAGTGAGGAGTGGGGGGAAAACAACTCTTTCGAGAGTGGGTGTTTCAATTCAGATAGACGAACTCGTTGGAGCAGATCATGGACTGAGCCAGCATGACCCAGGGGTTGGAAGGCTCTTTCCGGGAGACCATTTCCGAGTTATTCACGATTTTACCGCCTTTAACCGAGGTTTCGAGCTTCACTTCCGGGACCGCGGGCCCCTTGGCGACCGAGGCCTTGTCGGCCTTGGCTTTGGCGGCACGGTCTGCCTTGGCCTTGGCGGCACGGTCTCCCTTGCCGGCAGACGGGACCTCGGGCTCGTCGATGTATCCGGCGATACGGGTCACGAACTCACGGGCGATCTGGCGCTCCTGCACGGTGGGCGAGCGCTGATACATGATGCGGTACAGCTGGGTGATGCGCTCGTCGTCGGACGTGGCCTTCGCCATCTCGGCGCGGGCGTTGACGTTGCGGGCGACCTCGATGGCCAGGGGGTTGTTCATGAAGAACAACGCCTGCTGCGGCACGATCGTGGAGCTGCGCATGGAATTGGCCATGTTCGGGTCGGCGAAGTCGAACTGCGACTGGAGCTCGCTGAGCTTGTCGCGGTCGATGAAGCCGTAGATCGTGCGACGGTAACTGTAAGGCTCGTCGGTGATGTTGACCGCGCGGCCACCCATGGCGCGGTCGAGCTTGCCGGAGAGGAGCAGCATCGAGTCACGGATGCTCTCGAAGTCCAGGCGGCGCAGGTTGGCGTGCCACAGGAACTTGTTGCCGCCGTCGATCTTCGTCGGGTCGACGGAGGACTTGCGGACGATCAGCTCGTTGGAATTCGGGTTGGCGGACTGGCGGTAGGTGGCCGAGAGCAGGATGCGCTTGTGCATCTTCTTGATGGACCAGCCGCCTTCGACAAAGGCGTTGGCCATCCAGTCGAGCAGCTCGGGATGGGTGGGCGGCTCGGACATGTTGCCGAAGTCGTCGGGCGACGAGACGATGCCGGCGCCGAAATGGTGGGCCCAGAGGCGGTTGACGAGCACGCGGGCGGTCAGCGGGTTGGTGCGGCTCGCGATGGCGAGCGCCAGTTCGCGGCGGCCGCTGCCTTCATAGAAAGGCAGCCGGTCCGGGCCGGCCAGGATTTCGAGGAACTGGCGCGGCGCCACGGCCCCGCGCTTGTTGCGGTCGCCGCGGATGTAGACGTTGCTGTCACGGGGCTTCTCGACGTCGGTGATGACCATGGCCGTGCCGGGGCCGCCCGGATGGGTGATGTCGAGCGCGTTGATGTCGGCGAACTTGAAGTACTTGGCCGGCTTGTTGTTGTTGACGAAGGTCGAGCTGATCGGGGCCTGCCAGCTCGCGCAGAAGTCGCGGCTTTCGGCGAGACGCTCCAGGACGGTCACGGTCCGGATGTCCTCGACGTCCGGCAAGGGCCAGGGGAAGGCGGCCAGCTGGGCGAGGGCGGGGTCATCCTTCTCGCCCCGACGGCCGGGCTGGGCACGCAGCTGGATGTGCGCGAGGATCTTCTCGCGGTGTTTCTTGAACGCGGCCTGGTAGGCCAGCGCCACTTCGTCGAGGGACTTCGGCTTGAGGCCGCGGAGGGCCTCGGCGATGAGCGGGTTGACGGGCGACCTGGTGTCGGCGAGGGCGGCTTCCAGGATGGCGGGGGCCTTCTGCGCGAATTCGTCGGCGCCGACCTTCTTCAGGCGGACGAGCGGGCCGGTGATCGGGTGGTCCGGGCGGGCCATGACGGCGGCGAAGGAGGGCTCGAGTTCCCGGCTCTGCCCGAGATCGTATTTCTTGAGGATGTCGAAGCCGGCGGTGCTGCGGAAGCCGCCGACCATCGCGGCCATCGCGCGCGGGGCGAATTCCCGATGGAAGGCGGCCTGCATGCCGACGAGGTGCTTATAATAACCTTGGGCGGTCTCTTCGATCAGCGCGGCGAGCCGCTTCTCGTAGTCGGCGCGGTAGGCGTTGCTCGGGGCGTTCTTGCCGACGAGGAGCGGGTTGCGGACGACCGGGTTCTGCTGCGGCTCGGTGACGGACGCGAAGATGCCGTGGAGAGAATAGTAATCGGCCGCCGGGATCGGGTCGAACTTGTGGTCGTGGCAGCGCGAACAGGAGACGGTCAGGCCGAGGAACCCCTTCGTGGTGGCGTCGATGCGCTCGTCGATGGTGTCGTCGTTGTTCTGGAAACGCTTGCCGACGGTGATGAAGCCCAGCGCGGCGAGGCGAGGGTCGTCCTTGGCGAGGTCGGGCAGGCGGTCGGCCGCGAGCTGCTCGATGATGAACTGGTCGTAAGGCTTGTCGGTGTTGAAGGCGTCGATGACGTAGTCGCGGTAGGTCCAGGAGCTGTCGAACGTCTCGATGGTGCCGTTGCGCTTCAGCCCCTTGGTGTCGGAGTAGCGGGCGGTGTCGAGCCAGTGGCGGGCCCAGCGTTCGCCGTAGTGGGGCGAGGCGAGCAGGCGGTCGACGGTGCGTTCGACGACGCCGGCCACGGCGCGGACGGCCTGTCCTTTGCGGGCCGCCATCGCGTCGTACGCCAGGGCCGCGTCATAATCGCGGGAGAAGGCGTCGACTTCGACGCTCGTGGGCGGAAGGCCGATCAGGTCGTAGGAAAGCCGGCGCAGCAGGGCTTCGCCGTCGGCGGCCGGGCTGGGCTTGAGGCCCTTCTCGTCGAGCTTGGCCATGATGAAGGCGTCGACCTCGTTCTGGCACCAGGCGGGGTTGCTGAGCTTGGTCGGCACGGGGTAGGCCTGCACGGGCTGGAACGCCCAGTGCGCGCGCGCCTTGTCGGAGAGACCGGTGAGCTTGGCGCCGCCGGCGCCGGCCGGGGCGGGCGCGCCCATCTTGATCCACTGTTCGATCAGTCCGATCTGCGTGGTGGAAAGCTTGGCGCCGGCCTTGCGGGGGGGCATCGAGATGTCGGGGTCCGACTGATGGACCGCGACGACGAGCAAGGACTTCTTGAGGTCACCGGGCACGACGGCCGGCCCGAGGTCGCCGCCGGCCAGCATGCCCTGCCGCGAGTCCATGATGAGTCCGCCCTTGGAGACACCCTTCTCCTTCGAGTGGCACTCATAGCAGCGCTCGGTCAGGATCGGACGGATGTTCTTCTCGAAGAACTCGAGGCCGGCGGGATCCATCTTCGGCTCCGGGGCGTCGGCGGCGGAGAGGCCGGCGGCGGCGGAGGCAAGGACGATCAGACGGAGGCTGGCGGGCAGGGACGGCATGGTGGTTTTAAAGGGGTACGGCACAGGGGATTGCCGCTAGTAATAAATACTCCCCTAAGGGGGAAATGTTTCAACCAATTCATGTGGATTTGACCCGACAAATGACGAGGCCGACCCCCTTGCGGAGACCGGCCTCGTAAAAAACCCGTCAAAAACCTCAGTTGACGTAGATGAACTCGTTCGAGAGCAGCAGGGCGTGGACGAGGAGTTCGGTCGGCGTCAGCGGCTCGCGGGAGATCATCTCGCCGACGTTGCGCAGGACGCCTTCGGCGCCTCCGCCGGTCACGGCCATCATCATGCTCTCTTCGCCGTCCGGAGCCATCACCGGGGCTCCCTTGGTAGAGGGGGCGGCGGTGCGGGCGACGGGAGCCACGGCCTTGCCGCGCTCGCCGGCCTTGGCGGCCGGGCGCAGCTTGGCGGTGGCGGCCGACATCTTCTGCTTGTTCAGGAACTCCTGGGCCACGCGGATCTCGTTGGAGGACGGCCGGCGCTGGAACATGCAACGGAACATGGCGACGATGCGCTGGTCCTCGGACATCGCGTTCACGACGTCCTTGCGGGAGGCCACGGCGCGGGCGACGTCGATCGACAGGGCGTTGTTCATGAAGAACAAGGCCTGCTGGGGGACGATCGTCGAGTTACGCTTGGTGTTCGACTGGTCGGGATCACCGTAGTCGAACTGCGAGAGGGTGTCGCTGAGGCGCCGACGGTCGACGTAGCCGTAGAGGCTGCGACGGTAGCTGAAGGGCTCGTCGGTGATGTTCGCCGGCTGACCGCCGACGGTGGTGGTCATCTTGCCGGTGAGCAGGATCATCGAATCACGGATGGACTCGAAATCGAGGCGTCGCAGGTTGCCGCGCCAGAGGAGCCGGTTGGCGGCGTCGACCTTCAGCGGATCGACCGGACCCTTCTTGGCCACGAGGGGATTGGCCGCGGGGTCGGAATCCTGACGGAAGGTGTTGCTGAGGACGATCATGCGGTGGAGGCGCTTCATCGACCAGCCGTTCTCCATGAAATCGGTCGAGAGGTAGTCGAGCAGCTCGGGGTGGGACGGCTTCTCGGCCATGTTCCCGAGGTCGTCGGGCGTGTTGACGAACCCTTCGCCGAAGTGCTTGGTCCAGGTCCGGTTCACGGCCACGCGGGCGGTGATGGGATTGTCCTTGGAGACGATCGACTGGGCGAACTCGTACCGTCCGCTGCCGTCGACGTACGGACGACGCTCGCCGACGGTGAGGATCTCAAGGAACTGGCGGGGGACGATCTCTCCCTTGAGGTTCTTGTCTCCGCGCTTGAACACATAGCTGTCCTTCGCTCCTTCGGAATCCTGGACGACCATCGCGTGGCCGGGCACGCCGGGGTGGGAAAGGCGCAGCTCGTTGATCTGGGCGTGACGGAAATAGGCGACCGGCTCGCGGTTGCCGATGCCGCCGTAGATCGGGCGGTTCTGCCAGTCCTGGCAGAACTTGCGCGTGCTGAAGAGGGAGATCATCTCCTCGTTGTCGAAGATCTCGTCGTAAGACGGGATGGCCCACGGATAGCCGGTCATCTGGGCGATGGCCGGTGAGGTCTTCTTCCACTCTTCGCCCGGCTTGGCCAGGAGGTTGAGGTGGGCGAGGATCGCCGCCTTGTTCTCATTGTAGATGCGCTGGTAGGCGGCGGCGACGTCATGCAGCGACTTTGGCTTCAGGTTGCGCAGGCCGGCGGCGATGATCGGGTTCACGTTGTTCTCCGTGTCGTCGAGGTATTCCTTCAGGACGATCGGGGCGCGTTCCGCGAAATAGACGACGGGGACGGCGGCCAGGGCGGCGAAGGGACCGGTGATCGGCGAGTCCTTCTGGATGCGCATGGCGGCGAAGTCGGTGTCCGACTGGAGGTCGATCTTGTAGCGATCGGAGTACTCGCCGGCCTCGGAGGAACCGCCGCGCACGGTGGCGATCATGAGTCGGCCGGCCATCTCGCGGTCATAGCGGGCGCGGGTCTCCCGCATGTAGCGGAAGAAGCCGGCGACCTGCTCGTCCTGGAGCTGGTTCAGGCGCTTGAGGAAGTCGGCGCGGGCGGCGGCGGTGTTGCCGGTGGCCGCGATGGGCGTCTGGTGCAGCGGCTCGACGATCGAGGCGAAGATGCCATGCAACGAATAATAGTCCTTGATCGGGATCGGGTCGAACTTGTGGTCATGGCAGCGCGCGCAGGCGACGGTCAGGCCGAGGAAGGCCTTGGTGGTGGTGTCGATGCGCTCGTCGATGGTGTCGTGGATGTCCTCGAAGCGCTTACCGATGGTGATGAAGCCGAGGGCGGCGAGGCGGGGGTCGTCGGGCGAGATGTCCGGGATGCGGTCGGCGGCGAGCTGCTCGATCACGAACTTGTCGTACGGCTTGTCCTCGTTCATCGCGTTGATAACGTAGTCACGGTAGGTCCAGGCGTAGGCGTAACGATAGTCGCGGAAAAGGCTGTCCCCTTGGTCGACCTGGAGGCCGCGGGTGTCGGAGTAGCGGGCGGTGTCGAGCCAGTGACGGGCCCAGCGCTCTCCGTAGTGCGGCGAAGCCAGCAGGAAGTCGACCTGCTTGGTGTAGACGGCCTCGACGTTGCCGGCCGGACGGCCGGTGCGGGCGGCGAGCGAGTCCGCGAGCGAGGCGTTTTCACAGGCCTTCACGAAGGCGTCGACCTGCTCGGAAGTGGGGGGCAGACCGATCAGGTCGTAGTAGACGCGGCGGAGGAAGGTCTCATGGCCGGCGGCAGGATTAGGCTGGAGGCCCTTCTCTTCGAGCTTGGCCAGGACGAAGGCGTCGATGGGATTCTTGACCCAGGCCTGGTTCTTCACCTGGGGCACGGGGTACTTCTTGATCGGCTGATAAGCCCAATGTTCGCGGGCCTTGCCGGTGAGTCCGGTGAGCTTGGCGGCGCCGCCGCCGGGCATCGGAGCCCCCATCTTGACCCACTGCTCGAGGAGCGCGATCTTCTCGTCCGGCAGCTTGCCCCCGGTCTTCTTCGGCGGCATCGCGAACTCCGGATCGGTGTACTGGACGGCCTTGATCAGCAGGGACTTTTCGAGGTCGCCGGGCACGACGGAGGGACCTTCGTCGCCACCCTTGTAGGCGCCGTCGCGGGAATCGAGGATGAGGCCGCCCTTCGAGGAGTTCTTCTCGGCGGAATGGCACTCATAGCAACGATCGATGAGGATGGGGCGGATGTTCTTCTCGTAGAACTCGAGCCCTTCCTTGGAGGGCTGCGCTTCGTCGGCGGCGACCGCGAAAGCGGAGACGAGCAGCGAGAGCGCGAGGATGGTGTGACGGAGCGAAGGCATGGGGATTGGAGTTTAAAGATCGGTAGTCAGGGCCGCATGATGGCGGAACTGGGGAGAATACCTTGACCTAGAATGTAAGTCCAAGACCTTGGAAATCAAGAGCACTTCCCCATTCGGATTGTAAAGAGAAGACCCCAAGCCGAGTATTCTGCCCCGGACGATGCGCATCTTGATCGCCAACGACAAATTCAAGGGCTCGTTGCCGGCCGAAAAAGTCGCATTTCATCTAAAAAACAGCCTGAAGAGGGTGTTTTCAGGGGCGGTTTTCGACCTTTGCCCTATCGCCGACGGCGGCGAGGGGACAGCCTTGGCGATGACGACCGCCCTGGCAGGGGAGTGGATTGAAGCCGAAACCCAAGATGCCCAAGGCCGACCCGTCCAAGCCCCTTTCGGCTGGATCCCCGGCTCGGCTACCGCGGTCATGGAAATGAGCGCGGCCAGCGGCCTGGCAATGGTCCAAGATATCGAACTTAACCCATTTAAAGCCAGTACTTTAGGAACAGGAATCCTCATCCAATCAGCGCTCCGACGGGGGGCCAAGCGCATCCTGATCGGTATCGGAGGGAGCGCCACCAACGACGGCGGCTTGGGGGTCGCCCTCGCCCTGGGATATGGGTTCAAACGCCGTGGCCACGACTTCTCCCCTACCTTGGAGACCCTGCTCGAAGCGGACCAGATCGTCCGGCCGGCCGCCCTCCCCTCCTGTGAGGTGATCGTGGCCTGTGACGTCGATAACCCCCTGCTCGGCCCCCGCGGGGCCACCCGGGTCTACGGACCCCAGAAAGGCGTCCGCGACTTCGCTTGGTTCGAACAACGGCTCGAACACCTCGCCGACCTCGCGCGTCGCGATCTCGGCGTCGATCCTCGCGACGTCCCCGGCGCCGGCGCCGCGGGCGGGCTCGGCTTCGGTCTCATGGCTTTCCTCGGCGGTCGCCTCGTGAGCGGCTTCGACATGGTCGCGGCGCAAATCGGACTGGAAGCACGCGTCGCCGCGGCGGACCTCGTCGTCACCGGCGAAGGCCGGCTCGACGCACAGAGCCTGCAAGGCAAAGGCCCGGTCGGCGTCGCCCGGCTCGCGCGCCGGACCGGCAAGCAGGTCGTCGGCGTCGCCGGCTCGGTCGACGACTCGGCGGGACTCCGCGCGCAGTTCGACCTGCTCATCGGCATCAAGCCCGCGAACATGCCGCTCGACGAGGCGATGCGCCGCACCGGCGAGCTCCTCGAGTCCGCGGTGGCCGCCCACGCCGCGCCGCTGCGCGCGCTCAGCTCCTGAAGATCGGGATCGGCACGCCCTTGCCGTCGACGGTCGCGTAGAAGGGCCGGCCCTCGACGTCGAACGCGGTCTTGGGGCTGATGCCCATCGCGCGGAAGATCGTGGCGTGCATGTCGCTGATCGAGACGGGGTCCTTGATCGCGACGAGCGGCCGCTCATCCGCGGTGGCGCCGTAGACATGGCCCTGCTTCACGCCCCCGCCGAACATGACGACGCTCGTGCCGCCGGTGAAGTGACGGTGCAGTCCGTAATGGTCGGGGCTGGTGATGACGCCGGACTTGTTGAAGGCCTGGTCCTTGGCCTGCGAGCCGGGGCGGCCTTCGATCATGGCGTCGCGGCTGAACTCGCTGGCGATGATGACCAAGGTGCGGTCGAGGAGCCCGCGCTGTTCGAGGTCGCGGATGAGGCGCGCGATCGGCCGGTCGATCTCGGCATGCAGCTTGGCGACGGTCTCGTGGCCCTTGCCATGCGTGTCCCACTGGAAGAACGGGACATATTCCGTGGTGACCTCGACGAAGCGCGCGCCGTTCTCGACGAGACGGCGGGCGAGCAGGCAGCCGCGGCCGAAGCGACCGGTGTCGTAATCCTTCTGGACCTCGGGGGTCTCGAGGGAGATGTCGAAAGCGGCTCGCTCCTTGGCGCTGAGCAGGCGGTAGGCGTTGTCCATCGAACGCAGCATGGACCGATGCTGATGGTCGCTGAGCAGGTCGCGGTCGGGCGTCGCGTCGACGAGGCGTCGGAACTCGCGGTCGCGGTTCACGAAGCGGCCGGCGTCCATGCCCTTGGGCGGACGCACGGCGGCGGCGGCCTCTTCCGGGAACGGGAGGTTCATCGGTCCGTATTCGCCGCCGAAGAAACCGGCGGTGGTGAAGGCCTTGAGCTCCTCGCTCTCGCCGACGCCTTCGAGGCGCTGGCCGATGTTGATGAAGGCCGGCATGACCGGATTGCGCGGGCCGAGCACGCGGGCCATCCAGGCGCCGATGTGCGGGCAGGCGACGGTCTGCGGCGGGACGTAGCCGGTATGCCAATGGAACTGGTGGCGCGAGTGCAGGATGCTGCCGAGGTCGGGCTGCACCGCCGAGCGGATCAGCGTGCCACGGTCCATGACCTGCGCGATGTGCTCGAGGCCCTCGCAGATGCGGACGCCGTCCACCGAAGTCGGGATCGCCGGGAAGGTGCTGAGGACGCGGTCGTAGGTGAGGCCCTTCTCGTAAGGAGCGTAGCGCTTCGGGTCGAACGTCTCGGGCGCGGCCATGCCGCCGGCGAGCCAGATCAGGATGACCGCGTCGGCCGTCGCGGTCGGCTGGACGAGCTTTTCGCTTTCGGCGAGGAGGCGCGGGGCGCCCATCGAGAGCGTCGCGGCGCCGGCGGCGCCGAGCATCCGGAGGAATTCGCGCCGGGCGAGCGGCTCGGGCAAGGACGGGTCAAACGGCAGCGGAGAGGACATGGGGATCAGCGGATGGTCTGGAATTCGGGGAGCATGCACACGGCCCAGAGGAGGTCGGCGATGCCTTGTTCGGACAGGTCGGCGCCGACGATGCCGGCGGCGACCTTGAGTTCCGCAGGCGCGGGCTCGCGGCTCAGCGCGGAGAGGTAGAGCCAGCGGGCGAACTCTTCCGGCGAAGCCCACGCGCGGCCCTTGAGCTTGGCGGCGCCGGCGGCCAGCAGGTTCGTCAGCGCCTGGCCGTTGGAAAGGTCGATGGCCTCGAGCGTGCTGAGTTCGTTGGGCCGCATCGAGACGATCTGCTCGCGGTTCGGACGGCCGAGCGAGCGCTGCAGGAGGTCGGACTTCACCAGGCCCGCCCGCGCCGGGAGGCTGCTGGTGCCTTCGACGCCGGCGAGCATCTCGGCCATGCGCGCCTGCGCCTTGCGCCAGGCCCCGCTCCTGACGATCGCGACGGCCTGCCAGACGGGCTCCGCGGCCTTCGCCTTGCCCTTGCCGGGGACGAAGACGCCGCGGGCGTTGGGCACGCTGGTCGTCCACTCCCACGCCGCGTCGGAAGCCATCTTCACGCGCGCGCCGCCCTTGAGCGTGACGTTCACCTGGAAGAAGAGCCCGGCGGTGTTCGGTCCGGAGCCGGCGTTGCGTCCGACGACGACGACCTGGTTCGCGCCCTTGAGGAGCGCGACGGAGAGGTCGAAGTTCTGCGGGTCGGCCCAGTTGTCGCCGCCGCCGATCTTCTTGCCGTTCACGAACAGTTCGTAACCGTTGTCGCAGGTCACCACGCAGGTCGCGGCGTCCACGTCGGCGTCGAGCAGGAGCTGACGGCGGAACGTGCGGGTCTCGCCCGCGGCGGGGACGCGGCCGCCGGCGATGTCGCCCGACCAGATCGGCGCGGCGACGAGCGGCTCGACGACGGGCTTCTTGACGGCCGCGGCGGTCGGCGCGGCGCGCGGCACCTTGGGTTCGATCTTGGAAGGCGTGGTGCCGGTCAGCCGCCAGACGGCGTCGACGAACTGCTCGGCGGTGAGCCGCTTGGCGCGCGGACCGCGGTAGGCGTAACCTTTGTCGTCGGCATCGCGCGAGAGGACTTCGGCGCGGGACTGGTAGGCCTGCGAGGTCGCGATGAAGGCGAGCACCGCCTTGAGGTCATAACCGGACTCGACGAGGCGGTTGGCCAGCACGTCGAGGAGGTCCTGGTTCCAAGGCTCGGTCTGCATCGCGTCGACGGGATGGACGATGCCGCGGCCCATCAGCCGGTGCCAGAGGCGGTTGACGATGGTACGCTGGTAACGGCCGTTCTCGGGATGGGTGATGAGCGCGGCCAGCTGGGCGAGGCGCTCCTCCCGCGGCTTGGCGGCATCGACCTGGCCGAGCTCGGGGAAAGGCCAGGCGGCGACGGCCGGCTTGCCGGTCGGGACGTCGCAGCGGACGAGTTCCATCGGCCGGTTCGCGTAGACGGCGGCGAGGCCGTAGGCGTCGCGGAGCTTCCAGCGGTCGGTGAAGCTGTCGTGACATGAGGCGCACTTCATGTTGATGCCGAGGAACGTCTGGGAGACGCTCTGCGAGAACTGCAGTTCCGGCACCTGGCCCGCGCTTACGGCGCCGCGCCAGACGATGCCCTTGGCGAAGCCTTCGCTGTCGGCGGACGGCGCCACGAGCTCGCGCGTGAACCGGTCGTAAGGCTTGTTGGTCAGCAGCGAGAGGTAGAGCCAGTTGGTGATCTGCTTGCGACCGCCGTCGATGTAGCCGGTGCCGGAGTAATCGTTGCGCAGCAGGTCATTCCAGAAGACCATCCAGTGGTCGGCGTAGTCGACGTCGCGGGCGAGGAGCGCGCGCACGAGCGCCTCGCGCTTGTCAGGCCGCGTATCGGCCGCGAAGGCGCGCGCCTCTTCGGCGGACGGCAGCAGCCCGAGGAGGTCCAGCATCACGCGGCGCTGGAAAGTCGCGTCGTCCGCCGGCGGCGGCGTCGGCGCGCCCTTGGCGGCGAGCCAGCCGTCAAGCACGCGGTCGACCGGATGCGTGCGACCGGGCTTCGCTTCGGGGAGCACCGGCCGGCGCGGACGCAGCGGCGGCTCGTAGGCCGGCTGCTTGAAGGCGAAGCCTTCGGTCCAGGCGGCGCCCTGCTCCACCCACGCGCGCAGGACGGCGACCTCGGCGGGGCTCACGCGCGGGCCTTTCGGCGGCATGCGTTCGTCGGGATCGTCGCTGACGACCGACTCGAGCAGGCGTCCCTTCGACGCCTGACCTGGGAAAAGCACCGCGCCGTTCTCGCCGCCTTCGAGCAGCGAGGCGCGCGTGTTCATCGAGAAGCCGCCCTTCTTCTTGTCGCCCGTATGGCACTCGCCGCAGTGCTTGCGCAGGATCGGCACCACCTCATGGGCGAAGTCGACCGGCGCCGCCGCGAGGGAGGCCGTCAGGATACAACCGACAAGAAGGGGGGCTCGGAACATGCGGAATCTGCCCGCGGATCAGGGGACGAAGACGACCGCGGCGGCGGCCGGGGCTTCGACGGCCTGCTTGGTGTCGGTGAGCTTGCCGTCGCGACCGATCCTGTAGGCGTTGAGCGTACCGGACTTCTGGCCGGCGCACACGAGCCAGCGGCCGTCGGCGCTGAGGCCGAAGCCACGCGGCGTGGCGGGCGTGCCGAGCACGTGCTGCAGGAGCGTCAGTTTGCCGTCCTGGGCGATCGAGTAGACCGCGATGGAGTCGTGTCCGCGGTTGGAGACGTAGAGGGTCTTGCCGTCGGGGCGGACGAAGATCTCGGCGGTGGAAGCACCCTTGGTCTCCGCGCCGGCCGGCAACGTCGGGAGGCTCTGCAGCTGCTTCAGGCCGCCGTTACGCTCGACGGAGAAGGCCACGACGTTGAGTCCCATCTCGGTGTTCACGTAGGCGAACTTGCCGTTGGGATGGAAAGCCAGGTGACGCGGGCCTTCGCCGGCGGTGACGCGGCCGGACTTCGGCTTGTTCGCGGTGAGCAGGCCTTTCTCGGCGTCGAACTTGTAGATGAAGACGTCGTCCGTACCGAGATCGGCGACGTACGCGCGGCCGTTCCTCGGGTGGAAGTAGACGCCGTGGGCGTGCGGGCCGGACTGACGGCCGGCGTTGGGGCCCGTGCCGACGTGCTGGACCGAAGAGCTGGCGGCGGCGAGGGATCCGTCGGGCTTGATCGGCAGCGCGGTGGTCGAGCCGGAACCGTAGTTCACGACGACCAGGTTCTTGCGGGCGGCGTCGACGGCGAGGTGCGTCGGCCCCTTGCCCTTGGAGGCTTCGGTGTTGAGCAGGCGGAGCTTGTCGCCTTCGACCGCGTAAGCGGCGACGGCGCCTTCGGCGGCCTCGGCGGTCGCGTAGAGGAACTTCGCGTCCGGGCTGAGCGCGACGTACGAAGCGGACTTCGCTTCGGCGGCGACGGTCGGCGCGGAGATCTTACCGGTCTTGCCGTCGAGCACGCAGCGGAGCACGCCCTGGGCCTTGGCGCCGGCGGTGCCGACGTAGAAGACGTACTGGGCAGGCGCGGGCTTGGCCTTCGGAGCGGCCTTGCCGGCGGCCTTGGGAGCCGGGGCGGGCGCGGTGGTGTCGGCGGACTGACAGCCGACGAGCAAAGCCGCGAACGCGGCGAGGAGGAGACGGGTTGTGTTCATAGGTTTAAAATCGGAGAGGCGATCAGCGGCCATCCCACCAGCCGTCGAGCTGGGTCATGAGGCGCTTCACGTCCTCGGGACGTTCGGCGGCGAGGTCGCGGAGCTCGTAGGGGTCGGCTTTGAGGTCGAAGAGACGGGGCGGCTCGTTGGCGTCGGCCGAACCATGCTGGGTCGTGCCGGTCTTGAGCCCGCTGGAGACGATGAGCTTGAGGTCGCCGGCGACGAGCCAGCGGTAGCGCAGGCTGGCCGCGGGACGCGCGAGATCGAGGATGTCGTGCGTCGAATTCTGGCCGGCGACGAACGGGCGTGCCTGCAGGGCCGCGTCGTCGAGCAGGTCGAGTCCGTCGCCGCCGGCGGGCATGGGGGCGCCGACGAGCTTCAGGAGCGTCGGCATGATGTCCACCGCGCTGGCGGCTTCGGTCATGACGGCCGGCTTGATGCGACCGGGCCAGCTGACCATGATCGGCGTGCGCACGCCGCCGTCGAAGGGCGACTGCTTGGAGCGCTCGAAATCAACCGAGGGCTTGTCCGTGCGCGGGATCCAGCCGTTGTCGGCGACGTAGACGATGATCGTGTCGCGGGTGAGGCCTTCCTTGTCGAGATGGGCGCGGACCTCACCGATGGTCTCGTCGAACCATTCCACCATCGCATGGTATTTGGCGGCCTGGGGCGTCGGGGACTTGTCGCGGTATTTGGCGAGCAGTCTTTCCGGAGGCGTATGCGGGTCATGCGGCATCATCGGCGCATACCAGACGAAGAACGGCTTCCCGTCCTTCTTCGACCGGCTGATGAAGTCCGTGAGCGGCGCCAAGGTCTTGCGGCCGATGTCGAGGCCATCGTCGCCATGGCGACCGCCTTTGGTCATGCCTTCGGTGAAGCCTCCGGTCTGATAAGGGCCCATCCACCACTTGCCCGTCTGCAGGCTCACGTAACCCTGCTCACCGAGGAGGAGGGGCAGGATCGGCGATTCCTGGAAACGCTTGATCATCCGGGCGCGCCCATCGAGGAAAGCGGCATTCTTCTGTTTCGCGGCGGCAGCCTTCGCGGCGCCCTTGGCGCCGGCGGCGGCGCTGACGGGGATGAACGGGTCGTTGCCGGTCAGCCCGTGGCGGTGGACGTGGCGGCCGGTCAGCATCGAGGCGAGGCTCGGTCCGCAGAGGGAGTTCGTGACATAGCCCCGAGGAAAGAGGCGGGACTCCGCCGCAAGCTTGTCGAGGTGGGGCGTGCTGACCGCCTTCGAGCCCATGAAGCCGTAATCGAACCACGCGTGGTCGTCCGAGACGATCATCAGGATATTCGGGCGTTCGGCGGCCGACAGCGACAGACCCAGACAGGCAAGCGCAGCGACGCATAGGGGTAGGAAGCGGGGCATACCCCATAGACTCCCCAAACCAAGGCCCGTTCCCATCCAAAAAATCCTCCAATCTTCGTCGTTTAGATGAAAGCCCGCAGAAACCGCCGCCACCCCCTTTGACGAACCGCCGACCCCGGGCATAATGGGCGACCTCGGCGATCCTACCCCCCGGTGACCCCACCCCGGAGGACCCCTCTCCCAAATATAATACGTTTTTATCTGACTGAATTTCAGTCACTTAGGGAAGCCCTTCCCCGAAACCCCCTCTTTTCGCCCCTATATATACAGACCCCTTTTTCTCTTTCCATGATCAACCGCATCCCGACCCGACCCGCCAAGAACGACGCCCTCACCTCCCTCCTCCGCTCCGACTTCCCCGACCTGGGTGAAATCGAGGTCACCCTCCGCGAAACGGCCCCCGCCCGGGTCGGCGAGGCGGACGGGCTCACGCTCTACCTCAACCAGGCCGCGCGCTGGCCCCGCCTGAGCGCCGAGGAGGAGCTCATGCTCGGCCACCGCATCAAGGCCGGCAAGCTCGCCGCCGGCGGCCTCACGCCGGACGGCCAGGCCGCCTTCGACGAACTGGTGCACCGCAACCTGCGCCTGTGCTACCACGCGGCGAAGGAGATCAACGTGTCGCGCGAGGAGCTGCTCGAACTCGTCTCGGCCGGCAACGTCGCGCTCGTGCAGGCCGCCGGCGCCTTCGACGCCGACCTGGGTTACCGCTTCAGCACCTACGCCTACTGGGGCATCCGCAGCGCGGTGTTCCGTCACCTCAACTTCCTGCGTCGCACGGTGCGCCTCCCGCGCAACCTCCACGAGCAGATGGCCAAGCTCCGCAAGGCCGAAGCCGCCCTCCTGCAGAAGACCGGCCGCGAGGCGACGGAGGACGAATTGTCCGCGGCCCTGGAATGGTCGCCCGAGAAGATCGTCGAGCTGCGCTGCTACCAGCAGCACGGCCAGTCGCTGGACGCGCCGGTCGGCGAAGACAGCGACACGACCTTCGGCGAGACGCTCGCCGACCCGGAGGCCGCGACGCCGGCCGCCTACGCCGAAGCCGCCGACCGCCTGGCCGCGCTGGCCGAAGCGATGGCCCAGCTCTCGCCCCGTGAACTCGAGGTCATCCGCCTCCGCGCCGGCCTCGACGGCGAGGAGATGACGCTCGACGCCATCGGCCAGCGGCAGGGGGTCTCCCGCGAGCGCATCCGGCAGATCGAAGCGGAAGCCCGCCGGAAGATGCGCCTGGGCATCCGGCGCTGAGCCGGGTCTTGAGTCCGGAGGAAGTCGCGCCATAATGGGCGCGTGCCTCCCTCCGTGCATCGACTGCTTTTCCTCGGCCTCGCCAGCCTCCTCGGCCCGCAGCTTCCCGCCCAGCAGGTCGAGCCGTTCGAGGAACCGCCGATCAACTACTCGACGACCGAGGCCAAGGACCCGGCGACGGCCCTCAACGCGGCGCACCAGGCCCGCGCCAACGCGATCCGCTCCCTCCCGGCCAAGCAGCGCCTACGCTGGCTGCTCGACGAATTCAAGGTGCCGGTGGAGTCCCAGATCTTCGTCTTCAGCAAGACGAGCCTGCAGCGCGACCTGATCGCGCCGGAGACGCCCCGCGTGCTCTACTTCTCCGACGAGGCCTACGTGGGCTGGGCCCCGACGGGCGCGTTCGAGGTCACGGTCTTCGACCCTCAGCTCGGCGCGACGTTCTACGTCTTCGACGCGCATGAGACCGGCGACGCGCCCCTGCTCGCCCGCAGCAACGACTGCCTGCTCTGCCACGCCCGCCACGAACACACGCCCTCTCTCCGCGCCCGCACGGTCTTCCCCGACGCCCGCGGCGAGCCGCTCAGCGGCTCCGGCGGCTCCAACATCGCGCCGTCCACCCCGCTCGAGGAACGCTGGGGCGGCTGGTATGTGACCGGCGGCGGCCCCGGACTCCGCCACCGCGGCAACCTGACCGGCCGGAACATCGAGGCGTTCGAAGGTCCCTCGGCGCAACCGACCCGCAACCTCGCCTCGCTCGAAGGCGTCATCGACACGCGCCGCTACCTGCTGAAGACGAGCGACGTGGTGCCCATGCTCCTGCACGACCATCAGGTGCACGTCCATAACGTGCTGTCCACCGCCCTCCAGGACGCCCGCATCGCGCTGCACCGCTGGCCGGCGATGCGCGAGATCCTCGGCCTGCCCGCCTCGGCGCCGCCCCAAGGCTCCTGCCTCGTGGTCTTCGAAAGCCAGGCGGAGAAGGTCCTCGACGCCCTGCTCTGCCGCGACGAGGCGCCCTGGCCCGCCGACGCCCTGCGCTCCGACGGCGTCTTCGCCGCCGCCTACGCGAAGGGCCGTAAGCCCGATCCGCAGGGCCGCTCGCTCCGCGACCTCGACCTGGGCACGCGACTCTTCCGCTACCGTTGCAGCCCGCTGATCTACTCCGAGAGCTTCGCGCACCTGCCCAAGCCGATGCGCGACATCATCCTGCTGCGCCTCTCCTCCGGCCTGCGCGCGTTCCCGCCCTCCCCCGCCTTCGGGCACCTCGAGGAGGCGGAGCGCGTCGCGATCCACGAGATCCTGACGGCCACCCTGCCGGACCTGCCCGCCGGCTGGGGCAAATAAGGCGGACACGAAAAGGGCCGGCCCTCGACGAGGACCGGCCCGATCGCGCAGCCTGGAGGCGGCTTACTTGACGAGCGCGGCGAGCGGCTCGCGGATGGCGTCCGCCCAGATCTGGTAGCTGACGGCGTTCAGGTGCAGGAGGTCCGGCATGACGGACTTCTCGAGCGTGCCGTCGGCGGTGAGGAACTTGGCGCCGATGTCGAGGTAACGGACCTTCTGGCCGTCGTCGAACTTCGCGATGAGGGCGTTGACGGCCTTGTTCTTGGCGCGGCCGGGATTGTTGGCCTCGGTGGCCCCGCGCGGGAAGATCGCGAGGAGCAGCACCTTGGTGTTGGGCGAACGCTGATGGACCGCCGCGATGATGGCCTTGATGCCGGCGGCGATCTGCTCGGGGGAGTTCTCGGCGACGCCGGAGTTGTTGGTGCCGATCATCAGCACGACGGCCTTGGGCTTGATGCCTTCGAACTCGCCGTTCTCGACGCGCCAGAGGACGTGCTGGGTGCGGTCGCCGCCGATGCCGAAGTTGGCGGCCTTATACTGGCCGAACTCCTTGTCGAAGATGGCGGCCTGACGACCCCAGCCGGCGGTGATGGAGTCACCGAGGAAGACGACCTGGGCTTCGCCCTTCTTGGCGATCTCGACGAAGGACTCGTGCGCCTTGAGGAAGGCGGCCTGCGGCTTGCCGTCGGGTCCGAGCTTCGGGGCGGCGACGTCGGCGGGCTGCGCGGGCAGCTTCACGGCCGGAGCGGCCGGCTTCTTGGCGGGGGCTTTCTTGACCTCCTGGGCGACGACGGAAGCGGCGCCGAGCAGGGAGAGCCCGAGGAGGAGGGACAGGGTACGTTTCATGGGATGGGGGTGACCGATATTCTCGCTCCGGCACGCAGGGGTGTCAACGCCGACCACCGATGCTTGCCGAAGGACGCGCACATGCGGTAGCCTGCGCCATGACCACCCCGCTGCGTTTCGTGACCAAGGCCGACGCCCTGAAGGAAGAGTATAAGGGCCGCACCAACTACTGGCTGACCCGCCCTGAACTCACCGGCGCCAAGGACCTGCAGGTCTGCGAAGCGACCCTGCCCGCCGGCGAAGGCCACGCCTTCCATACGCACCCCGAGCTCGAAGAGATGATCTACGTCCTCGCCGGCGAGGTCGAACAATGGGTCGAAAAGGAGAAACGCATCCTGAAGCCCGGCGACGCGGCCCACATCCCGGCCGGCGTCGTGCACGCGACCTTCAACGCCTCGAAGGCGGACGCCACGATCCTCGCGATCCTTTCGCCCGGCGCGAGCCAGGGTCCCTTCATGGTCGACGTCAGCGGCGAAGCGCCGTGGAAGGACCTGCGCCCCGGCGCATGAACTTCTTCGCGCGTCATCGCGGACTGCTGGTCGCTTCCACGCTCCTGCTGGCCGGCGCGATCATCCCTTGGATGATCTGGGGCGACGCGCTCGACGCGACGTTCACGGTCGAAGGCTCGCGCGCCTGGATCGCCGGCTTCGGCGCGGCCGGCGGCCTCGCCGGCGCGGGCCTGCTCGTCGCCGATCTCCTGCTGCCGATTCCGAGCACGCTCGTGATGTCCGCCCTCGGCCTCGCCTACGGCACGCTCATCGGCGGTCTCTACGCCGCGGCGGGCACGGTCGCGGCCGGCCTGCTCGCCTATTGTCTCAGCCGCTGGCTGGGCCGACCGCTCGCCGTCCGTCTCGCCGGGGCCGACGCGCTGGAGTCGGGCGAGAAACTCTTCGCGGCCGGCGGCGCCTGGCTGGTGGCGGGTTCGCGCTGCGTCCCGATCCTCCCGGAAGCGATCGCGTGCCTCGCCGGCCTGCACCGCATGCCCTTCCGGACGTTCTTCTTCGCGCTGCTCTGCGGCGGCGTGCCGACGGGCTTCCTGTTCGCGGCCATCGGCGCGCTCGGCCAGACCGAACCCGCGTGGGCGCTGGCGCTCAGCGTGATCGTGCCGGCGCTGCTCTGGCTGCTCGCCCGCCGCTGGCTGCGCCGCTGATCAGCGCAGCTCCTTGATGCGCACGTTGCGGTACCAGACGCGCTTGGCTTCGTCCTGGAAACCGATGTGGCCTTCGGCCGGACGGTCCTTCATCGGGGAAGCGGCGAGGTCGAGCACGATGGTGCGCTCGCCGTTGAAATCGACGGCGAGGCGGCGGTCCTTGAGCGTGAGGGTGTAGCGATTCCATTCGCCGGCGGGCTTCACCATGTTCTTGGCCGCGCCCATCGCGCGGATGATGCCCCCGCAGTCATGATGACCGGGCTTGGCGAGGCCGTGCGTGTCGAGGATCTGGAGTTCGATGCCCTTCGCGACGGGATCGAGCGGATCGGCGACGCAGAAGAAGACGCCGGAGTTGCCGGTGGGCTCGAACTTGAATTCGAGGTCGAGGACGAAGTCGCGGTACTTGCGCTCGGTGAAGATATAGGCGTCGAAACGCTTCCAGCCGGTCTCGCCCGGCCGCGGCTTCAACGTGACGGTGCCGTCGGTGTCGTAGACCCAGTTGCCCTTGGTCTTCCAACCGGCGAGGTCCCGGCCGTTGAAGAGCGGCACGAAGCCCGGGGCGTCCGCCGCGGGATGCGGCACGGGCGCGGCGGCGGGGCTCACGGGATAAGGCTCGGACGCCGCGAACAGGGCGAGGGGCAGGAGGCAGGCCAGCAGGGGTAGGCGGGGCATGCCTTCCGAGGTAGCCATCCGCCGCCGGAGGTCGAGCCTCGGCCTCGGCCGGCCGTCCGGACCCCATGAAACCCCCGTAAATCGGTGGGTTATTATTTTGCGGGCTATGACAGGTGAGCCTCTGGACAACCCGGCGAGCCTGGGCATAGTAAGGGACTCGAACAGTTCTCCGCCCACCCCGGCGTCCCTGTCCGACCCTCCATTCCACCGATCACGCTTCCAGCCGCGCACCGTTTTCCCACGGACCGCACGGCAGGGACACCCTCTCTTCCTTTTTTTCCAAACCCCTCATGAAACGCCGCTCCGCCGCTCCTGCCCGCCCTCGTCCCCTCCTCCGCCGTCGCTTCGACACCACCCTTCAGCCCGCCGACGTCCGCGCCCGCCTCGAAGCCCTCGCCTGCGCCAGCACGGTCCTGCCCACGCTCTTCGTCCTGCCCTCCGTCGGCGAGTCCGTCCGCCTCAGCGGACCGGAGCTGCATGGCGACATCCACATCCGCCTGGCCGGCTGCCAGGCGGCCCTCGCCGCTTTCACCGGCAGCCCCAATGAAGTCACCATCGACTTCCGTGCGGCGGACAAGGGGGTCGTGCAGGCGCTCGTCGTCGGCCTCGGCGCCGAGCTGCGCGAGACCAAGGTACGCCGGCCGAAGCAGGAGGTCCAAGGCCACTTCGTGACGGGACACCAGCCGAACGTCGGCCACTTCCTCGCCTGGGCCGCGCGCATGCCCAGCATGGCCGACCACGTCATCCTCGAGTCCGCCGTCGACGCCGGCTTCGCCTGCGAGTTCGACTGCTTCGAGCACATCCACGCCGCCATGCGCGCGTTGGACTTCATGCGCATGGTCCGGATGGAAGGCGGCATCGGCAGCGCCTGCGACGGCGACGAGATCCCGCCGCACCTCCGCCATCCGACCCGCCAAGGACTCACGGGCAAGGCGGCCATGGTCGTGGCCCACGCCGGCCATAAGGTCAGCCTCAACGCGACGATCGACTCCAAGCCGAATCCCGCCGGCGCGCGCCTGCGCATCCACTACGGGTGGTCCTCCCGCCTGCGGCGTTACCTCGTGGGCTGGGTCAGCGACCTCGCGCCGAAGCCTCAGTGACCTTCGGTCCGCTGCATCTTCTCGCCCCAGGCGAAGAGGATCATCGAGGCGAGGAACACCCCGTGGATGATGGCCTGCCAGAGGATGACCTTCTCATGGTTGGCGGACATCGCGGCGCCCGTGCCGACGAAGTCGGTGATGGCGATGAAGCTCTTCAGCAGGTGGATGGCCGAGATGCTCGCGAGGCTGCCGGCGAGCTTCACCTTGAGGGTGTTGGCGTTGATGTGGTCGAGCCAGTCGGGGCGGTCGCCGTTGTCGCCGAAGTCGATGCGCGAGACGAAGGTCACGTAACCGCCGACGACGACCATGTTCACGAGATTGGCCACCATCGAAATGTCCACGAGCGAGAGGATGCCCACCATGATGGTGCTCTCGGTCGCGGCGGAGAAGCCGTCCAGGAGGTGCAGGAGTTCCTGCACGCTCTTCCAGGCGTAGGCGATCGCGGCGAAGATCAGCGCGACGTAGATCGGGGCCTGGACCCAGCGGCTGGCGAAGATGAAGTACTCGAGGGTGTTCTCGAACTTCTTGGCGAAGGTCTCCTTGTCGTTGGCCATACCGGGAGATTTGCCGAATCTCGGGGACCGTCAAGCCGACGAACAGCCGGAGGCGTTACAAGAAAGCCGCAGAAGAAGGGAGACGGTGCCTCTTCCTCCGGCCAACTGGCCAACCGTTCAACCGATCAACCAGCTTTCCGTCAGACTCCCGCGCTCGCCGCGGCGTCGCCGAGCGGCTCGGCGTTCGGCTCGCGCAGGTAGGCGTCGGCCTTGGCGGAGACGATCACGCCGTAGTTGATCGTGCCGAGCCAGCCGGACATGATGATGCCGACGCTGCCGGCATGGTAGAAGCCGCCGACCTGCTCGGGCAGGGCCATCGAGACCTTGAGGCCTTCGAACTTGGTGCCGAACGAGGTGCCGCCGACATGGCGGACGTAACGGTTGACGGTGCGCGGGGTCGCGGCCTCGGCGTGGTCGACCTTCGAGCGGATGTCGGGGATGAACTTCTCGAGGCCCTTGAAGGACTCCTCGATGACGCGCGCCTTGTTGGCGGCGTAGTCCGCCTCGGAGAGGTGCGCCCAGTCGTCCCACTTCTGGTTGACGGAGGTGACGATCGCGTAGCGCGGGGTCTTGGTGTGCGGACGGGTGTCCGGGTAATAGACCGAGTAGGTGCGCGAGGTGGTGTGGAAGTCGACGAGCTCGTGGCTGGAGAATGGCTTGGCCTCAGAGGTGAACACGAGGTCGCCGATGTGCGGGATGGTCTCGCCTTCGCGCACGCCCATGTAGACCTGGCAGGACGAGGTGTTCACGCGGACCTTGCGGGCTTCCTCGAGGAACGGCGCCTCGAAGGCGTCTTCGCCGCCCATCCTGAGGACGGTGTCCTTGATGTTGGCGTTGGAGACGACGGTCGCGCAGGCGACTTCGGCCTCTTCGCCCTCGCGGGTGCCGCGGAGCTTGACGCCCACGACGCGCCGGCGGCCGGAGGCGTCCTTTTCGACGCGGACCTTCTCGACGAGCACGTTGCGGCGGATGTCGACCCCGTTGGCCTTCATCTCGGCGGTCATGAGGTTGATCATGGTGTCCGTGCCGCCCTGGAAGATGAACACGCCCTTCGACATGAAGTTCGAGAAGACGATGCCGAAGGTGATCGCGGGATCGTCTAGGGTGGAGCCGTTGGCGTAGGCGATCGGCTCGAGGAGGAGGCGCTGGACGTCGGGGCGGCCGGGGAAGAACTGCTCGAAGAGCTGGCGCGTGGTGCGCGGGTCGTTGTCGTAGTAGTTCATCTCGCGCAGGTGCGCGAAGAAGGCCTCGACGGTCTCGGCCGGCAGCCTGAACTGCTCGGTCAGGATGCGCGTGAAGTCGGCGCGGTCGAAGGTCGTACGGACGTCGAAGTCGGGGTTGATGAAACGGACGTCGTGCAGCTGGTGGATGCGGTCCGAGATCTCCTTGGTCCAGTAGCGGCGGGTGGACTTGATCATCCCGTGCGGGAAGCCGTGCAGGGAGATGTCGAAGACGTGGCCGCCGGCGCGCTTGAAGTAGGTGGCGAGGCCGCCGAGCTGGTAGTGGTGCTCGAGGAGCAGCACCTTGCGGCCGAACTTCGCGAGGTTGTTCGCCGCGGTCATCCCGCCGAGGCCGGCGCCGATGACGACGGCGTCGTAGCGAGGGAGGAGGTTGTCGAACGGCGAGGGCATTGCGGAAGCAGATGAAGTAGGCTGAAGCAGGGGTTAAGGGGAAGTCGAAAGCGGTCAAACCGCCCCGCCGACTACTTCCCGACGACGGCCAGCGACCAGCCGTCCGGTCCTTCGGCGAGGCGGACCTTGCGCCCGAAGAGCTTCGCCAACGCGGCGGGCTTCAGGACATCGGCCATCGGGCCGGAGGCGAGGGCGGACCCGTTCCGCAGCAGGAGCGCGTGCGTGAAGACGGGCAGGATCTCCTCGACGTGGTGCGTGACGAACACGATGGCCAGGCCGGGCTTGAGCTTAGGCAGGCGCTTCACCAGCGCGAGGAACTCGGCGCGCGCGACCGGGTCGAGGCCCGCGCACGATTCGTCTAGGATCAGCAACGCCGGATCGGAAGCCAGGGCACGGGCGATGAGCACGCGCTGGCGCTCGCCCTGCGAGAGGTGGCCCCACGGACGCGTGGCGAGGCCGCCGACCTTGAGCAGGCGGAGCAGCCGGCGCGCGAGCGCGAACGTCGCGGGCTTAGGGCGACGCCAGAGATTGATGAGTCCGTCGACCCCGCCGGCCACGACGGCCAGCGCCGGTTCGGCGGGCTGGATCATCGCCGCGACGGAAGGGCCGACGAGCCCGATGCGGCGGCGCAGTTCGCGCCAATCGCTGCGGCCGAAGGTCTCGCCGAGGACGGCGAGCGTGCCGGAAGTCGGCGCGAAATAACCCGTCAAGGCGGCGAGCAGCGACGACTTGCCCGAACCGTTCGGCCCGAGGATCACCCAGTGCTGGCCCGGCTCCACGCGCCAGCTCAGCCCGCGCAGGATGACCTTGGCCTCGCGCGCGATGCGCAGGCGGGAGACTTCGAGCACGGGGACTTGAGCGGCGGGACGAGGCACGGCGTAAGGCTATGGAGCATGCCGAGGCCGCTTCCAAGCCGCAACCACGCTTGCCCTCGGCGGCGTTCGCCCCTACCCCTTCGTCATGCGCCGGCCCCTCGCCCTGATCCTTTCCCTCTGCGCCCTCGTGGCGTCGGCCGCCGATCCGGCCGCCCCGTCGCGGACGACCCCGCCCGACCTCGTCATCAAGGAAGGCGTCGAGACGCGCATCGCCTGCGACCACAACGGCGGCTATTCCAAATACGCCGACGTCTACCACTACCGCGTCATCCTGCCGAAGGGCTACCATGCGGACGCCGCCAAGGAATGGCCCGCGCTCTTCGTCGCCTCCCCCGGCGGCAAGGCCACGCTCGGCAACATGGCCGACTGGGTGAAGAAGCACGGCTACATCGCCATCCTCCTCGACGAGTCGAAGAACGGTCCCTGGGATCCGAGCGTCGGCAACTTCCTCGCCGCGCACCAGGACGCCGTGAAGCGCTTCCGCATCGGCCCCGGCCGCAAGGTCTGCACCGGCTTCTCCGGCGGCGCGCGCGCCAGCTCGATCTTCGTGAGCATCGGCGACAATTTCGGCGGCGTCATCCTCCAGGGCGCCGGCACCGGCATCCTCGACAACGGCCTGCGCGGACTCAGCGGCGTGCAGATCCCGGCCGTCGTCGTGACCATGGGCAAGAAGGACCCGAACCGCGGCGAGATCAAGCAGCTGCAGGCCACGCAGGGCGACCGCCTGCAGGTCTACGAGTTCGAAGGCGGCCACCAGTGGGCCCCGAAGGACGTCATCGAGAAGGCCCTCGACTTCGTCGACGCCAAGCTGCCGAAATAGGAGGTGTTGGCGGTCAGCGGATAGCGGTTGGCGGTTGGTGACGCCGAACCTCCAACCTTGTGTCCTTCCTATGCCAACCTCGCAAATCGCATTGCTCCTCCGCAAGGGTCGGGCATCAAGGGACGCAACCCCATGCGTACCCTCGCCCTCCTGTCCGTCGCCCTGCTCGCGGTCCACGCCGACGCGGCCGCCCCGAAGTTCAACGATCCGAAGCCGCAGGCCTACCATCTCCGCGCACGCGCCAGCGAGATCGACCCGGCCGCGAAGGCTTATCCGGAGATCGAGTTCCACCTGGAGAGCAAGGGCAAGCCGGCCGACGTGCAGACGGCCGACGTCGACACGCGCGTCACCCCGCGCGGGCAGCTCGTGGTCTGGCTGATGGGCCATAACCCCGTCATCGCCGACAAGGTCAACGGCTACGGGTACCACCACATCAGCGTGCATTACGCCCGTGGCTGGTTCGGCAAGCTCAACACCGTGCCCGCCGACACGCAGCACCTCGGCAACATCCGCCTCGAAGCCACCGCCGGAGTCGACGCCTCGAAGTCGGTCGAGATCGCCGCCGCTGATTCCGCCAAAGGCCGCGCGACGCGCCTGGTGCGGTGGCTCGTGAAGACGCACCCGCAGGGCCGCTGGGAACAGTTCCTCGCCGCCGGCGGCAAGGAACTGGACTGGACCAAGGTCGTCGTCGGCGGCTCCTCGCACGGCGCCACGTCCTCCGCCCGCTTCGCGATGCACCAGCAGGTCGCGCGCGTGATCATGTTCTGCGGCCCGCGCGACAATACCGAAGACTGGCAGGCCGGCCCGTCCGCCACGCCCCTCAACCGCTTCTTCGGCTACTCCCACGTCCTCGACGGCGGCTGGACCGATGATCACTACCAGCGCTCCTGGCTCATGCTGCGCCTCAACGAATACGGACCCATCGTGAACGCCGACGACGCCAAGGCGCCCTACGGCCACACCCGCCGCCTGATCACTTCGGCCCCGATGAAAGGCGACGCCAAGAAGCAGGCCGCCGCCGCGCACGGTTACGTGACCCCGAGCAACGGCTCGCCCAAGGACGCCCAGGGCCGCCATATCCAGGAAGACGTGTGGAAGTATCTCTTCACCTCCGACGTCGAAGTCACCGGGAAACCGGTCCCCGCCGAACCCGGCATCCGGATGAATCAGCGCCCGGAAGCGAAGACGAAGAAGTAAGCCGCCGGAAGGACGGCTTGCGCCCGGCGGCCTTTCGGCTGTTGGATGACCGCGTTCACCGTGGCCATCCGCATCGATCTCGTCACCCTCTTCCCCGCCATGGCCGACGGCTTCCTCCAGGAGTCGGTCATCGGGAAGGCCATCGACAAAGGCCTGATCGCCTTCAAGGCGCACGACCTGCGCGCCTACTCCAAGGACAAGCACCGCAAGGTGGACGACATGCCCTACGGGGGCGGCCCCGGCATGCTGATGACCTGCCAACCCCTCTTCGATGCGGTCGACGCCCTGGCCACCCCGGACTGCGAAGTGGTCTACCTTTGCCCGGATGGTGAACAATTGACCAACAAGCTGGCCAAGGAACTGGCCCTAAAGAGCCATCTGATCCTCATTTCGGGCCATTATGAGGGCATCGACCAGCGTTTCCGGGACAAGAAGGTCACCCGGGAGGTCTCCATCGGGGATTACGTGCTTACTAATGGCACTTTGCCCGCCTGCGTCCTGGTCGATTGCCTCGGCCGGCAGATCCCCGGGGTGCTCGGGGAGGAAAACTCCTTGACGGGGGATAGTTACAACGGCAAGTTGCTCGCCTTTCCGCAGTTCACCCGACCCGCTGTTTATGATGGTCTCGAGGTGCCCCCCGTCCTCCTCGGAGGAAACCACGCCGAAATCGAAAAATGGCGTCGGGAAAGGCAAATAGAGAAGACAAAGCAACGCAGACCGGACCTGATGAAAGACCAAGAACACCAGCCATGAGCAACCATCCCCTCATCCAATTTGCCACCCAGCCCCAGCTGAAGACCGCCCGCGGCGACCATGAATTCAAGGTCGGCGACGGCGTGAAGGTCTCCACCAAGGTCCGCGAAGGCGACAAAGAGCGCACCCAGGTGTTCTCCGGCATCGTCATCCAGCGCAAGGGCGGCGGCATCCACGAAACCTTCACCGTCCGCCGCGTCTCCTTCGGCGAAGGCGTCGAGCGTACCTTCCCGGTCCACTCCCCCAACATCGAGAAGATCGAAGTCGAGCGCACCTCTCAGGTCATGCGCGCCCGCCTCTTCTACCTCCGCGATCGCCAAGGCAAGTCGGCGACCAAGGTGAAGGAAAAGCGCTTCGACCCGACCGAGCACGCCGCCGCTGCGGCTGCCGCGGCCGCCGCCAAGTAAGCCCCCCCCAGGCTGCTCCGAAACCCCGCCACCTGGCGGGGTTTTTTGTGCCCGGATCCGCGACGCGACCGGGCGGACGCAGAAAAGGCCCTCCAGCCCCCTATTCGCAAGATACGTACTAAGTCATTTATTAACAGTGGCTTGTTTTGCGTGTTTTAAGAGGGACGCCGGACCCTGAGGATAATTTTTCCCGAAAACCCGCCGGGGAAGGCTTGACTCTCCCCCTCCCTCCTGCGTTTTTCCACGTCCGTCTTTTGGAAACCCTCCGGGGGCGGCAACTCACCACCTTCTCCCAATCCAATGCTACGCATCCGCCTCCAACGCTTCGGTACGAAAAACGAGCCGACCTACCGCCTCGTCGTCGCCGAACAAGCCATCCGTCGCGACGGCCGTTTCGTCGAAGTCCTCGGCAACTACAATCCCCGCGCCCGTGGCAAGACCCCGGGTCTGGTGATCAACGTCGAGCGCGTCGACCATTGGGTCAAGCTCGGCGCCCAGCCGTCCGATACCGCGAAGTCGCTCGTAAAGCGCGCGCGCGAAGAAGCGGCCAAGGCCTAAGTTAATTTACACGGCGGAAACGCCCACCCTGACGATGCTTCACCCCGCCCCCCGGCGGGGTGATTCATTTGGCGGGGTCGCCGACCGGGCCGGCGGCCTCAGTTGATCTTGTTCCAGCCGCCCTGCCCGTCCTTCTCCAGCTTCCGGAAGCCGGCCCGCGCTAGGCGCTGGTCGCTCAGCCCCTGCTTCATGGCGCCTTCTCCATACTTGGTCGTGAGCGTGGGCGACTCCAGCACCCGACGACAAGGAGACTTGGTCACGGGGTGCGCGGTGAAGTCCGGGGCGTCCGGCGGCAGGTCGACCTCGAACTCCTCGCCGTCGGCGCCGTCGGGCTGGATCACGATGTAACGGCGCAGAGGCATGGCTTACTTGCGGGAGGAACGCGGATCGAAGGCGTCGCGCAGGCCGTCGCCGAGGAAATTGAGGGACAAGAGCGTCAGGGCGAAGACGACCGAGGGCGAGACCAGCAGCCAGGGGCACTCTTCCATGATGTCGGCCCCTTCCTTGATCATCAGACCCCAGGAGGTCATCGGGGCCTTCACGCCGAGCCCCAGGAAGCTCACGAAAGCCTCCAGGAGCATCACGCCGGGGACGGTCAGGGTCGCGCACACGGCGATGGTGCCGGCGAGGTTGGGGAGGTAATGCCGGCGGAAGATACCCCAGCGCGACTGCCCGAGCGACTCGGCGGCCTGCACGAACTGCGAGCCCTTCAGCTCGCGGGTCTGGTTGCGGATGATACGCGCCATGGTCAGCCACGAGACCCCGCCCACGGCCAGGAAGATCATCGGGAGGTTCTGGCCGAACACGACCGTGGCGAGGATGACGATGAGCGTCAGCGGCAGCGTGCTCACGACGTCGACGCCGCGCATCAGGAGGTCCTCGGCGCGGCCGCCGACTTCCGCCGCGAACACGCCGTAGCAGATGCCGAGCACGAGGGCCACGGCGGTGGCGATGAGGCCGACGAAGAGCGAGATCATGCCGCCCTGGAGCAGGCGCGAAAGGACGTCCCTGCCGAGGAGGTCGGTGCCGAGCCAGTGCGCCGACGAGGGCGCCATGGCGCTCTGCGCGAGGTTCTGCTCCATGTACGGATACGGCGCGATCCACGGCGACAGGAAGCAGACGGCGGCGACCGCCACGAGGAACCAGCCCGACCAGACGGCCGCGCGGTCCCGGCGGAAGCGCTGCCACCCGCTCTCGGCGGCGAGGGTCTCGGCGACGGGGGCGCTCATCGGCCGCGGGCCACCTTGGGGTTCAGCGCGGCGTTGGCCAGGTCGGCCGCGAGGTTGAGGAAGAGGAGCGCCGCCGCGTACACGATCGTCGTGCCGAGGATCAGCATGACGTCGCGGTTGATGATGGCGGTGACGAAGAGCCGGCCCATGCCCGGGACGTCGAAGAGCGATTCGACCACGAAGGAACCGGAGACGAGGCCGGCGGCGGCGGGACCGAGATACGTGACGACGGGCAGGAGCGCGTTACGCAGCGCGTGGACGAACCAGACGCGCAGCGGGGGCACGCCCTTGGCGCGCGCGGTGCGCACGTAATCCAGCGAACGCACCTCCATGAGCGACCCTCGCGTGAGGCGCGCGAGCGGCGCGGCGGTGATCAGGCCCAACGTGAGCGCGGGCAGGATGAAGTGCTCCAGCGAGCCCCAGCCGCACGGCGGCAACCAGCCGAGGCCGAGCGCGAAGACGAGGGCGAGGATCGGGCCGAGCACGAACGAAGGCACGCAGATGCCGACGAGCGTGAAGCCCATCGGGACGCGATCCAGCCAGCTGTTGGGCCGCGATGCGGCGAGCACGCCGACGGGCACGCCGATGAGCACCGCGATGAAGAGCGAGACGAAGCCCAGCGCGCAGGAGACGCCGATGCGCGAGCCGATGACTTCGCGCACGGTCCAGCCGGGATACTTGAGCGAGGGACCGAGGTCGCCCTGCGCGAGGTTGACCACGTAGTTGCCGAGCTGCTTCGGCAACGGTTGGTCGAGGCCGTAATACGCCTCGAGGCGCGCCTTGACCTCGGCGGGCAGCGGCCGGTCCTTGTCGAACGGCCCGCCGGGCACGGCGTGCGCGAGGAAGAACGTCGCGACGACCACCACGAGGAGGACGGGGACCATCTCCAGCAGCCGGCGCAGGACGTAGGTCATCAGGGCTTGGGCGTTTCCGCGGCCTTCACGCTCTTCTCGAGCTCTTCGATGGAAGGCGGCGGCGGCAAGCCGGGCTCGCCCTTGGTCGTCCAGCCCATCTTGCGGGCCATGAGTTCGTATTCCTGCGGGCTGAGCGTGCCCTTGGCCTTCAGGCGCGCCTTCCGTTCGTCGGTATCATCCTGCATGCGTTCCTGCTGCAGGACCTGGCCGCGCTTCGGATCCGGAAAGAGGGAGCAGCCGGCGAGCCACGCGAAGCTCGCGAGCAGCAGGACGCAGGGTACGGACTTCATCGGCATCCTTCTACTCGGCGAGGTCGTAAGGGCTCAAGCGCGGACAGGCCGCCGGGCCGGCGAATCGGTGACGACGGCGGGCGACCTGGTCGTAGGCGAAGTCGAGCCACGCGACGGGCAGGCAGCCGGCGACGGCGCCCACGAACGCCCAGCCGCCGCCCAAAGCGGCGAGCAAGGCGCGCACGGCCTGCGAACGGATCAGCCGCCGCGAGCCGTCCCAGACGACGATCGTGAGCGGATCTCCGCCAGGCGGCTCGCCGGCCACGCGGGCGACCTCCCCGCGGTTGGTCGCGAAGATCATGCGACCCGCCTCGTTGCGTCGGGCGAGCCAGGCGGCCGAGCCGTTGCAGAGGGCGCATTCCCCGTCGATGAGGACGATCAGCGGCACGGCGGGCATGTCCGCTACCCTAGCAGGCCACCCGAAGGTGGAAAGGGGTAATCTTCCGACCTCCGCCGGCAGAAAGGACCTTTAAGGCCAGCGAAAGCGCTTGTCATGGACCTGCGGCAGTGCCAAGTTGCCCGTCCTGTTGGCCGGAAGGGTATCCAAGTGGCTAAAGGTCGCGGACTGTAAATCCGTTCAGCTTCGCTGTTCGTGGGTTCGAATCCCACCCCTTCCACCAGCAGGACGTCCGAGGCCCCTCCCAAGGGGGCCTCTCCCTGCCTTTATCCCTGAAATCCGCGTTGACTCCGAGGGCCGCCCACGGCTTCCCTACTGACACACATGGCCAACATCAAAGCTAACAAGAAGAGCATCCGCCAGACCGCCCGTCGCGCCGAGCACAACAAGATCGTCCGCACCCGCCTCAAGGGCCTCGTCAAGAGCCTGACCGGTGCCAACGTCGCCGCTTCCGCCTCCCAGGTCGCTTCCGCCGCCGACAAGGCCGCGAAGACCGGCGTGATCCATCGCAACAAGGCGAACCGCATCAAGGCTCGCCTCGCGAAGAAGCTCGCCGCCGCCAAGAAGTGATGCGGGGCTGGCCCCTCACCGACCCCGTCGCCTCGGCGCCGGGGTTTTTTTGTTCCTGAGATGTCCGCCTCCCTCCCCGACTCCATCGGTTTCGCCGCCGGCCTGCTCGGCGAGGAAGCCGTGCGCATGGACGTCCTGGCCCACGGTGCCGGGTGGGTCGCCCTGGCCAAGCCGGGCGGCGTGGCCTTCGAAGAACACCCTTGGCAGCACGGCGCCCCCACCCTCCTCGGCCAGCTCCGCGCGCAGCTCGAAGCCGGCAAGCCGGAGATGGTCCGCCTCGGGCTCGCCGAACCGGCCGCGGTCTTCGGCCCCGAACCCGAGACCGCCGGCATCGCGATCCTCGCCGACCGCGCGACGGCCATGGCCGGTTGGCGCGAAGCCCTCGGCTCGGGCGCCTTCCGCTTCGAATACGAATTCGTGGCCCGCACCGAGGACGCCCCGGAAGACGCCGGCCTCTGCGACCTCCCGGTCGGGATGGACGATTCCCAGGAGCGCGCCTTCGTCTCGCACCGCAACGGCAAGCACGCGCAGACCCGCTTCGAACCCGGCCGCGCCTGCGGCCGCTGGCGCGTCTGGGCCGCGCACACGCCCTTCCCCCGTCGCGACCAGGTGCGCATCCACGCCGCCGAATGCGGCATCCGCATCGCGGGCGAGCTGAAGTACGGCCGTTCGGGCCGAGTGACGCTCACCGACACGACGCCGAAGGGCCGCCTCAACAAAGGCGAGGACAAGCCGCTGCACCGCGGCCTGCTCCTGCGCGTCGCCCGCGTGACCGGCAAGGTCGCCGGCCAGCCGTTCGAGATCGTCGCGCCGCGGCCCGACGATTTCGCGACGGTGGTGAAGCGCCTCTCGAAAGGGATCTGATCAGGCCTCCGACGGGAACCGCAACGTGAAGCGGTCCGTCGTACGCGCGTAGCCGTCGGGACTGTTCAGGCGTCCGATCGGGGCGTACCGCGCGTAATCGACCTTCCAGGTCGCCGGATCGGCCACGCCCTCGCGCACGTGCGCGAGCAGGAGCTCGAGCACGACGAGTCGGTTGTCGCCGTACTTACGGATGTCGAGCACGCGGCCTTCGAGGGCCACGGGACATTCGACGAGCCGCGGGACGCGCACGCGCTCCGAGGGCGCCAACGTGAAACCGGCGCGCGGCACCTCGCTCTCGCCGGGCGGCAGCGGGCGCGCGCACTCGACCATCCGCGCCGCGACGGCCTCGTCGCAGATGTGGATGACGCATTCGCCGTTGGCGTGCAGGTTGGCCGCGGTGTCCTTCGGCGTGCCGTCATCGCGGTCGGCCGGGGCGAGCACGGCCAGCGCCGGCTCGGTGCCCATGACGTTGAAGAACGAGAACGGCGCGGCGTTGACGATGCCCGCGGCGTCGAGGGTCGTGACCAAGGCGATGGGCCGGGGGACGACCAGGCCCGCGAGGAGGCGGTACGCCTGCGCGCCGGGATGGGCCGCGAGGTCGAAACGCACGCTCATGCGCCGGGCGGCGGATCCTCGCCGCCATGCGAGACGATGGCCTCGCGACGCAGGCGGTCATGCCGGTAGGACATGATCACGTAGAGGCCCACGCCGACGCAGATGCAGGAATCCGCCACGTTGAAGGCGGGGAACCGGTAATACGGCAGATGGACGTCGATGAAGTCGATGACGTGGTCGCCGAAGAGGCGGTCGCGCACGTTGCCGAGCGTGCCGCCGACGAAGAGGCCGAAAGCGAGCTGGCCGCCCTGGAGTTCGCGCAGGAGCGGCTGACGCCAGCGCCAGACGAGCGCGAGCACGGCCAAGGCGAGGAAGACGAGGAACGGGCGGACGTCATGCTCGGCGCCCAGGCCCCAGGCGGCGCCTTTGTTGCCGACGTGCACGAGCCAGAACCATGGGAAGACGACGACCGGCGCGCGCTCGGGATCGTCGCCGAAATACGCGCCGAACGGGATGTGCCGCACCACCAGCAGCTTCGTGGCCACGTCGGTGACGATGGCGGCCACGCAGACCGTCCAGAAGGAAAGGTAGGGACGGAGCCGGGCGAACATCGGACGACGCGCTTAGGTGTCGCTCGGGTCGTCTTCGCCGCCGCCGCCGCCGGTGCCGAAGCCGACTTCGTCGCCGATCTCGCCGAGCGGATTGCCGCCGCGGCGGCGATGGGCGCGACGGTTGCGCTCGAGCTCCTTCTGGCCTTCGAGGGAATAACGGGTGAACGGCACGGCGATCAGGCGCGCGGCCGGGATCGCCTTGTTCGTGATCTCGCAGACCCCGTAGGTGCCCTTCTTCATGCGTTCGATGGCGTCGGCGATCTCCTTGAGCGCTTCCTGCTCGTTGGAGATGAGCGAAAGGGCGAAGTCGCGGTCGGCGGTGTCGGTGCCCGCGTCGGCGAGGTGCTGCGAGTAGCCCGAGAGGTCGCCGGCGTCGTCCTTGCCCGACTTCTTGAGCGCCTCCTCGGAGTGGAAGGCGAGACCCTTGTGCAGCGCGTCGCGCATGTCCACGAGGAGACGGTAGTAGCGGCGGAACTTCTCGGGGACCTGCTTGGACTCGTCGACGAAGCCTTCGCCCTTGCGGAAGGGATTGGAGCCGCCGAGCAGGTCGGCGATGGAGGCGGCCGCGATGTTGTTCGAGCGGTTGCCCTGCGAGCGGGCGGCGGCGGCGGCCTTCTCGCGCGCCTTGCGTTCCTCGTCCGGCACCCAGACGTTCAGCTTGGACTTCGACTTGTTGCGCTTGTCGAGGTACGCCTTCAGGTCAGCCAAGGTGTAGTACTGGAGCTTCGGCCGCGGGGCGACCTCGAGGACGGCTGACTGGTGGTGGACATCCCGATGCTTGTCGAGCATGCCCTTCTGGACGGCGTGGTCGACCTTGGGGGCCTTCGCGGCCTTGCCCTTCGCCGCCGGAGCGGCCTTGGCGGCCTTGGCCGGAGCGACCGGGGCGGCGCCCTTCTTCGCGGCCGGGGCCGGAGCCGCCTTGGCGGACTTCACAGGAGCGGCGGCCTTGCCCTTCGGGGCAGGAGCCTTCGCCGCCGGCTTGGCGACGACCTTCGGCGCGGGCTTGGCGACCGGCTTGGCCTTGGCCTTCGGCGCCGGGGCGGCTTTCTTGGCGGACTTCTTAGGATCGGGTTTCTTGGACATCGGTGAGAGGGGTCAGAGTTGGGAGTATTTGGCGAGGAGCGCTTCGCGGCAGCGTGGAGACACCATACCAAAACGGCCGGCTTCCACAAGTGCGGGGACCCAGCGCCAGGAACGGGGGCAACGGACGCCCTCGGCCTTGTCGACCTGGAAGGCCAAGGCGGCTCCGGCCTGCGGCTTGAGCTGGACCGAGGAGACGATCCAAAGCTCGGTCAGGAGGGCCTGATGGGCGGTCAGGAGGGCGAAATCGGCGTCGGCCGGATCACCGGTGACGACGACGGCGGCCTCGAGGGACTGGCCGATCTTCTTCTCCTGACGGAGACGCTCCAGCGGGACGTTGACCTGGGCGGCCAGGGCCTGGATGCGCGTGACGGCGGCGTGGGCGGCCTGGCCGGCGGCGTCCTCCCAGCGGGCGTCGACGGCCGGCCAGTCCTGCAGGTGCACGTTGGTCGCGTCGACGTACTCGGCCTTGGCGTGCAGGTGCGACCAGGCCTCGTCGGCGGTGAACGGCACGAACGGCGCGATGAGCTTCAGGTAGGCGCGCAGGACGAGGTCGAGCGCGGTCTGCGTGGAGCGACGCAGCGGATCGTCGGGCGCGGTGGTGTAGAGGCGGTCCTTCACCACGTTGTGGTAGGTCGCGGAAAGGGTCGCGGTGGTGAAACCGGCGAGCGCGGCGGCGGCGCGGTGGAACTCGTTGCGCTCGCACGCGTCGGTGACCTCGCGGATGAGCTTGGCGGTCTCGACCAGCACCCAGCGGTCGACGGGGCTGAGCTGGTCCACGGCGACGGCGTGCCCGGCGGCGTCGAAGTCGTAGAGGTTGCCGAGCTGGTAGCGCAGCGAGTTGCGCATGCTGCGGTACTGGTTCGAGATCGTCTCGAAGATCGCGTCGGAGAGCGGGATGTCGCTCTGGTAGTTCTCGGAGGCGACCCAGAGGCGCACGATGTCGGCGCCGTACTTCCTGACGTAGTCGTCGGCGGTCTGCGGCTTGCCGTCGGACTTCGAGATCTTCTGGCGCTTCTCGTTCACGACGAAACCGTGCGTGAGCACGGCGCGGTAAGGCGCGGACCCCTTGACGGCGATGGCCGTCCAGAGCGAGGACTGGAACCAGCCGCGATGCTGGTCGGAGCCTTCGAGGTAGAGGTCGGCGGGCCAGTGCAGGTCCTTGTGCTTGGCGCACACGGCGAGGTGGCTCGAACCGGAGTCGATCCACACGTCGAGCGTGTCGGTGCCCTTGCGCAGGTCCTTGGGCCAGGCGGCCGGGACGGGCGCGCCGGCGAGCACTTCCTCGACGGAGGCGGCCCACCACCAGTCGCCGCCGCGCGTGGCGATCTGCTTGGCGACGTGACGGACGACGCCGGCGTCGAGGTACGATTCGCCGGTGGAGGGAGAATAGAACGCCGGGATCGGCACGCCCCAGGCGCGCTGACGCGAGATGCACCAATCCGGACGGCCTTCGAGCGCGGCGCGGATGCGGTTCTCGCCGGAGGCCGGGATCCACTTCACGTCGCCGACGGCGGCGAGCGCCTTCTTGCGGAGGTCGCCGCGGTCGAGGCCGACGAACCACTGGTCGAGCGCGCGGAAGACGACGGGGGTCTTGGAGCGCCAGCAGTGCGGATAGGAATGTTCGAAGCTCTGCGCCTTGAGGAGCGCGCCCTTGGCCTTCAGCAGCTCGAGCACGGCGAGGTTCGCCGGGTTCTTGCCGTCGGTCTCGAGGACGGTGATGCCGACCAGCGCGGCGGGCACCTTGCCGTCGTCGGCGTACGTGCCGTCGTCGCGGACCGGGCAATAGGGCTCAAGGCCGTACTTGTTGCCGGTCTGGTAGTCTTCGATGCCGTGGCCGGGCGCGGTGTGCACGCACCCCGTGCCGGCGTCGGTGGTGACATAGTCGGCGAGGACGACCGGCGAGGCGCGGTCGATGAACGGATGCCGCGGCTGCAGGCCTTCGAGCGCGCGGCCCTTGACCTTGAAGCCGTCGACGGCGCCTTCGAGCGCGCACGCGGCGACGAACGCCTCCCGCAAGGCGGAGGCCACGAGGAAGGACCGGCCGCCATGACGGACCTCGACGTATTCGAGGTCGGGATGCACGGCGATGGCGAGGTTGGCCGGGAGCGTCCACGGCGTGGTCGTCCAGATGACGACGGAGAGCGGGTACGCGGGCGCGAGCTGCCTGGCGGCGGGATCGGCGACCGGGAACGCGACCCAGACGGAGTGCGAGCGCTTGTCCTTGTATTCGATCTCGGCCTCGGCGAGCGCGGTCTGGCAAGGGATGGACCAATACACCGGCTTCTTGGAACGGTAGACGAGGCCCTGTTCGACGAAGCTGGCGAAGCCGCCGAGGATCTCGCCTTCGTAGGCCGGATCCATCGTGCGGTATTCCGAAGCCCAGTCGGCGAGGATGCCGAGGCGCTTGAACTGGCCGCGCTGCTTCTCGATGTAGGCGGCGGAGAATTCGGCGCAGGCCTTGCGCACGCCGAGCGCGTCGAGCGACTGCTTCTTGGCCTGGAGTTCCTTCATCACCTTGTGCTCGATCGGAAGACCGTGGCAGTCCCAGCCCGGGACGTAAGGCGTGCGGAAACCGCGCATGGATTTGTAGCGCAGGATGGCGTCCTTGAGGAGCTTGTTGAGCGCGGTGCCGATGTGCACGTCGCCGTTGGTGAAGGGCGGGCCGTCGTGGAGGACGAAGGCGGGCTTGCCGGCGGCGCGGGCCTGGATCCGGCCATAGAGTCCCAGGCGTTCCCAATGGGCGATCCGGACGGGTTCGCGTTCGGCCAGGCCGGCCCGCATCGGGAAGTCGGTGACGGGCAGGTTGAGGGTGTCCTTGAGCTCTTCGGCCATGTTTGACGTATATAGGGGGGCGAGCGGGGGGCTATAGACGCCCCTCGGGGTCGGCAGGGTGAACGGGTCGGCAGGCGTGGCAAGGGCGGAGATAGGGGGTGGGGCCCGGTTGGGCGGGGCGGGATTGACAGCCCGGACCGGAAACGCACCAATGCAGGCCCATGGATAACATGAAGCCCAAGCTCATCACCAAGCAGGCGGTCGTCATCGACCTCGTCCTGACGGTGGTCTTCTTCGTCTGGATCACCTCGATCCTCAAGAAGCATGTGCCCTGGTCCGAAGCCGGCGAAACCGCCGTGCTCCTCGGTGCGGCCTACTGCGGCGCCTGCCTGGCCGGCGTGTTCTGGATGGCCCTCAGCCTCTTCCGCGTGACCCTGGCCGACCAGATGCTGCAGAAGACGGCCGGCTCCAAGGACGCCGCCTGAACGGTCACTTCGCGGCGGGGACGACCGTGTCCAGCGCCGCTTCGACCTCCCGCCGGAGCGAGTCGGCCAGGCGACGCTCGTCCTGATACTGCGACCAAAGCTGGGCGAGTTCCTCCGGCTTGCCCTTTTCGAAAGCCTCGAGCCAGGTCCCGAAAGTCCGCCAGGCGTTATGGTAGACGGGATTCTGGCGGAGCACTTCGCGTCGCAGGCCCTTGAGCCGCGCCTCGATGCTCAGCTTGACGGCCGGCAACGCGCGATGCTTCGGAAGGTCCGCGCCGGAGATGAGCTGATCGCCCGCGCCGAGGTCGAACACGAAGCGGGTGATGTCGTCGAGCGATTCGGCGGATTCGCGCAGGCCGAGGCTGACGGGCTCGCGGGAAAGCAGCAGCTCGGCGCGATGGAGCAGCCACCACTCCTCGGGCGACTTCGTGACCGCGGCGAGACGTCTGAGGACGGGCTGGCCATGCGCCGAAGCGATCAGGCTCTTGGCCTGGTCCGCCGGCACGCCGAGCGTGCGTCGCAAGGCCCGCCAGAAAAGCAGCGCTTCCCGGTCGGGCGCGCGACCGGCGACTATGTCTTCGAGCGTGGCGGGGATCTCGCGACGGCCCTCGCGATACCAGTAATCGTTCAGCGACGGGCGCAGCTGCGTGAGGGTCTCGCAGGCGAGGGCCTGACGCGTCCAGGGCTCGATCCCGGCGACAGGCTGGCCGCCGGCGAGGGCCACGCGGGCCAGCCAGGCCTGCGCCGCGGCCTGGGCGGCGCGCTCCGGGGCTTCCTGAGGCGAACCCAGCCGGAGGATGAGCAGGACGGAAGCACCGACGAGCCGCGTTTCGACGGGCGCGAGCTTCGGGACGTCACCGATCTCGATGCGGGCGACGGACCCGGGCACGGGCGGGAGGTTGAGCGCGAACTCGAGGTGGCGCTGCAACGCCGTGCAGTGCGCGGCCACGAAGCTCACCTCGGCGACGCGCTCGCCCGTCACCGTCGCGAGGACGGTGTCGTTCGAGTAGACCTGCGGGGGAGGCGGCGGCAGCGGTTCGGCCGCGGCCAGCCACGCGCAGAGGCCGAGGACGCTCAGCATGTCAGACGCCGCCGAAGTGGCCTTCGTCGACCTCCACCGGTTCGCCGCCCGGGAGATGCAACGCTTCGCCCATCGGCGACTGGTCGTTCTTCCAGACTTCGACCGTGGCCGGAGCTTCCGGATCGGGCGAGATCCACTGCCAGCGGCCGATGCCGAGGAAACTCATCGGTACGCCCTTGTCGCGGCTGAGGCCGGGGCCCGTGCCGCGGACGAACGGCTTGTTGCCGATGCCGATCATGAGATTGACGATGAGCGCGGTGCCGGAGCCCGCGGCCGAAGGCGCAGCCTCGTCGGCGGCCGGCGCGGCTTCTTCCTCAGAGGAGTCTTCGGTCTCCTCGATGACCTCTTCGTCATCGCCTGCTTCCGTCTCCTCCTCGGGCGGAGCGTCCGGAGCAGACGGCGACACGGCCGCCGGAGGGTTCGCGCGGAGCGCGCGCACTTCTTCCCGGAGTTCCTCCAGGAGCGCTTCGAACTTGTCGGCGGATTTGTCGGCGGCCTTGACGGACTTCCTGAGCTCGTCGCGGACGGACTTCAGTTCGGACTCGAGGGCTTGCTCGGCTTCGGCGCGGGCCTTGCCGGCGTTCTCCGCGGCTTCATCGGCGTCGGCGACCAGCGCGCGCACCGTGCCGGCGAGGCCTTCGACCTTGGCGGTCAGCTCATCCAGCGCCTCGGAGGAACCCGCGGCGGCTTCGGCGGCCGCGACCTTGGCGGCGAGTTCGGCCAGCGCGGCCTTGAGGGCGTTGATCTCGGCGGAAGCGCGCTGCGCGACGGCCGCGGCGGAGGCCTCGGCGGCCTTACGCGCGGTCAGCTCCGCTTCGGCGATCCGGCGGTTCATCGCCTCGTTGCCCGCGCGGATGTTATCGCGCTGCAGGTCGATCTCTTCGGCGAGCTTGGCGCGGAGGCGGGCCTGTTCGGCCTGACGCTCGGCCTTGCCGCCGCCGTCCTTGAGCACGGGGATGACCACGATGAGCGAAGCCGCGAGGATGGCGCAGATCACCAGGAAGGTGTCGAGGCCGTCACGCTTGTCCGGCATGGCGATGAGGATCGCCATCACCGCGATCAGGTCGGCGGCGACCAGGAACCATTTTTCTTTGAGCAGTTTCTCGAATTCGCGGTTCATCGGGGTATGCGGGGTAAGGGGGCGGCCTAACGGGGCCGTTCGACGAAGCCGACCTTGCGGTTGACCTTGGACAACGTCCGGAAGGCGGTCGCCTGCGCCTGCTCGGCGCCGGACTTGAGGATACGGTCGAGTTCGCCGCGGTCCTTGATGAGCTCGTCGTAACGCAGGCGGACCGGGTCGAGCATCGCGACGACGGCGTCGGCGACGGCCTTCTTGAAGTCGCCGTAACCCTTGCCGGCGAACTCGGCCTCGAGGGTCGCGACGGAGCGGCCGGTGCAGGCCGACATGATCGAGAGCAGGTTGGTGACGCCCGGCTTGTCGGCGCCGGAGCGGACCTCGGCGGAGGAATCCGTCACGGCCGACATGATCTTCTTCCGGATGTCCTCGGGACGGTCGGTGACGAACACCGTGGCCGCGTGATTGGGGTCCGACTTCGACATCTTGGCGGTCGGATCCTGCAGGGACATGATGCGCGAACCGACCTTGGAGATGAAGGGCTCGGGGACCTTGAAGGTGTCGGAATAGCGGTGGTTGAACTTCTCGGCCAGGTCGCGGGCGAGCTCGAGGTGCTGTTTCTGGTCGTCCCCCACCGGCACGAGGGCGGCGTTATAGAGCAGGATGTCCGCGGCCATCAGCACGGGATAGAACAGCAGGCCGGCGTCGACCGACTCCTGCTTGCGCGACTTGTCCTTGAACTGCGTCATGCGCTCCAGCTGGCCGAGCGGGCAGAGGCAGCCGAGGATCCAGGCCAGCTCGGTGTGGCCGATGACGTGGGACTGGACGAAGAGGCGGCTGCGGGCGGGGTCGAGGCCGCTGGCGACATACTGCGCCAGGCAGGAATAGGTGTTCTCCCGGAGCTGGGCGGGTACGTACGGGACCGTGATGGCGTGCTGGTCCACGATGCCGAAATAGCACTCATGGTCGTCCTGCATGCGGCCCCAGTTGAGCACCGCTCCCAGATAATTACCCAGATGGAGGCGCCCGGTCGGCTGGGCGCAGGTCAGGACCACGGGCTTGGCGGGCTTTTTTTCGCTGGTTTCGCTCATTCCGGTCTGTCCAGCGTGGCAAGGGGCTAGCCCCGCTTCAAGCGGATTGGATGTTCGGTGACGCTTGAAAACAGACGAAGGCCCTCCTACATAACACCTCCCTCTCACGCCCCGCCCATGTTCTTAGCCCAAATCGCCCCTCTCGCCGCTCCGGCAACCGCCGCCCCCACCGTCGCCCCGGCCAGTTATTTCATCGTCGGCGACATCAAGAACGTCGTGGCCAAGGCCCCGGAAGACTGGGGCAGCATCGCGATCCATGCCGTCGGGTACGTCGCCCTCGCCTACGCGGCCGGCTGGCTAGCCGACAAGGTCCTCCGCTGGATCTCCACCAAGTTCGGCCAGAGCCCGATCGCCGAAGCCTCCGTCGCGGCCGTCGGCAAGGCCCTGCCGCTGATCCTGCCGGCCTACACCCTCCTCTTCCTCATCAAGGCCAACAAGCCGGAGCTCGCGCACGTCGGCTGGCTCGACTTCGCCGCCATCGCCGGCGCCTTCCTGTGCTCGATCGCCCACACGACCGCGGTGTTCCACCTGCTCGCCGTGCCCATCGCCTGGGCGCAGAAGGTCGCCGACCGCTCGGAGAACAAGCTCGACGACATCCTCGTGCCGATGTTCTCCACGGTCATCCGCATCGCGGTGATCCTCGTCGGCTCCTTCAAGGCGATCTCGATCGTCGACCCGAAGTCGTCCGACGCGATCCTCGGCCTGCTAGCCGGCGCGGTCGTGGGCCTGGCCTTCGCCTCGCAGGACACCATCAAGAACGTCTTCGGCGCGGTGATGCTCATCGTCGACCAGCCCTTCACGCTCGGCGACGTCATCAACATCGGCAGCCACGAAGGCAAGGTCGAGTCGCTCGGCCTGCGTTCGACGACCATCATGATGCTCGACGGCCAGCGCCTCGCCATCCCGAACGGCGACCTCGCCACGCGCCCGATCGTCAACCTGACCCGCCGCGACTTCATCCGCGCGCAGGACCTCGTGCACCTCGAGGCGAACACCCCGGCCGAGAAGGTGAAGGAAGCCGCCGAGATCATCCGCGGCGTGCTCGCCGGCCATGAAGGCTCCCAACCCAGCCACCCGCCCCTCGTGCACGTCACCGACTACAGCGAATGGGCGGTGAACATCCGCCTGATGTACTGGTATTTCCCGGCCCAGGCCGCCAAGCAGCTCGAATTCAACCAGCAGCTCCTGCTGCGCATCAGCGAGAAACTCCAGCAGGCGGGCATCCGCGTCGCCTCGCAGGGCACCCCGCAGAGCCGCTGACCCTCCTTCCCATGCCCCTCATCGAAGCCAAGCACCTGTCGAAGTCCTACGGCGCGCTCCGCGCCGTGCGCGACGTCTCCTTCTCCGTCGACCGCGGCGAGGTCGTCGGTTTCCTCGGACCCAACGGCGCCGGGAAGTCCACCACGATGAAGATGCTCACCGGCCACCTCCGCGCCGACGCGGGCGCCGCCCTCATCGCGGGGCTCGACGTCGCGGAAGAGGCCGTGCGGGCCAAGCAGCGCCTCGGCTACTCTCCCGAAGGCGCGCCCGCCTACGGTGAGATGACCGTGCGCGAGTTCCTCCGCTTCGCCGCCGACCTGCGCGGCCTCGCCGACCCGGACGCGAGCGTCCGCCGGACCCTCGCCCTCTGCCGCCTCGAAGAAGTCGCCGCCCAAGGCATCGACACGCTCTCCAAAGGCTACCGCATGCGCGTGGGCTTCGCCCAGGCGGTCCTCCATGACCCCGAAGTCCTGATCCTCGACGAGCCCACCGACGGCCTCGATCCCAACCAGAAGCACGAGGTGCGCCGCATCCTCAAGGAGATGGCCGCGACCAAGGCCGTCATCGTCTCGACCCATATCCTCGAGGAAGTCGGCGAGCTCTGCACGCGCGTCATCGTGATCGCGAAGGGCGAAGTCCGCTGCGACGAATCCCGCGAGAAGTTCCTCGCCCGCGGCGCCGACCTCAACGCCGTCTTCCGTCAGCTCACCGCCTGAACCCTCCCCCATGACCTCCCCTGCTCCCGCCGCCCCCGGCCTCAAGCCATTCGCCGCGATGCTCCGCCGTGAGTTCGCCGGCTACTTCCGCACCCCGCTCGCCTACGTCTTCCTCGCGGTCTTCAACGCGTTCGCGGTATCGCTCGCGTTCTTCGTCGGCGGCCTCTACGAATCCGGCGTCGCCAGCCTGGACCGCTTCTTCCTCTACCATCCGTGGCTCTGGGCGTTCCTCGCCCCCGCCGCCGGCGCCCGCCTCTGGGCCGAAGAACGCCGCCAAGGCACGCTCGAGCTCCTGCTCACCTGGCCGATCACGGTCTGGCAGGCCGCGCTCGGGAAGTTCCTCGCCGCCTGGCTCTTCCTCGCCTGCGCGCTGCTGATGACGCTGCCCGTCGCCTTCACGGTCGGCTGGCTCGGCGACCCCGACTGGGGCGTGATCGTCTCCGGCTACGCCGGTTCGCTGCTCTGCGCCGGCGCCTGCCTCGGCATCGCGGCCATCGCCTCCGCGCTCACCCGCAGCCAGGTCATCGCCTTCGTGACCGGCTTCCTCGCCTGCTTCCTCCTCGTGCTCGTCGGCTACGGCGTGTTCGACGAACTGCTCGCGGGCGCGTTCGGCGCCGCGGGCATCGACGAGATCCGCCGCCTCGGGCTCTGGCGCAACCTCGAGCCCTTCACGCTCGGACTGATCGACGTCCGGCCGGTCGCCTACTTCCTGTCCGTGGCCTTCGCCGGCCTGGGCCTGAGCACCATCATCATCGAACGCCGCTGAACGCCGCCATGAACCGCTCCCAAGCCTTCCTCGCCGCCGCCGCCGTCCTCGCGGCCGCCTTCTTCGTCAACCTGATCTTCGGCGCCTTCGGCGCCCGCGCCGACCTCACCGCCGACCGGACGTTCACGCTCTCGCCGGGCTCGCAGCGCATCGTCGCCAAGCTCGACGAGCCGGTGACGCTGGAACTCTTCGTCAGCCGCTCCGACGTGAAGCTGCGCCCCTACCTGGAAAGCTACTCCCGTCGCGTCGAGACGCTGCTCCGCGAGTACGTCGCGGCCGCCGGCGGCAAGGTGCGCCTCGTCGTCACCGACCCGCGACCCGACACGAAGGAGGAGCAGCGCGCGCAACGCCAGAACCTCGCCCCGATGCGCGCCGCCCAAGGCAACGCCTACCTGGGTCTCACGGCCCAGCTCGCCGACACGGTCCGGGCCATACCGATGCTCGACCCGTCGCGGGAGCGGTTCCTGGAATTCGACCTTTCCAAGCTGGTCGCCTCCGTCGCCAGCCTCGAACGCCCCAAGCTGGCGCTGATCAGTTCGCTGCCGATCTCCAACACCCTGCCCCAGGGCGGCGAACAGTCGGCCGGTCCGGCCGACGCCCTGCTCGCCGAACTCGGCCAGAGCTTCGAGGTGGTCACCCTGAACACGACCGACAAGGCCCTGCCGAAGGACGCCACGGTCGTCGCCCTCGTGCACGCCCATCACATCGACCCGCAACTGGCCTACGCGGTCGACCAGCACCTGATGAAGGGCGGCGCGGTCTTCGCCGCGGTCGATCCGTTGTCGCGCATCCAGAAATTCTCGCAGGGCAACATGCCCTTCATGATGGCGCCGATGGCGATGACCGCCGCGAGCGACCCCGCGCTGCTCCGCGCCTGGGGGATCAACGTCGAGATGGACGCGGTCACGGGCGACGCCGCCGGCTCCGTGGCCATCCGCGGCCAACGCGGCGATGCGGTGCAATACCCCGCCGCCTTCGCCGCCGGCGCGGCGTCGTTCGCCAAGGATTCGCCGCTCGTCAGCGACCTGCGGGAGATGGCCTTCATGGAAGCCGGCGCGATCGCCCTGATCTCCGGCGCCGAAACCCGCCTCAGGCTCGAGCCGCTGGTGACCCAGTCCGGCGCCGGCCTGGGCGCCGTGCCCACGACCGCCGCCAACGCCGGGCCCTTCGAGAAGGTCGCCCTGTCCTTCCAGCCCGACGGCAAGCCGCGCGTGCTCGCCGCCACGGTCTCCGGCAACTTCACCTCGGCCTACCCGCAGGGCGCGCCCGCGCCGGCGCCGGAAGAACCCGCCCGCCCGGGCGAACCGCCCAAGGCTCCCGCCGCGGCGCCCGCCGGTCCGCACCTCGCGGCCAGCCAGAAGCCCGGCCGCCTCATCGTCGTCGCGGATTCGGACTTCATGATGGATCCGTTCACGGTCCGCCAGCGCCAGCTCGGGGGCCAGGTCGCCACCGAGGCGATCAATGACAACTTCGGCTTCGTGGTCAGCGCCCTCGAGACGCTCGCGGGCAGCGACGAACTCGTCGGCCTCCGCTCGAAGGGCACATCCTTGCGCCCGTTCAAGCGCGTGCAGGAGATCGAACGCGTGGCCCAGGTCCGCTACCAGGCCAAGCTCGACGAGATCGAACGCCGACTCGAGGAAGCCAACGCGAAGATCGCGGAGCTTTCCCGCCAGTCCGGCGGCGTCACGAACAAGGGACTCGTCATCACGCCCGAGATGCAGCGCGAGATCGAGAAGTTCCAGGTCGAAGCCGACAAACTGTCCGAAGAACGCCGCGTCATCCGGCGCGGGCTCAGCGAGGACGTCAACTCGCTCGGCCGACGCCTCCAGGTGCTCAACCTGCTCGCCGGCCCCGCCCTCGCCCTGCTCTTCGGCCTGGGTTACGCCCTCGTCCGCCGTCGCAAACTCTCCTGACCTGCCATGCGCAACAAGACCCTGCTCATCGCCACCCTCGTCCTCGGACTCGTCGCCTTCGCGGTCGTCCGTCTGACGCGCGAGACCGCCGAAACCGCTCCCGCCCAACCCCCGCTCGTCGATCCCGCCGTCTTCGGCGCCCTGAGATCGCTCACGGTGAAGTCCGGCCCGCGCAGCGTGACGGTCGTGAAGAACGGCGAGGCCTGGACGGTCTCGGAACGTTTCGGCCTGCCGGCCGACGTCGAGAACCGCCTGCTGCCGCTGATCCGCGGCCTGCAGAAGGCCCGCCAGCACGGCCAGCTGACGGCCAACCCGAAACGCCTTGAGAAACTCGGCCTGACCGAATCGTCGGTGACCCTCGCGACGACCGACGGCCGTTCCGTGGTCGTCGAGTTCGGCAAGCAGACCGAAGACGGCCTGGGCAGCTCCGCCCGCCTCGCCGGGCAGGCCTTCGCGATCCGCACCGACTTCACCGCGCACCTCGAAGGCGACGCCGCCTCGTGGGTCGACCTGACGTTGTTCTCCGCCAAGCCGGCGGACATCAAGACGATCGCGCTGAACTGGAAGGACGGCCGCGTCGAGCTGAGCCGCAAGTCGGCCGGCGCGCCGTTCGAAGGCAACGACGCCGCCACCCTCGAGGAACTCGTCGCGACGCTGGCGACCTTCCGCGCCGCCGACGCGCTCGCGAAGAACGACGCCGACGCCGCCAAGGCGCCGCGCTCGGTGGAAGTGAAGCTGACGACTTTCGACGGAGCCACGGCGACGCTGGCCTTCGCCAAGCTCGCAGGGGCCCAGCCCAACGACCCGGGCAAGTCCTTCGTGCGCGTGACGCACTCGGACCCGAAGCACCCGGCCAACGCATCGGACAAACTGGCGGTCTTCACGGCCCCGTCCTGGTTATCCGAACAGATTCCCGCGAGCTTCGCCGACTTCAAGAAAGCCGGCCAGCCCGCCGCCCCCGCCGCCCCTTCGCTCCTGCCCATCCCTGGGCCGACGCAGGCCATACCCAGCCCCTTGCAGCCCAGCAAGTAAGGCGACTTGCCGCAAAAGCCCTTGCCTCCTCCGGCGAGGGCTTTTTTGTGTCCGCTACCGATGGCCGCCGCCGAATCCCAGTCCCTCAGCACCTACCTGCCCGTCCTCGTGCAGGTCGTCCTGGGCCTTTCGATCCCCGCCATCATCCTCGCCGCCAGCCACCTCTTCGGCCAGCGTGCCAAGGGCAACTACATCAAGGACAAGGCCTACGAGTGCGGCCTGCCGATGGAAGGCAAACCCCACCCTCGCTTCGCCGTGAAGTTCTACGTGACGGCGATGCTTTTCATCCTTTTCGACATCGAGGTCGTCTTCCTCGTGCCTTGGGCCCTGGTCTACCGCGAGTTCCTCGCGGCCGGCATCGCCCTCACCGCCGCTACCGCGGTCTTCCTCGGCGTCCTCGTCCTCGGCCTGGCCTACGAGTTCAAGCGCGGCGCGCTGGAGTGGGAGAAATAAGCCGGCCGGGTTTACGGCTCGACTGCGGTCGGGATATGATACAGTTCATTCGGCGATGAATATTCCTCTCGCCTCCCTCCTCGCCCAAGCCTCCGGCAACGAAGAAGCCGCCGTCGCCGCCGGACTCATGGCCTTCTTAGCGGCCTTCGCCTTCGTCTTCATCGCCATCGCCGTCGTGGTGGTGGTCGGCATGTGGAAGACCTTCGACAAGGCCGGCCAGCCCGGCTGGGCCGCGATCGTCCCCTTCTACAACCTGGTGGTCATGTTCCGCGTCGGCGGCCAGTCCGGCTGGTTCGCCCTCAGCTACCTCCTGAACTTCATCCCGATCATCGGCAGCCTCGCCTTCCTTGGCATCCTGGTCTGGAACCACGTGAACATCAGCAAGCGCTTCGGACAGGGCGTCGGCTTCGCGATCGGCCTCGTGCTCCTCGCGCCGATCTTCTGGCTCATCCTCGGCTTCGGTTCCTCGAAGTACCTCGCCGAGCAGCCGGCCCAGGCCTGAGTAAGGTTTTCATGTCAGCACGAGAAGGCGCCCGCTCGGGCGCCTTTTTCTTTGGCCGTGGACTCGGCCGTCAGCCCGCCTAGGATGATGGGCATGAACCTCACCCCTGCGTTCGCCTCCGTCCTCGACGTCGAAATCGCGCCCATCGACTACGGCAAAATATTCGGCGCCTGCTTCCTCGCCACGACGCTCGTCGCTGTCCTCGCCTTCAGCCTGCGCGGGCTGTGGCTGATCTTCGAGAAGGCCGGCGTGGAAGGATGGAAAGCGGTCATCCCGGTCTACCATCATGTCATCCTCACGCGTCTCGCCGGCCTCTCAGCCTGGTGGACACTGCCGCTCCTGCTCGTCCTACCCATCCTGAAGGCGCAGGATAAGGGCGCCAAGCTGCTCTGCCTCGCGCTGCTCTTCGTCTGGTGGGGCTGGCTCTGCCAGCGTATCGCCCGGCGCTTCGGCAAAGGCGTGGGCTTCGGTCTCGGCCTGACCATCCCGGGGACGGACCTCTTCTTCCGCACGGCCCTCGCCTACGATAAGTCGACCTACGCTTCGCAGCCCTGAGGTCGTCCTGTTCCGACATGAGAAGGGCGCCCGCTGGGCGCCCTTTTTCTTGCCTGCGAGCGGACCTCAGGGACCGCAGATGCCGCAGCCGCCCGGGAGTTCGCGGAAGAAGTCGTGTCCTTTGTCGTCGACGAGGATGAACGCGGGAAAGTCGACGACTTCGATCTTCCAGACGGCTTCCATGCCGAGCTCGGGATAATCGATGACCTCGACCTTGCGGATGTTCTCCTGCGCGAGGATCGCGGCGGGGCCGCCGATGGAGCCGAGGTAGAAGCCGCCGTGCGCCTTGCAGGCGTTGGTGACGGTCTCGCCGCGGTTGCCCTTGGCGATCATGACGAGCGAACCGCCGTGCTTCTGGAAGAGCTCGACGTAGCTGTCCATCCGGCCGGCGGTGGTCGGGCCGAACGAGCCGGAAGCCATGCCGACGGGCGTCTTGGCGGGGCCGGCGTAATAGACGGGATGGTCCTTGATGTACTGCGGGAGGCCTTCGCCCTTCTCGAGCCGTTCGCGGATCTTGGCGTGCGCGATGTCGCGGGCGACGACGAGCGTGCCGGTGAGCGCGAGGCGCGTGGTGACGGGGTGCTTCGAAAGCTCGGCCCGGATATCCGCCATGGGACGATTGAGGTCGATCTTCACGACCTTCGTCGCGTCGGCATGCTTGCGCGCCTCGGCCGGGATGAAGCGGCCGGGATCCGTCTCGAGCTGCTCGATCCAGATGCCGTCCCGGTCGATCTTGGCCTTGGCGTTGCGGTCGGCGGAACAGGAGACGGCGAGGCCGATCGGACACGAGGCGCCGTGGCGCGGCAGGCGGACGACGCGGACGTCGAGGGCGAACCATTTGCCGCCGAACTGCGCCCCGATGCCGAGCTGGTGCGCGACCTTGAGGAGCTCGGCCTCGAGCGCGGTGTCGCGGAAGGCGCGGCCATGCTCGTTGCCGGTCGTGGGGAGCGCGTCGTAGTAATGGGTCGAGGCCAGCTTGACGGCCTTCATGGTCGCTTCGGCGGAAGTGCCGCCGATGACGAACGCGAGGTGATACGGCGGGCACGCGGCGGTGCCGAGCGACTGCATCTTCTCGGTGAGGAACTTGACGAGGGACTTCGGGTTCAGGACGGCCTTGGTCTCCTGATAGAGGTAGCACTTGTTGGCCGAACCGCCGCCCTTGGCGACGAAGAGGAACTCGAACTTGGAGCCTTTGACGGCGGCGATGTCGATCTGCGCGGGGAGGTTCGTGCCGGTGTTTTTCTCCGTATAGAGGTCGAGCGGCGCGAGCTGCGAATAGCGCAGATTGTTCTGCGCGTAGGCCTGATATACGCCCAGCGAAAGGGCTTCGGCGTCATCGCCGCCGGTCCAGACCTGCTGGCCTTTCTTGGCGGTGACCTGCGCGGTGCCGGTGTCCTGACAGAACGGCAGCACGCCCTTCGCGGCGACCTCGGCGTTGCGCAGCATCGCGAGCGCGACGGCGCGGTCGTTGTCGCTGGCTTCCTTGTCGGCCAGGATCGCGGCCACCTGCTCGAGGTGCTCGGTGCGGAGGTAGAAATTGATGTCGTGCAGCGCCTGGTTGGCGAGGAGCGTCAGGCCCTCGGGCGCGACCTTGAGGATCGGTTTGCCGTCGAACTCGGCGACGGAGACGTGCTCCTTGGTGAGCAGGCGATACTTCGTGGTATCGTCGCCCAACGGGAAAGGATCCTGATAATGGAAGGGAGAGGCCATCGCCGTCACCATACGGGACGCCCTCCTGCCCGCAAACGGAAACAGGTCAGCGCGCAGGCATCCGCGCCGGAGCGCCGAGGCGCACGCCGCTGACAACCGTCCCTTCGGCGAGGTCGACCGAGACCAAGGCCAGGCCAGCCTCACCCGCGGCGGAACGCACGACGCCGGCGACCTTGCCTTCGGGCGTCTTCAGTTCGAGGCCGACGGAGACCGGACCCTGGACGCGACGCAGGATGCGACGCAAGGATCCCATGGACTGGATGCGCGCCATGACCTCTTGGCCGAGGTAACACCCCTTGACGTAACTGACCCAGGCATCGAGGCCGCACTCCTGCGGAAACTCATTGGCGCCGCAATCCGCCGGCACCGAGGGCACGGCGGCGGCGATGCGGGCGGACTCCAACTCGGCGAGGCTGCCCGATTCGCCCGGCACTGCGGATCCCGCGGGCGTGAGTACGTCCCAGGCTTCGACGCCGAAACGACGCGTCGGGAGGACCTTGGCGCCGGCAAGCGCCGGCTCCGCGCCCCAGGCGACGTAGCGCTGCCATCGAGCGGTTTCGTCCGCCGCGACGACGTCGTCGGCGATGACATTGGCGGTCACGACCGCGATGAGCGCGTCCGCCGCGAGGTGCGGACAGAGCAGGAGGAACGAGCCATCGGCTTCCTTGGCGACGACCGTGTGCGCGAGCACCCGGCCTTTGCGGTTGAGCCAGAGGGCGTCGGTGACCGCGACGCCGCGCAGGTCCGCCGTGCACTGGCCCTGCAGGAAAGCCGCCGCGTCTTCGCCGGTGATGCGGACGACGGCGGTGTCGGCTGAGGCGAAGCGCACGGACATCAGACAAGCAACGCCCAGAGCCGGGAGACGGCCTGCAAGGCCAGGTTCGCGTAGACCGCGGCCATCACGTCATCGAGCACGATCCCGAAACCTCCGGGCAGCTTCTCGAGCGCCTTGATGCCGAAAGGCTTCGTGATGTCGAAGAGGCGGAAGAACAGGAAACCGAGCAGGATGAAGACCAACGAAGTCGCCCCGCCGTAGACATGCGGATTGAAGAGGAAGACCAGCGGCATCGCGGCGAACTCGTCGAGGATGACCTCGGACGGATCCTTCTTGCCGAGGAACGCGGCGGCCACGCCGCACAGCAGGATCGCGGCCAGGACCACGAGCGCATCGAACGCCAGTTCATGCTCCCAGCCCTTGACGTGCGCCAGACGCACCACCAGCGCCCACCACAGCAGGCCGGCCGCGGAACCCCACGTGCCCGGCGCCTTGAGGCGGCCGAGCGGACCGAGCGTCGCGATCTGGACGATCATGAGGCCAGGCCGGGCAGGTGCCGGCGATGCCGGATGAGGTAGCTGAGGCCCGAGAACACGGTCAGGACGACGGACAGCCAGAACAAGGCCATGATGATGACTTCCCAGCGCTGATGCCATTCCGCGGAGAGCTTCCAGTGCGACTCATACGCGCGCAGGCCGATGAGGTGGCCGATGGCCAGGATCTGCAGGAACGTCTTGATCTTGCCGAGGCCCTCGGCCTCGAGGACCTGACCCGAGGCGGCGGCGACGAGGCGGAGGCCGGTGATCAGGAATTCCCGGATGACGATGAGCATCACGCCGAAGGACGTCAGGAGCACCGTCGCAGCGTCCGGCGACAGCGGCTCGCCGGCGTCGCTCCAGCGGGTGACCGGCAGGCAATCGACCGCGGCGAGGCCGATGAGCAGGCCGAGGATGAAGATCTTGTCGACCAGGGCGTCCATCAGGCGGCCGAAATCCGTGACCGCGTCGAGCTTACGGGCGATCCAGCCGTCGAAGATGTCGGTCAGGGCCGCCAGGATGAACAAAGCGAGCGCCGCGCTGGCCCAAGGACCGGCCCAGTAAGTCCAGACCGTGATCAGGAAGATGGCCGGCAGGCGGGCCGCGGTCAGGATATTAGGGAGATGCCGAAGAATATGCATGCGGGCTTGCGGAAAGGATGTTCCCGACCGAGAGTGAGCCGCAACAGGAAAACGATGCCCCGAGCCCTCCGCACCGCCGTCTATCCCGGCACCTTCGATCCGGTCACGCTCGGGCATCTGGACGTCCTGCGCCGCGCCTCCCGGCTCTTCGACCACGTCATCGTCGCCGTCGCGCCGAGCGACAGCAAGGGCCCTTGGTTCTCCGTCGAGGAACGCCTCGGCATGGCGCGCGAGGCCTGCCAAGGCATCCGCAACGTCAAGGTGCTCGAACTCAAAGGCCTGACGGTCGAGTTCGCCCACCGCCACAAGGCCGCCGCCATCATCCGCGGCCTCCGCAAATTCAGCGATTTCGAGTTCGAATTCGACCTGGCCCACGCCAACCGCCTGATGGCCCCCGAGATCGAGACGGTCATCCTGATGCCCAGCCAGGACCAGTTCGTGACCTCCTCGAGCTTCGTGAAGGACATCGCCCGCCACAAGCTCTCCCAGGCCGCCGCCTTCGTGCCCCGCTGCGTCCTACCCCACCTGCGCAAAAGGCTCGCGGAAAAGGCCTGAATAGGCCCGCCTCCGCTGTTGACCGTGGGGGGTAGTTCTATTTGCTCGGCCCTTCCCCCCGCGACGACGACCGACCGGGGGCCTCCCTCCCTTTATACATACCATGGACATCAAAATCCAAGAAACCAACCCGACCCGCCGCTCCGTCACCGTGACGGTCCCCGCCGCGACCGTCGCCGCCGCCGAGAAGGAAGTCGTCAAGGGCTTCTCCCGTGAGGCCGCCCTCCCCGGCTTCCGTCCGGGCAAGGCTCCGGAAGCCATCGTGCGCCAGAAGTACGGCAAGCAGATCGCCGACGAGGTCAGCCAGCGCCTCCTCTCCCAGGGCTACGAACGCATCCAGCAGGAGAAGTCCTTCACCATCTACACCGTCGCCGACGTCCAGAAGGAAGCCGGCTCCGGCGCCGACGCGGTCTTCCGCTACGAAGTCGACGTCGTCCCTGACTTCAAGACCCCCGACTGGAAGTCCGTCAAGGTCCCGGTCGAGGAAGTGACCGTCGCCGAGGCCGACATCGACCAGCACCTCCAGAAGATCCTCGAACAGCGCGCCCGCTACGAGAAGACCGAAGACGCCGCCGCCAAGGGCGACTACGTCCGCATCGGCTACGTCGGCACCGTCGACGGCAAGCCCGTCAGCGAGCTCGACGCCGAGGCCAAGTCCTACGGCAGCGCCGAATCCACCTGGGAAGAAGCCGGCGCCGAAGGCGCCGCCGTGGCCGTCCCCGCCATCGCCCAGGCCGTGATCGGCCTCAAGGCCGGGGGCACCGCCCAGGCCGAGTACGTCTTCCCCGCCACGCATGAGCGCGAAGCCCTCCGCGGTAAGAAGGTCAGCTACGCGATCACCGCCAGCGAAGTCCGCCGCAAGGAGATCCCGAAGGTCGACGAAGCCTTCTGCAAGGCCGTCGGCGTGAAGGACGAAGCCGACCTCCGCGACCAGCTCCGCAAGGGCATCGAAGGCTCCAAGAAGCAGGCCGCCGAGACCGCCCGCCGCGAGAAGGCCGTCGACGCCCTCCTCGCCGGCCAGGAATTCCCCCTGCCGGAATCCGCCGTCCTTTCCGTCGCCCAAGGCCTCTTCTACCAGTACGCCGAGATGCGCCTGCGCAGCGGCACCAAGCCCGAAGAGCTCGAGACCCAGCGCGACGACATCCTCGCCGAGGCCAAGAAGGCCGCCGCCCTCCGCGTCCGCGCCCAGTTCGTCCTCTCCCGCATCGCCGAAGAGCTGAAGCTCGAGGTTTCCCGCGAAGAGCTCGGCTCGGCGATCATGCAGGCCGCCCAGGCCAGCCAGACCCAGCCCGAAAAGCTGGTCAAGGACCGCCAGCGCCTCGCCGAGCTCCGCCGCGACGCCCTCCTCAACAAGGCCCTCGACGCCGTCCTCGCCGGCGGAGTCGCCGCCTGAGGTTGAGATTTCGCCCGTTCCGGGCACAGTCCCTCTCGCACCACCATGTCCTACATCATTCCTAACGTCGTGGAACGCGACGCCCGCGGCGAGCGAGCCTGGGACATCTACAGCCGCCTGCTCAAGGACCGCATCATCTTCATCGGCTCGCCGATCTATGACGACGTGGCCAACGCGGTCATCGCCCAGCTGCTCTTCCTGCAGATGGAAGACCCGAAGAAGGATATCTCGATCTACATCAACTCGCCGGGCGGGTCCATCACCGCGGGCATGGCGATCTACGACACGATGAACTTCCTGTCGTGCGAGGTGAACACCTACTGCATCGGCCTCTCGGCCAGCATGGCCACCGTCCTCCTCGCCGCCGGCACGAAGGGCAAGCGCCACGCGCTCCCGAACTGCCGCGTGATGATCCACCAGCCGAGCGGCGGCGCCACGGGCCAGACGTCCGACATCTCGATCGCCGCGAAGGAGATCCTCCGCTGGCGCGACACCCTCAACCATGTCCTCGCCAAGCACAGCGGCAAGACGCCCGAGGAACTGATGCGCGACTCCGACCGCGACTTCTACATGACGGCCGAACAGGCGAAGGCCTACGGGCTCGTCGACCACGTCGTGATGCCCAAGCCGGGCCGCGCCTAAGCCGATGGCCGGCGATCGCGCCGAGAGCTGCTCCTTCTGCGGCAAGCCGGCCGCCCAGGCCGGCAAACTGATCGCCGGACCCGGCGGCGTCGGCATCTGCGACGCCTGCGTGGGCACCTGCGGCCGCCTGCTCGAACGCGACAAGACCCGCGACGGCAAGCCGGCCGCGTCCGCCGCCGGCGGCCCAGCGCTGCAGGACCCCCCGGCCAAGCTCCCGCTGGCGCCGATCAGGCTGATCCCGCCCACGCAGCTGCGCCTCGAGCTCGACGCCCACGTCATCGGCCAGGCCCACGCGAAGAAGGTCCTCTCCGTCGCGGTCTTCAACCACTACAAGCGCCTCAACGACCGACAGAAGCCCGCCGACGCCGCGCAGGCCGGCGACCTCGCCGGCGTCGAGCTCGACAAGAGCAACGTGCTGCTGATCGGCCCGACCGGCACGGGCAAGACGCTCCTCGCCCGCTCGCTCGCGCGCATGCTCGACGTGCCGTTCGCCATCGCCGACGCCACGACGCTCACCGAAGCCGGCTACGTCGGCGACGACGTCGAGACGGTGATCCTCCGCCTCCTGCAGGCCGCCGACATGGACGTCGAACGCGCCCAGCGCGGCATCGTCTTCATCGACGAGATCGACAAGATCGGGCGCAAGTCCGACTCGGCCTCGATCACCCGCGACGTCTCGGGCGAAGGCGTCCAGCAGGCGCTCCTGAAGCTCCTCGAGGGCACGGTCTGCAACGTCCCGCCCGCCGGCGGCCGCAAGCACCCGGAGCAGCAGTGCATCCGCGTCGACACGGCGGACATCCTCTTCATCTGCGGCGGCGCCTTCGCCGGCCTCGACCGCATCATCGCCCGCCGCGGCGGCGCGAAGTCCCTGGGCTTCGTCCCCCCCCGCAACGACGCCCCGTCCCTCTCGGCCGAACAGATCGTCGCGGGCCTCCAGCCGGAAGACCTCTTCTCCTTCGGGATGATCCCGGAGTTCGTCGGCCGCCTGCCCGTCATCTCCGTCCTCGAGCCCCTCGACCGCGAGGCGCTCATCCGCATCCTGACCGAACCGCGCAACGCCGCGACGAAGCAGTACCGCAAGCTCTTCGCCCTCTCGGGCATGTCCCTCGAATTCACGCGCGAAGCCCTCGAAGCCGCCGCCGACAAGGCGCTGGCCCTCGGCACCGGCGCCCGCGGCCTCCGCTCCGTCCTCGAAGGCGTGCTGCTCGACGCGATGTACGCGCTGCCCGAAGCCGCTCCCGGCTCGAAGTTCACGGTGACGGCCGAGGCCATCCGCGGCGAACAGCCGGTCACGGTGGCGGCGCCGAAGAAGAAAGCCTCCTGACCTCCATGCTCGCCTATCCGGCCATCGATATCCGCGGCGGTCGCTGCGTCCGCCTCAGCCAAGGCCGCGACGACGCCCGCACCGATTATTACAAGGACCCGGTCGAACCGGCCATCGTGTTCGCCCAGGCCGGCACGGCGTGGATCCACGTCGTCGACCTCGACGGCGCCTTCGGCGGCGCGCCGCTCAACCTCCCGGTCCTGAAGCGCATCGCCGCCCTCGGCCCGCAGATCCAGTTCGGCGGCGGCATGCGCGACCGCGCGACGGCCGAAGCCGCCTACGAAGCCGGCGCCAGCCGCGTCGTCATCGGCACGCGCGCCGCGACCGACCCCGCCTTCCTCCGCGAGATGGCGAAGTCCCATGGCCCGCGCCTCGCGGTCGGCATCGACGCCAAGGACGGCCTGGTGGCCGTCAAAGGCTGGACGGCCGTCACGGCCCTCAAGGCGACGGAGTTCGCCCAGGAAGCCGGCGAACTGGGCGTCTCGACGGTGATCTACACCGACATCGCCACGGACGGCATGCTCACGGGTCCGAACTGGAAATCCCTCGAGGAAGTGCTCAAGGCCTGCCCCTGCGGCGTGATCGCCTCCGGCGGCGTGTCCGGCGTCGAAGATGTCGCCCGCCTCGCCGAGATGGCCAAGGCCTACCCGAACCTCGTCGGCGCGATCGTCGGCAAGGCCCTCTACGAAGGCCGTTGCGACGTGGCGGGATTGCTCAAGGCCACGGGCGAACGCTGAACGGGCCGGCGCGGGGACCTCCTGTGATGCTTGCCAAGCAGGCACCCCCGCCCAACATCGCCCTCCCATGGTCCTGACCCGCCGACTCAACCTGCTGCTGGCGACGCTTCTGCTGGCCGCGACGGGCGCTGCCGCCGCCGAAGACCAGCCGTGGACGGCCGCGGCGGTGATCGCCAAGGCGCGCGCAGCCCTCGCCGCCGATCCGGCGGACTTGGACAAGGTGAAGTCCCTCCGGATCGTCTTCACGGCTTCCGACGGGAAAGGCCGGACGCTCAACGCGACCACGCTGACCCTCGCCGCCGGAGGATTCCGACTGCAGAGCACCGCCGACCGTAACCGCGGCTTCGAAGCCGCCGTCTGCGCCGGCCGCCTCGAAGGCTGGACGACCTCCAAGGCCGACGCCCTCTCCCGCCGCATCGTGAAGCCCGTACCGTACGATGAGTTCAGGAAACTCCGGGACATGGCCGTCGACGATCTCTGCTTCTTCTCCGCGCCGCCGGCCGGATCGGGCACGGCGACCTACCGTGGCACGTCCGAAGTCTCCGGGCGCCGGACCCATGCGGTCGAATACGCCTACGGCAGCGGCCTGCGGATCACCCGCCATTTCGACGCCGACACCTTCGTGCTCGTGGCGTCCGACCAGGCCACCCCCAAGGGCGAGGTGCAACGCCAGCAGGTCGAGTCGCTGACGAAGGTCGAAGGCATCAGCTTCCCGGCCAGAGAGTCGATCTACGTCGACGGCAGGAAATCCGGGGAAGTGACCTACGACCGGGTCGAGGTGAACCCGGCCTTGCCCCAAGGGCTTTTCGATTTTCCTACCCTCTGAGCCCATGACCTTCCTCCGCCTCCGCGCCAAAGACTTCCGCGCCCAGCTCGGCGCCTTCGTCGGCACGGGCGAAGCCTCCCCCGACGTCCGTGAGGCGGTGGCCGGCATCATCGCCGACGTGAAGCGCCGCGGTGACGCCGCGGTGCTCGCCTACACGGCGAAGTTCGACCGCGCCAGGCTCACCGCCGCGCGCCAACGCATCCCGCTCGCGGAACTCCGTCGCGCCGCCGCCGGCCTGGCTCCCGCCAAGAAGAAGGCCTTCGCTGAGGCCGCGAAGTGCGTCACGGCCTTCCACGCGCGCACCCTGCCCCGAGGCTGGACGGCGAAGAACCCGCACGGCGCGACGGTCGGCGAACGCCACCATGCGATCCGCCGCTGCGGACTCTACATCCCCGGCGGCCAGGTACCCCTCGTCTCGACGGTGCTGATGACCGCGCTGCCCGCCAAGGTCGCCGGCGTCCCCGAACTCTGCGCCTGCACGCCGCCCGGACCGGACGGCAGGATCAACCCGGACATCCTCGCCGCGCTCTACCTCTGCGGCGTCAAGGAAGTGTACGCGGTCGGCGGCGCCCAAGCCGTCGCGGCGATGGCCCTCGGCACGCGCACCATCGCGCCGGTCGACAAGATCTTCGGCCCGGGCAACACGTTCGTGACCGAGGCGAAGCGCCAGGTCTTCGGCCTCGTCGGCGTGGACCTCCTCCCCGGCCCGAGCGAGGTGATGATCGTCGCCGATCGCACCGCCGACCCGCAGTGGGTCGCGGCCGACCTCTGCGCCCAGGCCGAACACGGCAGCGGCAAGGAGAAGCTTTACCTGGTCACGGAAAGCGAAGCCTTCGCGAAGCAGTGCCTCGCCGCCGCCCGCGCGCAGTCCGCTTCCCTCACCCACGGCGAGAAGATCCGCAAGGCGCTCGACGCCAAGGTCTGCGCCATCCTGGTCCCGAAGATCGAGGACGCGGCCGAAGCGGCCAACCTCGTCGCCCCGGAACACCTCGAACTGATGGTCGCCCCGGCCAAGCTGAAGGCGCTGTCCGCCCGCATCACCACCGCCGGCGCCATCCTCCTGGGCCACCATACGCCGACGGTGCTCGGCGACTTCACCGCGGGCCCGAGCCACACGCTGCCGACCGGCGGCACGGGCCGTTTCTTCAGCGGCCTGCGCGTCGCCGACTTCCTCCGGCGCACGAGCCTCGTGGAATACTCCCCGGCCTCGCTCAAGAAGGCGGCCGGCGTGGTCGACGCGTTCTCCCGCATGGAGAGCCTCGACGCCCACGGGCGCTCGCTGAAGATCCGGCTCTGAGCCGCGCTCAGTCGCGCAGCGTCCGCATCACTTCCGCGTGCAGCTTCGGCGCCGCGGCGATGATGTTGCCGGCCTTGACGGGATCGCCGCCTTCCCAGGAAGTCACGACCGCGCCGGCGCCGCGCAGGACGGGCAGCACGGGGACGAGGTCCCACGGATTCATGACCGGGTCGGCGACGACGTGCGCGCGGCCCGCCGCGACGAGGAGATGGCCGTAGCCGTCGCCCCACGTGCGCACATGGGCGACGCTGTCGGCGAAACGGTTCCAGCGGACGTCGCGATGCAGGCGACGGATGTTGTCGAGGTCGGTGGAGACGACGACGGCTTCCTTCAGCGGGGCCTCGGCCACGCGCACGGGGCGGCCGTTGAGCTCGCACGTAAGGTTATCACCGATGATGCGCTCACCGAGCACGGGCTGGTCGATCAGGCCGAGCACGGGCCTGCCTTCGTGGCGCAGGCCGATGAGGGTGACGTAAAGGGGGACGCGGGAGAGGAACGACTTGGTGCCGTCGATCGGATCGAGCACCCAGCAGTATTCGGCGTCGACGTTCTCAGGGCCGAACTCCTCGCCGAGGATGCCGTGGTCGGGATAGGCGGCCTTGATGGCCGCGCGCATGCGGCGCTCGGCTTCCTTGTCCGCGACGGTCACGGGCGTGCCGTCCGGCTTGACCTCGACCTCGGTCTCGCCGCGCGCGTGGGCCGCGAGCAGGACCTCGCGGGCGATGTCCGCGAGTTTCCCGGCGAAGGCTTTGAGCTCATTCTGGCGCGCTTCCGGAAGCATGCCTCAGAGGTAAGCCCGGGCGGCCCCCGCTCCAAGCGAAAAGCCCCGCGGCCCGCCGCCGACGGCGCGGTTGACGCAGATTAAGCCTAGCCCGCTTGACGCGACCACGCTCGTGCGGGATGGTAGGCCGATGGACGAAGCCACCCAACGCCTGCTCGCCGCGCGCCGCCGCCCGGACCGCCGCGCGTTGCTGCGTCAGCGTTGGGATCAGCTCTTCTTCCTGCATTGGCGCGTCGACCCCGCGGCCGTCGCCCGGATCCTGCCGCCGGGCCTGACGCCCGACCTCTTCGAGGGCGAGACCCATCTGGGGATCGTCGGCTTCCGCATGGTCGGCGTCCGCCCCGAGGGCCTGCCCGCCCTGCCCTGGCTCTCCCACTTCAACGAACTCAACGTCCGTGTCTACGTACGCGACGCCTCCGGCGAGCCCGGCGTGTGGTTCCTGTCGCTGGACTGCGACCGCGGGCCGGCCGTGCGCATCGCCCGGACGTTCTTCGGCCTGCCCTACGAGCACGCGGCCCTCACGCATCGGCCGTTCGGCCAACGCTGGACCATGGACTGCCAGCGCGAGGGCTTCGCGCACGCCGCCCGCTACGCCTGGAAGCCCCTGACCCCGCCCGCGCCCGCCGAACCCGGCACGCGGCTCTTCCACCTGGCGGAACGTTATAACTTCTTCTCCGTCCGCGGCGGCCGGCTGCTCCGCGGCCAGGTCCACCACGCGCCTTACGGACTCAGCCTCGCCCAGCTGACCACCTGGAGCGAACAACCGGTGGAGTGGGACGGCTTCCCGCTCGCCGGCCGCGCCCCGGATTACGCGCATTGCAGCGCGGGCGTCGACGTCGAGGCCTTCGCCCTCGTGCCTGGCCATGCGTAAGAAGCTCCGTGAATATCGCCACGCGGTCTGGGACTGGAACGGCACGCTCCTCGATGACACGTGGCTGTGCTGCGCGTCCCTCAACCGCCTGCTCGCCGAGGACGGCCACCCGTCCGTCGACCCGGCGCGCTACCGCGAGATCTTCCAGTTCCCCGTCATCAAGGTCTACCAGGCCATCGGCTTCACGCCCGACGAAGCCTCCTTCCGCGCGATGTCCGTCCGCTTCATGGCCGCCTACGAGGAGCGGAAGAAGGAATGCCGGCTGCACGACCATGCCGAGACGCTCCTCGCCGGACTCTCCGCCGCCGGGCTCACCCACTCGGTGCTCTCGGCCTACGAACGCACGCTGCTCGCGGACACCCTCGCGCATTACGGACTCGACGGCCGTTTCCGCAAGGCCTGCGGCGGCCACGACATCCACGCCGGCAGCAAGGAGGACCGCGCCCGCCGGCACCTCGCCGACCTGGACGTAAGTCCGGAAGACGTGATCTACTTCGGCGACACGGCCCACGATGCCGAAGCGGCCGCGGCCATGGGGGTCGACTGCGTGCTGACCGCCCACGGCCACCAGCACCGGGCGCGCCTCGAGGGGCTGGGGCCGCGGATCGTCGACGGGTTCGCCGAACTGCTGACCGAACTCTGAGGCGAACCAAACCCCCTCCACGGGGTCAAACTCGCGACCGACCCCGCGTTTTGGTTGCCCTCCGGCGACCGGCGAGGTTCTTATTCCTGCCCCGTCACCCCATGGCCCATCTCGCGGACCAATCCCCCGGCACCCCGGACATCGCCGACACCCCCTGGCTCGTCCTGACGCTCGCCATCCTGGTGGCTTTCTCCATCTATCTGATCCTTCGCTCCAAACGTAAAACCATGGCCAACACCCCCCAGAACTCCGACGCCCACGAAGAGATCGACGACGTCAAGAAGGCGAGCGCCGAAGGCTTCGGCTCCAACGAGCAGATCTTCCCGCCGAGCGCCGCGTTCGTCGCCAAGGCCCGCGTCAAGGGCATGGACGGCTACCACGCCCTCTACCGCCGCTCGATCCAGGACCCCGACGGCTTCTGGGCCGACGAAGCCAAGGAGCTGACGTGGTTCCAGCCGTGGACGAAGGTGGTCGATGAATCCAAGAAGCCGTTCTTCCGCTGGTTCGTGGACGGCAAGACCAACGTCGCCTACAACTGCCTCGACGCGCAGGTCGCCAAGGGCCTCGGCGACAAGGTCGCGATCGTCTACGAAGGCGAGCCCACCGCCGACGGCAAGGCCGTCGAGGTCCGCCGCCTCACCTACCGCCAGCTGCTCTCCGAAGTCAGCCGCTTCGCCAACGTGCTCAAGGGCATGGGCCTGAAGCGCGGCGATACGGTCGCGATCTACATGCCGATGGTCCCCGAGCTCGCGATGGCGGTCCTCGCCTGCGCCCGCCTCGGCATCGTCCACTCGGTCGTCTTCGGCGGCTTCTCGGCCGAATCCATCCGCGACCGCGTCAACGACGCGAAGTCGAAGGCGGTCATCACGATGGACGGCGGCTACCGCCGCGGGAAGTTCCTGCCCCTCAAGCAGACGGTCGACGATGGCGTGAAGGACTGCCCGTCCTGCGCCCACGTGCTCGTGCTCCAGCGCCACCCGGGCAAGCCCGACGCGGGCTGCGTCATGCAGGCCGGCCGCGACGTCTGGTATCACGAGGCCGCCGCCCAGGTCACCGACCAGTGCGAAGCGGTCCAGCAGGAAGCCAATGAGATGCTGTTCCTGCTCTACACTTCCGGCTCCACCGGCAAGCCCAAGGGCATCATGCACAGCGTGGGCGGCTACATGGTCCACGCCTACTCGACCAACAAGTACGTCTTCGACCTCCGCGGCGACGACCTCTTCTGGTGCACGGCCGACGTGGGCTGGGTCACGGGCCACACCTACGTGGTCTACGGGCCGCTCCTCAACGGCTCTTCGGTGCTGATGTACGAAGGCGCGCCCGACGCCCCGGACTACGGCCGCTTCTGGAAGATCATCCAGGACCACAAGGTCTCCGTCTTCTACACGGCCCCGACCGCCATCCGCGCCTTCATGAAGTGGGGCGACGAGTGGGTGAAGAAGCACGACCTGTCCTCGCTGCGCCTCCTCGGCTCCGTCGGCGAACCGATCAATCCGGAAGCGTGGCTCTGGTACCATCGCAACATCGGCGCCGAACGCTGCCCGATCGTCGACACCTGGTGGCAGACCGAGACCGGCGGCCACATGATCACCCCGATGCCCGGCTGCACGCCCACGAAGCCCGGCTCGGCCACGCTGCCCTTCTTCGGCGTCGACGCCGCCGTCCTCGACGAGCACGGCAACGAGACCGACCACGGCATCCTCGCCATCCGCAAGCCCTGGCCCGGTATCACGCAGGGCATCTTCGGCGACGAACAGCGCTACGTGGACACCTACTGGAACCGCTGGGGCGGCAAGTATTACTTCCCGGGCGACGGCGCCATCCGCGACAAGGACGGCTACCTCTGGATCACCGGCCGCGTCGACGACGTGGTCAACGTCTCCGGCCATCGCATCGGCACGGCCGAGCTCGAAGCGATCTTCATCGAGGACGCGGCGGTCGCCGAGTCCGCCGTCATCGGCGTGAAGCACGACCTCAAGGGCCAGGGCCTGATGGCGTTCGTCATCCTGAAATCCGCCGCCGCCAAGACGGCGAACGAAGCCGACCTCGCCAAGAAGCTCAACGGCATGGTCGACGCGAAGATCGGCAAGTTCGCCCGCCCGGAACGCATCGTCTTCGTGCCCGACCTGCCGAAGACCCGCTCCGGCAAGATCATGCGCCGCCTCCTGCGCGACATCTCCGAAGGCCGTGAACTCGGCAATGTCTCGACCCTGGCCGACCCGGCCGTCGTCGAAGCTATCCGCTCGAAGTTCAACGCCGCTAAAGCCTGAGCCGGACCTCGGCCCCCTCAGAACCCCGACCTTCGTCGGGGTTTTTTGTTTACGGAAACCGAACTCATAGGTGTTGGCGGATTAAAAATGTCTCAAGG
>JBEEPO010000004.1:0-169179 GCA_041191065.1 Verrucomicrobiota bacterium | reverse complement strand
CGGTCATCATGGTCGGCGACGGCGCCAGCGATCTCGAGGTCAAGGGCGACGCCGATAAGGTCATCGGTTTCGGCCGCTACGCCGTCCGCGCCAAGGTGAAAGCCGGCGCGGATGCGTTTATTACGTCGCTGGCGGAATTGCCGGGCGTGGTTTAAGACAGAAGAGACAATTCGTTTCGGGTGGCAGGTGGATTGGGTAGGGTTGAGCGGCCCGCTCAACCGCGGCTGACCGGGCCGGTCAGCCCTACCCCGGGTTAAAACAACTATGTCGTGACGCGGTCCCGACCCTACCTTAGATTGCACCCATGCGCTGCCTCCTCCCCCTGCTCGCCTTCGCCACCGCCTTCGCCACCGTCTTCGCGGCCGATGCCCCTGCCCCGCTCCGCGTCTTCCTGCGTTGCGGCCCGAAGACCCATGGTCCGGGCGACCACGATCACCCCGCGTTCGTACGTGACTGGCAACCGCTGCTGACGCAGGCCGCCATGAAGGTCTCGGTCGGCGACGCCGACGCCAAAGGCGTGCAGACCTTCCCATCCGACGAGGAGCTCGCGCGCACGGACGTCCTCGTCATCCATCGCCAAGGTGGCGGCAATTTCCAGCCGGATGAACGCGCCCGCGTGGAGAAGTTCGCCGCGCGGGGCGGGAGTTTCGTGGTGATCCACGCCGGAGCCGTCGCCGGCAACGACGCCTCGGCCGACTTCTACAAGGACCTCATCGGCGGCTCCTGGCGCCAGAAGGTGACCAAGTGGCGCGAAGGACCCATGCAACTCGGCTTCGTCGACAAGGCGCACGCCATCACGAAGGGCGTCGCCGACTTCGGCATGAAGGACGAGATCTACTACGACATGGACCTGCGGACCGACATCCGCCCGCTCGCGACGGCGCCGACGCCGAAGAAGGTCGGTGACGGCTTCGAAGCGCAGACGCAGATCTGGACGTACGAGAAGCCCGGCGCGCAGCGAGCGTTCGTCTTCATCCCCGGCCATACCTACGCGAACTTCAGCCGGCCCGACGTGAAGCTCCTGCTCTTGCGGGGTATCGCCTGGGCGGGACGCCATCCCAATCCGCAGGACTTCGACCATGCCGCGAACCTGCAGATCTGCGTCTTCCCGATGCCGGCCGTAGCCGAACCGGCGAAGAAGTGAGCAAGAAGGGCCAGAGCTAGGGCTAGGGCCAGTGCTAGTTTAGATGCAGGCTAGAAGAGCCTGATCAACTCAGTCAGGAGAGCTGCTATCTCCATTTACCTAGCCCTAGCCCAGGCCCTGCCTCTAGCCCTAGTAGGCCTAACAACCGAGGATCTCGCGGATCTTCGTGCGGCGGTAGCGGAAAATTCCCTCCACCTTCTTCTTCACGAAAGGATAAGCGACTTCTCCGAACGGCCAGAGCGGCAGCTTGTAGAGGACCTCGTCGTCCATACGCGTCTTTCCGCCTTCGTCGGCGAACGTGTGCGTATGGAACCAGACGGCGTAGGGACCCTTGAGCTGTTCGTCGGCGAAGGCGTAAGGCGGATCCCAGTGGGTGATGCGGGTGCGCCAGCCGAAGGGGACGCCGTTGAGCGAGAGGCCGTAGTCGATCAGCGTGCCCTGCCTCATCACGATCGGCAGAGGCGTCTTGATGCGGAAGCTCAGTTCCGGCGGCGTGATCGCCTGGAGGTTCTCCGCTTTGGAGAAGAACTCGAAGACCTGCTCGATCGGGAGCGGCAGGAGCGTGCTCTCGAAGTAGCGGTGGACGCCGCGCGGGAGGGAGTTCGGTTTCGCGAGATGATCGCGGCGGTGGGCGCGGATGACGTCGCTGTAATCGGACACGGGAGGGGGCGTTGGGGCCAAAGTGGCTTGTCCTAGGCGGGGTGTCAATAGACCCCTCGGGGAAAGGGCTTGCCGAGGGGGCCGGTCGGGTTTCCCTTGGATAGCACCTTTACCAATGGCCTCCCCCCATTCCCGTCGTCGGACCACCGGCGCTTTCGGCAACAACAAACCCCGCGACATCAAGCGCGACTTCTCCCGTCCCGAACCTGCGGCGGTCGACGCCAAGCCCCGGGAGCCCTCCTTCGCGGACAAGCTCATCACTTACTCCCAACCCATCCTCCAGCAGGCCGGCGGCAACCACACCGCCGCCAAGGGCGCCATGAACGTCGCCATCCTCATCTGGAACGCCGCCATCGAAGGCGAAGCCAAGATCGCCGAAGCCAAGACCCGCCTGGCGAGCCTCCCTGGAGCGACAGCCGAGCAGGTCGAAGAGCTCGTCACCACCATGGTGGCACGCAAAGCCGAGCTCTATCCCGAAGAGAAACTCGTCGTGACCAATTTCATCCTGAAACTCAAACATAAGCAGTCTCAGTTCCGCGTCTCGGCGGTGAACATCAATCCGGATGGCGTCAAGAAAGCCGACCTTTCGGACATGGTGAAGGTTTCGGGCTGAGGTCGGAGTTTTCCGATTTGCAGTCGGCTGGCTTGAGGTCTGATTTGAGGGCGCATGAGCACCGTCGTCCTCCGCAACGCTGAGATCATCAACGAAGGTCGCCGCTTCCGCGCGGACGTCCTCATCCGGGCCGGTCGCATCGAGCGCATCGGCGTCATTCCGGCCGGCATCCGCGCCGACCAGGAATACGACCTGACCCACAAGCTCCTGGTGCCCGGGCTCATCGACGACCAAGTGCATTTCCGGGAGCCCGGCCTGACGCACAAGGCCTGCATCGCCAGCGAGGCCCGCGCGGCCGTGGCCGGCGGCGTGACCTCCTTCATGGAGATGCCGAACACGAACCCTCCGGCGGTCACGCTCGAGGAGCTCGAGAAGAAATACGCCATCGGCGCGGCCACCTCGGTCGCCAACTACTCCTTCTTCCTGGGCACCACCAGCACGAACCTGGAAGCCATCAAGGCGGTCGACCCCCGCAAGGTCTGCGGCCTCAAGATCTTCATGGGTTCCTCGACCGGCGACATGCTCGTCGATCAGGTCGAGGTCCTCGAAAGCGTCTTCCGCCACGCGCCCACCCTCATCCTCACGCACTGCGAGGACACCCCGCGCATCAAGGCGGCCGAAGCGGCCGCCAAGGCCAAGTGGGGCGAAGACGTCCCCGCCGCCGAACACCCGCGGCTGCGCGACGTCGAAGCCTGCTATGCTTCGTCCTCGCTGGCGGCCGAACTCGCCCGTCGCAACGACGCGCGCCTGCACATCCTGCACATCACGACCGCGAAGGAGCTCTCGCTCTTCAGCGCCTCACCGCTCAAAGGCAAGCGTCTCACCGCCGAAGCCTGCGTGCACCACCTCTGGTTCTCCGACGCCGACTACGCCCGCCTCGGCCACCAGATCAAGTGCAACCCGGCCATCAAGACCGCCGCCGACCGCGCCGCGATCCGCGACGCCGTGGCCTCCGGCGTCATCGACGTCATCGCCACCGACCACGCGCCCCACACCTGGGACGAGAAGTCGCAGACCTACTTCAAGGCCCCCTCGGGCCTGCCGCTCATCCAGCATTCGCTGCTGATCCTGATGGACCTCGTCCGCCAGGGCGCCTTCTCGCTCGAGACGGCCGTCCAGCGCGCCTGCCACGCCCCGGCGATCCTCTTCGGCGTCGAGCAGCGCGGCTTCATCCGCGAAGGCTACTGGGCCGACCTCGTGGTCGTCGACCCCGCCAAGCCCCAGCCCGTGACCAAGTCCGGCCTGCTCTACCAGTGCGGCTGGTCGCCCTTCGAAGGCCACACCTTCGGCAGCAGCATCGAGCGCACCTTCGTCAACGGCGTCTGCGTCTACGAGAACGGCCAGATCCGCGCCGACGCCCCGAAGGGGATGAGGCTGACGTTTGACGGAAACGCTCGGTAAAACGCGCAGCAGAACAGAGGACTGAGTGGAGCACCGAGTGGAGGGCTGAATAGATGAAAGCACAGGGCCAACCCTGACTGCCATCTTCTCCATTCAGACCTCAACGCAGTCCTCCATTCAGTCATCCGTCCAGTCCTCTTCTCTTGTTGTCACTTTGCCCCCCTGCCCCCTAGTTTCGGGCCGTGTTCACCCTGCTTAAGACCGATACGGCCACGGCCGCGCGCCTCGGCGTCCTGAAGACCCCCCACGGGGAGGTCCGCACGCCGGTCTTCATGCCGGTGGGCACCCAGGCCACGGTCAAAGGCCTCTCGCCCCAGCAGGTCGCCGAGACGGGCGCCCAGATCCTGCTCAGCAACACCTACCACCTGAACCTGCGTCCGGGTCGCGAGATCGTCCGCGCCGCCGGCGGCCTCCACAAGTTCATGCACTGGGACAAGCCGATCCTCACCGACAGCGGCGGCTTCCAGGTCTTCTCGCTCGCGAAGCTCCGCACGATCACCGACGAAGGCATACATTTCAGCTCCCACCTCGACGGCAACAAGCTGTTCCTCGACGTGAAGGACTGCTTCGACATCCAGGACGCGCTGGGCTCGGACATCGCGATGGTCCTCGACGAGTGTCCGCCCTACCCTTGCGACCGCGCCTCGTGCGAGGTCGCCGTGACCCGCTCCATCCGCTGGGCCAAGGAGATGCTCCAGCTGGCCAAGGACCGCGGCTTCCTCGCCTCGGGCCGTCATCTCTTCTGCATCAACCAAGGCTCGGTCTACGACGACCTGCGCATCCGTTGCGCCGAAGAACTCGGCGGGCTCGATTTCCCGGGCCACGCCATCGGCGGAGTCAGCGTCGGCGAGCCTGAGGAGCACATGCTCCATCAGGTCGGCCTCGTCGCCCCGCTCCTGCCCAAGCACAAGCCCCGCTACGTCATGGGGGTCGGCACCCCGCCCCAGCTCCTCCGGATGGTCGCCCTCGGCGCCGACATGTTCGACTGCACGATGCCCACCCGCATCGGCCGCCACGGCGGGGCTTTCACGCCCGACGGACCGATCAGCGTGAAGCACCTGCGCTACAAGGAAGACCACCGCCCGCTCGTCGAAGGCATGGACAACTACACCTGCCGCCACTTCTCCCGCGCCTACCTGCGACACCTGCACCACGCCGGCGAACAGCTCGGCGGCACCCTGCTCGCGCTGCACAACATCCACTTCCTGCAGGACCTCATGGCCCAGGCCCACGCGCACATCGCCGCGGGCGACTTCGCCGCGTGGTCCAAGGCCTGGTGCGAACGTTATGAGGCCGGCGCGAAGGACGAGATTCCGGCGGATTAAGGACGATCGATACGTCCTTCTCGGGTTTCGGGTCTCGGGCCTCAGGTCCCAGGTTCAGGTCTTCAGGTTCGGGTATCAGACCCGGGACCTGCACCTGAACCTGAACTGCCGAACCAGATACCCGACGGCCGAGACCTGAGACCAGAAAAGGAATCAGCCCTACCCGCGCACACCATGTCGTGACGCGGTCCCGACGCTACCCGATTCCGGAGCCGACAGCCGACGGCTGAGATGCCGAAACCCGAATGGCTGATGCCCCGATGGCCGTCACCCGTCACCTGAAGTGCGACTTATCCATTCAGTCCTCAACGCAGTCCTCCATTCAGACCTCTCACGGAATGCCTCTATGTCGTGACGCGGTCCCGACCCTACCCAAGACGACAGACTAGGGCAGCACGCGGTGCTGCCCCTACCTCGAGACAAGCACCCCCTTGCCCACGTGCCAGCGTGTCAACGTGCCCCCTCGCGAAGGCTGCGCCTTCGCGCTAAAGAGAGAAACTCTCCCCGCAGGAACAACTGGCCTTGGCGTTGGGGTTAGAGAACTTGAAGCCGCCGCCGATCATCTTGTCGGAATAATCCAACTGCGTGCCGCGGAGGTAGAGGGCCGACTTCGGATCGATCAGGACTTCGACACCTTCCGTGCGGACGAGGATATCGGACGGTTTGGCTTCGCCGACGAAGCGCATCTTGTAAGACAGGCCGTTGCAGCCGCCGCCGGAGATCGCCACGCGCAGGAAAGCCCCGTTCGCCTCGCGAGCGGCCAACGCCCGCACCTTCGTGCCCGCCGGAGCCGTCAGTCGGATCAGGCGTTCATCGGCGACGCGCGGAGCGGCGGCTGGTGCGGAAATGTCCATCTTTCACCAGCATGAGCCCGCCCCCGCGAAAGACAAGCCGCCAGCCCTCTTACGTGCGCTCCCGCCGGGCGGCCTGCAAAACAGGCTTGCCCGCCGCCCTCCCCGGAGGGTTATGATGCTGGTCCGGGTCATGGTCGCGTAGCTCAGTTGGTTAGAGCGCAGCATTCACATTGCTGAAGTCACAGGTTCAAGTCCTGTCGCGACCACCACCCGGGATTTTTCCCGAAGCCTTCGGCGGCCGCCGGATGGCCGGCCGCGGCAGGCTTCTATTACTTTATAATATTACAGCCGAGATTGTAATTAGGTGTTCCCAGCGAACTGTCGCCTAATTAGTCCATAGCCTTTCGATGGCGGACTTCGCCCTCCAGGCCAGGTTCCTCCGCCGCGCCCTTCGCATCCCCTTCCTGACCGCCCCTTCCGATGTCCGAGCCCACCTCGTCCAAACTTCCCTCACAGCTCAATGAACTCCTGACCTTCCTGCACGAGCGGCAGGAGAAGCGCGGCAACTGCACCATGAAGGATCGCGCGGAACTCTGGCTCCGCTACGGCGGCGAGGACCTCGACATCAGCCCCCCGAACTTCCATCATGCGATCGCGCAGTGGCTGACCAACGCCAGCCTGGTCCACAAGGACAAGACCGAGGATGTCGCGGCCGTGCTCTACTGCCTCGGAGTGACCAATTCGAACAACCTTTTCCAGAAAGTGAACCAAGGGAAGCTCGTGACCCTCGGAATCGCCAAGAACGGTCGTCGGAACGGCAAGGGCTCGCGGAAATCCTGAGGGTCCGGCTGCCTGGCGGCGGCCGGGGCACCGCCGAACCCGTTGACAAGGCCCCGGGCCTGCGGATGATGGCGGGATGAGCCGGCATCAGCAAAGGCGCCAACAAGAGGTCGCCAGGGCGCGTTCCTTCCTGGAACGGCGCATGAACGACCTCCGCTCCCGCCTCGGCCTGAAGCCCGACGCCGCCCCCCTGCCCGGGGAAGCCGCCTATGAGGACACCGAGATCGGCCGCGCCCCGGGCCAGCTGCCGGCCGCCTCCCCCTTCGAATCGACCGTCCCGACCAAGTTCCGGGTCATCTCCTACGACGAATCCAGCTGCAAGGTGGAGGAGTTCGCCGACCTGGATTCCGTCGGCCGCTACGCCGGCAAGCAGGGCATGGTCTGGATCCAGGTCCTCGGCATCACCGACCCGCAGATCGTCCACATCGTGGGGGCGTTCTTCGACATCCCGATGCTGGCCCAGGAAGACATCCTGACGGCCACCTCCCGCCCGAAGTTCGAGGAACACGGCGACAAGCTCCTGGCCATCGCCCGCGCCGTCCGCATCGGCGTCGAGGAAGACACCCCGCGCGGCCAGCAGATCTCCATCGTCGCCGCCCAGAACTGGGTCATCTCCTTCCACGAGAACGACGAGAAGGTCTTCGAGGCTGTCGAGAAGCGCATCGCCGACAACAAAGGCAACATCCGCAAGTGGCACGCCGGCTACCTCGTCTACTCGCTCCTGGACACGCTCGTCGACCGGCTGCTCTACCAGACCGAAGAGATCGAGGACGCCACCACCGAACTCGAGGACTCCATCCTCAAGGGCACCGATGACTGGGACCTCAACGAGGTCTACCGCCTCAAGCGCATCGTGGTGCGGCTCAGCCGCCTCGCCCAGCCGCTCAAGGACATGGTCAGCGTCCTCGAGCACTACGAGCACCCGCTCCTGCCGACGTCCCTGGACATGTTCCTGCGCGACCTCTACGACCACGCCATCCGCGCGGCCGACCGCATCGAGCACGCCCGCATGATCCTCCAGGACCTGCAGGAATACCACCACACCCAGCAGGAGCGGAAGACCAACGAAGTCATCCGCGTCCTGACGGTGATGAGCTCGGTCTTCATCCCGCTGACCTTCCTGGTAGGACTCTGGGGCATGAACTTCCACTTCATGCCGGAGATCCACACGGAGTGGGGCGAGAAATACGGCTACTTCCTGGCGCTCGGCTCCATGGGCGCCCTCGCGACCGGCATCATCCTCTGGATGAAGCGGAAGCGGTGGTTCTGAGCGAAGAACAGAGGACTGCGTGGATCGCTGAATAGAGGTCTGCGTGGAGGGCTGAATTGAAGCAGAGGCAGGATGGCTCCGCAGGCTGTCTTTTCTGTATCTTCATCAATCCAGTCCTCAACGCAGACCTCCGCTCATTCCTCCATTCAGTCCTCTATGCAGAAGCCTCAGGCACAATCCTGCGCGTCGACGTCGATGACGTCGATGACGTCCGCGTCGCCGAGGATCCTGGCGCGCAGCGGCAGCAAGGCGGCGAGGAGCGACTTCACGCCGGTGACGAGATACCAGATGTGCACGCGGTGCTGGTCCTGGACCTTCTCGAACGGACACGGGGCCGGGCCGCGGATCTCGCAAAGGCCGGGATGCAGCCGCTCGAGTTCCTTGACCCAAGCGTCGGCGACGAAGTTGACCTTCTCGGCGTTACGGCCGCGGAAGACGTGACGGATGAGGTGCCGGTCCGGCGGGTAGCCGAACTCGGCGCGCTTCTCGAGCTCGGCGGCGGCGAAGCCATGGAAGTCGAGGCGCTTGGCGAACTGGATAGGGTCGGAGGCGGGCTGGAAGCTCTGCACGACGACCACACCCTCGAGATCACCTCGGCCCGCGCGCCCGGCGACCTGGGTGAGCAGCTGGAAGGTGCGTTCGGCGGCGCGGAAGTCCGGCAGCTGCAACGAGAGGTCGGCGTCGATGATGCCCACCAGCGTCACGCGCGGGAAGTCCAGGCCCTTGGCGATCATCTGCGTACCGAGGAGCATGTCATACTTACCGGCGCGAAAATCCGAGAGCACCTTCCGGAAGAGGTCCTTCTTGCCCATCGTGTCGGCGTCGATGCGGGCCACGCGGGCACGCGGGAAGAGCTGGGCGATGGTCTCTTCGACCTTCTGGGTGCCGTAGCCCTTCCAGCGGACCTTCGGGGAGCGGCAGCTCGGGCAGAGCACCGGGGCGCGCTCCTGGTGGTTGCACAGGTGGCAGCGGGCGGTGTCGTCGGTCCGGTGCAAGGTCAGCGAGACGCTGCAACGCTTGCACTGAACGGCCTCGCCGCAGTCCGGGCACACCAAGGAGCGAGAATGCCCGCGCCGGTTGAGGAAGAGGATGGTCTGCTCCCGGCGCTCGAGGCGGGCGCGGATGCCGTCGGTCAGCTCGCGTGAAAGGATGTGCTGGCCCTTCGAGTGGAGGACCTCGCGCCGCATGTCCACGATGCGGAAAGCCGGCATCGGGCGGTCATCGACACGCTTGGCCATCACATCGAGGGCGTAGCGGCCGGCCGAAGCGTTCTTCCAGGTCTCGAGCGATGGCGTGGCGGAGCCCAACACGCAGGCCGCGTCGAGGACCGATGCGCGCATCACCGCGACGTCGCGTCCATGATACATCGGGGTCTCACCCTGCTTGAAGGACGGCTCGTGCTCTTCGTCGACGACGATGAGGCGGAGGTTCGGGAGCGGGGCGAAGACGGCCGAACGGGCGCCGACCACCACCCTCGCCTGCCCGAGCGACATCGCCATCCAGGCGTCGAAACGCTCGCCGGCGGAAAGGTGGCTGTGCCAGACGACCACCTTGGCGCCCAGGTCGGCGAGGCGGGAGCGGAGCCGTCCGACCGTCTGCGGCGTGAGCGCGACTTCGGGGACGAGGAAGATCGCGGAGCCGCCTTCGGCCACGACCTTGCGGATCAGGGCGACGTAGACCTCCGTCTTACCCGATCCCGTCACGCCGTGCAGGAGGTGAGCCCGGAAGGCCTTGGAATCGAGCGTCTTCGTGACCGAGTCCACCGCCGCTTGCTGTTCGGAATTGAGCGTATGTCCGGCCGAGGCGATGGTCTCCCCTTCGGCGTAAGGGTCATTGTAGGCGACGCGCCAGAGCACGCTGGCGTCCTCCTTGACCGTGCCGGCCTTGATCAGGGCGTCGACGGCCTGCTGGGCGACGCCGAGGCCTTCGACCATCTTCGCGCGGTCGGCCGGCTCCGTCTGGGCGGCCAGGAAATCGATGACCTGCGCCTGACGCGGGGCCTTCTTGCGGAGCTTCGCGAGCACGTCGGCTTCGGGCGGGGCGATGAGCGTCAGGAGGCGACGCAGGACCGGTCGGACGCCCTTGCGCACCGCGGCGGGCAGGACGGTCTCGAGGACGGAGTTCAGGCCACAGCCGTAGTAGCTCGCCATCCACTCGGCCAACTTACAGCAGTCGGGCGTCATCACGGGCTGCTCATGCTCCAGCGTCATGATGCTGCGCAGCCGGGCGGAAGGCGGCGGCTCAGCCGGATATTTCCAGACGACGCCGATGCTCGTGCGGCCGCCGAGCGGCACCCGGACCAGCTGGCCGACCTTCAGGACTTCCTTCAGGGCCGCCGGCACGGAGTACGAGTAGGCCCGGGCCCCGCCGTCAAACGGGACCACCTCGGCGACGCCGGGTTCGATTTCTCCGAAGAGATCGGGCACAGGGAGAGGCTCGCCGAAGCGAGGCGGGGATTCAAGCGAGGGTTGCCGACCGGACCGGAAATAGCCTCAGGCGTGGATATCCGTGGTCGGCACGCCCGAATGGGCCGCGATCCGGGCGCACATCAGGGCCCAGAAGCAGCCGATGCAGTTGGCGACGACCAGCTGGAGGTCGGTGGGCATGCTGTAGAAGATCAGCGTGCCCGGGAACCAGACGAAATAGTTCGTCAGCAGGTTCGGCAGGACCAGGCGGCGATACCAGCCGGGACCCATCGCCGCGCGCAGGCGGGCGGTGTCCCAGCCGCAGTCCTTCCAGAGATGGGAGATGGCGTTGAACGGCGCGCCGATGAAGACGGTGAAACCGGCCATGTCGACGAGCACCTTGAGCAACACCGTACGGAGGTTGGCTTCGCTGCCGAACCAAGCCGCCTGCAGGGTGTAAAAGTAACTGACCAGCATCCCCATCAGGGCCCACCACACCATGCTGTGCAGGAGGTCGCGGAAGGGATGCGCCGGACGTAATCCCGGGAAGAGCATACGGAAACACCATGGGATGAGTCCCGAAGTGATGGCGGTGCAGATCGCCGCGAAGGCCATCGGATTGGCCGCGTTGACGGCCCCGATGCGGTTGAGCGCCGTGGCGACTTCCGGGATGTTGTAATACGCGACGACCAAGCCCGCGGCGGCGAACATGATGATCGCCAACGGCAGGGCGATGTCCCGCAGCGCCTTGATGCCCGCGGTCAGCGGGGAAGCGGAAGGCTCGCTCATGCGAGGAACTTGCGGAGCAGCTGGTCGATGAGGACCGGGTTGGCCTTACCCTGCGTGCGCTTCATGATCGGCCCCTTGAGCGCGTTGATGGCCTTCTCGTTGCCCGCGCGGTATTCGGCGATGGATTTCGCGACGGCCGGATCGGCGATGACTTCCTGGACGATCTTCTCGAGTTCGCCGGTGTCGCTGTTCTGGCGGAGGCCCTTGGCGTCGACGATGGCGGCGGCGTCACGGCCGGTCTTGAACATCTCGGCGAAGACTTCCTTGGCCTGCTGCTTGGAGATCACGCCGTCGTCGGTCAGCTTCACCAGGCCGGCGAGCTGCGCAGGCTTGATCGGACAGGACGCGAGCGAGACGGGGGCCAGGGCGGCCTCGTCGAAGGCGCCGGCGGCACCGGCGGAGGCGGCGAGGTCACGGAGGAGGTCGTTGGCGACGAGGTTGGCGATGCCCGACGGGTTGGCCGGGTGGGCGGCCACGGCGGCCTCGAACCATTCGGCCAAGGCGCGGTCATTGACGAGGACCGAGGCGGCGGTGTAAGGCAGGCCGAGCTTCTCGACATAGCGACGCTGGCGGTCGTAAAGGTTCTCGGGGACCTGCTTCGTGAGGCGCGTGACGGTCTCGCGGGAGACCCTGAGGGTCGGGATATCCGGATCCGGGAAGTAACGGTAGTCGTGCGCGTCTTCCTTGTCGCGGAGGACGTAACCCCGTGCGAGCTCGGCGTTCCAGCCGCGGGTCTCCTGCGTGATCGAACGGCCGGCTTCGAGTTCGCGGATCTGGCGGGCGGTCTCGTAGATGACCGTGTCCCGGACGCTCGAGATCGAGTTGAGGTTCTTGGTCTCGGTGCGGGTGCCGAGCTTCTCGGCGCCCCGGCGACGGACGGATACGTTGCAGTCGCAGCGCAGCTGGCCCTTCTCCATGTCGCAGTCGGCGACGCCGGCCTGGGTGAGCATCGCGACGAGGGAGCGGAGGAAAGCCTCGGCTTCGGCGGAGGAACGGAGGTCCGGCTCGGTCACGATCTCGAGCAGCGGCACGCCGGCGCGGTTATAGTCGACCAACGAGCCGCTGCCCGCGTGGCTGAGCTTGCCCACGTCCTCTTCGAGGTGCGCGTGGTGGATGCGGATGAACTTATGCTCGCCCATCACGTTGCGCGAGGCGCCGGGGAGCTCGATCTCGACCTGGCCGCCGACGACGACCGGGAAATCCTTCTGGGTGAGCTGATAGTTCTTCGGATTATCCGGGTAGAAATAGTTCTTACGGTCCCAGGCGCAGCGCTCCGGGATCTCCGCTCCCACGACGAGCCCGAAGAGGATGGCTTTCTCGACCGCCTCGCGGTTCACCACCGGCAGCGTGCCGGGGAGGCCGAGGACGACCGGGTCGACCTGCTCGTTGGGCTCCTTGCCGAAGCCCCACGGGGACGACGCGAAGACCTTGGCGCGGGTGCGCAGCTGCACGTGGACCTCGAGGCCGATGACGACTTCCCAATCAGAAGGCACGTTGCTCATAGGGCGGCTTGCTGGTGGGCGTAACCGTGGGCGGCCTCGAAGAGACGGCCCGCGGCGAGAAGCTTGGCTTCGGAGAGCGGCGCTCCGACGAGATGGAAACCGACCGGCAGGTGGCCGGACTTGCCGCAAGGCACCGAGATCGCCGGGAGGCCGGCGAGGTTGGCAGGGATCGTGAAGATGTCCTCGAGGTAGAGCTGCAGCGGATCCGAAGCCTTTTCGCCGACCTTGAAGGCGGGCGTCGGGACCGTCGGGGTGAGCAGCACGTCGACGCCGGCGAGGGCGGCGAGGTATTCGGCGCGGATCTTCGCGCGGGCGCGGAGGGCGCGGACGTAATAGGCGTCGGCGTAACCGGCGCTGAGCACGAACGTGCCGAGCAGGATGCGGCGCTTCACCTCGGGGCCGAAACCTTCGGAACGGCTGGCCGTCATCATCTCGACCGGCGTACCGGCGGCGGAAGAGCGATGACCGTAGCGGACGCCGTCATAGCGGCCGAGGTTCGAGGAAGCCTCGGCGGTGGCGACGACGTAATAGGTCGGCACGGCGAGGTCGGCGGAGGGCAGTTCGACCTCGGAAATCGCACAACCCTGGGCGCGGTAGAATTCGACCGCGGCGTTGACGGCGGCGGCGACCTCGGAGGCGACGCCTTTGCCGAGGAAACCCTTCGGGATCCCGATGCGGAGCTTCTTCGCGTCACCGGCCGGAACGAGGGTACGATCGGACGGACCGAAGCAGGTCATGTCACGCGAGTCGGCCGAAGCCAGCGCGTGGAGGAGCAGTTCGCAGTCTTCGACGCTGCGGGCCATCGGACCGATCTGGTCGAGCGACGAGGCGAAGGCCACGAGACCGAAGCGGGAGATGAGTCCGTAAGTCGGCTTCAGGCCGACCACGCCGCAATGAGATGCGGGCTGGCGGATCGAGCCGCCAGTGTCGGAACCCAGCGAGAGCGGCACCAGGCCGGCCGCGAGGGCCGCGGCGCTGCCGCCGGAAGAACCGCCCGGGATGCGGGCGAGGTCCCAAGGATTGAAGGTCTTGCGGAGCGCGGAGTTCTCCGTGGAGGAACCCATCGCGAACTCGTCCATGTTCAGGCGACCGTAGAGGATCGCGCCGGCCGCGCGAAGGCGTTCGGCGACGTGGGAGTCGTAAGGCGAGACCAGCGGCGCGAGCATCTTGCTCGAGCACGTGAGCGGCTGCCCCTTCACCGCGATGTTGTCCTTGATCGCGACCGGGATGCCTTCGAGCGGACCCCTGCCCTGCCCGGCCTTGCGGCGGGCGTCGGAAGCGTCGGCCTGCGCGAGGACGTCGGCCTGGTCGAGATGCGTGAAGGCGCCGACCTTGTCGTTCACCGCCTGGTAGCGGGCGAGCAGGGCTTCGCAGAGGGCGCGGGACGTGAGCGTGCCGGCCGCGAGGCGGCGGCCGAGCTCGGCGGCGGAAAGCGTATGGATCGCGTCGGCCATGGCTCAGGATTCGTCGTCCACGACGCGCGGGACGGAGATCTGCCCGTCGCGCGAGGCGGGGGCGATGCGGGTGACGGCTTCGGCGCCGAGGACCGGACCCGGCTCGTCGGAGCGCAGGGCGGCTTCATCGACCACGCGGGCGTCGTCGATCGTCGCAGGCAGGTCGGCGTCAGCCAGCGCCTGGAAGTGACCCAGGATCTGGCTGAGCTGCGCAGAGTAGAGCGCCTTCTCCTCGGCCGTGAGGCTGAGGCGGGCGAGCTTCGCGAGGTGGTCGATGTCGAAACCTTCGGCCATGGGGATCAGCGGCGGACGGTCCAGCCGGCGCCCTTCTCGAGCGTCGCGATGACCACGCCGAGGGCTTGGTTGGTCTCCTCGTCGGTGAGGGTGCGGGCCGCGTGGCGCCAGCGGATCTCGAAGGCGAGGCTGCGGTGGCCTTCGGGCAGGCCCGGACCGGTGAAGACGTCGAAGCAATTGACTGACTCCAGGGCGAACTCCTTGCCGGCGGCCTTGGCGGCGCCTTGGCGGACGCGGCTTTCGACTTCGGCGGCGGCGACGCCGACCGGGACGATGACCGCGACATCCTTCGTGACGGGCGGGAAGGACGAGAACGCTTCGAAGCGCGGGATCTTGCGGGCTTCGGCGAAGGCCGAGCGCGGGAAGCAGACTTCGCCGGCGATGACCGAGCTCTTCAGGCCGAGGGAACGCGTCCAGCGGAGGTCGAGGACACCGCAGGCGCCTTCCGCGGCGCGGCCGCGGTCGATGAGGGCGGCGGCGTGGTCGGCCTGCCAAAGACCGCCCGTGGCGGCGGCGAACGAAAGACGGACGGAGGCGACGCCGGCGAACGCGGCGGCGTCCTGCAGGAGGCGCTTGGCGCGGAGGGCGTCGAAGGACTCGCGGGACTTCCAGGAACGCGTCACCGGTTCGGCGACGATCGCGAAGGCGACCGAGAGGAATTCGCGGACCGTGCCGTCGGCCTGCGGACGGAAGACCGTGCCGACCTCGAAGAGGCCGCGCGGGTCAGCGTGGACCGAGAGATTGAGCGCGAGGGCGCCGGCGAGTCCCGGGACGAGCGACGCGCGGAGGTGCGTCTGCTCGGCCGTGAGCGGATTGTCCATCGCGACCAAGGCGGCCTGGTCGGCGCCGAGGGTGCGTTCGAGTTCCGCGGCGTCGCGGAGCGAGTAATGGCAGCACTCCGTGAAACCGGCGCCGACGAGGCGGGCCGAGACTTCGCGGGTGAAGACGGACGTCAGCGCGTCTTCGTCGCCAGGCAGCGGGGCGATCGGGCGGCCGGCGGGAACCTTGTCGGTGCCGTGGATACGGATGAATTCCTCGACCAGGTCGATCGGACGGGTCACGTCGGAACGGAACGAAGGCACCCGCACCGAGAAACCGGCGGCGGAGGGCTGCACCGTGAAACCCAGGCGGGCGAAGGCCGCGTTGACGTCGGCATCGGCGACCGGCGTGCCGAGCTTCGCGGCGACATAACCGGCCGGGAGCTCGATCGTGACGTCGGCGCGCGGCGGCTGGCCGACCACGACCGCGGGGCCGACCACTTGGGCGCCGGCGAGCTCGATGAGCAGGTCCGTGGCGAGACGCGAAGCGAGTTCGACGCCGGCCGGATCCACGTCACGGGCGAAGCGGTGGGAAGAATCGGTCGAGACGCCGATGCGGCGGGCGACACGGCGGATTTCGCCGGGGCGGAACCATGCGGCTTCCAGCAGGACGTCGGTCGTGGACTCGGTCACGCCGGAATCGACGCCACCCATCACGCCGGCGACGACGAGCGGGCGCTGGGCGTCGGCGATGACGCAGACACCGGTCTCGAGCTTCACCTTCTTGCCGTCGAGCAGGACGATCTCTTCGCCTTCGCGGGCCGGGCGGGCTTCGATGCCCTCGGAGACCTTCTTCGCGTCGAACGCATGGAGCGGCTGGCCCAGTTCGAGCAGCACCCAGTTCGTGATATCGACCACGTTATTGATCGGACGCAGACCGGCGGCCTCGAGGTCGCGGCGGAGCCATTCCGGGCTCGGGCCGACCTTAACGTTCTTCAGCGTGCGGAGCGTGTAGTAAGGGCAGAACTCGGAGGACGAGCGGACGAACTTCACCGCGTCGCCGGCGGAGGGCGCGGCCGCGAGGCCGGCGGCGGTCTTCACCGTGAGCGGCTTGAGCGTGAGGCCCAAGGCGGCGGCGAGGTCGCGGGCGACGCCGCGGAGGCCGAGGCAATCGCCGCGGTTCGGGGTCACCGAGATCTCGAGCACCGTGTCGGGCGCGCCGAACAGAGAATTAAGCGGCGTGCCCACGGCCGGCTGGCGGGGCGTCAGGATGAGGAGGCCGTCCTCGCCCTTGCCGAGGCCGAGTTCTTCGGAGGAGCACATCATGCCCGCCGAATCGACGTCGCGGAGCTTCGAGACCTTGATCTCGAAACCACCCGGCATCATCGTGCCCGGGAGAGCGACCGGCACGCGGTCGCCGGCCTTGAAGTTCTTGGCGCCGCAGACGATCTGGCGGAGCGAGCCTTCGCCCGCGTCGACCTGACAGACGCTGAGACGGTCGGCCTTCGGGTGTTTCTCGAAGGACTTGATCTCGCCGACCACCACGAGGGGCAGCGGGGCGAGGCCGAAGGTCGTGACCGACTCCACCTCGAGGCCGAGCATCGGGAGGACCTCCGCGACGCGCCCGGCGGTGACGCCGGCGAGGTCGAGGTGACGGGAGAGGGCTTGGAAAGAGACTTTCATGGCTTAGGCGAACTGGCGCAGGAAGCGCGTGTCGTTGTTGTAGAAGTGGCGGATGTCGTCGATGCCGTGGACCAGCATCGCGATGCGTTCGAGGCCGAGGCCGAAGGCGAGGCCCGACCATTCCTGCGGATCGAGACCGCAGAGCTCGAGGACCTTCGGGTCGACCAGGCCGCAGCCCATGATCTCCAGCCAGCGGTCGGAGAGACGACCCAGGTTAGGCGAGCGGAGGTCCATCTCGAAGGACGGTTCCGTGAACGGGAAGAACGACGGGCGCAGGCGGATCTCGGCGTCGGCGCCGAAGGTCTCCTTCACGAAGAAGTCGAGCACGCCGCGGAGGTCGGCGAGCGTCACGTTGCGGTCGATCCACAGGCCTTCGACCTGGTGGAAGTTGGCGGAGTGCGTCGCGTCGACCGCGTCGCGGCGGAAGCAACGGCCCGGGGCGACGATGCGGAAGGGCGGCTTGCGCGAGAGCATCGTGCGGACCTGCACGCTGGACGTATGCGTGCGGAGGAGGATCGCTTCGTCGGCCTTGCGCGGCGCGTCGGCGGAGCGGAACGCCTTCGGCATGTAGAGCGTGTCCTGCATGTCGCGGGCCGGGTGGTCGGCGGGCGTGTTGAGGGCGTCGAAGCAATGCCACTCCGTCTCGACCTCGGGGCCGTCGGCGACGACGAAGCCCAGCTTACGGAAGGAAGCCAGGATGCGTTCGCGGGTGCGGGAGAGCGGATGGAGCGAGCCGGCCGGAGCGTCGGGGCTCGGGAGGGTCGGGTCGACGGACGCGCCGAGGGCGGCGGCGATCTCGGCGTCCTCGACCTTCACCAGGAGGGCGGCGAGGAGTTCCTCGACGGACTTCTTCGCCTCGTTGATCAGCTTGCCCACGACCGGGCGTTCTTCCTTCGAGAGGGTGGCCATCCCCTTCATCACCTGGGTCAGGGAGCCGTTGGGGCCGACGACGCGCGCCTTGAAGGCTTCGAGCTCGGCGCGGGTGGCGACGGCGGAGGCTTCCTGGGTGGCGGCGGCGACGAGTTGGGCGAGCTGCTGCTGCATGGGTTGATTTGTGCGTCAGCGAAGAAAGTCGGCAAGCGAAAGCACCCTGAAAACAAAGAAGCCCCGGAGGGCCGGGGCTTCGTGAAAGGACGTCAGTTCGTCTTAGGCGAGCGCGGCCTGGGCCTTCTTGACGATCGCTTCGAAAGCGGGGGCGTCATGGATGGCCAGTTCGCTCAGGTTCTTACGGTCCATCGTGATGTTGGCCTTCTTCAGGCCGGCGATCAGACGGCTGTAGGAGATGCCGAGGGGGCGGCAGGCGGCGTTGAGACGCACGATCCACAGCTGACGGAACGTCGACTTGTTCTTGCGGCGGTCGCGATAAGCGAACTTCTGCGCGCGCTGAACGGCCTCGAGGGCGTAGACGTACAGACGGGACTTGTTTCCGAAGTAGCCCTTGGCGGCTTTGATCGCGCGCTTCTTTCGGGCCTTGGTGGCCGGGCCATTGGTTGCTCTAGGCATGTTGGTATTGGGTTTTGGTTTTGGTTAGATGGCCTCGGGGTCGCCTTAATGAACACCCGTTCGGCCAAAAATGAGGATCGCCGGCTTAGGCGAAAGGCATGCAGGCCAGCATCTTCTTCTCGAAGCCGTCGTCGACGCGCTTGGACTTGTTGGCGCGGCGGCGCTGCTTGCGGGACTTGGAGCTGAGAAGGTGGCGGGCGTTCGGGGAACGACGCATCACTTTGCCGGTACCGGTCACCTTGAAGCGCTTGGAGACTGACTTGCGGGTCTTTTGCATGGCGGAAAGGGTCGGAACAAAGGGCGTCTGGGCGGACTTGTAAAGGGGAAAGGGCCGTCTTCCCGGAGAACTCTGCAATTTCCGACCTTGGGCGGATCGGGCCGCCCGTTTGACTTTCCTGGCCAAGCCCACTCCCCTGCCCTGCACCTAAACCTCAAAACCATGCTTTCCCTCGGAAAAAAGCCTAAACTGACCTTCAAAGTGGACGCCTTTGTGGACGGAAAAGCCGTCAACGCCTCGTTTGCCTCCCTCCTGGACGGTCCGACCATCGTATCCGTCTACATGCGCAATAACACCTCCGCCTGCGATAAGCAGGCCGCCGAAATGGATAAAAATGAGAAAGCCATTGTCAGACAAGGATTTAGATTGATTGCTGTGTCCCGGGACACCTGCGCCTCCCATGCCAAGTACGCCGCCAAGCACGGTTACAAGTTCACCTTGGTCTCGGACCCGGAGGACCTATTCTCGAAGGCCATGGACGCGATCGTCGAGAAGTCCATGTACGGCAAGAAGTACCTCGGCCCGCTCCGGGCCGCCTACCTCTTCGACGGCGACGGCAAGCTCATCGGCGTCGTGCCTAAGGTCGAGGCCGCCGAGCATGGCAAGCAGCTGCTCGCGGCGATCGCCGAGGCGAAGTAAGCGACTAGGCGCGACGGCCGCCGGGGAGAATCGGTGCTTGAACCATCGCCGCTAAACGGGGAGTTTAGCGGCGAGACACCACCGCAGTACCTAATGCCTTCGCCCTATCGTCCTAACAGCCCCCGCCCGAACAACAGCAACGGGGGACAGAACCGCGGCAACTTCCGCAAAGAAGACAAAGGGCCCAAGCGCAACGACCGCATCCGCGCGACCGAAGTGCGCGTCATCTCGCCCAAGGGAGAGATGATGGGCATCATGCCCACGCAGCAGGCGTTGGACCTCGCCCGCGAATTCGGCGTCGACCTCATCGAGATCGCCGCTTCGGCCGTGCCGCCCGTCTGCAAGCTGCAGGAATACGGCAAGTACCTCTACGAGGAGGCCAAGAAGCACAAGCACCAGAAGTCCGCCTCCAAGGTGAAGGAGATCAAGCTCCGCCCGCGCATCGACAATCATGACCTCTTCATCAAGGTCCGTCGCGCCGAGAACTTCCTCTTCCACGGCCACAAGGTGAAGCTCCTGCTCCAGTACCGCTACCGCGAGCTCGAGCACCCGGAGATCGGCATCGCCACCATCACCAAGGCCATCGAGGCCCTGATGCACATCAGCACGCGCGACAACGAGCCCAAGCGCTCCGGCCGCGCCATCGTCGTCGGCCTCACTCCCGTCCAGCAGAACAAGCGCAAGCTCGTCCACAACGAAGCGCCGGGCGAAGAAGACGGCGAAGACGACTCCGCGGTGGACAACGACGAAGGCGACGCCGAATAAGCCCGTGCGGCGCATCGCGGCGATCCTCCTGCTCCTCGCCACCGGCGCCCTGCTCCGCGCCGCCTCGACGGATTATCTCCTCGGCGAATCCGTGCGGCAGCTCGGCCTGCGCGACGTCGCCCGGCAAGGCGGCGACGGTCGTTCGTCGGAACGCTACGCCACGCGCGGCGGACTGGGCCTCTACGCCGAATACAGCCGCGACTTCATCGTCGTCGACGGCGTCAAGGTCATGCTCGACGATCCCGTCGGCTCGCAGCGCGGCCATCTCACCATCTCCAAGCGCGACTACGACAAGGTCTTCGTGCCGCTCTTCTGGGACGGCCCGCGCGCCGCGCCGCGCCGCATCCTGCTGGACCCCGGCCACGGCGGCAAGGACACCGGCAAGGTCAACGGTCCCCTCAAATATACCGAGAAGTCGGCCACGCTCGACACCGCGGCGCGCCTCAAGATCCTCCTCGAGAAGCAGGGCTACGAAGTCTTCTTCACCCGGACGAAGGACGTCTTCCTGGAACTCGACGACCGGGCCGCGCTGGCGACCAAGCTGGGCGCCGACCTCTTCATCAGCCTTCATTACAACGCCGGCCCCGCCGGCGACACCAGCGCCGACGGGGTCGAGACGTACTGCCTGACCCCGGCCGGCCAGCGCTCGACCAACGCCGGCAAGGCCAAGTCGACCACCGCCGCCGAGCCCGGCAACCGCTTCGACAGCGCCAACGTCCTGCTCGCCTGGAGCATCCAGCGGCGGATGATCCGGTCCACCGGCGCCGACGACAGGGGCGTCCGGCGCGCCCGCTTCGCGGTCCTGCGCACCCTGACCTGTCCCGGCGTCCTGATCGAGGGCGGCTTCATGTCGAGCCGCCGCGAAGGGGCGCTCATCGCCGACGGGGCCTACCGGCAGAAGATCGCCGAGGCCATCTCGGCGGCCGTCGGCGACTATGCCAGCCGGGTCCGTCCGGCGGCCAAAGCCGGCCGCTGAGACCGGTTCAGCCACCCTGAAGGACCAGAATCCGCTTGCCAAGGGGCGAGACGGAAGGTTCGTTAGACCTTCCTTTCGGCCCGCCGGCATGTGTCAGCGGAATCTCCGGAGGGAAAAACCCAAAACCAACCAAACCCTGGAAACGTCCTCCGCGACGGCCAGGACAAACAGTCCGAAAACAACATGAGCCTAATGGAAAAACTGCTCGCCGAATCCAATTTCGGCGCGCTCAAGCAACACTCCGTGATCACCGCCACGGTCACCGAAATCCGCGAAGACAAGTTCGTCGTCGTGGACATCAGCGGCAAATCCGAAGGATTCATCCCCCAGTCCGAATTCCCGGACATGGCCGAGATCCAGGTCGGCATGCAGCTCGAGGTCTACCTCGAGAAGCTTGAGAACAAGGACGGCACCCCGACCGTCTCCTACGATCGCGCCCAGCAGATCCGCAAGTGGGAGAGCATCGAAGCCAATTGCCAGGAAGGCTCCATCGTCCAGGGCCGCGTCAAGTCCATCGTCAAGGGAGGCCTCATCGTCTCCGTCGGCGTCGACGCGTTCATGCCCTCCTCCCAGATCGACGTCAACCCGCCCAAGAACCTCGAACAGTTCGTGGGCCAGACCTTCGACTTCAAGATCATCAAGATCAACAAGGAGAAGAAGAACCTCGTCGTCTCCCGTCGCGAACTCATCGAAGAACAGCGCGGCGAAAGCCGTCGCAAGCTCCTCGAGGAGGTCAAGCCCGGCGTCGTCCGTCGTGGCGTCGTCAAGAACATCACCGACTACGGCGCGTTCGTGGACCTCGACGGTCTCGACGGCCTGCTGCACGTGACCGACATGTCCTGGGGCCGCATCGGCCACCCGAGCGAAGTCGTCAAGGTCGGCGAAGAGATCACCGTCATGGTCGTCGAAGTCGACCGCGAGCGCGAGCGTGTCTCCCTCGGACTCAAGCAGACCCAGCCTAACCCCTGGGAAGGCATCGAGAAGCGCTACCCCGTCGGCCAGAAGGTCCACGGCAAGGTCGTCAACCTCGTCGCCTACGGCGCGTTCATCGAGATCGAAGGCGGCGTCGAAGGCCTCGTCCACGTCTCCGAACTCTCCTGGACCAAGCGCGTCCAGAAGCCCTCGGACGTCCTCAAGGTCGGCCAGGAAGTCGACGCGGTCATCCTCAACTTCAACAAGGAAGAACAGAAGATCTCGCTCGGCATCCGCCAGCTGGAAACCAATCCGTGGGAGAAGGTCCGCCACAACTACCCGGTGGGCGCCCGCGTCCGCGGCAAGGTGCGCAACCTCACCAACTACGGAGCCTTCGTCGAGCTGGAAGACGGCATCGACGGCATGGTGCACGTCTCCGACATGAGCTGGACCCGCCGCATCAACAACCCGGCCGAAGTCATGAAGAAGGGCGACGACGTGGAAGCCATCGTGCTCGACGTCGACGTCGACCAGCAGCGCATCTCCCTGGGCGTCAAGCAGACCCAGACCGATCCGTGGTCCGAGATCGACCGCAAGTACCGCATCGGCGACCTCGTCAACGGCAAGGTCTCCAAGATCGCGAACTTCGGCGCCTTCATCGAGCTCTCCGACGAGATCGACGGCCTCGTGCACGTCTCCCAGCTCGCCGAACAGCGCGTCGAGAACGTCAAGGACGTCGTCAAGGTCGGCCAGGACGTCACCGCCCGCGTCATCAAGATCGACAAGGAAGACCGTCGCATCGGCCTCTCGATCAAGGCCGCGAACTACGACGCCGAGCGCCTGCAGGCCGAAATCACCAGCTACGACCGCATCAAGGGCCCGTCGACCGGCGGCGCCCCGGCCCCCTCGGCCGGCGGTTCGTCCTCCTCGTCGTCGGGCAGCGGAGACTTCAACAGTCTCGGCGACCTCCTCGACAAGGCCGGCAACTGAGCCTCGTCCGTCAGGACCCAGAACAGACCCCGGGAAACCGGGGTCTTTTTTTGTGCCCATGGGCCGGGGAGCGGCTACCTTCTGTCCATGGTCCCCTTCAAAGGATACGGCCGGCTGACCCGCAGCACGACGCTCGCGCTGGCGGCCGCGGCCGTCGTCCTCGGGGCGGAGGCCGCGGGACTCATCCCGCCGGACCTGACGTTGGCCATCGCCGTAGGATGCAAGGTCTTCGTGTTGCTGCGCGTGCTGCGCGCCCGCATCTCGCCGGCCTACCTGCTCCTCTGGGGTCCGCTCGCCTGGTTCTTCCCCGTGCCGACGGCGCTGCTGCTCTTCGTCTTCGGCGGACGCAAGCATGTCGCGCTCGCCGCCGCCAAGAAGGAGGTCAACCGCGTGGCCTGGCGCCTGTGCGACGCGCCCGACTTCGGGGGGAACCGCTTCCGGCTGCTCGGCGACCGCCACGGGCGCGACACGTTCGAAGCCCTGCGCGCGCAGATCCGGGGGGCGAAACGCCGCATCAGCATCGCGACCTACATCCTGAGCGACGACGCGGTCGGCCGCGAACTCATCCGCTTGCTGGCCGAACGCGCGCGGGCGGGCGTCGAGGTCCGGCTCCTCGTGGACGCCATCGGCAGCTTCGGCATTCCGCTCCGCCTCTGCCGGCCGCTGCGCCGGGCCGGCGGCGAGATCGCGCGCTTCAATCCCGTCCTGCCGATGCGCGGGAAAGGTTCGGCCAACTGGCGGAATCATCGCAAGATCGCCGTCTTCGACGGACGGGCGGCCATCGTCGGCGGACAGAACCTCGGCCTGCGCTACATGGGCGAGACGCCCTCCAACCGCCGCTTCCGCGACTGCTCGTTCCTCATCGAAGGCCCGACCGCCGCGGCCCTCGAGAGCGTCTTCATCGCCGACTGGTGCCAGGCCACCGACGAGAACCCGATGAAGTTCGCGCCGGCGCTGCGCGAACGTTCGCCGCAGATCGGTCCGGCGCGCGTGGAAGTGATCGCGTCGGGACCCGACTGCGAAGAAGACCCGCTCTGGGACGCCTACGTGAAGCTTTTCTCCGAGTGCCGCGAATCGATCACGGTCGTCACGCCGTATTTCATCCCGGACCAGACCTTGTTCACCTTGCTGGCGACCGCAGCCCGCGCCGGCCGCCACGTGAAGATCATGGTCCCGCGACGCTCCGACCACCGGCTTCTCGATTTCGCGCGCCGCTGGTACCTACGCAAACTGAAGGAGGCCGGCGCCGAGATCCTGTTCTTCAAGCCTGACGTCCTGCACGCCAAGCTCGTGGTGGTCGACGGCGAACATCTCGTGGTCGGCTCGGCCAACCTCGACATGCGCTCGTTATTCCTCAATTACGAGATCGGCGCGGTGGTGCGCGACCCGGCGGCGATCGCCGAGGTCGGCGCGCTGATCGCCGGTTGGGAACAGGAGTCCACGCGCTATACCGAGGACCTCTACCGGCGCAGCCGGACATGGCTGGGCCGGGCCGTCGAGAACATCTCACACGTGATCGCCCCGCTGCTCTGATCAGCCGAGGAAAGCGTGCAGGCGGACCGCGAGGCCGGTATCGGGCAGCAGGAAGCCGTCGTGGCCGGCGTCCGTGACCACTTCATGGTAGGCGGCGTTGACGCCGACCGCGGTGGCCGCGGCCAGGAGCATGCGCAGTTCGCTCGTCGGGTAGAGCCAGTCGCTCGAGAAACCGATGGCGAGGACCTCGGGGCTGTCCGGGGCGAAGAGCTTGCCGGCGGCCGCGCGCGCGGTCAGGTCGAAGCGGTCCACGGCGCGGGTGATGCGCAGCCAGCTGTTGGCGTCGAAGCGACGGACGAAGGAGGCCCCTTGGTGCTCGAGGTAGCTCTCGACCTGCCAGTGCACGGGATCGCCCGCGGCGGCGCCGGGGACCTTGGCGCGACCGAACTTCTGTTCAAAAGAGGCGGGCGAGAGATAGCTGATGTGCGCGAGCATGCGGCCCACGGCCAGGCCCGAGTCGGGACCTTCGCCGGGCGCGTAATGTCCGCCGCGGAAATTCGGATCACGCTCCACGCAGGCCCGCGAGACGGCGTTGAGGGCGATGGCCATCGGCGACTGGCTCAGTCCGGCGGCGAGGACGGCGATACGGCCGACCTCCGCGGGATAATCGGCGCACCAGAGGAGGGCCTGCATGCCGCCCATGGAACCGCCGACGACGGCATGGAGGCGGGGGATGCCGAGGTGGCGGACGACGAGGCGCTGGGCCCGGACGATGTCACCCAAGGTGATCTCCGGGAAGAAGCCGCCGTAGGGGCGGCCCGTGCGGGGATCGGTCGAGAGCGGACCGGTCGAGCCTTGGCATCCGCCGAGGCAGTTCACCCCGATGACGAAGAAGCGGTCGGTGTCGATGGCCTTGCCCGGCCCGACGAAACAATCCCACCACCCTGGCTTGCGGTCGGAGGGCGAGTAGCGCCCGGCGACGTGGTGGTCGCCGCTCAGGGCGTGGGGGACGAGGATCGCGTTCGACTTGTCCGGCAGCAGCGTGCCGTAGGTCTCATAGCGCAAGGTCAGGCCGGACAGTTCGCCGCCGAGCTCCAACGGGAAAGGCTCCGCGGAAGCGTAATCCTGCCAGGCGACCGGGCAGAGTTCGCGGAGTGGGGTCGGTTGGGCCGGACAGTCGGACATGGACGTAACCAGCCAAGCCAGACCCGGGCGGGAGGCAAGTGGCCATTCGTTGTTGCCTCGTCATAAACGAGCCCAAACCATGGCAGCCATGTCCCCCGGTCACCGCCACGACGAAGATTGCTGCGGGGCGGGCTCCGGCGACCGCGTCGAGACCGCCCTCCAGCGGATGAAGGAGAAGGCCATGCGGATCACCTCGCCACGTCTCACGATGCTGCGGATCCTCGCGGCCGCGAAGCACCCGCTCAGCGCCGAACAGATCCACGAGGCCGCGGGCGACGACAAGCTCGACCTCGTGACGGTCTACCGCAGCCTCGTCGCCATGGACGACGCCGGCATCGTCCAACGCCACCCCCTCGAGCGGGGTCGCAGCCTCTACGCCCTGGTCACCCCCGGACACCATCACCATCACGTCATCTGCCGCCGTTGCGGACGCATCGAACGCCTGCCCGGCTGCGATTCGTCCCGTCTCGAAGCGGCCGCCAAGGCCAAGGGCTTCGGCGAGCTGACGCACGTGATGGAAGTCTACGGGATCTGCCCCGGCTGCGCCGCCTCTTCCCATGCCTGACTTCCCCCGCACCGCCTTCCTCCTCGGAGCCGGCCTCGGCACGCGCCTGCGTCCGCTCACCGAAGGCTGTCCGAAGCCCCTGCTCCCGATCGCCGGCCGGCCCATGGTCCTCCAGGCGATGGAGAAGCTCCGCGCCGCCGGTACGCGCCGCTTCCTCATCAACACGCATCACTGCCCCGAAGCCTGGACGCTCGCTTTCCCGGACGGCCGTTTCGGCGACGCCGAAGTGAAGTTCGTCCATGAACCCGTCCTCCTCGAGACCGGCGGCGGCCTCGCCAACATCGCCGGCCTGCTCGGACCGGACGACCAGGACCTCGTCGTCTGGAACGGCGACATCCTCTCCGGTTGCGACATCACGGCGGCCGTCGCGCATCACCGCGCCAACGGCGGCGAAGCCACGCTCGTGGTCCGCGAAGAAGGCCCGAACCGCAACGTCCGGGTCACCGACGAAGGCGTAGTGACCGACCTGCGCGACCGCCTCGGCCAGAGGGATCCCGCCTACCAATACACCGGCATCTGCGTCGTCACGAAGGCATTCGCGCAGGGCGTGCCGGCGACGATCGAATCGCTCGTCGAACATTTCCTCCGCCGCACGCAGGCCCAGCCCGGCAGCATCCAAGGCTTCCTCGACGGGTCCGCCACGTGGCATGACCTCGGCACCATCGAGGAATACCAGGCCGTGAAGGCCCTGCAGGAAAAGCCCGTCCGCGGCGCCATCGCGCCGGCCGACGCGGCCCGGGCGCACGGTTACGAACTCACCGCCGGCGGCGAAGTCCTCAAGGGCGGCTCCGGTCGCAAGTTCCATCGTCTCCGCAAGCCGACCGGCGAGACCGCCGTGCTCTGCGTCTACGACGATTCACGCCCCGAGAACCGACTCTACGGCGACATCGCCGGCGTGCTGCGCGACCAGATCGGGGTGCAGGTCCCGCAGGTGCTGGCGGCGGACCAAGACGCGGGCGTGCTCGTGCTCGAAGACCTCGGCGACACCGACCTCTGGTCGCTCGCCCAGGGCGCCGAATTCCCGTGGGCGCCCTTCGCCTCCGCGCTCGAACAGGTCGCCGGCATCCATCGCCACGGCGTCGACGCCTTCGCCGCGGCGGGAGTGCCGCTCATGGAGGCCTTCGGCCCGAACCTCTACCAGTGGGAGCGTCAGTATTTCCAGGACAACGCGCTCGGCGGCCGCAAGCCCGACCGCGCCGTGACCGACGAGATGGCCTCGCTCGCCAAGGAACTCATGGGCCAGCCCGTCGTCACGATCCATCGCGACTTCCAATCCCAGAACATCATGGTCCGCGACGGCTCCGCCTGGCTCGTCGACCTCCAAGGCCTGCGTCACGGCTGCATGTTCTACGATTACGCCTCGCTCGCCTTCGACCCGTACCTCAAACGCACGGATATGGACCTCTGGCGCATCGAGATCGAGGACCACGCGCGCGAAGTCTCCGGCTGGAAGGGTTCCAGCGACGAGTTCTCGCACCTCTTCCACGTCGCCGCGACGCAGCGCCTCCTGCAGGCCTGCGGCGCCTACGGTTTCCTCGGCCACAAGAAGGGCCGGCCGGAATACCTCGCGCATCTGCCGCAAGGCCTGCGCAACCTGACGATCGCCGCCTCCCTCTGCGGGAAGCGACGCATCGCCCGGCTGGCGGCAGAACTCGCGGACGTCCCGGCGAAGGTCAGCCGTTGACCTTGTCGTCGAGGAAGCGGACCACCTCGTCTTCCGTCATGCGCACCTGCTCCAGCGTGTCGCGGTCGCGGACCGTGACGCCGGCGCCCTTCTCGATCGTGTCGAAGTCGATGGTGATGCCGTAAGGCGTGCCGATCTCGTCCTGGCGGCGGTAGCGGCGGCCGATGGCGCCGGCGGCGTCGTAGAAGACGTTGTGGCGCTTCTTCAGGCGGCGGTAGAGGGCCTCGGCGCGACCGACCAGCTCGGGCTTGTTCTTCACCAGCGGGAAGATGGCGGCCTTGAACGGGGCGACGCGGGCCGGGAGGCGGAGCACGACGCGCTTCTCGCCCTCGACCTCGTCCTCATGATAGGCCGTGGTGAGGAGAGCCAGGAACACGCGGTCGACGCCGACGGAAGGCTCGATCACGTGCGGGATGTAGCGGGCCTTGGCGGCCTCGTCGAACCAGTCGAGCTTCTGGCCCGAGACCTCGCTGTGCTGGGTCAGGTCGAAGTCGCCGCGGGCGGCGACGCCTTGGAGCTCCTGCACGCCGAAGGGGAACTCGAACATGATGTCCGTGGTGCCCTTCGAATAGTGGGCCAGTTTCTCGGTCGGATGCGGGTAGAGCGAGAGCTTAGCGCGCGGGATGCCGATGGATTCGAACCAGGCGAGGCAGCCTTCGATCCAATCCTTGTGGGCGGTCGACCAGTCCGCGGCCGGCGAGATGAAGTACTCGATCTCCATCTGCTCGAACTCGCGGGAGCGGAAGATGAAGTTGCGCGGATTGATCTCGTTGCGGAACGCCTTGCCGATCTGGGCGATGCCGAAGGGCAGCTTCACGCGGCCCGTGTCGACGACGTTCTTGAAGTTGATGAAGATGCCCTGCGCGGTCTCCGGACGGAGGTAGGCGGTGGCCGAAGCGTCCTGCATGGCGCCGACGTACGTCTGGAACATCATGTTGAACGAGCGGGGCGGCGTGAGCGAACCCGGCTTGCCCGTGGCCGGCGAAGGCACGAGCGCATGCTCTTCGGGCTTCGCCTCGGTGTAATCCTTGAGCACGACCGGCTCGAGCGCGCCCTGCTTGGCGAGCTTGCGCTTCATCTCGTTGGCCATCTCGTCGGCCTTGGCCTGCATGCCGTCGTCCTCGAGGACGGAGACGTAGCCGATCGTCTCGCCGGCGACGCGCACCGGGGCGAAGAAGAGCTGGTCGGCGCGGTAACGCATCTTGGACTCCTTGCAGTCCACGAGCGGGTCGGTGAAGTTGTCGATGTGGCCCGAAGCCTTCCAGGTGGTCGGGTGGTGGATGATCGAGGAATCGAGGCCGACGATGTCGTCGCGGCGGTGCACGAAATCCTGCCACCAAGCCTGCTTGATGTTGTTCTTCAGCTCGACGCCGAGGGGGCCGTAGTCGAAGAAGCCGTTGAAGCCGCCGTAGATGTCGGAGGAAGGGAAGACGAACCCGCGGCGTTTGCACAGGTTGATGATGGATTCCATCTTGTCGGTCGGGTCGGCCATGGCGGGTAAAAGCCCCTCACCTATCCCCTCTCCGGGGGTCCGCCGCAAGCCTGTTCCCTCAGCGGGGCTGGGGCTCGGTCGTGAGTCCGGCGGCCTTCTTCTTCCAGGTCCGGGCGCCTTCGGAGACCGCGCGGAGAACCCCGGAGACGTCGCCCGCGGCGGCGGTCATGCCCGACTGCGAACCCTCGAGGGCCGCGCCGAAGGAAGCGAGGGCCGCGGCCGCGTCGGCGAGGCGCACCTGGAGAAGGGCGAGCGTCTCGTCGTCGAGGGCGTGTTCGGCCTGCTCGACCGCGCCGCGGAGCCGGCGGGAAGCTTCGGCGAAACGCCGCGCGCGTTCGCCCAAGGCGTCGGCCGCGGTGGCTTCGCGGACGGCGGCGGTGCGCGCGACGAGATCCGCGGAGAAACAGGCCGCACGGGCCGGGTCGGCGGCGATCAACCAGCGCTCGAGGTCCTGGTCGAGGTCGGCGGCCAGACCGACGAGGTCGGCCTGAGCCAGTCGCTCAAGCTGATCGACGAAACCTTCGAGCCTCCGGCCATAAGCGTCGCCGACGGGAGGGATCTCGTCGCGGCGCAGGGCGGCCGGAGGCGGGGCCGCGGCGGCGTCCCAGACCAGTTCGACCTGCAGCAGGCCGGAAGACGGATTGACCGTGATGAGCCGGGCCCGGAGGCCGCGGGCGACCTCTTCGCCAAGCCGGTCGCCACGGAGACGGTCGGCGAAACCACGGTCTTCGAGCGCGGCCGGGTCGAGGCTCAGGTTGACGAGCGGGCGCAGGCGCCCGGCCGCGTCGGCGTCAAGGCCGACGGAGGCAACCTGGCCGACCGTGACGCCATGCACGCGGACCGGCGTGCCGGTGGCGATGCCTTCGACGGAGAACGGCGGACGGAAGACGACCGTGACGAGCGGAGCGGACCAAGCCCGCCACCAGGCGAAACCGGACCACAGGACTCCCGCGACCAGCACGGCCAGCATCAAGCCGCCGAGCGCGCGTCGGCTCATCCGGCGGTCTGGGGATAGCTGCCGAGCCATTTCACGACCTCGCAACGGGGCTTCAGTTCGCCGATGGCCGCCTGGACCGCCGGCGTCTCCCAGTGTCCCGGGAAATCGATGAAGAACAGGTACTCCCAGGCGCGACGATGGCTCGGGCGTGATTCGATGCGGATCAGGTTGATGCCGCGTTCGGAGAAGGCCGCAAGCGCGCCCTGCAACGCGCCCGGTTCGTGCTTGAGGGTGAGGACGACGCTGGTGACCTCGTCGGGGGCACCGACCGCGTTGGCGGCCTTGGCGATGACGAAGAAGCGCGTGGCGTTGTCGCGGCGATCCTGGATGCCGCGGGCGAGGATGGGGACGCCGCGCGATTCGGCGGCGGTGGCGGACGCGACGGCGGCCTGGCCTTGGGGCGAGCGCGCGACGAGTTCGACGGCGGCCGCGGTGCTGTCGGTCTCGACGAGCGCGGCCGCGGGCAGATGACGGGAGAGCCAGCCGCGGCACTGCGCGAGGGCGATATCCTTGGAGAGCACCTTGGTGACCTGGTCGAGCGGACCTTGTCCGACGAGGCATTGCTCGACCGAAAGCGTGACTTGGGCGACGACCTTCAGGTCGGACTCGGCGAGCAGGTCGAGGGAATGGCTGACGACGCCCTCGGTGGAATTCTCGACCGGGACGACACCGTAGGAAGCCTCGCCGGATTCGACGGCGGCGAAGACATCACCGATGGCGCGCAGAGGGAGCGAAGGCACGCTGGTGCCGAAGGCGCGGATCTGGGCCTGCTGGGTGAAGGAGCCTTCCGGTCCCAGGTAAGCGACCGGCTTGGCCATCTGGGCGCCGATGGAGAGCGAGATGATCTCGCGGTAGACGGCGCGGAGGCCGGAAGCCGGGATGGAGGGAGCGGCTTCGGTGATCGAGCGCAGGAGCTGCTCTTCGCGTTGCGGAGCGTAGACCGGCGCGCCCGACTTCAGCTTGGCCTCGCCGATGGCACGGGCGACCTGCAGACGTTCGCCGAGCAGGCGAAGGATCTCACGGTCGATGCGGTCGACCTCGCGGCGATGGTCTTCGAGGCTCATGCGCCGGGAGTCTCGGTTTCGGGCGGCGGCTCGGTCGCGACCGCGGCGGCGGACCGGTCCTCGAGGGGCAAGCCGACTTCGGCGTCGCCGACTTCGACCGGCGTCGTGGCGCGCGTGATCCATTCCGAAATCTGCGCGGGGGAGAGCACGTCGGAGGCCGGCAGTTCGCCGAGCGAACGCAGTCCGGTGAAATCCAGGAATTTGTCCGTGGTGCCGTACTGGAGCGGACGACCAGGCAGGTCGGCGCGGCCCGTGACGGCGACGAGTTCGAGCTCGAGCAGGCGCGTGAGGGCGCTGTCGACGGAGACGCCACGGATGGCTTCCATCTCGGAGCGGGTGACCGGCTGGCGGTAGGCGACGATGGAAAGCGTCTCGAGCGAGGCCGGGCTCAGGCGCTGCGGACGGGGCTCGCCGCGGAGCAGGCGGACCCAGTCGGCGTAGGCCGGGGAGATCACGAGACGGAAGCCCTCCGGCCCCTGCAAGATGCGGCAGGCGTCGTTGGCTTCGCGCATCTCGGCTTCGAGGGCGTCGACCGCTTCGCGGATCTGGGTGGCCGTGAGCAAAGTCGGGACCTGGTCGATGATGTCCTGGATCACTTCCTGGACGGGCGGCCCGGCGGGCAGGACGGTGGGCTCACCGGCGGCTTCCAGCAGGTCGGGCTGCTTCTCGGCGGCGGCCTGGGCATGGTAGCGCTGCACGACCTTCTGGATGTCCTTGATGGACACCGACTCGGAGGTCGAGAACAGGAGAGCCTTGATGATCTTCTTGAGATTGAATTCCACGGGACGAGGGGAGTCTTAAATCGGATTGTAAGGGAGCGTCCGGGCGGTTCAGTGTCCGGCTCCCTGCCCTCTTATCTAGGGGGCGACCATCCCCTGACAACCGCAGACTTTTCACATCCCATGAGCACTCCCGAGCACGCCCGCCAACACTCCGCCGCCGTCGTCGACGGCCCCGATCGCGCCCCCAGCCGAGCGATGCTCCGGGCGGTGGGCTTCGATGACGCCGACTTCCAGAAGCCCGTCGTGGGCATCGCCTCGACCTGGTCCATGGTCACCCCTTGCAACATGCACATCGACCGCCTGGCCACCGAGGCCGCCAAGGGCGCCGACGCGGCGGGCGGGAAAGCGGTGATTTTCGGCACCATCACCGTCTCCGACGGCATCTCGATGGGCACCCCCGGCATGCGCTATTCGCTCGTCTCGCGTGAGATCATCGCGGACTCCATCGAAGCCGTGACCGGCGCCGAAGGCTTCGACGGCCTCGTCACCATCGGCGGCTGCGACAAGAACATGCCAGGATGCGTGATGGCGATGGCCCGCATGAACCGCCCCTCCGTGTTCGTCTACGGCGGCACCATCGTCCCCGGCCTGCACAAAGGCAAGGCCGCCGACATCGTCACCGTCTTCGAAGCCGTCGGCCAGCACGCCGCCAAGCAGATCGACGACGCCGAACTCAAGGAGATCGAGAAGTGCTCCATCCCCGGCGAAGGCTCGTGCGGCGGCATGTACACGGCCAACACGATGGCCTCGGCAATCGAAGCCATGGGCCTGAGCCTGCCGGACAGCTCCGCGCAGCTCGCGAACTCCAAGGACAAGCTGGTCGACTGCGAACGCGCCGGCAAGGCCGTGCTCGAACTGCTCAGGAAGAACATCCGTCCGTCGGACATCATCTCCAAGAAGTCGATCGAGAACGCGATCGTCACGGTCATCGCCCTCGGCGGCTCGACGAACGCCGTCCTGCACCTCATCGCCATCGGCCATTCCGCGGGGATCAAGATCACCCTCGAGGACTTCGAACGCATCGGTCGCAAGGTCCCCGTGCTGGCGGACCTGAAACCCAGCGGCAAATACAACATGGCCCACTTCGTGCGCATCGGCGGCCTGCAGCCGCTGCTCAAGATGCTCCTCGACGCCGGCCTGCTCCACGGCGACTGCCTGACCGTCACCGGCAAGACCGTGGCGGAGAACCTCGCGAACGTCGGCCCCTACTCCGCCGACCAGGACGTGGTGCGCCCGATGAGCAATCCCATCAAGGCCGACAGCCACCTGCGCGTCCTCCGCGGCAACCTCGCCCCGCACGGCGCGCTCGCCAAGATCACGGGCAAGGAAGGCAGTTCCTTCACCGGCCACGCCATCGTCTACGAATCCGAAGAAGCCTCGCTCCGGGGCATCCTTGACGGCGAAGTGAAGGACGGACACGTGATCGTCATCCGCAACGAAGGGCCCAAGGGCGGACCCGGCATGCGCGAGATGCTCGGACCTACCAGCGCCGTCATGGGCAAGGGCATGGGCAAGACGGTGGCGCTGATCACCGACGGTCGCTTCTCCGGCGGCAGCCACGGTTTCGTCGTCGGCCACGTCTCCCCGGAGGCCGCCTCCGGCGGACCGCTCGCCATCGTGAAGAACGGCGACCGCATCCACATCGACGCGGTGAAGAACGAACTCAACCTCGACCTTCCGGACGCGGAGATCGCCCGCCGCCTCAAGGATTGGCAGCCCTCGCCCTGCAAGGAAAAGCGCGGGGTCCTGGCCAAGTACGCCAAGCAGGTGAAGTCGGCCTCCGAAGGCGCCATCACCGACGGCGACTGAAGTCTTCCTGAGGGTAAATGAAAGGGCGGTCGCCTCGGCGGACCGCCCTTTTTGTTGCAAGCCCTGCGAGGCGAGGGAGAATCGGGGCATCGTGGCCTCCTCCTTCGACCTCTACCGCCGGCACCTCCTCAACTTCCCGGAACTCGGCGTCTCGCTCGACTTCAGCCGCGCGCCCGCGCCTGCGGGCTTCGCCGAGAAGATGGCGCCGGCCATCGCCAAGGCCTTCGCCGACATGGTCGCCTTGGAAAAAGGGGCCATCGCGAATCCCGACGAGAAGCGCATGGTCGGCCACTACTGGCTGCGCGCGCCGGAACTGGCGCCCGACGCGAAGATCGCCGCCGACGTGAAGGCGGCCGTCGAAGCCATCGTCGGTTTCGCCGCGCAGGTCCACGCGGGCCAGGTCGCAGGGTCCGCCGGCAAGTTCACCGACCTCCTCTGCATCGGCATCGGCGGTTCGGCCCTCGGTCCGCAGTTCGTGGCCGACGCGCTCGGCGGCAAGGCCGACAAGCTCCGCGTCCACTTCATCGACAACACCGACCCGGACGGCATCGACCGAGTCTTCGACGGCCTCGCCGGCCGGCTGGGCACCACGCTCGTGATCGTCACCTCGAAATCCGGCAGCACGCCGGAGCCCCGCAACGGCCAGCTCGAAGCCGCGCTCCGCTGGAAGCAGGCCGGACTTTCTTTCGCCGCCCACGCCGTCGCCGTCACCGGCGAAGGCAGCCAGCTCGATCGAGTCGCCGTCGCGGAAAAGTGGCTCGCCCGTTTCCCCATGTGGGATTGGGTCGGCGGCCGCACGAGCGAGATCGGTCCGGTCGGCTTGCTGCCGGCCGCCTTGCAGGGTCTCGACATCCGTGGCCTGCTCGACGGCGCCCGTGAGATGGACGTCCTGACCCGCGTTCCCGACGTCGCCCGCAATCCGGCCGCGGCGATGGCGCTGGCCTGGCATCACCTCACCGAAGGACGCGGCTCCAAGGCCATGGTGGTGCTCCCCTACAAGGACCGCCTCCTGCTCTTCTCCCGTTATCTCCAGCAACTCGTGATGGAATCGCTCGGCAAGGAGCACGACCTCCAAGGGCGTCAGGTCTTCCAAGGCCTGACCGTCTATGGCAACAAGGGTTCGACCGACCAGCATGCTTACGTTCAGCAGCTCCGCGACGGTGTGAATAACTTTTTCGCCGTCTTCATCGAAGTCCTCAAGGATCGCGAGGGCGCCTCGCCGGAGGTCGAGCCAGGGGTGACTTCCGGCGACTATCTGCAGGCCTTCATGCTGGGCACCCGTGAAGCCCTCTCCGGCAGCGGACGCGCCAACATCACGATCACCCTCCAGCAGGTGGACGCCCGCTCCATCGGCATGCTGATCGCGCTCTTCGAAAGGGCCGTGGGTCTGTACGCCAACCTCCTTGGCATCAACGCCTACCACCAGCCGGGCGTCGAAGCCGGCAAGAAGGCCGCCGCCGAGACCCTGAAAATCCGGGCCGCCGCTCTCGCCGTCTTGGCCAAATCCAAAGGGAAATGGCTCTCCTCACGCCAGGTCTGCGAGGAAATTGCGCTTGAGGGGGGAGAGGAATTGGTGTTCAAAGTCCTTCTGCATGTTTCCGCCAACCCCGGGGCGATTACTCGACAGGATTCGCCGGACCCCGGGCTCACTCTTTTCCGTCATTCCTAACCCCTTCACTACCCCTACCCCATGAAACCGAAGCTCAACGCCTTCCTGCGCATCCTGACCGTCGTGCTGGCCCTCGCCGCCGTCGCCTTCGCGTTCCTGCTGAAAGGCAAGATGGACACCGCCCTCACCAACACCGCCTGGGCTGTCACCGACCCCGAAGTCAATGCAGGCAAGGAATTTGACGCCCGCATGGCCAAGCTCGCCGGCGTCAAGGCGCTGCTCGACGCCAAGCGAAAGGAGATCGAAGAAGCCAACCTGGCCAAGAAGGACCTGAGCGCCGACATCGCTGACAAGAAGACCAAGATCGAAGGACTCACCGCCGCCAACACCACCCTTGAAGGCGAACGCGCCGAACTCACCCGCAAGCGCGACGAACTCGCCGCCCAACTGACGGACGCCAACAGCAAGAAGGACGGCGCCGTCGCCGAACTGACCACCGTCAAGGAAGACCTCGTCCGGGCCACCGAGAAGGCCGCCGGCATGTTCACCAAGGAACAGCTCGCCGAGATCGAAGCCAAGGCCACCGCGGCGGAAGAACTCGCCGCCGCCCTCCGCGGCAAGTACACCGCCCTGCATGCCTGGGCCTCCCGTGCGGCCGAGAACAATGCTCCGGGCGGTTTCCAGCGCGACCCCTTCGGCGAGCCCGCCAAGGAAGGCGAGACCCCGACCGCCGTCGCCGTGACCGTGGAGGCGGCCACCGACGCCGTCCTGACCAACATCCTCGCCCTCGACGCCAAGTCCGGCATCGTCGCGTTCTCCGTCGGCGAAGCCAACGGCATCAAAGAAAAGGCCGTCTTCGACGTGAAGGCCGACGGCAAGAAGATCGGCAAGGTCCAGATTTCGTCCGTCAAGGGAGCTCTCTCGTATGGCCAGCTCCAGCCCGACAAGGACCTCGACCTCGGCGCCATCGCCAAGGCCGCCGCGATCTCCCTGGTTCCCTCCACCAAACTCGCCAGCAAGTAAGCATGTCCACCCGCCTCATCATCGCGCTCGCCTGCCTCGCCGGCCTGGTCGGCTGCGAGACCGTCGAGAAGCCGGCTGACTCCATGCTCCCTCAGTCTCAGCCAGCCAACTGGCAGGGTGGCCTCCCGGGCGTCTCGACGCCTGGTTCGGGTTACCGCCGCTGATGACCGCCCGCGACGCAGGCGCCGACGGCCGCCCGGCCGGTCGGCTCTGGGTCGTGGCCACGCCCCTAGGCAACCTAGGCGACATCACCGCCCGGGCCCGTGAAGCCATCGCGGAGTGCGACCTCGTGGCCTGCGAGGACACGCGGGTGACCGGCGGCCTGCTCCGCCACCTCGACCTCTCCAAGCCGATGCTCGCCTACCACGAGCACAACGAAAAGGACGCCGCGGTGCTCATCGCCGACAAGGTGGCCGGCGGCGCCCGCATCGCCCTGATCACCGACGCCGGCACGCCCGGCATCAGCGATCCCGGCTTCCGCGTGACCCGCGAATGCCGCCGCCGCGGCCTGACCGTGACGCCCCTGCCCGGTCCCTGCGCCATCGTCGCCCTGCTCTCCGCGTCGGGACTGCCGACCAACGCGTTCCGCTTCGTCGGCTTCCTGGCGCCGAAATCCGCCGCCCGCCGTCGCTTCCTCGAAGGCCTCAAGCCCGCGGACGAGACCGTCGTGCTGCACGAGTCCTGCCACCGGATCGGCGACTTCCTTGACGAGATGCTGGAGATCCTCGGCCCCGCCCGGGTCGTCTGCGTCGGCCGCGAACTCACGAAACTGCACGAGGCCATCCGGACCGCGCCGCTGGCCGAACTGGTCCCGCTCCTGAAGGGCGGCTCGCTCAAAGGCGAGTTCACGGTGGCGATCGCGCCGGCCGACTTCGTCCTTTGACCCTTATCGCGGGTTGACCAGCCGGGCGGTTCGACCGCATCCTAGCGGCCAATGGCGGGTTTCGACGACAGTCTGGTCCGCGAATACTTCGAGATGAACGGTTTCTTCGTGCGCCAGTCACGGAAGTACGCCGTCCAATCCCGCCGGAAGCGCGCCGATGAAGAGGGCGACCTCCTGGTGATCAATCCGTCGCCCCGCCGCGGCGGCGACACCCCCTTCCAGCTGTTCAGCTCCGACCTGCCCGGCCTGTCCGCCGCCGTGGTGGCGGTCAAGGCCTGGCACACGACGAAGGCCATCACGCCGACGATGATAAAGAAAGGCGACCTCCTGGAATTCGTACGCAAGGAGGCCGTCGAAGCGGCCAGGGAGGCCTTCGCCGACCTCACGCCGACCGAGGGCCAGCCCCTCGCCAAGATCCTCGTGCTCCCGGGCATCCCGGCCGCCGAGCCGCAACGCTCCGAAAGCATCACGCTGCTCCGGGAGAGCGGCGTAGACCATGTGCTGACCTTCCGGACCATCCTCGAGAACCTGGTCCAGGCGGTCGAATCGAACCAGAGCTACGCGAAATCCGACACCTTGCAGTTGCTCCGCCTGCTGCGCGTCTACGATATGGTCAAAGCCGCCCAACTCGAGCTGTTCGGCTCCGCCCTCCCACCGAAGTGATCCACCCCTCCGCCCAGGTCCACCCTTCCGCCCGCCTCGCGCCCGACGTCGAGGTCGGGCCGTTCGCGATCATCGAGGCCGGCGCGGTGCTCGGGGCCGGCTGCCGCCTAGCGGCGCACGCGATCGTCAAAGCCCGCGCCCGCCTCGGCGCCGGCGTGCGCGTCGACCACTTCGCGGTCGTCGGCGGCGATCCGCAGGACCTCTCCTTCGACCCGGAGACGGACTCCGGGACGGTCATCGGCGACCGTACGGTGATCCGTGAACATGTCACGGTCCATCGCGCCACGAAGGCCGGCGAGAGCACGGTCATCGGCGCGGATGGCCTGCTCATGGCCGGCAGCCACGTCGCCCACGACTGCGTGCTCGGCGATCACGTCATCCTCGCGAACGGCTGCATGCTCGGCGGCCACGTGCACGTCGGCGACCGCGCGTTCGTCAGCGGCGGCGTCGCGGTCCACCAATTCTGCCGTATCGGCGGCGGCGCCCTCGTCTCGGGCAACGCCGTGATCACCGAAGACGTGCCGCCGAACGCGCTCGCCCACGGCCGTAACCTCGTCGCCGGCCTCAACCTCGTCGGGATGCGTCGTCGCGCGGTGCCGGCCGCCGCGGTCGCCGAGATCAAGCGCGCCTACCACGCCGTCTACGCCTCACAGGGCGCCTGCGCCGCGCTTGCGCAGGAGGCCCTGGCGACCGGCGCTTACCGGACCGTTGAAGCGCGCGATTTCCTGAACTTCTTCCTCGGCGGCAAGCGCGGCCGCTTCGTCTCACCCGCATGAGCGCCTTGCCCGTCGCCGTCACTTGCGGAGATCCGGCCGGCGTCGGACCCGAGCTCCTCTCAGGTTGGCTCAAGGCCCACCCCGAGCAGGCCGCTTCGGTGATGCCCATCGGCCCGGCTGACTGGATCGCTTCGCTCGGCCGCGGGCTCGCCGTCGGACCAGCGGACTACCGCACGCAACCGGGTCGGCCCGACGAAGCAGGTCAGCTCATCGCGATCGAAGCGATGGAGCTCGCCGCCCGCGGCACGACCGGCGGCCGATTCGCCGCGGTCGTCACCGGACCGGTGAACAAGAAGGGCCTCGCCGGCGTGGGCTATGACTTCCCCGGTCAGACCGAGTTCTTCGCCTCCCGCTGGAACGGCGAGCCCGTCATGGCATTCGCGGGCGGCAAGATGACCGTCGGACTCGTCACCTGGCACATCCCGCTCGCCGAAGTCCCTCGCGCCGTGACCGGAGCGGACGTCCGTCGCACCGTGCTCGCGCTGATCGCCCTGCGCGTGAAGCTGGGCGACGCGCGGCCGCGCGTCGCGGTGTGCGGCGTCAATCCGCACGCCGGCGAAGGCGGCCTGCTCGGGCAGGAGGACGACCGCATCATCCGGCCCGCCGTCGAGGCCTTGCGCGCCGCCGGCCACGACGTCACCGGCCCGCTGCCGGGCGACACGGTCTTCCATCGCCATCTGCAGGGTGAGTTCGACGCCGTCGCCGCGACCTACCACGACCAAGGCCTGGCGCCGCTGAAGGCCGTGGACTTCTCGACCGCAGCCAACCTCAGCCTCGGGCTGCGTCATGTCCGCACGAGCCCTGACCATGGCACCGCCTACGAACTCGCCGGCAAGGGCCAGGCGGACCGCGGCAGCTTCGACGCGGCGATGCGGCTGGCCCGGCTGCTTTCCGCGTGATGCGCACCTTGATCATCTGGTGGGCCTCCTGCCTGTCTTTGGTCGCGGGCGAGCGACGCATCGCGAGCTACAGTCCGGGCGCGACGCAGACTTTGCTCGACCTCGGCTGCGGCGGGGAGATCGTCATGGCGACCCGCTGGTGTCCGCTGCCGGAAGATCATCCCGCCGAACGTTCCGCGGACATCTTCCTTCCTGACCTCGAGCGACTGCTGCTGGCCAAGCCCGACCTCGTCGTCATCCCGCGGATGGCGAATCCGCTCTGGGCCGAGAAGTGCGCCGGCGCCGGACTGCGCACCCTGGTGCTCCATCGCGAGTCGGCGGATTCCGTGAGCCGGGACATCCGGTTGCTGGGCGAAGCGACCGGACGATCAGACCAGGCGCTACGCCTCAGCGGCGAACTGACGAAGCGTCCGGGCGGAGAGCCGCGCCTGATCCTCGTCGTCTGGGACGGCGTCATGGCGGGCCCGGAAAGCTACCTCGCCGAGCCCATGGCGGCGGCGGGATGGAAATCCGCCCTACCTCAAGGGGCTTGGCTGAAGTTCGACTGGGAGCTACTCGCCGGCACCAAGCCTGAGGCCGTGCTGTGGATTCAGAACGGTCCCAAGGACGGCCCGATCGGCTTATATCCGGAGAAAGTCGCCGAAATGAAAGGACTCCCCTCGATTCGGAGCCTACGCTGCGTGGTCAAAGAACAGGTCTACCAGACTAATAATCGTGGCAAATGGTTGCCTGGCAGTGGTTTAAATAAAATCGCCGACGACCTTCGGCGCCTGCGGGAGCAGGTCGGGCCCTGAGGGATTCCCGGGCCAAGATTGACCTTCGGTCGATTGACAGCGGGCCGATTTGGACGACAATGAAAGCCCATACCATGAACACCAAGTTCCTCAAGTTCCTCGCTCTCACCGTCGGCCTCCTCGCCGTCACCGCTTCCTTCGTCAGCGCCGAAGAGAAGAAGGACGGCAAGTGCCCCTGCGAAAAGGAAAAGCCCAAGGCCTCCGTCGTCGCTGAAGAAAAGAAGGACGACAAGTGCCCTTGCGAAAAGGAAAAGCCGAAGGCTGTCGCGGGCGAAGAGAAGAAGGACGGCAAGTGCCCCTGCGAAAAGGAAAAGCCCAAGGCCTGACCTTCCCGCCCAGGCGATCAAAGGACGAACCCTCGGGTTCGTCCTTTTTGTTGGCTTAGAACGCCAGCTTCAGTTCCGCGCGGACGAACGCCGGAAAGTCGTCGTGCACCGCGAAACCGCGGGCCGCGGCCTGCACGAGCTCTTCCGGCTTGGCCGCGCCGCTGCGCATCGCGCAGGAACGGATGCCGGCATTGAGCCCGGCTTCCCAATCCGTGACCCGGTCACCGGTCATCCAGCAGCGTGCGGGGTCCAGCCCGTGCTCCGCGATCTTCTCGAGGATGAAACGTGGGCTGGGTTTGCGATAGAGGGATGGCTCGTCGGGACGTTCCGGAGCGGCCTTGATCTCCAGGATCCCCGGCGCCGGCAGGGCGAGCAGTTCGAGCATGCGGCGGTTGCAGGCGTGGTATTGGTCCCAAGTGAAGATCCCGCGGTTGATTCCGCTCTGGTTGGTCAGGATGAAGAGACGGAAGCCGGCCTGCAGACAGGCTTCCAAAGCCGGTTTGACGCCCGGAATGAGCTCGATCTGCTCTTCCCGGCAGGTGTGGTGGTGGTCGCGGATCAGGTTACCGTCGCGGTCCAGAAAGAGGGCAGGATGGCCAGGCATCGCCCCAGCCAACCGAACTTGCCCACAATCGCAAGGGAATGGAAAGGGGGCTTGACCGAGGGGGCGGGAGGGGTAGAACCGACCCTCATCCAAGCGTAGAACCATGGCCAACCCGAAACGTAAACAGTCCAAACGCCGCAGCCGACTCCGTCGTGGCGCCAACCAGTTCCGCGCCCCGAAACTCGTCAAGGATGCCGAATCCGGCGCCCTTCGTCGCTCCCACCGCGTCGACCCGACCACGGGTAAGTATCGCGGTCGCCAGGTCCTGGACACCGGAGCCTAAGCTCCCCCGGGCTCAGCCCGATCTCATGACCGAAGCCACTCCGAAGAAAGGCCACCGTATCGCCCTGGATTGCATGGGAGGCGACATGGGGCCTTCGGAAGCCGTGGCCGCCGCCGCTCTCGCCTTCAAGGACGGGATCATCGGCCCCGATGACACCTTGGTCCTCGTCGGCCACGAAGACAACCTCCGCATGCTCGCCTCGGACCATCGGGCGCTGAAGAATTCCCGCGTCTCGTTCCGTCAGGCCGCCAGCATCGTGGCATCCGACGACGCGCCCATGGCCGTGCTCAAGTCTAAGCGCGATTCCTCGATGGTCGTCGCCCTCGAGATGCTCAAGGCCGGCGAAGTCGACGCCGTCGTCTCCACCGGCAACACCAAGGCCCTCGTGGCGGCAGGCACCATCAAGGTACGCCCCATGGAGGGCGCCGAACGTCCCGCCCTCGCGGCCATCATGCCGCGACGCGAAGGACACTTCATCATGCTGGACGTCGGGGCGAACCCCGAAGCCACGCCGGCCCAGCTGCTGCATAACGCCGTCCTCGGCTCGATCTACGCCCAGAGCGCCCTCGGCATCGAACGCCCACGCGTCGGCCTGCTCACCGTCGGCACCGAAGAAGGCAAAGGAGGTCCGCGCATCAACCGCACGCACACCCTGCTCAAGGCCATGGGCGACCGGATCCATTACGTCGGTCCTGTGGAGGGCTTCGACGTCTTCGGCGACGCCTGTGACGTGGTCGTCACCGACGGCTTCACGGGCAACATCATCCTCAAGACGCTCGAAGGCCTGGTCTACATGGTCCGCGACATGGTCGGCAGCAAGGTGAAGAGCAACCCGGTCTACCTGGCCGGCGGCATCGCCATGTTCCCTTTGCTGCGCGACCTCAAAGGCAAACTGAAGCCGGAGCGTTACGGCGGAGCCCCTTTGCTGGGATTGACCGGCCTGGTCATGAAGGCCCACGGGTCCAGCAACCGGCAAGGCATCGCCAGCGCCATCCGGCTGGGGCTCGAAGCCCTCGGCCATGGCGCCGGCCATCGCATGCTGGCCGCGCTGGCGGAAGCGAACGCCGTGGTCGCCGCCACCCCCGAGGAGGCCTGAGGTTTTAGTGTTCCCTTCCCCGCCCAAGGGGTCTTTTCTCACGCATCGATGAGCAGCGCTGAGTTATCAGTCTTCATTCGGGCCATCGGGGTCCGCACGCCGGAACGCAAGCTCACGAACGCCGAGCTCTCCAAGATGGTGGATACCTCGGACGAGTGGATCCAGACCCGCTCCGGCATCAGCGAACGTCGCATCGCCGCCCCGGGAGAGAATCCTTCGGACCTCGGCGCCCAGGCCGCCGCCCAAGCCTTGCGGCGTGCCGGCCTGACACCGGCCGACGTCGACCTGCTCATCGTCGCGACGATGACGCCGGACGTCCCCTTCCCCTCCACCGCGTGCCTCCTGCAGGCCAAGCTCGGCCTACGCCGCGACATCCCCTGCTTCGACGTCTCCGCCGCCTGCTCCGGCTTCGTCTACGCCCTGCAGGTCGCCAAGGACATGATGCGCTCCGGCGCCTACCGTCGCGCCCTCGTCGTCGGGGCCGAGAAGCTGTCCAGCGTCGTGGATTGGTCGGACCGCACCACCTGCGTCCTCTTCGGCGACGGCGCCGGCGCGGCCCTCCTCGAGACCACCGCGGAGAAGAACGTCGGCCTGCTCGGCAACCTGCTCGGCGCCGACGGCAACAACGCCGAACTCCTGCATTGCGCGGCCGGCGGCTCCGCCGCTCCCGCCACGGCCGATTCGCTCCGCGAGGGTCGTCACTACCTCCGCATGAACGGCAAGGAAGTCTTCCGCCACGCCGTCCGCGTGATGGCCGAGTCCTGTGAAAGAGTCCTCGCACAGTGCGGCGTGACCTCATCGGAAGTCGCTTGGTTCATCCCGCACCAGGCGAATATCCGCATCCTCGAGGCCGTCGCCAGCCAGCTCAACGTCGGCATGGAGCGCTTTCCCTCCAATCTGAGCCGTTACGGCAACACCTCCGCGGCCTCCATTCCTCTCGCGCTTGAAGAAGCCTGGCAAGACGGCAAGATCAAGCACGGCGACCTCATCCTGATCGTCGCCTTCGGCGCCGGCCTGACCTGGGGCGCGACCCTCCTTCGCTGGCATGAACCTTCTCGCTAAACACTTCCTCGCCGCGGCGCTCCTGCTCGGCGCCCATGCTCACGCGGAATTCGTCCGGGTGGACGGAGCCTGGCAGGTGAAGCCCGGCACCCCCGCCGACGTCAGCCCGCCTTCACGGCTCCCCGTCCTCCTGCTCGCCATGGACCACGCCTCCGGACGCCTCGACGCCGGCGACGTGGGCGGGGCGCTCAAGGAATGGGAGATCATCGGCGAAGCCAACGCCGGCGCCGAAGCCGAGGCCATCGCCCTGCTCGCCCGCGCCCGCATCTTCGTCTCGCGCGGCGAATTCGAGAAAGCCACGAACATCATCGACGATATCTTCGCCCGCCATTCCGGCTTCCCGGGCTTCGCCGGCGCGGTCGACCTGCAGTTCGAGATCGCGAACCGCCTGGCCGAAGGCGAACGTCGTCGTCTCGGAGGCTGGTTCCCCTGGTTCAGCGACCGCGACAGCGCCATCGGAGCCTGGGAAAAGACGATTCGCCTGGCGCCCAACGGCCCGAAAGCGGACGAGTGCCTGATCCGCATCGCTCGGCTCGGCATGGAGCGAGACCTGCCGACGAAGACGAACGAAGCCCTCGAGCGGCTCGTCAGCGATTACCCGACCTCGAAGTTCGCGCCGGAAGCCCTCGAACGGCTGGCGACGCTCCGCGCGGAGGAATCCCTCGGGCCCGCCTGGGACCAGGCCACGACGATCGAAGCCGCCGACCACTGGCGGACGCTGGCGGACCAGTTCCCGAACGACCCGCGGGCCAAGGTCGCCATCGAACAGATCGCCATCCTCCGGGACCGCGCCGCCCGCGCCCGCCTAGGCCTCGCCCGCTTCTACTTCTTCAACCGGAACAACCCGGAAGCCGCGAAGCTGATGGCCAACGCCTGCCGCAACATCGCGCCGGAATCCGCCGCCGCCAAGGAAGCGGAGACGCTGCTCGCCGCCATCGAGAAGGACCCCACCCCGCCGAAGACCCTCGCCGACCGGCTCCTCGGCACCATGCCCCGGCCGCGCGCCGTGACGGAAGCCAAGCCGCAGGTCGTCGGGGAAGACCTCGACTCCCTCGGCTTCAAGAACGAAGGCACCAAGGCCCCCGTCGGCCCCGCGAACCGATGAGGACCTGGCTGCCGCTCGGCGCGGCCCTGCTGCTCGCCGGATGTTCCGCCTATCAGGCCGGCGGCCCTAAGCCCGCTTTCCGCTCGCTGGAGATCGCCCCCGTCCGCAACGCCACTTCCCGCACCGGCACGCACGCCGTCCTCCACGGCAAACTGAACGACGCGTTCGCGGGCGACCCGCGCGTACGCCTCGGCGCCGGCGACGCCGTGCTGGCGACCGAAGTGACGGAATACCGCCGCGACGGCTTCACCACCAAGCCCGGCGACGCCTTCGCCTTCAGCAGCTTCCGCGTGACCTTCGAGGTCCGGGCCACGCTGACCGTCCAGGGCGGGACGCGCGCCCTCTTCAAGGACCGCGTCTTCCGCGCCACCACCACGCTGCAGAACGCCGGCGACCCCGTGGCCGAGGAGCTCAGCGTCGCGCCGACGCTCTTCGCCGACATCGCGTCGCAGATCCGGCAAGCCGCCACCACGGCCTGGTGACATGAACCCGGCCGTCGTCGCACCGTCCCTGCTCGCCGCCGACCACGGCGCCTTCGCTCAAGGCGTCCGCGCCGTCGAAGCGGCCGGACTCGGCTGGCTGCACGTCGACATCATGGACGGGCATTTCGTGCCCAACATCAGTTTCGGCCCGCAGGTCGTCGCCGACCTCCGCCCGCTGACGAAGCTGCACTTCGACGTGCACCTGATGCTCAGCCATCCCGACCGTTACGTGGCCGCTTTCGCCAAGGCCGGCGCCGAACGCCTCACCGTGCACGTCGAGGCCGACCATGACGTCCCCAAGACCCTCGCCGCGATCAAGGCCGCCGGACTCACCGCCGGCATCGCGATGAACCCCGACGCCGATCCGCGGCGCGTGCTGCCCTATCTCGGAGACGTCGACCTCGTGCTCTGCATGACCGTCTTCCCGGGGTTCGGCGGCCAGTCCTTCATGCCCTCGGTCCTGGACAGCATCCGCTTCATCGCCGCCGAGCGCGCGAAGCGCGGCGCGAATTTCCGGCTCGAGGTGGACGGCGGCATCAACGTCGAGACCGGGCGCCTCTGCCGCGAAGCCGGCGCCGACACCTTCGTGGCCGGAACGGCTTTCTTCAAGGCGCCGGACCGCAGGGCCTTCGCGGCCGCGCTCACCGCTTAGGCGGCGGCGGGCGGCGGATCGAGGCGCAATTCCTTCTCCTTCTGCAGGCGCAGCTGGCCGCAGGCGGCATCGATGTCATGACCCTTCTCGCGGCGCAGCGTGGCCGTGACGCCGAGCGCGCGGAGTTCCTTCACGAAGCGGTCCTGACGCGTGAGGGAAGGGCGTACCCACGGCAGGCCTTCGACCTTGTTATACGGGATCAGGTTGACGTGCGCGTGGAGTTCGCGGGCGATGACGGCGAGTTTCCTGGCCTGCTCGAGCGAGTCGTTGATGTCCTCGATCAGGATGAACTCGAGCGTCAGCATGCGTCCGTGTCTGCGGGCGAAGGCCTTGGCCGCGGGGATCAGCTCCTCGAGCGGGAACTTCTTGTTCACCGGCATGATCTGGTCGCGGACCTCGTTGGTCGCGCCGTGGAGGCTGATCGCGAGGCGGAAGCCCAGCGGCTCCTCGGCGAGCTTGAGGATCTTGGGCACCACGCCGGAGGTGGAGATCGTCACCCGGCGGGCGCCGAAGCCGAAACCCCAGGGGGCGTTGACGATACGCAGGGCGGCGAGGAGGTTGTCGTAGTTGGCCAAAGGCTCGCCCATGCCCATGACCACGATGTTGTCGAAAGAGGCCAGCCCTTCGGCGGCGCGGGCGGGGTCGGCCTTGTCTTCGATCCGGCAGACCTGGACGAGCTGGGAGACGATCTCCCCCACCGAGAGGTCGCGCTTCCAGCCTTCCAGTCCCGAGGCGCAGAACTTGCAGCCATAGGCGCAGCCCACCTGGGTGGAGATGCAGATGGTCCGGCGGGACTTCTCCTGACCGACCCCCTCCATCGGGGCGCGGATGATGACCGTCTCGATCAGGGAGCCGTCGCGGAGGCGTTGGAGGATCTTCTGGGTGACGTCGGAGGAAGCCTTCCGTTGGACCAGGGCCGTGGCCTCGAAATCATACTGCTCGACCAGCCAGGCCCGGAGAGCGGCCGGGAGATTGGTCATGGCCTCCGGAGTTTCAGCCCGGCGGGGGTAGAGCCACTCGAAAACCTGACCGGCCCGGTAGCGCGGGTGACCGGCCGCGACCAGGCGCTCACCGAGGGTGTCCGGCGTTTCGCCGTGGATTGAGGGTTTTTCGGGCTTAAAGGCCATGGGAGGGGCAGGAGCAGCGGACTCGGAGGCTCAGGAGCCCGAAACCCCCGCCTTCCTGCTTGCAAGTGAGAATTGTTATCCCCAAAACCCACTTTTGCAATGAGCAACAAGGCCCTGACCCCACAAGGTGGTAAAATGAACTCCCTCCAGGCCGCCATCGACCTGGTGGCCACGGGTCAGCCGGCCTTCTGCCTCCACCAAGCCTGGGGCATCGGCGTCATCCGTTCCTACGACGAAGCGACGAAGCGCCTGGTCATCGATTTTCCTGAGCAGAACAAGAAGGCTCACGCCATGGATGCCGCCTTCTTCCTCGGCAAGATCGAGTTCATCAACCCCAACGGCCTGGTCGCCAAGGCCTACGCCGACGCCACCAAGGCGGAGGTCGCCAACCTCGTCGCCAACGACCCGGCTGGGGTGGTCAAGGCCCTCCTGGCCGAGTACCCGACCGGTGAATGCACTTCCTACGCCCTCGAAGCCAACCTCGACCGCGTCCATTTCGCCTCCCTCCCCGCCGGCAAGGACCGCGCCGCCGCCTTCAAGGCCTGGTGGACCAAGGGTCGCGCCGCCGTCCGCAAGGACCGCGCCATCCTTGTCCCCGAGCGCAAAGGCGGCCTCTACGCCCTCCTCGAAGCCCCGAAGGACCTCGGCGAAGACCTCTTCGCGCAGTACGAAAGCGCCCCGAACTTCGAGCGTAAGCTGATGCTCCTCGAAGAACTCGCCGGCGCCGCCGCCGCCGAGACCCGTTCGGCCGCCACCGTCGCCAACCTCGACAAAGTATCCGCCGACCTCCTCAAGGAGATCAAGAAGCTCGAGACCGCGCGCAAGCGCGACAACCTGCCCGCCATCCTCGGCGGCATCTGGAACCGCGACAAGTTCTTCCGCTCCGCCGTCGAGAACGTCGAGACCGTCAGCCCGACGGCCTCCGAGATCATCGCCCTCTGCAGCGAAAGCGACCTCGCCTTCGTCGCCCTCAACATCCCGCACACCACCGAGAAGATCCGCAGCCTGCTGGACCTCGTGCGCGCCCACCACGGCGACCGCTGGGCCGACCGCGCCTTCGACCTCCTCCGCAACCGCGACATCGGCGGCACCAAGAGCGGCTCCGCCAAGCTCGTCTCCGAATCCATCGCCTACCTCTGCGACCAGGACCTCGCCGAGGCCGTCGCCACGCGCTTCGCCCAGTGGCTCGAGACCCGCGAACTCCGCGCCCCGGTGATCATCTGGATCATCAAGAACCGCGACTCCAAGAAGTACGCCGCGATCGTCGGCCGTCTCATCAACCCCGCCCTCCTCGGCGCCATCCTCTCGTCGATCGACACCGAGTCGCTCGAATCCAATTCGACCGCCCGCATCCCGCTGGCCAACGAGCTCATCAAGGACAAGGAGCTGATCGCGAACATCCTCACGCCGGCCGAAGGCAAGAAGGCCGACAGCGAGACGATCTTCGACCTCACCCGCACGATGATGAGCAGCCAGGGCTTCGACGAGATGACGAAGAAGGCCCTCCTCTCCCGTCTCGCCAAGATCGAGCCGCACGTCCAGCGCCTCGCCAAGTCCAAGCACTCCGGCTCCGAAGCCGAGGAGAAGGAACTCCTCGTCTCCAAGGCCTCGAAGGAAGTAAAGGAGCGCGAGCTCGAGGACATCGTCAAGGTGCGCCTCCCCGCGGTCAAGGAAGCCATCCAGATCGCCAAGGAGCACGGCGACCTGAAGGAAAATTCCGAATACAAGATGGCCCGACAGGACCATGACACCCTCGCCGCCCGTCGCGCCGAGCTCGACGCGCTGCTCAAGAAGGCCCGCGTGACCGACTTCTCCGAAGCCAAGAACGACGCCATCAGCGTCGGCTCGAGCATCGTCCTCCGCCGCGGTTCCGACCAGACGGAGTTCGCCTACGACATCCTCGGCGCCTGGGACGGCGAGCCGGAGAAGAACATCCTCTCCTACATCTCGCCGCTCGCGAAGCAGTTCCTCAACCACAAGGCCGGTGAGACGTTCACGACCAACATCAACGGCAAGGCCGAGAGCTGGACCGTCGTGAAGATCGGCCGCTGGGTCGACAAGCGCTGAGCGGACCGCCGTTCCCTCCCGACGAAGCCCCGGTGACGGGGCTTCCTCTTTTGACAAGCCCGCGCCGGCCGCCCATCCTGCCCTCATGCCCGACCCTTGGGAATCCCTGCGCCTGCTGGCCGACCCCACGCGCTCCCGCATGCTCCACCTGCTGCACCGGGGCGAACTGGCCGTGGGCGAGCTGCAGGAGATCCTCGGGCTCCCGCAGTCCCGCATCTCCACCCACCTGGCCCTGCTCCGGAAAGGCGGCCTCGTGGTCGACCGACGTGACGGCAAGAAATCCTTCTATGCCGTGGCCCGCGACCTCCCGGCCGGCGTCAGCGGCGTCGTCGAAGCCGCCCTGGCCGCCAGCGCCCGCGAACCCAAGGCCGCGGCCGACCAGCGCGCCTGGCAACGCATCGTGGAGAAGCGCCGCCAGAAGGCCGAACAGCACTTCAACCTCGTGGCCGACCGGCTGGGACGGAACTACTGCCCGGGACGATCCTGGGAAGCCATCGGGCAGATGCTCTTCCTGCTCACGCCCAAGGTCCGGATCGCCGACCTCGGGGCCGGCGACGGCACCCTCTCCCGCCTCCTCGCCCGCCAGGCCGAAAGCGTCCACTGCGTGGACAGTTCGCCGCGCATGGTCCAAGTCGGACGGGCCTTGGCCAAGAAAGAGCAGCTGCGCAACCTGACCTACGTCCTCGGTAACATCGAGAAAGTCCCCCTGCCTGACCGGAGCATCGACCTCGCTTTGCTGAGCCAGGCCCTGCACCACGCCGAGAACCCCCGTCAGGCGCTCGCCGAAGCCTTCCGCATCCTCAAGCCGGGCGGCCGGCTGATCCTCCTCGACCTACGCGCCCATCGCTTCGAAAAGGCCCGCGAGCTGTACGCCGACCGCTGGCTGGGTTTCAAAGAGAACGAACTCCATGATTGGATCGAGGAAGCCGGGTTCGCCCAGTCCGAGGTCCGCGTGGTGGCCAGGGAATCCAAAGAGCCCGGCTTTGAGACGATCTTGGCGACGGGCCTACGTCCAGGGGCCTGAGTTATTCACAGCCACCCCCGGCGGGCCCTGTTATTTGCCCCCGGAAGGGGGCTTATTGCTTGGCATCCCTCGGCCGCTTAGGCTATTCCTTCGCACCCCCGACGCGGAGCCATGAGCTCCCCTCACCCGATGCTTATCCAAGAGTCCCGCACCTACCAACTGGCCAAGGCCGCCCTGCTCGCCGTCCTCCTCGCCGTGACCCCGGTCACCGGCGTCCTTCGCGCTCAGAACAAGCCCCTGCCGGCCGCGGAAAAACAGGAAGACCCCCTGAACGTCCTCTACAAGGCCGCCGACAAGGCCTTTGACGAAAAGAAATACAAGGAGGCCCTCGCCCTCTTCGAGGAGCTCGAGGAAAAGGCCGGGGACGTCGCCGCCAGCATGAAGGCGGTCCTATCCTTCCGCAAGGCCACCTGCCTCTTCTTCATGAAGGACTGGCCGAAGGCCCAGGCTGAACTCACCGGCTTCCTGGACAAGTATCCCAAGGGCACCGAAGACTTCTTCGACAACGACAACCGTCGCGGGACGGCCGAGCTCCTGCTCATCGAAGCCTTCTCCAAGCAAGGGAAGTGGGACCAGGCCCTCGCCCGCCTCGAGAAGCTCCGCACCAACACGCTCGCCCGCCCGGAGGAGCGCGTCAACGCCTTCACGCTGTCGGCCCAGATCGTGGTCGACCGCGCCAAGAACTCGACCGACGACCTCAAGAAGGCCGCCTATTCCCAGGCCATCAGCCTCCTGAAGCAGGCCACCGCCGAAGGCATCAACACGCCGGAGCGCCGCGAAGCCGCCTACAAGCTGGTCGAGATGTACACCAAGCTGGGACTGGCCAAGGAGGCCACCCAGTTGAAGAACGAGATCGACGCCCGCAGCAACGGCTCCCCCGTCGAAGTGGTCCGCTCCAATTTCCAGCGCCTCGAGATCGGCGACGCCCGCTTCGCCGCCGCCGAGTCCGCGGCCGACGAGGCCTTCCGCGGAGAATACTACCGCCAGGCCCTCAACAACTACCAAGGCACGCTGCGCCGCGTGAACCTCACCCGCTCCTTCGCGAAGGCGATCGAGGCCAAGACCGCCGAGGTCGAAGGCATGACCAAGGCCGCCCCGAAGCCGAACGCCGAGCAGGCCGACGCCATCCGCCGCGCGCAGCTCGACCTCGACCAGTTCAGGAAGATCGAAGCCGAATTCAAGGCCAACAAGGACTACGACGCCTTCATCTCCTACCGCATCGGCCTCTGCCTGCTCGAACTGAAGCGCCCTTGGGAGGCCCACGTCGCCTTCCTCGACATCTTCGAGAACAGCCCGGAGTTCAGCCGCATCGCCGGCGCCTACTATTACCACATCGTCGCGTTGCGCCGCATCGGCCGCAACAACGAGGCCCAGGCGAAGTGCAAGGAGTTCATCCAGAAGTTCCCCAAGGACGAGATGGTCTCGTCCATCGCCCTCATCCTCGGCGACATCTCCCAGGAGCGCGAAGAGTTCCCCGAAGCCATCGAGCACTACAAGTGGGTGCAGGCCAACGTGACGAACCTCACCCCGGAGATCGCCGAAGAGATCGATTTCCGCATCGCCGCCTGCCTGTTCTCCCAGGTCGACTGGGCGCCCGCGCAGAAGGCCTTCGAAGCCTTCCTCAAGAAGTACGAGCGCTCGTCCGTCCGCCAGCAGGTGCTGTACATGAACGCGCTCTGCTCCTTCTTCCAGGGCAAGTACAAGGAGACCAAGGTCGACTTCGACAAATACGAACAGGAATACCCGAAAGGCCAGTTCATCCCCGACGTCCGCTACCGCCAGGCCATCGTCAGGTTCGGCGTCAATCCGCCCGACATCGCGGGCACCATCAAGCTCTGCGAAGACTGGCTGAAGGACTACGCCAAGGACCGCACCGACGAAGTCATCGCCCAGACCCCGGAGGTCTACACGCTGATCGGCGACGCCCACATCCGCATGGCCGACGAGCTCGACAAGAAGGTCAAGGCCGCCGACATCGACCTGCGCGTCAACCTCAAGACTCCTGACCGCGCGAAGTTCGCCGCGATCAAGGACAAGCTCGAGCAGGAGAAGGAAGCCGTCACCGGCAAGGCGATCGACGCCTACGAGGCCGCCGCCAAGAGCGCCCGCACCAATCCCCAAGCCCTCGAGTTCGTCCTCGGCGAGCTGCGCAAGCTCCTTCCCGGCCGCGGCGAGCACAAGCGCATGCGCGACCTGTTCAGGGAGATCTTCGACTGGGATCACAACGACCCGAAGGCGATGACCTATCTCTACGAGGTCATCCGCTCCACCGAACGCATGGGCGACATGCCCGAGTTCGCCCAGCAGGCCGAGAAGGTCCGCAAGGATTTCAGCGCCAAGCTCGCCGACGCCCGCAAGGCCGTCGACCAGCTCGAGCGCAAGCAGGGCGTCACCCGCCCCGAGATCGACGCCGCCAAGGAGGCCGTGAAGAAGCTCTCCGCCGAGCTCGAAGCCGAACTCGCCAAGGTCGAAGTCAAGCGCCAGGCCTCCATCGCCGAACAGAAGAAGCGCGCGCTGAAGATCCTGTCCGACGCCGTCGCCGAATCCATCAACGACCGGAAACAGGAAGGCACCGAGAAGCTCATCGTCTTCCTCGCCGAGAAGCTCGCCCGCAAGATCAAGCGCGTGAAGGCCGGCGCCAAGCCCGAGCCCGGCGCCTACACCAGCGCCGAAGCCGAGAAGGAGCTCACGAAGCTGCTCCGCCTCGAGGAGAACCGCAGCTCCCTCGTCGCCCAGGCCCGCGGTTTCTTCGCCCTCGGCCAGCTCGCCGTGTTCACGCGCGAGCCCGAGAAGACCGCCGCGAACTTCGCCAAGATCGCCGCCAACTTCAAGGCCGAGGAACTCAACCCGACCATCCTCGCCCTCGTCGGCGAAAGCCTCCTCGCCAAGGGCGACCTGAAGAAGGCCGAGGAGTTCTTCCGCTACATCCTCGAGTTCGCCCGCTCCTCCGAATACGCCGACTACGGCTTCGCCGGCCTGGCCGACATCCGTTTCGGAGAGAAGAAATACGCCGAGGCCCTCTCCCTGTGCAACGAGGCCATCGACAACAACATCCTGATGTCGAAGGAACTCGACCTCCGCTTCACCCGCGCCCGCTCGCTCGCCGAACTCTCCAAGTACAAGGAAGCCAAGGAAGAGTTCGAGGAGATCGCCAAGACCAAGGAATGGCGCGGCGAGAAGACCGCCGCCTCCCTCTACTGGCTCGGCCTCATGGAGGAACGCCAGGCGACCGACAAGGACGGCTACGCCCGCGCCGTCGCCTACTATCGACGCTGCTACATGACCTGGAAGAAGTACGAGGTCTGGGCCGCGAAATCTTACTTCGCCGAAGCCAAGATCCTCGCGACCAAGCTCGACCAGAAGGACGGCGCCAAGCGCCTCCTGCAGGAGATGCTCGAAAAGGAACGCATCAAGGACACCCGCGAAGGGGTCGAAGCCAAAGCCTACCTCCTCGGACTCTGAACGCCATGCGCCCCGCCCTCCTCCTCGCCGCCTTCGCGCTCCTCGCCGCTCCCAAGGCATCGGCCCAGACCTTCGTCTTCAAGGGCGAACGCTGGGAGATCAATGACCCCTTCAAGCTGGATAATTCCATCCCGCCGAAGCCCGTCGTCGACGCCAAGAAGGGCGTCATCAACGTGGTCAAAGGCACCGTCGACCGCACCAGCAACCAAGGCGGCTTCGAAGTCGTCCTGACCCGCAAGCTCTCCGAAGTCACCGAGATCGTCTGGCCGATGCCCGCCCGCCTCCAGGAGGCCCAGAATAACGTCAACCGCGGCGAGCCGGCCAAGGCCCTCGACAACGCCGAGGCCGTGCTGAAGTTCTTCGAACCCCTCAAGAACGTCCCGGGCTCCTGGTGGATCAAGGCCTCCCTCATCAAGCTCGACGCGCTCGACCGTCTCGAGAACGACGCCGCCACGAACAGCTTCTTGGCGACCTTCGAGAAGGAGGAAGCCGCCAAGCAACCCGAAGTCGCCACCCAGATCCAGCTGGCCAGACTCATGTTGCGCGCCCGCAAGGGCGAGCACGACGCCGTCATCCGCGAAGCCACCGAGCTGCTCACGAAAGTCGATAGTTCCGAGCTCCAGGCCCGCTTGCACCTCACGAAGGGCAATTCGCTCCTCGCCGCCAAGAAGTACGAGGCCGCGATGTCCACTTACCTGCGCGTGCCGGTCTTCTTCGGCTCCGAGACGGAGATGATCCCCAAGGCCCTCCTCGGCGCGGCCCGCGCCTTCCGCGGCATGGACAGCCCCGCTCTCCGCGACCAGAAACTCGAAGCGGTCTCCAATCGCTACCTCTACGACATCATCGTCTCCTTCCCGGTCTCCAAGGAGGCCGAAGAAGCCAAGAAGCTGCTGCCCCCCGAAGAGCGCGCCAAGGCGGAAGCCGACCAGAAGAAGATCGCCGCCGGCGGTCCCCTCCCCGAGGGCGTCATGCTGGCCAAACCCAAGCTCGCCGCCGAAGAGAAGGTCGAAGGCAACAAGTGAGTCCTTGCCCCTTTCCAAAACCTAACCTAGATACCAACCTACACCCCATCATCATGAAGATGAACCTACGTTCCGCCCTCCTCAGCACCGCCCTCCTCGGCCTGCTGACCGTCACCGCCTCCGCCCAGGAGGCCGCCGCCGGCGTGCACCACAAGACCCTCGCCGATCTCTTCATCGAAGGCGGCTGGGTCATGTACCCGATCACCCTCTGCTCCGTGGCCATGATGTGGTTCATGGTCGATGGTTTCATCAAGACCAGCGCCGGCAAGATGTACCCTGCCGAGCACGTCACCCAGCTCCGCGAACTTTTCAAGAAGGGCGACTACGTCGGCGCCTACGCCTTCGCCAAGGCCGCCGGCTCCCCGGTCGCCGACGTCGTGCGCGCGGGCGTCGCCTTCACCCCGGATGGCAAGACCATGACCGAAGAGGCCATCCTCTCCGAGATCGTCCGCATCCAGGGCGAACTCAAGGGCCGCTCCTCCTACCTCTCCGTGATCGGGGTCTGCACCCCGATGATCGGCCTCACCGGCACCGTGACCGGCATGATGAGCGCGTTCGAAACCCTCGGCACTTCCGGAGTGGGCGACCCCTCCAAGCTCTCCGGCGCGATCGGCGAAGTGCTCGTGGCGACCGCCTCCGGCCTCTTCATTGCGATCCCGGCGTTCATCGCCTACTACCTCCTGGCCAACCGCATCAACAAGGGCATCCACGACATCACCGAGATCGTGACCGGCCTCTTCCGTGCGTTCCCCTATGAGGAAGTCGAAGGCCGCAAGGTCGGCGACGAAGAGATCTACGCCGCCAAGCCCGACTGGAGCGCCTCTTCGAACGTCCAAGGCTGAGCCCCTTCCACCCCTAAACCAGCAGCAAGACCATGGCAGGCGGAGGCGGAGGCGGAGAAGGCGAACCGGAGTTCCAGGTCGCGCCGATGATCGACGTGCTCCTGGTGCTGCTGATCTTCTTCATGTCGATCACCTCCTCGCAGGTGCTCAAGGTCGACAAGAACATCTCGCTCCCGGTCGCCGCCAACGGCGTCAAACGCGACGACAAGGCCGCGGCCGGCCTCATCAACATCTCGTGGGACAAGACCACGGGACAGGCCAAGTACAAGCTCGACGACCGCGAACTCGACCCGAACGACAAGGAAGGCATCGCCAAGGAACTCGCCGACCGCAAGGGTACCAACGAGAAGTACCGCCTGCTGGTCCGCGCCGACAAGGAGTGCCACGCCAAGTATGTCTCCAAGGCCCTCGAATGGGGCGCCGAAGCGGGCATCGACAACATCGCCTTCTCGGGCCTCAACCACGAGGAATGATCCATGAAACAGAAGCCTGAAACCGCCGACGCCGCCCCCGGCTTCCAGATCGCCCCGATGATCGACGTGGTCTTCGTGATCATGCTCTTCTTCATGGTCATGGCCGGCGCCGTCAAGGTGGAGCACGAGCTCAAGACGACCCTCCCCGGCAACGCCGAGACCGCCAAGGAGACCGAACTGCCCGACGAGGTCACCATCGGCGTCAGCGAGACCGGCGAAGTCACCCTCAACGAAGACCCGGTCGGCGCCCCCGGCGACAAGCTCCTCGAGAACCTCTACAACCAGATGAAGCTGATGGGTCAGGCCGCCGAGCAGTCCAAGACCAAGCTGCTCATCACGGTGCAGGCCGAAGAGAACGCCCGCTATGAACGCGTGATCAACGTCCTCGATATCCTGGCCAAGGCGAACATCACGAACGTGACGTTCGCGGTGTCCGACACGGAATAAGCCCGCCGATCAGCCGACGAAGCCAGCCGCCGTCAGGCGGCTTTTTCGTGCCCGGCTCAGCGGCCGAAGCCGGCTTCGGATTCGAGGACCTTGCGGACGACCTCGAAGTCGTTGCCGATCCTGAGGGGAGCCGGCGCCGGCAGCTCGCCGGGGAAGCGGGAGGCGTTGGCGTCACCGAAGGCCTGCTGAAGGACGTCGGGGAACTTGGCGGGGTGCGCGGTGCCGAAGACGATGACGTCGTCGAGCTTGGCGCCGTCACGGGCCAGGAGGTCTTCCGCGGCCTTCCAGCCGACGGCGGAGTGCGGGCAGAGGACGTAACCGCTGGCATCGCGGACGCGGCGCATGGCGTCGAGCGTGGCGACGTCGTCCACGGTGACGGCTTCCACGGAGGGGCCGCCGTCACGCCAGGCGAGCAGCCGGCTGAGGTTGTTCGGGTCGCCGATGTCCATGGCGTTGGAGGCCGTGGGGACGGCGCGTCGCGGACGATACTCGCCGGTGGCGAAGAGTTCGGGCAGCGGCGAATTGGTGTTGGTCGCGGCGACGAGCGCGGCGACTTCCAGCCCCATCCGCCGGGCGAGCTGCACGGCGCCCACGTTGCCGAGGTTGCCGGAGGGCACCACGACGCCCATGCGACGTCCGGGGGCGAGCAGGCGCTTGGCGTGGAAGGCGAACGGAACCTGCGCGATCAGGCGCACCGGGTTGATGGAATTCGCGGTGAGCAGCGGACGGTGGCGACGCAGGGACTCGTCGGCCAGCGCGCGCTTCACCATCGCCTGGCAGTCGTCGAACGTGCCGTCGACGGAAAGGGCGACCACACCGGGCCGGGGCCGGGCGATCTGGGATTCCTGTACGCCGCTGACGCCGATACGGGGATAAAGCACCACGGCGCGGACGCCGGAGACGCCCGCGCAGGCTTCGGTCACGGCGGCGCCGGTGTCCCCGGAGGTCGCGGCGAGGACGGTCAGCTGAGGAAACTCGTCGCCGAGGACGCGCGCGGTGACCCGCACGAGCGTGCGCACGGCGAAGTCCTTGAAGGCCGCGGAGGGTCCTTGGAAGAGTTCGAGCACGGCGATGCGTTCGGCCGGGGTGCCCTTGAGCTTCTCCGGACGCACGAGCGGGACCGGGAAGTTGAAGGCTTCCTGACAGAGCTGACGGAGCACCGCCGGGCCGAGGACCTCACCGAAATACGGGGCCACGACGGCCTCGGCGAGGTCGGCGTAGGAGGCGTCGCGATGGCGCTCCACGAAGTCGGGCGCGATCTGCGGGATATGCGTCGGCACCCAGAGGCCGCCCTTGGCCGGCATGGCCGAGAGCAGCACGTCGCGGAGCGAGCCGCGGCACGTGGCGTCGGCGGTGGAGACGAATTCCAGCTTAGGACTCGGAGAGGACATGGACACCCTTGGGATTGATGCGCGAGACGTAAGGCGTGGCCTTGATCGGCACCGACGAGAACACGGCGGCGACGGCGGCGGCGACCTTGCGGGCGGTCTCTTCGCCTTCGCACAGCGCGAACACGCTGGGGCCGGCCCCGGAGATCGAGAAGCCCAGCGCGCCGGCGGCCATGGCGGCGGCCTTGGCGCGGTAGAACTCGGGGATCAGGCGGTGGCGGTGCGGCTCGGCGATGAGGTCGTGGAGCGAGCGGCCGATGAGGGCGTAGTCGCTCTTGAAGAAGCCGCACAGCAGGCCGCCGAGGTTGCCGCTCTGCTGCGTGGAGGTCTCGAGCTGGATCTGGCGGGGCATGATCTCGCGGGCGACCTTGGTCAGCACGACGATGTCAGGATGCACGACCGCGGCCCACAGGCGGTCCGGGATCGGCACGTCCATGACATCGAGCTCGGCGTTGGAACGGATGAGGGTGATGCCGCCGAGGAGGCACGGGCCGACGTTGTCGGCATGCCAGGCGCCATCGGCCGCGGCTTCGCCGGCGACCACGAAAGGCAGGAGCTGACGACGCGTCAGCGGCTCGCCGAGGAGACGGTTGACCACGAAGGCGCCGCCGACGGCGCTCGCGGCGCTGGAGCCGAGGCCGCTCCCGAAGGGCATCTTCTTGTGGATCTCCATCTCGATGCCGAGGTCGCTCTTGCCGAGGTGACGGAGCAACGCGTGGGCGGAGACGCCGGCGGTGTTCTTCTTGGAATCGAGGGGCAGCCGTCCGTCGTCGCCGGTGATCTTGGTGATGCGGAGGCCGGGAGTGGACGAGAAGCGGGCCACGATCTCGTCGCCGGGGGCGTCGATGCAGAAGCCGAGCACGTCGAAACCGCAGGCCACGTTGGCCACGGTGGCAGGCGAAAAGATACGGACTTCTTTGGGCGGCTGAGCGGACATAGGACCCCCTTTGACAGGGTTGGGCAGACCTTTCGGGTTGCCTCCCCATCGGTCAACGGTGAACATGACGGATACCAGTCCTTTGATGTCCAACCGCATCCACCAGAACGGTTTTGTGACCGTGGCGGCCGCCTCGCCGGCCCTCCGCCTGGGGGACCCTGCGGCCAACGCCGTCCTGATCATCCAGGCCCTCGAAAAAGCCGCCCAAGAGGGGGTGGAAATCGTCGTCCTGCCCGAACTTTGCCTGACCGGCTACAGCTGCGGGGACCTGTTCGGCCAGCGGACCCTCCTGAACGGCGCCCTGAAGGCCCTAGGGCAGGTTTGCGAGGCCACCGCGAAGCTCGGCCTGACCGCCCTCGTCGGAGCCCCTCTGGAGGTCAGCGGGCGCCTCTTCAACGTGGCCGTGGCGCTCTCCCGCGGGAAAGTCCTTGGCGTCGTCCCGAAGACCCACCTCCCCAACACCGGGGAATTCTACGAGCAGCGGTGGTTCGCCTCCGCCCGGGTCGCCCCGGTCGCCGAGATCGAACTCCTGGGCCAGAAGGTCCCCTTCGGCACCGATCTCCTCTTCCAGGCGACCGACATGCCGGACTGCGTGCTCGGCATCGAGATCTGCGAAGACCTCTGGGCCGTCGAGCCCCCGAGCGGCCCGCTGGCCCTCGCCGGCGCCACCCTGCTCTGCAACCTTTCGGCCAGCGACGAACTCCTCACCAAGGCCGCCTACCGCCGCGACCTGGTGAAGGCCCAGTCCGCCCGCTGCCTCGCCGCCTACGTCTACGCCGCCGCCGGCGCCGGCGAATCGAGCACCGACATCGTCTACAGCGGCCATGGCCTCATCGCCGAGAACGGCGTCGTGCTCGGCGAATCCGAACGCTTCCGCTTCGACCTCGCCCTGATCGTCTCGCAGATCGACCTCGACCGTCTCGCGGCCGAGCGCCGCCGCAACAGCACCTTCTTCGGCGCCCCCGTCGCCGTCCGACCGCGCGTCGTCGGCTTCACCCTCGGCGTCCCGACCGGCCAGACCCCGAAGCTCCGCCGCCGTTTCACGCAGCACCCGTTCGTCCCGGCGGACCCGCATCGTCGCGACGAGAACTGCCAGGAGATCTTCGCGATCCAGTCCACGGGCCTCGCCCGCCGCCTCCGCCACACGGGCCTCAAGCACGTCGTCATCGGCGTCTCGGGCGGACTCGACTCCACCCTCGCCCTGCTCGTCACGCTCGAAGCCTTCAACCGTCTCGGCCTCGACCGCAAGGGCATCGTCGGCCTCACCTTGCCGGGACCGGGCACGTCGGCCCGCACGCGCGTCAACGCGATGCGCCTGATGGAGACGCTCGGCATCACCGCCCGCGAGATCCCGATCGGCGAAGCGGTCGAACGCCACCTGCGCGACATCCAGCACCCGGCCGGCAAGCACGACGTCACCTTCGAGAACGCCCAGGCCCGCGAACGCACGCAGATCCTGATGGACGTCGCCAACCAGAGCCACGGTTTCGTCGTCGGCACGGGCGACCTTTCCGAGGCCGCGCTCGGCTGGTGCACGTTCAACGCCGACCACATGTCGATGTACCACGTGAACATCGGCGTGCCGAAGACCCTGGTGAAGCACCTCGTCGCCTGGGCCGCGCACGCCCGCCACGTCGGCACCGAGCGCGCCATCCTCGAGGACATCGTGGCCACCCCGGTCAGCCCCGAACTGCTCCCGCCCGGCGACGACGGCGAGATCGCCCAGCAGACGGAGATGCTCGTCGGACCCTACGAACTCCACGACTTCTTCCTGTATCACGTCATCCGCAACGGCTTCCGCCCCTCGAAGGTCCTCTGGATAGCCGAGCACGCGTTCGCCGGGAAATACGACCAGACGGAGATCCGCCACTGGCTGCGCTCGTTCCTGAACCGCTTCTTCAGCCAGCAGTTCAAGCGTTCCGTGATGCCCGACGGCCCCAAGGTGGGCTCGCTGGCCCTGTCCCCCCGCGGCGACTGGCGCATGCCTTCCGACGCCGAGGCGACGGCGTGGCTTGCCGAACTGGGCTAACCCTGCTTGATGGGAGGCGTGAGCCTTCCCGCCCAGACGCATCCCGCCGCCACCCAGGCCCTCCTGGCGAAACTCGGCGCGGAAATCGTCCGGACCGACGAGGCGTCCTGCTTCGCGGCATCGTTCGACAACATGCGCCTGTCTTTCATGCCCGAGGCGGTCATCCGCCCGGCGACGGAAGACGACATCGGCGCCACGCTGAAGCTGGCCAACGCACACCGCGTGCCCGTCACGGTCCGCGGCCGGGGCACCGGCACGACCGGCGCCTGCGCCCCGATCAAGGGCGGCTGGGTCATCCACCTCGACCATTGGGACCAGATCGAGATCGATCCGGTGTCGGCGATGGCGACCGTCCAGCCGGGCGCGATCACCGCGCACATCAACGACCGCGCCGCCCCGCACGGGCTCTTTTTCCCGCCCGATCCTTCGTCGGTGAAGCACTGCAGCATCGGCGGCAACATCGCCACCAACGCCGGCGGCCTGCGCGCCGCCAAATACGGCGTGGTCCGCGACCACGTCTACGCCCTCGAAGGCTTCCTGCCCACCGGCGAGAAAGTCCGCTGGGGCGCCCCGCTCCGCAAGTTCGTCAGCGGCCTCAACCTGCGCGACCTGTGGATCGGCTCCGAAGGCACGCTGGGCGTGATCACCAAAGCCACGCTGAAACTCTCCGCCCTGCCCGCCGCCCGCCGGACGTTCCTGCTGGCCTTCCGCACCGACGAAGCGGCGCTCGAGGCCGCCATCGACCTGATCTCCCTGCGCGTGAATCCGTCGGTGCTCGAGTTCCTCGACGTCCAGACGGTCGCCGCGACCGAGAAGCGTCGCGGCAAGCGCGTCTTCACCGATACGGAACTGGGCGGCTCCGCCGAGACGCACGCCGCCCTGCTCGTCGAGATCGACGGCCATCCCGCCGCCCTCGCCGACGACGCCGTCAAAGTGGTCGCCTGGGCGAAGCGTCACGCGGTCGCCTTCCGCGCCCCCGAAGACCCCGCGGCAGCCGAAGCCCTCTGGGAACTCCGGCGCACCTGCTCGCAGGCGATGTTCGCCCTCGGCGACGCCAAGCTGAACGAGGACGTCGTCGTGCCGATCCGCAGCTATGTCGCCCTGCTCCGCTTCACCCGCGCGGTCCGCGACCGCTTCGGCCTGGCGACCCCGACCTTCGGCCACGCCGCCGACGGCAACTTCCACGTGCACATCATGTATGACCGGTTCAATCCGGAGCACTGCCGCAAGGCCGAACAGGCCATCCGCGAGGTGATGGAGAAGGTCGTCGAGCTCGGTGGCGCGATCACGGGCGAGCACGGCATCGGCCTCGCCAAGTCCCCCTTCCTTTCCCTGCAACATACGCCGGAGGAGATCGCCGCGATGCGCGCGATCAAGCAGGCCCTGGACCCGAACGGCATCCTCGCCCCCGGCCAGATCTTCGAACCTTTCGACGTCTGGGAGCATCGCCCGATCAAGGTCACGCTGCCTTGGGACAAACACTGAACCATGCCCCGTACCGTCGCCGTCTTCGACTGGGACGGAGTCGTCATCGACTCCTCCGTCGCCCATGAACGTTCTTGGGAAGCCTTGGCCAAGGAGGAAAACCTCCCGCTCCCGGCCGACCACTTCAAGCGCGGCTTCGGCAAGCGCAACGAGCTGATCATCCCGGACATCCTGCACTGGACGCGCGACCCCGCCGAGGTGAAGCGGCTCTCCAACCGCAAGGAAGCCCTCTACCGCGACATCGCCCGCACCGGACATGTCCGCCTGCTGCCCGGAGTCCGCGAGCTCTGCGGCGCCCTCCAGGACCTCGGCATCCCGTGCGTCATCGGTACTTCGACGCACAAGGAGAACCTCGCGCTGTCCTTCGAGCTCTTCGGCATCGGCGCCTTCTTCGCCGGCGCGGTCGCCAGCGAGGACGTCACGAAGGGCAAGCCCGACCCGGAGGTCTTCCTGAAGGCCTGCGCCCTCGGCGGCGGCGACCCGGCGACGTCCTTCGTCTTCGAAGATTCGTTCTCGGGCCTGCAGGCCGGCCTGTCCGGCGGCTTCATCACGATCGCCCTCGCGACGACCAACACCCGCGAACAGCTGGCGCCCGTCGGCGCCCACCGCATCGTGCAGGACCTCTCCGAGGTCGACCCGCGGTGGCTCGCCCGCGGGCGCCTGGGCTGAGATGGAATTCCGCCTGAAATCCGACTATCGCCCGATGGGCGACCAGCCGACCGCGATCGCCGCGCTCGACGCCTCCCTCCGCGCCGGCAACGGCCGGCAGACGCTCCTCGGCGTGACGGGCTCGGGCAAGACGTTCACGATGGCGAACCTGATCGCCCAGCAGCAGCGCCCGGCGCTCATCATCTCGCACAACAAGACGCTGGCCGCCCAGCTCTACTCTGAGTTCAAGAACTTCTTCCCCGAGAACGCGGTCGAATACTTCGTCAGCTATTACGACTACTACCAGCCCGAAGCCTACGTGCCGGCGACGGACACGTTCATCGAGAAGGATTCGGCCATCAACGAGGACATCGAGCGCCTGCGCATCAGCGCCAGCAGCGCCCTGCTCTCCCGCCGGGACGTGATCGTGATCGCCTCGGTCTCCTGCATCTACGGCCTCGGCTCGCCCGAGGACTTCCTGGCCGCGATGATCGCGCTGAAGACGGGCATGACCCTGCGCCGCGACGAGCTGCTCGCGAAGCTGGTGGCCAACCAATACGTCCGCAATGACGCCATCCTGGAGCGCTGCAACTTCCGTGCCCGCGGCGAGACGATCGACGTCTGGCCGGCGTACATGGAATCCGCCGTGCGCCTGGAATTCTGGGGCGACACGCTCGAAGCCATCCGCGAACTCGACCCGGTCAGCGTGAAACCCGGCAAGCAGCTCGAGAAGTTCGACCTCTATCCGGCCAACCAATACGTCATGGCCCCGGGTCGCGTGAAGGCCGCCGGCGACGCCATCCGCGCGGAACTCGAGGAACGCGTGGCCTACTTCGAGAAGACGAACCGCCTGGTGGAGGCCCAGCGTATCCGCATGCGCGTCGAACACGACCTCGAGATGCTCCGCGAGACGGGTTTCTGCCCGGGCATCGAGAACTACTCGATGCACATGTCCGGCCGTCGCCCCGGCGAGCGCCCGCACTGCCTGCTGGACTTCTTCCCGAAGGACAAGCTGGTCTTCATCGACGAAAGCCACGTCTCGGTCTCCCAGATCGGCGGGATGTATCACGGTGACCGCGCCCGCAAGGAACGGCTCGTCGAATTCGGCTTCCGCCTGCCCTCCGCCCTCGAGAACCGCCCGCTTCGTCCGGAAGAGTTCGACACGCTCGTCGACCAGGTCGTCTACGTCTCCGCCACGCCGGCGCCCCATGAATACAAGGTCTCGTCCGTCATCGCCGAACAGGTCATCCGTCCGACGGGCCTGCTTGATCCGATCATGGAAGTCCGCCCGATCGCCGGCCAGGTCGAGGACATCATCGGCGAAGCCAAGGCCGTCGCGGCCCGCGGCTATCGCACGCTCGTGACGACGCTGACGAAGCGGATGTCCGAGGACCTCGCGAACTTCATGCGGGACAGCGGCCTGAAGGTCGAATACCTGCACTCCGACATCGACGCGATCGAACGCGTCGAGATCCTCCGTCGCCTGCGCGCCGGCCACTTCGACGTCCTGGTCGGGGTCAACCTGCTCCGCGAAGGCCTCGACCTCCCCGAAGTCGCGCTCGTGGGCATCCTCGACGCCGACAAGGAAGGCTTCCTCCGCAGCGAGACGAGCCTGATCCAGACCGCCGGCCGCGCGGCCCGTCACCTCGAAGGCAAGGTGCTGCTTTATGCTGACGTGATGACGAAGTCGCTCACGCGCGCCCTCACGATCTGCGGCGACCGCCGCAAGCGCCAGGAAGCCTACAATACGAAGCACGGCATCACGCCGAAGAGCACGAGCCGCAAGATCGAGGAAAGCCTGGTCGAGCTCGAGGCCGACGCGGCGCTGGCGGTGGCCGAAGGCACCGACGACCGCGACATCGCGCGCGTGCTGGCCGACATGGAGGCCGAGATGCTCGCGGCGGCGGACGAGCTCCAGTTCGAGCGCGCGGCCACCCTGCGGGACCAGATCGAGGCCCTGCGCACCGGCAAGCCGGCCACGCCGAAGCGCCATAAGGGCCGCCGCTGATCAGCCGAAGCGGCGGGTCAGGTCGGCGTCCGTCCACTCGACATAGGTCCGGCGACCCCGCGGGCAGGTGCCCGGCTGGGCGGTGCGGAACAAGGCCTGCACGAGCTCCGTCAGTTCGGCGTCCGAGAGGTTGTCGCCCTTCCGGCGGGCCTTGTTGACGGCGAGTCTGGCGAGGGCGTCGTAAGCCAGCGACGGCCGGCCGAAATCGCCTTCGCGGCGCGCCATCTCGGCGAGCAGGTCACGCACGAAGGCCAAGGCCTGCTCAGGCTCGAGCCAGGCCGGCAGCGCCTGGATGCGCCAGAAGTTCCGACCGTATTCCTCGAAGTCGAAGCCGGCGGAGGCCAGCAACGGCAGACGCTCCTTGAGCACCGCGGCGGGCAGCGGTTCGAGTTCGATGCTCAAAGGCACGAGCAGCGGCTGACTGACCGGCTTCTGCGCGCTGAACTGCGCGAGGATAGATTCGTAGAGCACGCGCTGGTGCGCGGCGCCGAGATCCAGGATGGCGAGCCCGGTCGGGGTCTCGAAGACCGCCCGCTCTTCGCGTAGGCGCGAGAGGAGACGCCAACCGAGACGGACGGAAGGCGCGTGCGTCGGCGAGACCGGCGCCGGCGCTGAGGACGGCACGTATGCCGGAGGCGTGACTCCGACGGAGACCGGCGCGCTGACGCCCGGGGCGTCGACGGCCAAGGGAGAGGCCGGCGCGATCACCGGGACGGTCTCGGTCGGCAGGCCGTCGTCGGCGCGGGCGCGCAGGACCGCGAGCACGGATTCGATCAGGAAATTACGGACCTTGGCCTCGTCGCGGAAGCGCACCTCGCGCTTGGCGGGGTGGACGTTCACGTCGACCCAAGCCGGATCCATCTCGAGGAAGACGAACGCCAAAGGATAGCGCCCTTTCGGAATCAGCGTATGGTAGCTTTCCGTGAGAGCGAAGGCCATCGTCCGACTATCGACCGGACGGCCGTTGACGACCGTGACGAGGTCCTGGCGGGTGCCGCGGCTGACGCCCGGCCTGCCCAGCAGGCCGCTGAGACGCATGCCCGGTCGTTCGAAGAGCGGCATCAAGGTGACCTCTTCGGCCACCTGCCGGCCCCAGATCTCACGGACGCGGTCCAGCAAAGGCGCATTGCCCGGCGAGCGGAAGATCTCGCGGCCGTCTTCGCGCAAGAGGAAGCCGACTTCGGGATGGGCGACGGCGTAGAGGCGGACGAGGCGGACGATGTGCGCGGCCTCGGTCTCGTCGGACTTCAGGAACTTAAGACGGGCCGGGACCGGGTGGAAAAGATTGGCGACCTCGATGCGCGTGCCCGGCGCCATGCCGTGATCGCGACGATGGACGAGTTTGCCGGCGTTGACCGCGATCTCCGTGCCCGAGGAGGCCGCGGCCGGACGCGTCTGCATCGTGAAGCGGGCGACGCTGGCGATGGAAGGCAGGGCCTCGCCGCGGAAACCGAAGGTCGCGATCCGGTCGAGGTCGGCCGCCAGCCGGATCTTGCTGGTCGCGTGACGTTCGAGGCTCAGCAGGGCTTCGTCTCCCGTCATGCCCTTGCCGTCGTCCTCGACGATCATGCGGGCCTTGCCCCCGCGGGAGAAGTCCACCGTCACGCGGCGGGCGCCGGCGTCGAGGGAGTTCTCGAGCAGCTCCTTGATGACCGCGGCCGGGCGCTCCACCACCTCGCCGGCGGCGATCTGGTTGGCCACGGTCGGCTCAAGGATGCGGATGGTCGACATGGTCAGGCGGGCCCGGGCGCGGACCGCCCGAAGGGGCGGACGAAAGGCACCGGGAGACCTTTGCCCCTCGCCCCCTCCCCTGCAAGTCGAACGGCTCGGAAACGGTCTTTGTTGCGCCCGGCCCAAGGATGCCAACCTTGCTGGCGTGTCGAACCGCCTGGCCCACGAAAGCTCCCTCTACCTCCGCCAGCACGAGGCCAACCCCGTGCATTGGTGGCCTTGGTGCGCCGAGGCTTTCGCGGAGGCCAAGGCCAAGGACAAGCCCGTCCTGGTGTCCGTCGGCTACTCCTCCTGCCATTGGTGCCACGTGATGGCCCGCGAGTCCTTCGAACAGCCCTGGGTCGCCGACCTGATGAACCAGCACTTCGTGTGCATCAAGGTCGACCGCGAGGAACGGCCCGAGGTCGACAAGCTGATGATGGACGCCGTGCAGATGATCCAAGGCCACGGCGGCTGGCCCCTGAACTGCTTCTGCCTGCCCGACGGCCGGCCGTTCTTCGGCGGCACGTATTTCCCGCCCGAGGATCGCGGCCACGGCCAGGTCCCTTGGCCGCAGCTGCTGATGCGCGTCGCGGACTTCTACCATCGCAACAAGTCCGAACTCGCCGCGAACGCCGACGCCATCGCGCAGAACCTGACGCACCTCACCCGGGCGCCCGACGCCGACGGCAATGCGCCGACGCCGGACGACCTCGTGGCGGCCGCGCGCCGGATCTGCGAACAGCATGACGACGCCTTCGGCGGCTTCGGCGCCGCGCCGAAGTTCCCCGCCCCGCACACGCTCAACCTGCTGCTCGGCCTGCGGGGCGCCGCCGCGATCGAAGCGGACCGCGCCCTCGCGACGCGCATCGACGCGGTCCTGACCATCACCCTCGGAGCCATGGCCCGCGGCGGGCTCTTCGACCAGGTCGGCGGCGGCTTCCATCGCTACTGCGTGGACCGCGACTGGACGGTGCCGCACTTCGAGAAGATGCTCTATGACAACGCCCAGCTGCTCGGCACCTACGCCGAAGCCTGGGCCCGTTACCGCGACCCGCTCTACGTCGACATCTGCGAGGAGACGGTCGGCTGGCTCCTCCGCGAGATGCGCACGGCCAACGGGCTGTTCGCGTCCTCGCTGGACGCCGACACGGATCACCATGAAGGAACGACCTACGTCTGGACGGCTCCGGAAGTGGCCGCCGCGCTGGGCGACGAGGCCTTCCCCTTCGCGCAGGCCTACGGCCTCTCGGACAAGGGCAACTTCGAGGGCAAGAACATCCCTAAGCTCAAGGGTGACCACGCCGCGCGGAAACGCTTCGCCGGCGCCCGCGCCAAGCTCCTCGCGCTGCGCGACCGGCGTCCGCAGCCTTCGCGCGACGACAAGAACCTCCTCAGCTGGAACGCCCTGCTCGTCGGCAACCTCGCCAAGGCCGGCTGGATCCTCGGCCGTAAGGATTGGGTCGAGCTCGCGCTGGAGACGGAAGCCTTGCTCTGGAAGCGCTTCGCCCAGGATGACGGCCCTCGCCTGCTCTCCGTCGCGCATGGCGACAAGACCACCCTCGACGGCAACCTGAGCGACTTCGCCTGGCTCGCCGAAGCCGAGCTCAGCCTCGCCGCCTACGCGCCCTGGGCCCGCCCCGGCTCGGAGCACCCTTACGCCGCGCGCGCCGGACGCCTCCTGGGCGCCGCGTTGGAACGCTTCGGCGATCCTCACGCCGTCGGCGCCTTCGTCGTGCCGGCCGAGCGTGACGACCTTTCCGTCCGCCAGAAGGACTGGTTCGATAACGCCGTCCCGGCCGGCAACTCCTCGCTCCTGCACGGCTTCGGCCAGCTCCAGATGCTTTCCGCCGACCCGCGCTGGGCCCGCGAGTTCGCCGACCTGTCGACCGCGTACGGCGGACTCTGCAAGAACGTCCCCCATGGCGTCGCCCACGCCTTGGACGGCATCGCCCGCTTCGCCCTCGGCCATGCGACGGTGAAAGCCGCCGGCGGCTGGGACGAGCTGCGCGCCGCGCTCAACGGCGACGGCCAGACCGCTCCGCACGACCGCCCTTACCGTCACGTCTTCCTGCTCCCGACGGCCGACACGGCCGGTTTCGCCGTCTGCGTGGGTCAGGCCTGCCTTGCGCCCGTCCGGACCGCCCAAGAGGCCGCCGCGAGCCTCTGACGGGCAATCCGCTCTTGCCCGCTCCAAGGGGAGCAGGAACATCGACTCAGGCATGTCAGCCGACCCCCACTACGTCTACGGCCAAGGGCCGAGCTCTCGCTCGAACCATCCTATCCTGCTGGGAATGGTGACGGTCGAAGTCATCGGCTACAAAGAGCGGAAGTACCGTCCCGACTGGCGCCGGATCGGCCTGCTGTCCCCGCTGTTCCTGCTGCTGCTCTGGGTCGTCCTGTCGGAAGCCAACTACTTCAAGGAACGCTTCATGAACGGCATCCCGACGACGCGCCGGGCCGACATGTACCTCTACCTGCCCGACACGGCGGCCAACTCCGTCGCCAACCTCTTCCTCGGCAAGGAGCAGGTCCGGCTCCGCGAGCGGGCGAAACTGCTGACGGCCAAGGATTCCTACGGACGGTCGGCGCACCTCTACCGCAAAGGGGAGTATTTCGTGAGCGTCGCCAAGGAGGCCCTCACCCGTCAGGATTACGCCGAGTTCGCCCGCTACATAGGCACCGGCGCGCAACTGAGCCCGGCCAACCTGGAGGCGCAGCGCCTGTGCGCCGACCTCTTCTTCGCGTTCCAACGTCCCCTCGACGCCTACCAGCTGGTCGAGGAATCGCTCGTCTTCGCCAAGCAGGACCGCGAGTACTTCCGCTACTACCTCCAGCGCTGCTTCATGCTGGACCAAGACGCGCGTCTCATCGCCACGGCGACGAGATATCTCGCGGACCCGACGGTCGCCGAGGCGATCCATGCCGACCTCCGGCTGGCGGCCGCGCAGGCCCATTTCCTCCGCGGCGACTTCGCGGACGCCGCACGGCTCATCAGGGAGCACCGGCTTGACCGGACCGCCGACGGTTACCTGCTCAACTGCCAATTGCTCTGGGAGAGCGGCGACCGGGCGGGAGCCCTCGCCGAGATCGACGCGGCCCTCGCCGCTTTTCCGGCCGGGGTCCGCCTGCTCGAGATGAAGGCGCGCTGGCTGAAAGAGACCGGCGACTACGCCCGGGCCAAGGATACGCTGGACTTGCTGGCCATCAGTCAGCCCGGCAGGCCGGGTCCGCTGATCCAGTCGCTCGCCCTGCTGCCGGGCGCGGCTGACCGCGTCCGGCGCGAGGCCTTGGTCGAGAAGATCATCGCCATGTTCGGCAACCAGGAGCAGCCGATGCTGGACCTCGCCCGCTTCGGCAACGACACGGCGGACGTGGCGCTCACGGCCCGGCTGGCGAAGCTGGCGCTCGAACGTAAGTTCGGCAACCGCGTCCGCTTCGACCTGGTGCACGTCGAATGCCTGCTCAACGCCGGTCGCGCCCGCGAGACGATCCTGCTGGTCGACGCCCTGTACAAGCAGGCGGAACGCGACCAGTGGGTGGCCGAAACGCGCATCGCCTTCGACGCCCTCCGCACCATCGCCTATTTCGCCGACGGCCAGACCGAGATCGGCTCCATCAATCTCCAGAAGCTCCTGCAACACCGCAAGGTGCCGCCGCAGGTGCTGGTCGCCGCCAGCCGCAAGCTGATCGCCGCCAGCCGCTTCGACGAGGCCAACGACGTGCTCATCCAGGCCCATCTGCAGAACGAGACCAACCAGGCCATCCTCATGCAGATCGTCCGGCTCAAACTGGATACCCCGCGGATCGCCGCCGACCTCGAGACCTATCTCCGCCGGCTGATGCTCAACCGCCGGCCTTCGCCGGAAGTCCTCCAGACCGCCCTGCGAAGGCTCGGATCGGACACCTACCTCTTCTCGGCCGGGCGCGAGACGCTGCTGCGCGACATCGAGGCTAAGCTCCCGGGGCCGGCGTCGTCTCAGGGCGGTCGGTGACCTCGAAGTAGCTCACGGAACCGAGCTGGGTGCCGTCCGGCAGCCACAGGCCGCGGCTGCAGCCGCGATTGACGAATTCCTCGGCCTCGGCCGGCGACAAGACCGCGCCGACCGTGGCGAGACCTTCGGCCTCGAGGGCCGACGTCGCGATCGCGCGAACGGGTCCCGCCGACGCGACGGCCTGGCCGGTACGAGGGTCGACGAGATTGCAGCGCACGGGGTCGGCCGTCTTGCTGGCCATCGCGAAACGGCAGAGCTTGAGCTCGGAGCGGGCGCCGACGCCGATGCGCCAGCCGGCGGATTCGCCGGGCGGGTCGAGCGCGAGGGTGACGCTGCCGGAAGCCATCAGCAACGCGCGGTGGATGCCCCAGCTGCTTTCCAGCGTCTCGGCCATGCGGTCGAGGGCGTAGCCGCGCACGATCGCGCCGAAGTCGACGGCGGCGCCGAACTTGGCGCAGCTGAGTTCGCAGCCTTCGAGTTTGAATTCTCCTTCTCGGTAGGCGTTCATGACCTGGGTCCAGGCTTCGTCGTCGGGATTGAACCCGAGGTCGCCACGCTTCTTCCAATAGCTGAACAGCGCCCCGGCGCCGGCGTCGAAGGCCCGCCCGGAATCAGCGCCGATGTCCTTGGAGAAATTCCAGAGCGCCTGCACGTGCTCGGAAGCGGCGATCATCGCGCCTTCGGGCATCAGGTTGATCGAGGCGACGGGACCGCTGTCGTGGCGGAGATCGGTCTGGAAATCCAGGTCATCGAGCAGCTGGAACAAGCCTTCGGCCGCGTTGCGGGCGTAGACGCCGTCTTCCGCGGCGATGCGGACCCAGAAACGGGAGCCGAAGGCTTCGTGGGAGAAATTGTGGATGATGGGGGTGTCTTCCATGGCTTATCGGCCGATGAAAACGCTTTCGTGGGCTTTGGCAACCAGCACCCAGTAGCGGTCGCCGCCTTCACGGAGGGTCAGGCTCGAGACCGCATAGCCGGGCACGACGGGCTCGCTGACGTCGGTCGCCGGGATCAGGCGAAGGGGCGCGTTGGCGGCCTGCGGGAACTCGCCATAGCCCACCCGGTAGCGCCGGAGGTAATACGGGAGCGGCCAGTAATGCCCGCCCTCCACGGCGACGTAGAACTTATCGCCCGAGGCCTTGGCCAGCCTGTCGACACCGTCATTGAAAGACCGGAGGTCCGATGTCCGCGAATGCCCGGCCAAAGAAGGATGGGCGAGCATCGCGACGGCCGCCAGCCCGACGGCGAGAGACGCGGCGCGCGTGGCCCTCCCGGGCAGGAGATACGGGAAACCGAGCGCGAGGGGCAGCGAGAAGACCGACAACAGCAACCAAGGCGTCTTGTAGGGTAGCGCGAGGTGGAAGCCGAAGACGAGGACGGCGACCAGACAAGGGAGGTCGGCGGCGTGCCGGCTCCGCCAGCCGGCGCGCGAAAGACCGGAGCGGGCCAGCGCGAAGACCGCCAGCCAGGCGGCGGCCCACAGCCACGGAGCCAGGCTGTCCGCGAACAAGGTGTCTTCGGAATGACCGCTGGCGACGCCGAGGGCACGCGTCAGCTGCAGCCACCAGGTCTTCAGGCCGGGCAGATCCGTGAAGCCGACGGACTGGAACAACGCCCAGGAAGCGACCAAGCCGAAACCGAAACGCAGCCAGCGGCGATCGGGGACGAAGCGGCGCAGCAACAGGAGAGCCCCGAGGAAGAAGACCAGGTAGGCCGCGGCGGTGACCTTGCAGGCGAGAGCGAAGCCGAAGGCCGCGCCGGAGAGAAGCCACCGACGCGAATCCGGCGGCGAGCCTTCGGCGCGCAGCCATAAGGCGACGCCCCAGACGAAACCCGCCGTCAGGAGCATCTCCTGGACGTAGTAATAACCGAAAGGCGTGCACCCGCCGGTGAGCACGACGAAGGCCGCCGTGACGTAACGAGCCCCCTTGTCGGCGCCCGGCAGGATGAGGGCCGCCGCCGCCATGAGGCCGAGGAAGACCGAGGCGACACTGCGCAGGTGATGCTCGTCCATGTCCATCGGCGAGGTCCCGGTCACCTTGGCCGAGATGAGCAGCGCCGTGGCCAGCGTCGGTCCATGGAACCTGTCCTGATGCGTGCTGTAGGGCGTCCCCTCGGACAGCTCCTTGGCCAAGGACCACTGGACGGCTTCGTCCGCATGCAAGGGGCCAGGCGGCACGAAGGTGATCGCCGACCAGAACAGGGCGACGGCGACGACGAGGGCGAGGCCGAACCGGGAGACCGCATGCGACTGGTTCGTCGCGTCAGCCATCACACGCCGAAATGCCGTTGGAGCGCCGTCTTGATGTCGAGCGGCACGAGCGCCGCCGACATCGGCCCCTGGGCTTCGCGCCAGGCGTAGACGGTGGTCAGGGCGCCTTTGGCGACGGCGCGTTCGCCGACGGCGGCGGTGAAGCCCCAGACGAGCTTCTTGTCGCCGATCTCGATCGGCGTGAGCGCGACGGCCACGACGTCCTCACGGTAGATCGGCGAAAGGAAATCACACTCGACGCGGACGCGCGGAAAGCCGGTGAGTTTGGCGCCCTCGGTCCGGAGGAACGGGAGCCCGAGCTGACGGAAGAGGGCCTCCTCGGTCGCCTCGACCCAGAAGAAGACCGTCGAGAAATGCACGATGCCCGCGGCGTCGGTGTCGGAGAAATTGGCGCGGTGATCCGCCGTGAAAGGGGCCATGCCTCCATCCAAACCGTCCCGCCCGCCGGCGCAACCGTCAAGGCGCCTTCCGGCCCTTACGGAGCCAGGAGACCGAGGTCCAGGTCCCGCCGGAGGCCGCCACGCAGGCTCGCAGGAAAGCCTGCGGCTCCTGCTGGACGGAAAAGAGATAGAGCCGCGGGCCGCGGCCTTGCGCGGCCTTGGCGAAGGCCTCCAGCCATTCGCGCTGCCAGCGCGTCTGGCCTTTCGGCGCCCCTCCGAACTTATGATAGGTACTGTCCGAGTAGACCATCTTCGGCTCGCCCTTCTTCGTCTCGTAGAGGCGGACCCCGTCCTGGAAGTCCGAGAACACCACCAAGGCATCGTAAGGCTCGGCCAGGAGCCGGTCCAACCATGCGCCCAGCGAGCCCTTCTCGCAGGCCGCGCGTACCTTCGCCTGTACCAAGCGGCCCGGCGGCGTCAGGGTCTCGACGACGGTCTGCGTCGGCCCTTCGCGCAGACGCGGCGCCGGACCGTGGAAGCCGCGGCCATGGACGACCTTATCACCTAGGCCGACCACGCGGGCGCCGTCGAAGCGGAAGACATCGGCGTCGGGGAACTGCTTCCGGATCTCCGCCTCGACGCGCGGGAGATAGCTACGCATCGAGCCCGAGCAATCGAGGTAGACCGCTACGCGCCGGGCATGGATGAACGCGCCCATCACCGGACGCCCGACGAAGCCGGCGCGATTGCCCAGCCCTGCGCCATTACCATTGCCACCGAAGCTCCCTCGACCTCGGCCGAAGCCGCCCTTCCCTTGTCCGGCGGTCAGCCCGGCCAGACCTGCCTCGGGCGTCATCACCTTCATGGGCGGCAGCGCCAACGTCGCGGTCGCCGACTTCGAGACGAGCCGCTTCGCGGGCACGACGACCTTGGGTTTACGCTGCAAGGGGTGGACGGAAGCCGGCGCACCGGCCCTCCCCCCGGCGACGGCGTGCGCGACGAACTCCTTCGCCGGCGGCGGGCGGGTCGGCGTCCGCAGGACGACCCAGCAGGCCAGCACCACGAGCAGGCCGTGGAAGAGCAGCGACGAAGCCAGGCTGCGCCAGGCGCGCGGACGCGGGCGAGATACCACGAGAGGGTCGGCCGAAGACATGGCCCGCAGTCTAGCGGGCCGTCGTCGGGCTCAAGCGAGAGCCCCGTCAGCCATCCCTGAGGCGTCGCCCTTGCGAAGTCCTCAGGAGCGGCCCTCAGTTGCCCGGACGGGCGGGGCCGTCCGGGCGGAGCCAGTCGACGAGCGTGAATTTTCCGCCCGAGACTTCGGCGCACTTCTGCAGCACGCGCGTCGCCGGATGCCGCGTGGAGAAAAGATAGAGCGCCGGCGCCTTGCCGGAGCGGGCAAGCTCGAAGGAGCCGATCCAGGAATCCTCCCAGACTTTCTCGGCGACGGTACGCGCGTCGGGTACATCCGCCTCGGACAAGCCACGCTGGCCGGCATCATCGACGTAGACCTGGCCGGTCCCGGCGCGAGTCTGGAGGACCTGATCGTTGAAGTCCGAGAAGATCACCAGGGCGTCGTACCGTTTCTCGCGGCGGAGGATATCGACCCAGGCGCCGACGGAACCGGCCTCGAAATTACCGGCATAGCGGGCGAGCAGCTCACGGCCGACCGGCGTCATGCGGCTCGCGTCGACGGAGACACGCGGACCGGTCGGGGCCGGACGATGCGGCAGGGCCGAGGGACCGCCGCCCCGGACGACGCTGCCTTCGACCCAGACCTTGATCGCGGGCACGCTGAAGACGTCGGCGTCGGGGAACTGCTTACGCACCTCGGCTTCGACGGCCGGGAGATAAGGAGCCATCGAGTCGGAACAATCCAGATAGACGGCGATCCGGGGCGCGGACGGCGTGGCGGCAGGAAGCTCACCGACCTTCGCCGCGTGGGCGAAGGCGGCGAGCAAGCCAAGAGCGGCCGCCGTGAGCAGACGTAGGAAGTTCATGGGGGTGAGGTGATCCTAAGTGACCAAGGCACGAAAAACAGTGAAAAATCAGCCTACAAGGCGAAGTCCTCATCTGTCTTCAGGTCGGCTCGGCCCTGAAAACAGACGCCCCTCGACGACCCGGAGGCCGTGAGGGGCGCAGACCGACGAAAGCTTCTTTAGCGGGTCGGAGCGGCGGCGCGGTTGCTGCCAGCGCCGGAGCCTGCCGGGCGGAAGCGGAGGACGCTGTTGGCGCCGGCAGCCGTGGCCGGCGCGGACATCTCGACGGTGAAGAAGCCGGGCGAGGCCTTGTTCGGGGTCACCGCGACCACCTTTGTGCCAGGCGGGAAGCGGCTATCCAGGATCAGCATGCCGGACCGCAGGTCGATCGAGCCCGAGACGTCTTCGATCGTCTTGGAATCCTTGGCGAGGGAACCGACGGCCTGGATGAGAGGCGTGAAGGCGAAGACCGCGTTGAGGGAGTCTTCGGTCAGCGGTGCGGAGATCGTCAGCTGTTTGTCGATGACGCGCTTCTTGCGCTGCTTCGCGGGATCCTGCGGATCGATGATCTCCTTGAATGTCGGCATCGCCGTGATGACGGCGCCGTCAGGGACGCCGCGGCCGCTGACCGGCATGCCGACGTAGAGATCGGTGTAGTTATGCAGGTCGTTGAGATTGCTGGCCCCTTTCTTGCCATTACCGAACTTGACCATGATGGCGCTTCCCTCGGAGGCCGAGACGCAACGCTGCAAGATCGTGCCCGGCTTGTTGCCGTAGGCGCGCTCGGTGCTCATCAGATAAAGGCGGGGGCCCTTGTTCTCGCGGGCCCCGGCGAAGGCTTTCTCCCACTCGTCCTCCCACTTGCGCTCTTCGGGGAAACGCTTGTCACCGCCGTTGTTGCAGGTGATGCGGCCGGTGGCGAGGGCGGTGAGCGGCTTGCTGAGCGTGAAGCTCACGTTGTCCTTGATCGCGGTCACCGTCGTGCCGGGCGGGATGCCGGAACCGAGGGCCACCATGCCGACGATGAGTCCGGAGGTGTCTTTGCACTGCACGACGTTCTGACCCGAACCGCCGCCGCTGGCGATGAGGGTCACGGAACGGGCGAAACCTCCGCCTTGGTTGGCGCGGTCGGAGAAGACCACGGGCGGGTCGGCGCGCATGCCCTTGTCCGGCTTGTAGGCCGGGACGTTGCCGATCGCCTTGGTGCGGATCTGGCGGACGCCGTCCTGGAAGTCGGAGAAGATGATCAGCGCGTCGTAGGTACGGTCATCCTTGAGGATATCGATCCAGCCGCCGACGGATCCTTTCTTGAAGTTGTCGGCGTACTTCTTGTAGATCGCCCGGCCCTGCGTGGTGAGCTTGTTCACGTTGGTCTCCGTCGGGACGAGCTCTCCCTTGGCGTTCTTCTTGGAACCCGTGCCGGTGGTCCGGTTGAGGTAGGCCGTCCCTTTGAACTTCTCACCGCCCACGATCTCGTTGTCGTGGACGTCGATGAAGACGCCGTTGCTCAGGAAGACGTCGGCATCGGGGAATTTGTCGCGGATCTCGGCTTCGACACGCTCGAGGTAAGGAAGCATCGAGGCCGAGGCGTCGAAGTAGACCGCCAGGCGCTGGGAGAAGATGTTCGCACCCATGACCGGCTTGGCGACGAAGTTCTTGCCGCCGCCGGAGCCCATGCCGCGGCCGGTACCGATGCCGCCGCCGGAGCCGCCGCCGAAGCCCTTGGACGAACCGCCGGCCATCGCGCCGGAGATCATCGAGGAAGCCGAAGCGGCGTTCGGCATGTCGGGGAGCGCGATCGAAGCGGAAGCGCTCTTGGAAGTGATGCGGGTGGTCGTCTTGGCCAGCGACTTCACGTTCTTCGGCTTGATCTTGTGCTGGGTGTTCTTGACGCGTTCGCCGCCGGAACCGCCGCCCGCGCCGGTGGCGAACTGGTTGGGGTCCTTCTTGGCGTTGTCCGTGACGGTCGAGACCACGAAAGCGGCCGCGATGAAGACGAGCAAGGCGTGGAAGGCGATCGACACCGAAAGACCGCTGGCGCCGATGCGCTGCCAGAAAGACTTCTTGGCGCGCTTGGTACCCAGGATCTCATCGGTCTCGATATCCTTGACGGAGGCAGGAGGGACGTCGCCGGGGGGAGGCGTAGGGGTTTCTTCGCTCATCGTTTAAAGGGGGTGGTCAATCTTCCCCCCTACCCCGCCTGCTTCAACCCTTTTTGGGCGGGCGAAGGCCTGATAACTCGCTCAAGAAATGGCTTGCGGACAGGCCAGCCTGCCATTCTTCTCCGCCTTCCACTGATTGCAGGGTGGAGCAGCCCGGTTAGCTCGTCAGGCTCATAACCTGAAGGTCGTAGGTTCAAATCCTACCCCTGCACCCAATTTCAAGACCCTGAGGGGCAGTCACTTACGGAAGTGACTAAAAAGATGCGGATTTCACTTGAACCGAACAGAATTAAATGCACGGTATCAGGTATTAAATTTGTCCTACGGGACAATGGGGTAAGTAAGATAAAGCAGTAAAAAACAGGCGGCTTGCATAGGGGTATGCAAGCCGCCTCCTTTTTGGGCGGTCGCTCCCTGCCCTGGACACGAAAAAGCCCGGCTCCTTGCGGACCGGGCTTCGTCGTACGGGGACGGAACGTTCAACCGCCGCCGCCGGTCATCTTGGTGATGAGCGCGATGAGCGGAAGGAACATCGCGAGGACGATCGTGCCGACCACGACGGCGAGGAACACGATGAGTATCGGTTCGATGACCGAAGTCAGCGCGGTCACGGCGTTGTCGACTTCTTCGTCATAGATGTCCGCGACGCGGTTGAGCATCTCCGGCAGCTGCCCGGTCTCTTCGCCGACCTGGATCATGGACGTGACCATCTGCGGGAACACGCCGGACTGCTCCAGCGGGATCGAGAGCGGCTCGCCGTCGCGCACGCGGTCATGCACCCGCTCCAAGGACTGCGCGATGACGACGTTATCGAGCGTGTCGCGCGTGATCGTGATGGACTGGAGGATCGGGACGCCGGAGGCCATCAGGGTACCGAAGGTGCGGGCGAAGCGGGAGACGGAGACGATCTGCACGAACGTCCCGACCTTCGGGAGGCGGAAGATCATCTTGTCGAAGACCGCCTTGCCCTTCTCCGAGGCGAGCCAGCTCTTCAGGCCGAAGTAGAGGCCGAAGATGATGATCGGGGTGGCCCACCAGAATTCCGTGAGGAACTTCGAGATGCCCACGACGAACTGCGTCAGCGGGGGCATGGTGGTCTTCTGGCTGTCGAGCAGCTTCTGGAACGAAGGGACGACCTTCACCATCAGGACGTAGACGATGATGAGCGCGACGGACATCACGACGCCCGGGTAGACCATCGCGGACTTGACCTTCTTCTGGATGCGCTCGGCCTTCTCGCGGAACTTCGCGAGACGGTCGAGGACCTTGTCCAGGACGCCGCCCGCCTCGCCGGCGCGCACCATGTTGACGAAGAGCTTGTCGAAGACCTTCGGATGGGCCTGCAGGGCCTCCGAAAGATTGTTACCTTGCGAGACGCTCTCGGCGATGTTGGCGAGGACGGCCTTGAAGGCCGGGTTGCGCTCCTGCTTGGTGATCAGTTCCAAGGCGCGGAGCAGCGGCAGGCCGGCGATGATCAGGGTGGCCAGCTGGCGGGTCATCACGGTCACGTCGTTCGGCGTCACCTTCGCGCCGAAGGAGAAGCCGGGCTTGGCCGGGGCGGCGGCGGCGGGCTTTGCGGCGGCCGCGTCGGCCACGAGCGTGGTGACCATCAGGCCTTTCGCCATCAGCTTCTGACGGGCCTGCGCGTCGTCAGCGGCGTCGATCCGTCCGGAGGCCTGGGACCCGTTACGGTCGATGGCGGTGTACTTGTAGTCGGGCATGGGAGGTGCGGGTGGGTGTTGAGGTCAGGTGTATTTGAGGACTTCCTCGATCGAGGTATGTCCGTCGAAGATGCAGCGCAGGCCGTCGTCGCGGAGCGGACGCATGCCGGACTCGATGGCCTTCTGCTTGAGCACGAGGGTCGGCGCCTTCTGCGTGATCAGGGCGCGGAGCTGGTCGTTGATCGTCATCAGCTCGAAGAGGCCCTGGCGGCCCTTGTAGCCGGAGCGATTGCAGTCCGGGCAGCCCTTTCCGTAGTAGAACTTCTTGTTGGCGATCTCGAGGGCGTCGACGTCGAGCATGTTGACGACGTCCCTGTCGGGTTCATAGGGCGTGCGGCAGGTCTTGCAGATACGGCGCAGGAGCCGCTGGGCGAGCACGCCTTCGAGCGAGGCCGAGATGAGGAACGGCTCCAGCCCCATGTCGATCAGTCGGGTGACGGCGCCGGGCGCGTCGTTGGTGTGGAGCGTGGACAGCACGACGTGTCCCGTCAGCGAGGCCTGGACGGCGATCTGGGCGGTCTCGATGTCGCGGATCTCGCCCACCATGATGGTGTCGGGATCCTGTCGGAGGAACGAACGCAGCGCCGCGGCGAAGGTCAGGCCGACCTGGTGGTTGATCGGGACCTGCATGATGCCTTCGACCTCATATTCGACGGGATCCTCGGCGGTGAGGATCTTGACGTCCTCGGTGTTCACCTCGCGGAGCGCGGAATAGAGCGTGGTCGTCTTCCCGGAGCCGGTCGGCCCGGTGACGATGAAGATGCCGTTCGGACGACCGACCATCGAGCGGATGCCTTCCTTGATGTCGTCCTGCATCGAAAGCGCCTCGAGGCTCAGGTTGACGACGGTCTTGTCCAGGATTCGGAGCACGACCGACTCCCCGAACTGCGTCGGCAGCGTCGACACGCGAAGGTCGATCTGGCGGCCGCTGATGGTCGTCTTGATGCGTCCGTCCTGCGGGATGCGGCGCTCGGCGATGTTCAGCGAAGAGAGCACCTTGACGCGGGCGATGACGGCCGAGGCGAGGTTCTTGGGCGGCGGCGCCATCTCGTAGAGCGAGCCGTCGATGCGCAGACGGATGCGGAACTCGTGCTCGAAGGGCTCGAAATGGATGTCGGAGGCCTTGGCCTTGACGCCCTCCTGGAGGACCAGGTCGACGAAGCGGATGATCGGAGCCTGGCTCGCCTGCTTGGTGACGTCCTCGTCGGTGACCGCGGCGGCGTCGACCTGGTCGAACTCGCCGAGAAGGTCCTCCATCGAGGACGAGGTCGCTTCGCCGTACATCCGCACGACGCCCGCTTCGACCTGGGCGGGGTCGGCCACGCCGAGCTCGATCTCGCGCTGGAGGATGAAGCTGAGCTCATTGATGACGGAGGAATTGAAAGGATCCTTGGCGAGCAGGGTCAGCTTGCCGGCCTCGTCGGCGACGGGGAGGACGACATACTTGTGGGCCTGGGCGGGCTTGAGCAGCCTGACCAGGGCCTCGCCGGGATCGGCGGGCACGTTCGAGTAGTAAGGAGAGCCGAGGTGATCGGCGATCGCCTGCAGGATGGCGCCGCGGTCGGCGTAGCCGGCGTCCGCGAGGCTGTCGCCGAAGGATTTGCCGGTGGTGGCGGTCGATTCCCAGACCTCCTCGGCCTGGGCGGGCGTCACGAGGCCGGCCTCGAGGGCGATATCACGGATCACGTCACTATGGTCGTCGAACATGGGGGAAAGGGTCAGCGGGCGGAGGAGCCTCCGCGCATGCGCTCGCGCATGGCTTCGGGGTTGAGGCAGTAGTGGAACACCTCTTCCTCGGCCACGATGCCTTGGGCGAAGAGGGAGAGCAGGTCGCTGTCGAGCGTGCGCATGCCGCGCGCCCCGCCGGTCTCGATGTCGGTCAGCAGCTGGTAGGTCTTGCCCTCGCGGATCTTGGCGGCGACGCCGTCGGTGCGGAGCATGATCTCGAAGGCCGCGACCCGCCGGTCATCCGTGGTGTGCAGCAGGCACTGCGAAATGACCGCGGTGAGCGAGGTCGAAAGCTGGGCGCGGATCTGGTCGCGGGCCGAGGCCGGGAAGGCGTCGATGATGCGGTCGATGGTCCGCGTGGCCCCGGAGGTGTGCAGGGTGCCGAGCACGAGGTGGCCCGTCTCGGCGGCGGTGACGGCCGCCTCGATGGTCTCGAGGTCGCGCATCTCGCCGATGAGGATCACGTCGGGATCCTGCCGCAGCGCGGAACGGACGCCCTCGGCGAAGTTCGGCAGGTCCTCCCCTACTTCGCGCTGCGTGATCAGGCTCTGCTTGTGCGCGTGCGTGTATTCGATGGGGTCCTCGATCGTGATGACGTGGCTCTGCTGGTTCTCGTTGATCCAGTTGATCATCGAGGCGAGCGTCGTCGATTTGCCGGAGCCGGTGGGTCCGGTCACGAGGATCAGGCCGCGGGCGCGCTTGAGCAGGTCCTTGATCACGAGCGGCAGCCGCAGCTGCTCGAGGGTGTACATGTCGGACGGCAGGAGCCGCAGGACCATGCCGTAACCTCCGTGGCCGCGGAAGGCGTTGGCGCGGAGGCGCGTGCGGTCGCGGAAGGCGAAGGCGAAATCGCAGCCGCCGTCGGCGTCGAGCGCGGCCCGGCGGGCGGGCGGCACGGCGCCGAGCACGAGGGCTTCGGTCTCGGCGGCGGTCAGGGCGGGGCCTTCGACGGCGACGAGCTCGCCGTTGACGCGGAGGCTGGGGGCGCGGCCGACGCGGATGTGCAGGTCGGAGGCCCCGTTCTCGAGCATGGCCTCCAGCAGCTGGTTCATCGCGTAGGCCATCGGGTCAGATCACGTCGTCGGCGACGGTGGCGCCGAGCACTTCTTCGATGGTGGTCATGCCGGAGGCGACCTTGCGCTGGCCGTCCTCGCGCATGGTGCGCATGCCGGCCTCGCGGGCCTTGCGGCGGAGGTCGACGAGGTTGGAGCCGCCGTAGATCATCTCCTGGATCTCCTCGGTGATGACGAAGAGCTCGAACACGCCGCGGCGTCCCTTGTAACCGCGCTCGCCGCACTTGGGACAGCCGGCCCCCTTCATGGGCGTGGCGCTGGCGAGGTCCTGTTCGGTCATGCCGATCGAATAAAGCTCCTTGGCCGTCGGCTTGTACGGCGCGGCGCAGGCCTGGCAGTTGCGGCGCACGAGACGCTGGGCGAGGGCGCCACGGAGGGCCGCGGACACGAGGAACGGCTTGACGCCGATGTCCACGAGACGGGTGACGGCGGAGACGGAGTCGTTGGTGTGGAGGGTGGAGAACACCATGTGACCGGTCAGCGCCGCGTTGATCGCGATCTCGGCGGTCTCCAAGTCTCGGATCTCACCGATCATCACGATGTTCGGCGCCTGACGGAGCATGGCGCGGAGGGCGGCGGCGAAGGTCATGCCGACGTCGCGCTTGACCTGCACCTGATTGATGCCGGCCATCTGGTATTCGACCGGGTCCTCGACGGTGATGATCTTGCGGTCGGGCTTGTTGATGTAGTTCAGCGCCGAATAGAGCGTGGTCGACTTGCCGGAACCCGTCGGACCGGTGACGAGGAAGACGCCGTCGGAACCGGAGATGAGGCCTTGGAACTTGGCCTGGTCGTCGGCGAAGAAACCCAGCTCGGGCAGGCCCAGCTTGAGGCCTTCCTTGTCGAGGATTCGCATGACGATCGATTCTCCGTAGACGGTGGGGAGCACCGAGACGCGCAAGTCGATGTCGCGGCCGCCGGTACGGGCCTGGATGCGCCCGTCCTGCGGGATGCGCTTCTCGGCGAGGGAGACTTCCGCCATCAGCTTGAGGCGGGAGATGATCGAGGGCTGCAGGCGCTTGGGCGGACCTTTCATCTCCTGCAGGACGCCGTCGATGCGGAAACGTACGCGGAAGCGTTTCTCGAGGGGCTCGAGATGGATGTCCGAGGCCTTTCGGCGGATGGCGTCCACGATCAGCGAGTTGACGTAACGGATGATCGGCGCGTCGTCTTCCTTGACGTCGCCGCCCTGGGGCAATTCGACGGCCAAGCCGTCGTCGCCTCCCTTGCCGAGGATGTCGTTGTAAGCGCCTCCGCCGCTGATGGGTCCGCCGCTGTAACAGCGGGAAATGGCCTCTTTCAGGGCGTCCGGCGGGGCGAGCCGAGGGTTGAGCGGAAGCTTCAGGATGCCGGATATCGAGTCGAGGGTCTCGGTGTCGAGAGGGTCGGAGATGGCGACGAGGAGCTCGGCTCCTTCCATCTGCAACGGCAGGATATTGCGGGCCTCGGCCTGTTCGCGGCTGACGAGCTTGAGGACGTCTTCCGAAGGGGACACCTGGGTCACGTCGATGACCTCCATGTCGAACTCTTTGCTCAACGCGGCGGTGATCTGAGACCAGGTGACCTTGCCGGTCTCGACGAGCCTGGCGATGGCCGCGGTATCGGCGTTCTGTCCGTCGGATACCGGGGTGGTCGCGGCACGCGCCTCGCTCACGTCAGCAGGAGACACCAGCCTCTTGTCCTGGATGAATTGGATGACGTAGTCGTCGGCGGTCGTCACAGTGGGGAAATCCGGAGCGGAAGAATGGGGATAGGGGGAAGGCTCCTCTGAGAGGAGAACAACGGGGGAAAACGAGCCTGAATCGGGGGAACATTCCCGCAACCGCAAATTAACCAAAACCGGGCGATTTACGCACGCCTTGACTGGTCGACCCAAGCCCGCACCTGCTCCCGCAAGAAGTCCGGTTCTCCGTCGTTCCAAAGCACGGCATCAGCACGCTTAACCTTCTCCACGAGAGAAAGTTGCGAAGCAATCCGGGCGGAAATCTGCTCATCAGAGAGGCCGCGCCCTCGCAGGCGGACCCGACGTATGTCGTCCGAACAGGCCACGACCACGACCGCACTGAAACCGGCGGCGAGTTCCTTCTCAAAAAGCAGCGGAATCTCGACGACGTAATCGTGGTTCGGATCCCGCGTGGCTTCCCTCCGCAGACGCGCGACCTCGGGATGGGTGACCGATTCCAGGAAGGCCCGCTCCTCGGGGTCGGCGAAGACCTTCGCGGCGATCCACTTACGGTCGGGAACACCCCGCGGATCCAAGCAGGCGGCCCCCCAACGCTCGCGCAGTCGACTGACGCAAACTTGGGATTCCAGCACTTCCCGGGCAAGCCGGTCGGCGTCGACGACGACGAAACCCAGCTCGGCAAAGCAGGCGGCGGCGGTCGACTTGCCGCAACCGATGCCTCCGGTGAGTCCGATGACCATGCCCAAGCCTATCCCGGGGGACCGCCGAGGGCAAACCTCAAGCGGGAGCCGGGGAGGATTGCAGGCCAGGGCCCGCGTCGGCGGCCGGCGCAGGAGCGGACGGAGCCGGCTCCGTCGCGGCCGGGGTCGTGGCCGGAGCGGCCACGGGGGTCTGGATCGCGCCGGTCCTGAGGATCTCCATCACATGGACGCCGTCGAGGGTCTCGTGCAGCAGCAAGGCTTCGGCGATCTTGCGATGGGCCTCCGCATTGTCGGCGATGAGCTTCTCGGCGCGGGCGTACTGCTCGCGGACGATGGCGGAGATGGCTTCGTCGATCCGGCGGGCGGTCTCGTCGCTGTGGGTCTGCGTCCGCGAGATTTCCCGTCCCAGGAAGACGGTGTCGGAGTTCTCGCCGAAGGCGATCGGACCGAGGTCGCTCATGCCCCAGTCGCAGACCATCTGGCGGGCGAAGCGGGTGGCCTGCTTGATGTCGCTCGAGGCGCCGTTGGAGATCTCGCCGGAGATGACCTTCTCGCCGACCCGGCCGGCCATGGCCATGCAGATGTAGTCGAGCAGGCGCTGGCGCGTGTAACCGAGGAGTTCCTTGGTCGGCATCAGCATCGCCATGCCGAGGGCGCGGCCACGCGGCAGGATGGTGACCTTGTGCAGCGGCAGCGCGCCGTCGTCGATGAGGGCCTGCACGACGGCATGGCCGGCCTCATGATAGGCGGTGTTGCGCAGGTCGGCGGCGTCCATGACGCGGCGACGTTCGCGACCGTAGGAGATCTTGTCGCGGGCTTCTTCGATGTCGACCATCTCGACCTTCTCGCGATTGCGGCGACCGGCATGCAGGGCGCCTTCGTTGAGCAGGTTGGCGAGGTCCGCCCCGGACATGCCGGTGGTGATGCGCGCGACGCGCTGGAGGTCGACGGTCGTGCCGAGCTGGAAACGCTTGGCGTGCACGGCGAGCACGGCCTCGCGTCCGCGCAGGTCGGGCAGGTCGACGAAGACCTGGCGGTCGAAACGACCCGGGCGCAGCAGGGCGGCGTCGAGGACGTCGGAACGGTTGGTGGCGCCGATGACGATGACGCCGGCCTGGCCGTCGAAGCCGTCCATCTCGACGAGCAGGGAGTTCAAGGTCTGCTCGCGCTCGTCGTTGCCGCCCCCGACGCCGGCGCCGCGCTGGCGGCCGACCGCGTCGATCTCATCGATGAAGATGATGCAGGGGGCGAGCTTACGGGCCTGCTCGAAGGTGTCGCGGACGCGGGCCGCGCCGACGCCGACGAACATCTCGACGAAGTCGGAACCGCTGATGCTGAGGAAAGGCACGCCCGCCTCGCCGGCGACGGCGCGCGCGAGCAAAGTCTTGCCGGTGCCGGGAGGGCCGACCATGAGCACGCCTTTCGGGATGCTGGCGCCGATCTTCGTGAAGCGCTTGGGATCCTTGAGGAAATCGACGATCTCCTTCACCTCTTCCTTGGCCTCGTCGCAACCGGCGACGTCCTTGAAGGTGGTCGTCTCCTTCTCGTTCGCGTTGAGGCGGGCGCGGGACTTGGCGAACTGCATCGCGCCGCGGTTGGCGTTCTTGAGGAAACGATACATCATGAACAGCACCACGCCGGAGACCAGCAGCGTGGGCAGCACGTTGTAGAGGAACATCGTCCAGCCGGTCTGGGCGGGGACTTCCTTGAAGGCGTCGCGGGCGACGGAGGCGCGGAGCAGTTCGAACTCCTTCTCGGTCAGGCGGCCATCCGCGGTGAAGCGGGACTTGTCGCCGGCGTCGGCACCGGCCACGGCCAGCTCGCCGGAAATCCGGACCCAGCTCTCGGAACCCGAGGTGGGGTTGGGCTGGAGGGTGAGGTTCTTGATCTTCTTCTCCTGGGCGTAGGAGAGCACCTGCGAGACGTTGAGCACCTGGACGGCGTTGCCGGAGGCGGCGCCCGGCAGGTTGAACAAGGCGACGATGGCCACCATGAGGAGCAGCCAGATGAAGACCGGTTTCGTGTTCAGGCGGGGGCCGTTCTTATTATCATCCGGCTGGTCGTTTTGACTCATGGGCAAGGGTTTTAACCTAAGCAGGGCCCAAGCCAAGTCAACCGGAGAGCCCCCTTCGTCGGGCCGAGCAGGCGGGCGGATTCGGCCGGCGGCAGGCCGGGCACCCAGAGGATCGCGGTGCCCGCCAAGACCACCGGGAGGGCGTCCCGCTTTCCGGCGGGGATTTTACGGTTGATGAGCAGGTCGGAAAGTTTGGCCGAGCCCGGCGCGCCCAGCGGCTGATAACGATCACCCTCCACGCGTCCGCGCCAGACGAGCGACTCCGACGGCGCGACGACGTAGGCTTCCCGGTCGGGCGAAATGTCACCCTTGGACAGCCTGGCCCACAATTCCGCGCCTACCTCGACCTGCTCGGCGAGCAGGCCGCACTCGTCGTCGGGCACGCCGAACCCGAGCCGACGTTCGTCGGCACCCAAGGCCAAAGGTTCCTGCGGGATGCTCAGCGCGCCGGCGGCGACGCGCACGAGACGCCCGCGGACGCTGGCCTGGGCGTCACGGCCCGCCGCGATCGCGGCGGCCAAAGGTGCCAGGGACGATTCGCTCGGATCCGTGATTTCATGCGCATGCAGGAACGCGCGGAGACATTCCTGGACCAAAGCCGAGGGACGTCCTTTCAGCGCCGCCACCGGCATCGCGCCATCCGGACCGACCACGCAGCCGAGTTCGCGCGCCCACTCGGCCAGAGCGAGCTGCGCCTCACCGAGGATGCGCGCGGAACGGCCGAAGCCTTCGGCATAACCTTCGCCCATCGCTTCGGTGCCGCCGGCGGCGAGCCAGGCGCGGACGCGGTTGCGAGCCGCGACCGGCAGGAGGTTGGTGGCGTCTTCGCGCCAGGGGATGCCCGCGGAACGAAGGCCTGCGAGCAAGGCCGCCTTGGCGAGGCCGGCTTGGATCAAAGGACGCCAACGGCGGTGCCCGTCGCGGAAAGACTGGAGTACGCGCGGGGCGGCGAGGCCGGCGAGGCCCGCGCCGCGGGCGAGGCGCATCAGCAAGTTCTCGGCGACGTCATCGAGATGGTGCGCGGTGGCGAGCACCTCGTAGCCGAGAAGCGCGCGCTGCCGGGCGAAGAAAGCGTCCCGTCCGGCGCGCAGTTCCGCTTCGGACGCCATCCCCTGCCCCGCCCGTGCGCCGACCGCGCAGGGGACGCCGAGGACGGCGGACATCGCTTCGACGAAGCGGGCGTCCTTGGCCGAAGCTTCGCCGCGGACGCGATGATCGAAGTGCAGGACGCGCAGCCGAGGGCGCAAAGCCTCGTCGGCCCAGAGCGCGCAGAGCAGGAAGACGGAATCGGCGCCGCCGGAGACCGCCACGGCGACGGGGCCCTCCGCGGGGGGCGCCGACGGCAGCCGCGGCAGCCGCAGGGCGGCCGCGCGCAAGGCGTCGGGATCGGGCAGGCTCATCGGCACGCGGTCAGACTACGTCGCGCCGGCTCCCTGCCAATCCAAAGCGGGCCTCAGAAGGACAGCGTGTCCTTGCCGTACCAGCGACGGAGCGCCGCGGGCACGCGCACGGTGCCGTCGGCCTGGAGGTTGTTCTCCAGGATGGCGGCGAGGACGCGCGGCAGCCCGAGGCCGGAGCCGTTGAGGGTGTGGACGAACTCGGGCTTGCCGTCCTTCGGGCGGAAACGTATCCCCGCGCGACGGGCCTGGAAGTCCGTGAAATTGGAGCAGCTCGAGACTTCGAGCCAGCGCTTCTGGCCGCCGGCCCAGACTTCGAGGTCATACTGCTTGCTGTGCGAGAAACCGATGTCGCCGGCGCAGATCATCAGCACGCGGTAAGGGAGGTCCAGCTTCTGGAGCAGGCGCTCGGCGTCGCCGCGCAGGAGTTCGAGCTCCTCGAAGGACTTGTCCGGGTGCGTCCACTTCACGAGCTCGACCTTGTCGAACTGGTGCAGGCGGTTCAGGCCGCGCACGTGCGCGCCCCAGCTGCCGGCTTCGCGGCGGAAGCACGGGGTGTAGCCGACGCGCTTCACGGGCAGCGAAGCCTCGTCGAGGATTTCGTCGCGGAAGAAGTTCGTGACCGGTACCTCGGCGGTGGGGATGAGGTAGAAATCGTCGGTCTGCGCGTGATACATCTGCCCTTCCTTGTCGGGCAACTGACCGGTGGCGGTGGCCGAAGCGGCGTTGACGAGCAACGGCGCATGGACCTCGACGTAGCCGTTGGCGCCGGCCTCTTCGAGGAAGTATTGGATCAGCGCGCGGACGAGCCGGGCCATGTCGCCGACGTAGAACGGGAAGCCCGCGCCGGTGACCTTGACGCCGCGCTCGAAGTCGATCGCCTTGCTGAACCAAGCGATGTCCCAGTGCGGCTTGGCGGCCGGAGAGATGAGCTTCGCATGGTCGCCCCATTCGAGGATCACCTTGTTGTCGGCCTCGGTGCGTCCTTCGGGCACCGTGTCGTGCGGGATGTTCGGGACGGAAAGCGCGACGGCCTTCATCTGTTCCTCGGCTTCGGTGACCTTCTTCTCAAGTTCCTTCACCTTGGCGGAGGCGGCCTTCATCTCGGCGACCTTGGCCTGGAATTCCGGCGAACCCTTGGGCATCGCGGCCATCTCCTTGTTCGCGGCGTTCTGCGCGGAACGGGCGACCTCGAACTCGGCCACCGCGTGGCGGCGGGCCTCGTCGGCGGCCAGGACGGCATCGAGGTCGACCTGGAATTTCTTGCGGGCGACGCCCTTGCGGACGAGGTCGATGTTTTCGCGGAGGAACTTAGGGTCCAGCATGGGCCGACTTTGCCCAATTTCCCCGCCCAAGGGCAACGGGGAATTGCCGCCTGACTTAGATTCGGAAAATGGCGCCGGCAAACTACCCGCTTGCTCCTGAACCAGACAGATAAGCCCCGCCGCGCGAACGGCGGGGCTTATTTTGCTATGCTTTCGCTTAGACTCGGCTCGCCTCGGGGGCGAAGACTTCGTCGGGACGGAAGAAACGGCGGACCTCCGCATCCGCCGCGGCGGGGCTATCGGAGGCGTGGCAGACATTGCGCATCATCTCGGTGCCGAAATCGCCACGGATGGTGCCCTTGGGAGCCACTTTGGAATTGGTCGGTCCGAGGAGTTCGCGGACGCGGGAGATGACGTTCTCGCCGACGAGGACGGCGACGATCACCGGGCGGGAGGACATGAAGGCCTCGATCTCCGGGTAGAAAGGCTTGTCGGCGACGTGGGCGTAATGCTCGCGGAGCTGGGCCGAGGTCAGACGGGTCATCTTGCTGGCCTGGATGTCGAAACCGGCGGCTTCGAACCGAGCGAGGACCGTTCCGCAGAGGCGGCGTTCCATGCAGTCGGGCTTGAGGATGATGAGGGTCTTTTCCATGAGGAACCCTTCGGACTAAAGGGTCGTTAACTCTTCGCTTTAAAGGCCAGAAAGACAAGCCCGAAGCGAATTAACCCCGTCCTTAGCCTTAAAAACCCCTGGAAATCAGGCAAATAGCCTGCACCGCCAAGGCCTTACCCTGCCCGATCGAGTCCATTCCTTCGTTGGTCGTGGCCTTGATGCCCACCTGGGCGTTGGAAATTCCGATGATTCCGGCCACCTTGGCCTTCATGGCCTCGACGTGCGCCATGACCTTCGGGCGTTCGCCGATGATCACGATATCGACATTGCCGACCACCCAGCCGCCCTGGGCCTTGGCTTCGGCGACGGCCCGCTTCACGATCACGGCTGAATCCAGTCCTTTCAGGGAAACGTCCGTGTTCGGGAAATAATGACCGATGTCACGCAGGCCGGCGGCGCCAAGGATCGCGTCGGCGACGGCATGCAGCAGCACGTCCGCATCGGAATGCCCGTCCGGACCGACCGGCGACGGGATGTTCACCCCGCCGAGGACGCACGGACGCCCGGCGACCAGCGGATGGATGTCGTACCCGAGACCGACGCGGAAGGCTGGCTGGGCTTGGCTCATAGGGGGTTACTAGGCGAGAAAACGCCCAAAGGGAAGCCCTTGCACAAAACCCTTGAAACGCCCTCCCCGAGGAGGCATTTTACGGACCTGTCAGTCTTCAGGCGCGGTAGCCAAGTGGTAAGGCCGGGCTCTGCAAAAGCCCCATGCGTCGGTTCAATTCCGACCCGCGCCTCCAGTTTAAACAAGAAGGGCGTCCCGAACCGGGGCGCCCTTCTTCTTGATCGTTCAGGCTGACCTCAGCGAGCCGTCTTGCTGAGGTTGGCGACGCCGTTGACCTTGGAGTTCACGCGCAGACGCAGGCCGTTGAGGCGGATGAAGCCGGTGGCGTCGTCCTGGTTGTAGGCCTTGGTCGGATCCGCTTCCATCGTGGCGATATGCGGGTTGTAGAGCGAACGCGGGCTCTTGCGGCCGGCGACGTAGACGGCGCCCTTGTAGAGCTTCACGCGGACGGTGCCGGTGACGTTGCGCTGCGACTCGGTGATGAGGGCCTGGAGGGCGAGGCGCTCCGGAGCGTACCAGAAGCCGTTGTAGACGAGCGTGGCGTAGCGCGGGACGAGCGAGTCGCGCAGGTGCATGACCTCGCGGTCCATGGTCAGGGACTCGATCTGGCGGTGGGCGAAGTGCAGGATGGTGCCGCCCGGGGTCTCGTAGACGCCGCGGCTCTTCATGCCGACGAAGCGGTTCTCGACCATGTCGACGCGGCCGACGCCGTGACGGCCGCCGAGCTTGTTGAGGGTGCGCATGACGCCGAGGGGATCGAGCTTCTTGCCGTTGACGGCGACGCAGTCGCCCTGGCGGAACTCGAGCTCGACGTATTCCGGCTTGTTCGGGGCGTCCTCCGGCGAGACGGAGAGCTTGAACATGGCCTTGTTGGCAGGATGGAAGGCGTCCATCCACGGGTCCTCGAGGATGCCGGCTTCGTAGGAGATGTGGAGGAGGTTACGGTCGGACGAGTACGGCTTCTTGGCGCTCGCTTCGACCGGGATCTTGTTGTCGGCGCAGTAGGCGATCATCTCGGCGCGGCCGGGGAAGTCCTTGCGGAAGGCTTCGTTGCGCCACGGGGCGATGATCTCGAGGTCCGGGGCGAGGGCGGCGCAGGTCAGCTCGAAGCGGACCTGGTCGTTGCCCTTGCCGGTGGCGCCGTGCGCGATGGCGGTGGCGCCCTCCTTGCGGGCGATCTCGACCATGCGCTTGGCGATGAGCGGGCGCGCGATGGAGGTGCCGAGGTAGTACTGACCTTCGTAGATGGCGCTGGCCTGCATCATCGGGAAGATGAAGTCGCGGGCGAACTCGGCCTGGAGGTCGTCGACGTAGAGCTTGGAGGCGCCCGTCTTCATGGCCTTCTGCTTGAGGCCCTTGAGTTCGTCCTCCTGGCCGATGTCGGCGCAGAAAGCGATCATCTCGGCGTCATGCTTGTCCTTGATCCAGGAAAGGAGGACGGAGGTGTCGAGGCCGCCGGAGTAGGCCAGGACGATTTTCTTCTTCTTGCTCATGTTAGTGGTATGGGAAAATCAGCCGCGGCGGGCGGCGAGGTGCGCGAGGATGGCCTTCTGCACGTGCAGGCGGTTCTCGGCTTGGTCGAAGATGATGCTCTGTTTGCTCGCGAGCACTTCGGCCGAGACTTCCTCGCCGGGATGGGCCGGGAGGCAGTGCATGAAATAGGCCGAGGGCTTGGCCAAGGACATCAGCTTCGCGTTGACCTGATAAGGCTGCATGGTGCGCAGGCGCTCGGCCTTCTCGGCCTCCATGCCCATGCTCACCCAGACGTCGGTGTAGACCATGTCGGCGCCCTTGACGGCGGCGGCGGGGTCGGTCGAGAAGGTGAAGGACTCGGCGAGGCCGTCCTGCTTCAGCTGGGCGCGGACCTCGGGACCGGGCTCATAGCCGGCGGGGCCGGCGAGCGCGATCTCGACGCCGAGGGCGGCGCCGCCGAGCACGTACGAGTTCGCCATGTTGCAGGCGGTGTCGCCGAGGAAGGCCACCTTCTTGCCCTTGAGCGAGGCGGCGTACTGTTCCGGACGGCCGGGCGCGTAGCGTTCGGCGAGCGTGAACATGTCCGTCATGAACTGGCACGGGTGCAGGAAGTCGGAGAGCGCGTTGACGACCGGCATCGTGCCGCAGCGGGCGAACTCCTCGAGCAGGCTGTGCTCGTGGCAACGGATGACCATGCCGTGGAGGTAACGAGAGAGGACGCGCGCGGTGTCGGCGACGGTCTCACCGCGGGAGAGCTGCAGGTCGTCGGCGTTGAGCATCACCGGCAGGCCGCCGAGCTCATGGACGCCGACTTGGAAGGAGACGCGGGTACGGGTGCTCTTCTTGAAGAACATCAGTCCCCAGGACTGGTGCGCGAGGGCGGCGCCGGCGGACTGGCCGCGACCGGCCTTGAGGGCCGCGGCGGCGGCGAAGACCTGGGCCGTCTCGGCCGGGCTCAGGTCGGTCTCCTTCAGGAAATGACGCATCTCGGAAAGCGTTCGAACATAGCCCTGCCGAACCGTTTGGACAGCGGAAAATAGGGGCGGAAAACCGCTCAGGCGGCCTTCCAACCGCCTATGACCTGACGCAGGATCGCCACGGCCTCGGCCAGTTCGGCCGGCGAGGCGTTCAGCGGAGGCAGCAGGCGGACCGCCACGCCGCCGGCCGGCGCGGTGAGGATGCCGGCCTCGCGGAGGGCGGCGACCACCGGGAGCGGGTCGACATGCAGGATGACGCCGACCATGTAGCCGGCGCCGCGGACTTCCTTGACGAGGTCAGGGCGGAGGGCGACGAGCTCACGGAGCGCGGCATGCCAGGCGACGGAGCGCTCAGCGACCTTGGCGACAAGCTGTTCGGCTTCGAGGATCTCGAGCACGGCCAGACCGGCGGTGGCCGCGAGGGGGCCGCCGCCGAAAGTGGTGCCATGCGAACCCGCCTGGAAGAGGTCGTCATGCGGAGGCGCCATCCAGATCGCGCCGATGGGGAAGCCGCCGCCGAGGCCCTTGGCCATGGCGATCGCGTCGGGCTTCACGCCCGCATGTTCGTACGCGAAGAACTTACCGGTCCGGCCGATGCCGCACTGGATCTCGTCGATCATGAACAGGACGTCACGCTCGCGGCAGATCTTCTCGACCCCGCGGAGGAACTCCGGGGTGGCGGGATTCACGCCGCCTTCGCCTTGGATCGATTCGATCAGCACGGCGGCCGTGGTCCGGGCGTCGATGACCTTGTCCCAGGCGGCGAGGTCGTTGAGCGGGACGGCGGTGAAGCCGGACAGCAACGGACGGAAGCCCTTCTGGATCTTCTCCTGGGGCGTGGCGGACATGCCGCCGAACGTGCGTCCGTGGAAAGCCTTCTCGGCGACGATGACGCCGATGCAGGCGCCTTCCGTGCCGGACTTGCGCTGGCCATGGAGACGGGCGAGCTTCAGAAGCCCTTCGTTGGCCTCGGCGCCGCTGTTGCAGAAGATCACGCGACCAGGGCCGCAACGCGAAGAGAGCGCGCGGGCGAGCTCTCCCTGCGGTTCGTTCCGGTAGAGGTTGCTGACGTGGACGAGCTTGCCGGCCTGTTCGGCGACGCGCTTCACCCAATGCGGGTGGGCGTGCCCGACGGCGTTGACCGCGATGCCCGAGGCGAAATCGAGGTAGCGCTTGCCGGCGGCGTCCCAGACGAGCGTACCCTGCCCTTTCACCAGCGTGATGGGAGGCGCGCCGTAGTTGTGGGCGACGTTGGCCGCGTAGTGCGCGGCGGTGGGATCTGCGGACGGGCCGTTCATCAACCGTGGACGATTTCGGTGCCGATGCCCTTGTCGGTGAAGACCTCGAGCAGGAGCGCGTGCGGGACGCGTCCGTCGATGAAGTGCACGCGGCGGACGCCTTCCTTCAGGGCCTTCACGGCGCTGTCGACCTTCGGGATCATCCCGCCGGCGATGACGCCCTTGCGCTTGAGTTCGTCGACCTCGCTCACCTTGAGCGTGGCGATGAGGGAATCGGGATCCTTCGGGTCGGCCAGCAGGCCGGGGACGTCGCTCATGAAGATGAGGCGCCGGGCGCGGAGGGAATTGGCGACGGCAGCCGCGGCGACGTCGGCGTTGGTGTTGTAAGCCTGGTCGTCGGCGTCGAGGGCGATGGGCGAGACGACCGGCAGGTGGCCGTCGGCCAAGGCCTTCTTGATGAGCTTCGTCTTCACGAACCTGATGTCGCCGACGAAGCCGATGTCGACGGGCTGGCCCTTCTCGTCCGTGCCGTAGAGCTTCTCGCAGAGATTAACGTGATTGCCCGGCATGCCGAGCGGATTGGCGCCGCGGGCCTTCAAGGACTCGCAGATCTGCCCGTTGATCTCGTTATTCAGGGTCTCCTCGACGATCTTGACGGTGGCGGCGTCGGTCACGCGCATGCCGCCGCGGAACTCGGACTTGATGCCGGCCTTGTCCATGGCGCGGGTGATGGCCTTGCCCCCGCCGTGCACGACGACGACCTGGATGCCGACGGCGGAGAGGAAAGCGATGTCCGTGGCCACGCGTTCGCGGCCCTCCGGATTGGGGTCGTCCATGAAGCTGCCACCGTACTTCACCACGAAGGTGGAGCCACGGAACTTATGGATGTACGGAAGCGCCTCGTGAAGGACCTCGGCTTTCTGGGCGGCGGGAATGCTCATCTTGCGGGACGGAGTGTCAGGACTGCGGACAGGGAGTAAACGGAAAACCTCACTCGCTCTTGTTGTAGTTCACGTAGCCGTCGGTGAGGTCCGCGGCCAGGAGCCGGAACTTGGCATCGCCAAGGTTGAGCCTCAGGCGGACGACGAAGCGGGCGGCCTTCACGACCTGCTTCCACTTAGGCTTGTTCTCGGGCAAGGGCTTGCCGCCGAGGACGGCCGGGACGTCGTCGTAGTAGATATCCAGCCTGGACTCATCCAAGCCCGTGCGGGCGTAGCCGGCGGCATCGGCCAGGCGACCCCAGTTCGGGTCTTCGCCGTACCAGGAGGATTTCACCAGGAGGGAGTTGCCGATCGCGCGGGCGATCTTCTCGGCGTCGGCGCGGCTGCGGGCGCCCTCGATCTCCACGGCCACGACCTTGGTGATCTTCTCGCCGTCGCCCACGATCTTCTCCGCCAAGGCGAAGCAGACCTTGTCGAGGGCTTCCTGGAAGAGCGCGCGGAGGGCGGCCGGAGCGGACGCGCCCACGGAGACGCCGGACACGCCGGAGGCGAGCAGGAGCACGGTGTCGTTGGTGGACATGTCACCGTCGACGCTGACGCAGTTGAAGGACTGGTCGGAGGAAGCCTTGAGGGCGGCCTTGAGTTCGGCCGGCGAAGCGGCGGCGTCGGTGCAGACGAACGCGAGCATGGTGGCCATGTTCGGCTCGATCATGCCGGCGCCTTTGGCGATGCCGGCGAGGGTGACGGTCCTGCCCTCCCAGACGAAGCGCGCGGTGACGGACTTCGGGCGGGTGTCGGAAGTGAGGATGGCGTTGGCGGAACGTACGCCTTCGGCGGCGTCGCGCGAGAGACGGGAGGCCGAGACCTTGATGCCTTCGGCGACCTTGGCCATCGGCAGCAGCTCGCCGATACGACCCGTGGAGCAGACGAGGAAGGCGTCGTCCGGCGCGCCCACGGCGGCGGCGGAGAGCCTGGCCATCGCGGCGGCGTCGGCGTCGCCCTGGGCGGCCGTGCAGGCGTTGGCGTTGCCGCTGTTGCCGACGATGCCGCGGATCCTGTCCGCGGAGACGGCGAGCACCTGCTGGCAGAATCGCACCGGGGCGGCCTTCACGTCGTTGGTCGTGAAGACGCCGGCGGCGGCGCACGGGTGGTCGGCGACGACGAGCGTCAGGTCGAGACGGTCGGTCGACTTGTTCCGGATGTCGCAGCCGGCGGCGCCGACGCGGAAGCCGGGCACGTCGGAGACGCCCGGCGAATCATTGGTGAACTCGATGGACATGGAGAAAGGTCAGCGCAGGCCTTCGGCCTCGTCCCAACCCATCATCAGGTTGAGGTTCTGGACCGCCTGGCCGCCGGCGCCCTTGAGCAGGTTGTCGATCACCGAGGTGATGATGAGGTTGCCCGTGCGCGCGTCGGCGACGACGGAGCAGGCGACCCGGTTGGTGTTGGCCACATGGGCGGTGTCGGGGAACTCGCCCGACTTGAGCAAGGTCACGAACGGCCGGCCGGCGTAGGCTTTCTGCCACACGGCTTCGACCTGGGCGACCGTGAGGCCGGGGGCGGGCACGACGATGGTCGTGGCGATGCCCCGATGCATCGGGGCGAGGTGCGGGTTGAACTGCACGACGACCGGCTGGCCGGCGGCCGCGCCGAACTGCTCCTCGATCTCGGCGATATGCCGGTGACCGGGGATGCCGTAGGCCTTGATCGAGCTGTCGCGCTCGGAGAACAGGAACGCCACGTCGGCTTTCTTGCCGGCGCCGGAGACGCCGCTGTAGGAATTGATGACGAGGCGACCCGGCTCAGGCTTGAGCAGCCCGGCACGGAGCAGCGGCACGAGCGGCACCTGGATGCTGGTCGGGTAGCAGCCCGGGCAGGCGATGAGCTGCGCGGACTTCCAAGCGTCGTCCGCCTGGAGTTCCGGGATGACGTAACGGGCCTGCGCGGCGAGCGCCGGCGCAGGGTGATCATGGCCGTAATACTTCTTGTAGAGCGCGAGGTCGCGGAGACGGAAGTCGGCGGACAGGTCGAGCACCCGCTTGCCGGCGGCGACGAGCGGCGCGGCGTATTCGGCGGCGACGCCGTGCGGCAGCGCCAGGAACCAGACGTCCACGTCGGACTTCGCGCATTCCTCGGGCGAGGAAGCGGAGAAGGCCAGCGCCGGGTCGACGACGCCCCGGAGCCGCGGGATCTCATCGGCCACGGACTTCCCGGCCAAGGTCCGGGAACAGACCGCGGCGAGCTTGGCCCGCGGGTGGCGGGCCAGGACGCGGACGAGCTCCTCCCCGGTGTACCCGGAGGCGCCGACGATGCCGACCTTGGTCAGGTTTTGGGACATGGCTTGAGAGTTTGGTGGTTTAGGATGACGAACTGATGGCTCGACTGGGCGGAATGGGCAACAAAAAGGCCCCGGAGTGCCGGGGCCTTCGAGGTTTCCTGTCCCTTCGCGGATTAACGCTTGGAGAACTGGAAGCGCTTGCGGGCGCCGGGGCGGCCGGGCTTCTTACGTTCGCGCATACGGCCGTCGCGGGTAAGGAGACCTTCTTTCTTCAGAGGGGCGCGGAGGGTGGCGTCCATCTTCTGGATCGCGCGGGCGAGGCCATGGGAGATGGCGCCGGCCTGGCCGTTGGGGCCGCCGCCGATGACGCGGACCACGACGTCGAGCTGGCCGTCGAGGCCGGCGGTCGTGATCGGGAGGGTGGCGGACTTCACCAAAGCCTCGGTGTAAAGGTACTCTTCGACGGGCTTGCCGTTGACGACGATGGAACCGGTACCGCGGGAAAGGCGGATGCGGGCCGAGGCGGTCTTACGACGGCCGACGGCGAGGATGGCGGAGGACTTGGCGCTCATTGCGAAAGGATCGGTCGATTAACCCTTGAACGGGATCGGGTTGGAAGCGGCATGGTCATGCTTGTCGCCGGCGTAGACGCGGAGCTTCAGGAGCATGGCGTTGGCGAGGCGGTTCTTGGGGAGCATGCCCTTGACGGCGTGGGTGACCAGGAACTCGGGGCGACGCTCGCGCATGGCGGCGGCGGTACGGCGGTAGGCGGTACCGACCCAACCGGTGTAGAACATGTAGGTCTTGTCCTCTTCCTTGGAGCCGGAAAGGCGGACCTTGTCGGCGTTGATCACGATGACATAGTCACCGGTGTCGACATGGGGGGTGTAGGTGGGCTTGTGACGGCCGCGGAGAATATTGGCGATCTTGACGGCGACACGGCCCAGGACCTGATCCTTGGCGTCGACGACATACCAGGTCTTGTCCTTGAGCTGCACGTTCTTGGCTAGCGTGGTCTTCATAAAGAGGGAAAGCGGGAACATGGGAAAGGACCCCCCTCCGTCAACACCCGAATGCGCCCTGGCGGGGGCCTGCCCTAAATAAGCCCAAAACAAGGGAGGCGTGGCCTTGGCCGCGCCTCCCTGCCCTGCCAAGCCCTGGCGGCAGGTCAGAAAACGAACTTGGCGTAGACGCGAGCCCAGATGACCGAGCCGGCGGTCTGGACCTGGCCGTCGCTGTTATGGGCCCAGTTGACGCCCGCGCCGAGTTCCGGACCCCGGCCGATCTGACGGGTGACGTCGAAGGAGGCTCCCATGTAACGGTAATCGTTCTTGGTCGCATAGACCGAGGTCGAGGCGTCCGAAAGGCCGGCGTAAGCGCGGAAGACGAGGTCACAACCGGTCAGGCCGACATTGGAGCCGGCAAACGTCTTGGAGCCGGCGACCTCGACGGTGAACTGCTGGAGCTCGGTGCTGTAGTAGACGTAGGTCGAAGGCTTGAAGGCGACGTTCGACAAGGAAACGCCGGCATAGACCTCGCGGTTGGAGTCGATCTGGGTGACGCCATGGGTGGCGATGGTGCGCACGGTCTCGGCGGTCAGACGCTGGTAGCCGAGGTCGATCTCGCCGAAGGAGAAATCACGGCGGAGGCCGACGGTGTAAGTGCGTTCGAGGGCGTCAGCGTTGAAGAAGCTGCCGTAGATCGAGACGCCGCTGAGTCCGGGAGCGCTGTAATCGAGGGTGACGAGGCTCTGGATCAGTCCGTCACGGTCCGAACGCTCGATGCCACGGAAGACGTTCTTGGCGTCCCAAGAGACGAGGCCGCGGAGGGAGAGATCGGACGTCGCGGCCGGCACGGGGGCCGGGGCGGGAGCCGCGTCCTGGGCTTGAACGCCGGCGATGAAGACGGCGAGGGCGAGGGCGGTGAGGGAGTTTTTCATGAGAAGGATTGCTGGGCCTGATTTCCGCCCAAAACGAAACCGTTGGCAAGCCCCAAGGGGCCGCCAACGGCGAGGAGAAGGCCGGCGGGGACGTTCACATCGACGCGATGATCGCGTCGCCGAACTCCGAGCACTTGATCTCGGTCGCGCCCTGCATCTGGCGGGCGAAGTCGTAGGTCACGCGGCCGCCGCCGATGGCGCCGTTGAGGCCCTTGAGGACGAGGTCGGCCGCTTCGGTCCAGCCCATGTAGCGGAGCATCATCTCGCCGGAGAGGACGACGGAACCCGGATTGACGACGTCCTTGTCGGCGTACTTGGGGGCGGTGCCATGGGTGGCCTCGAAGATCGCGTGGCCGGTGAGATAGTTGATGTTGCCGCCGGGGGCGATGCCGATGCCGCCGACCTGCGCCGCGAGGGCGTCGGAGAGGTAATCCCCGTTCAGGTTCAGCGTGGCGATGACGTCGAAGTCGGTCGGACGAGTCAGCACCTGCTGGAGGGTGATGTCGGCGATGGCGTCCTTGATGACGAGGCCGGCGCCGGGCTTGCCTTCGGGGATCTTGCACCAGGGGCCGCCGTCGATCTCGACGGCGCCGAACTCGCTCTTGGCGAGGTCGTAACCCCACTTCATGAAGGCGCCTTCGGTGTACTTCATGATATTGCCCTTATGGACCAGGGTGAGGGACTTGCGCTTGTTGGTGATGGCGTACTGGATCGCCGAACGGATGAGGCGCTCCGAACCCGGACGGGAGACCGGCTTGATGCCGATGCCGACGGAGGCGGGCTGCTCGCCGCCGAAACGGATCTTCTTAAACTCCTTGGGGAAGTTGGCCTTGATGAACTCCAGGGTCTTGAGCGCGATCTCGGAGCCGGCTTCGAAATCGATGCCGGCGTAGATGTCCTCGGTGTTCTCGCGGAAGATGACCATGTCGACCTTGCCGGGGTTCTTGACCGGGGAAGGCACGCCGGTGAACCACTGCACGGGGCGGAGGCAGACGTAGAGGTCGAGCTGCTGCCGGAGGGCGACGTTAAGCGAGCGGATGCCGCCGCCGGTCGGCGTGGTCAGCGGGCCCTTGATCCCGACGAGATAGTCGCGGAAGGCGGTGAGGGTCGCTTCCGGCAGCCAGTCACCGGTCTGCTTGAACGCCTTCTCGCCGGCCAGGACTTCGAGCCACTCGATCTTCCGCTTGCCGGCGTAGGCTTTGGCGACCGCGGCGTCGAGGACGCGGACGGAAGCACGCCAGATATCCGGACCGGTGCCGTCGCCTTCGATGAAGGGGACGATCGGGCGGTCGGGGACGGTGAGTTTGCCGTTGGCGATGGTGATGCGGCCGGATGCGGGGGTGCTCATGGTAAGGAGGGACATAAGAAACCGTGTTCCGCTGGACGGTTTCAAGCCAATACGCAGGCGGGAACACCGGGAAAAGAAAAGGACCCCCTTGCGAGGGTCCTTGTGATGACCGGGAGTGCCGGCGCCATCCGCCCCGAGGGACGGAAAAGACTAGGAAGAATTACTTCTTCTTAGCTTTGGTGGCCTTCTTGGCGCTCTTCTTAGCAGCAGCCTTCTTTTTAGCCATAGGTGTGTCCTTTTTTTGGATCGTTGTTGGGTTTGAGGGCAGCGCCTGAAGCGCCACCCTGACGATACGCCCCACGCTCACCCGGGCGTTGCGCGCCTGGCGGGTGATACGAGTACGGAGCTCCGACGGTACGCGGAAAGAAACCTGGCGGGACCGGGTGGTCTCCAGGGAAGGACGGGAGTCGTCGTAACGATCGAGAGCGAGACGGATCGCCTCGCTCAAGGTGCTCAGACCGGTCCGGTGCTGGAAGGCGACCACTTCGGAGTGAAGCTTCGGGGGAAGCGACACGGTGATCAGGCTTTCGCTCGGGGTTTCGGTTCGGTTCGTCACGTTGCGGTCAACTCTTGATGACGAGTGATAGGTAAAACCTGCGCTTGCGCAAGAGGAAACTTTCGTGTCGCCGGAACGTCGCCGATGACGCGTGAAAAATCCTCCGTGCGTCCGCATCGTAAACATGAAATCGATACGGCCGCGACGCGGACGCGTGATTGACCGGAGCGCCGCGCGCGGACAGGATGCCGGCATGGACGACCCCGCGCACGCATCCGTGGAAGCCGCGCCGGGCGAATGGCGGAAACTCGCCGCCCTCGCGGCCGCGAGCGGCGTCTTCGGCCTGCTATCATTGGTCGCGGCGCATTTCAGCGGCGACGGCTCGCCGTGGGCGCTCGCCCTCGTCGGCGCCTCCTGCGTCACCGGCGGATGGGACGCCGCGATCGACGGCTGGGCCGCGCTCCGGCAGAGACGCATCGACGTCCACCTGCTGATGGTCGTCGTGGCGGTCGGCGCCTGGATCGTGGGCGCCCAGGCCGAAGGCGCGCTGCTGCTTTTCCTGTTCTCGACCGCCGGCGCGATCGAACATTACGCGATGGACCGCACCCGCGGGGCCATCGACGCCCTCCTCGACAAGTCACCCAAGCAGGCCCGCCGCCTCGGCCCGGATGACGTCGAAACCGAGGTGCCGGTCTCGGCTCTCCGGCCCGGCGACCGCGTCGCCATCCTGCCCGGCGAACTCGTGCCGGCGGACGGCAAGGTACTGGCCGGCGAGAGCGCGGTCGACGAATCCAACCTCACGGGAGAAGCCAAGCCGGCCCCAAAAAAGGCGGGATCCGACGTCGCCGGGGGGACGTTGAACTCCTGGGGCCGCCTGATCGTCGAGGTGACCCGCGGAGAGAAGGACAGCTCCCTCCAACGTATCGTCCGGCTCATCCGTGAGGCCCAGGACAGCAAAGCCCCCGCGCAACGGGCGATCGACCGATGGGGCGACGGCTACGCCCTCTTCACCCTGTCGGCCGCCGCCGTCTTCTACGCCTACCTACGACTGACGACGCCGGCCGACGCCGTCGGGCAGGCCGCCCCGCTTTACGGCGCGATGACGCTGCTGGTGGTGCTCAGTCCTTGCGCGCTGGTCTTGTCCGTGCCCTCCGCGGTCCTCGCGGCCATCGCGGCCGGCGCCCGCCAAGGCATCCTCTTCCGCGGCGGCGCCGCCGTGGAACGCCTGGCCGACGTGGACTGCGTCTGCTTCGATAAGACCGGCACGCTGACCGCCGGCGTCCCGGAAGTGGCGGCCCTGGAAGTCTTCCCGGCGGACGCCGACCGCGGGCGTGCCTTGAGCGCCTTGCAGACCTTGGAGGCCGCGACCACGCATCCCTTCGCCGCCGGCGTCGTCCGCGCCTGCCAGCTCGAAGGGGCCCGCCTCCTGCCCGTCCAGGGGCTTTCGAATTCTCCCGGCCAAGGCGTCTCCGGCACGGTCGCCGGCACACGCTGGAGCGTCGGCACCCAGGAATTCGTCGGCGGCGCGACGTTGCCGGCGGCGGCCGTACCCGCGGGCGCCATCGTCAGCGAGGTCTGGGCCTCGGACGGGACCGTCACCATCCGCGCCACGCTCGTCGACCGGATCCGGGAAGCGAGCCGCCCCACCCTCGCCGCCCTGCATGCGGCGAAAATCCGCACGGTCATGCTCACCGGAGACCGCGAAGAAGCCGCGGCGGCGGCGGCGCGGCAGGTCGGCATCCAAGCCTACGCGGCCGCGCTCACGCCGGACGCCAAGATGGCCGCCATCCGCCGCTACTCCGCGGAGGGCCACGTGGTCGCGATGGTCGGCGACGGCGTCAACGACGCCCCCAGCCTGGCCGCGGCGGACGTCGCCGTCGGCATGGGCGGCCGCGGCAGCGACGCGGCCTTGGAATCAAGCGACCTGGTGCTGATGGACGACCGCTTGGAGCGGCTGGTCGACGCGATCGAGCTGAGCCGCCGGGCCCGCCGGGCGATCCGCTTCAACATCATCGTGTCGGTCGGGGCCGCCCTCGGGATGGCGGCTTACGTGATCTTCCGGGGCGCCCCCCTGCCCATCGCCGTCAGCGTGCACGAAGGCAGCACGGTCGTGGTCTGCCTCAACGGGCTGCGCCTGCTCGCCCACCGTCCTCGCCGGTGAACAAAAAGGCCCCCGGGCGAACCCGGAGGCCTTGCGGACGGACGACCGGAACGCTCAGCGCAGCTCCTTGCCGGCGCCGTCGAAGAGCTTGAACGCTTCGATGCTGTAGGTCGGGTCGGGCTTGGTGCCGAGGCGGACCTTGCAGGACTTCATGAGGTCGCGGAAGAACTCGCGGTCCTCGGTGATGATGCGCTCGAGGTTGACGGGGTGGAGCAGGATGTTGATCTCCAGTTCCTTCTCGGGACCGGCGGCCTCGCGGAGGCGACGGATGACGCTGAGGAGCTTCCGCTGGATCTCGACGGAGACCGTGCGCGGATTCTTGACGATGCCGCGCCCCTGGCAATGCGGGCAGGCCGTGTACATCGAGGTCGTGTTGGACTCCGTATGGCGCTGGCGCGTCATCTGCAGCACGCCCAGCGCAGAGATCGGCAGGATCTGGTGCTTGGCGCGGTCGTCCTCCATGGCGTCGCGCAAGGCCTCGAAGACCTTCTTCCGGTCCTTCGGGTTCTTCATGTCGATGGTATCGATCATGATGAGGCCGCCGAGGTTGCGCAGCTTGATCTGGCGGGCCGCCTCGGTGACGGCCTCAAGATTGGCCTGGGTGATGAAGTTGCCGTCCTTGGCGCCGTCCTTGCCCCGATGGCCGCCGGTATTGACGTCGATGGCCGTGAGCGCCTCGGTCTCGTCGATGACGATCTCGCCGCCGCTCGGCAGGGGGACGCGACGCTGGAAGAGCTGCTCGATCTGGCGTTCGATGTTATAGCGCTCGAAGACCGGGATGGGGTCGGCGTAGAGCTCGACGCGCGAACGGGAGCGCGGCGACACTTCGCCGACGAGGTCCTGGACCAGCTTGAAGTCCTCGGGGTTGTCGACGAGGATGCGGTCGACCTCCTCGGTCAGGAAGTCCCGGACGGTGCGCTCGATCAGGCCGGGCTCCTGGTAAAGGAGGACCGGGCGGCGGTCCGGGGCGTTGATCTTCTCGACGATGGCCTGCCAGCGCTTGAGCAGCATGTGCAGGTCGCGGACGAACCAACGGGCCTGCTTGCCCTCGCCGGCGGTACGGATGATGACGCCCATGCCCTCGGGGATGGTCAGGGAGCGGAGGATGTCCTTCAGGCGTTCGCGCTCTGCCGACTCCTCGATCTTGCGGGAGACGCCGCACGCGCCGCTGAAAGGCATCAGCACCAGGTAACGGCCGGGGAGAGCGATGTTGGTGGTCGAACGGGGGCCCTTGGTGCCGATCTGGTCCTTGACGACCTGGATGACGATGTCGGAACCGGCCGGGAAGAGCTGCGGGATGTCCTTGGCCTGGTAGCGGGCCTTCCGCTGCTTCTGCTCGGCGGACTCGTTGTCGCGGATGAACTCGACCTGCGAGTCGTTGGCGGCCGGAAGCATGTCCCAGTAGTGCAGGAAGGCGTTCTTCGGCTGGCCGATGTCGACGAAGGCGGCCTTGAGCCCGCCTTCGAGGTTCTGGACGCGGCCCTTGAAGATCGCGCCGACCATGCGGTTCTCGCCCTTGTGCTCGATCTCGAACTTGTCGAGGACGCCGTTGGTGAGGAGCGCGACGCGCTTCTCGAGCGTCTCGGCGTTGATCACGAGCTCGCGGTAGACCGCGCGGTCCTTGGAGAAGTGCTTCACGATGCGCTGGAGCAACGGCAGCTCCTTGCGCCGCTTGGCCGCCTCGTCGGCCAGCTGGCGCTGGTCGATCGGGGAGGTCTGTTCGCCGCCTTCCGGCAGCTCGTCGTTGATATCTTCGGGTTCGGTGTTTTCGGGCATCTCGGTCAGGCGGTTAAGCCGGTTGCCGGAGAGCCTCCGTCTTCGCCGCCACCGGCCGAATGCCGGTGAACGCTCTGGACTAGTCCAAGGAGCAGGAAACAGCTGAGTACGAAAGACCCTCCGTAGCTAAGGAAAGGAAGGGGGACCCCGGTGACGGGCATCAGGTCGATGTTCATGCCGACGTTGATCACGACGTGCGTGCCGAGCACGACCGCCGCGCCGATCGCCAACAAAGAGCCGAACCGATCCGTCGTCCGCGCCGCCGTACGCACGACGCGCCAGAACAGCAGGACGAAGGAACCGATCACCAGGAAACCGCCGGTGAAGCCGATCTCCTCGGCCATCCCGGAAAAAAGGAAGTCATTGTGCGCCGCCGCTTCCGGCAGGTAGCCGAAGCGGGCCTGCGTGCCGTTGCCGACGCCCTGCCCGCGGAAACCGCCGCGGCCGACCGCGATGACGGCCTGGTTGACGTTCCAGGTGACGCCGAGCCCTTTCGGGTCGATGACGTCGGGGGCGACGAAAGACATGATGCGCTCGCGCTGGTAGTCCTTGAGCAGGAAGAACCAGGCCTCCGCCTCGTGCTGGCCGCGCACCGCGCGCACGGGATCCTTGGACTGCGGATTAGCCTTCGCGAACTGGTCGATCTTGGCCGCGTATTCGGTCAGGTCGACGGCCACCGCGCCCACCAGCAGGACGGCGGCGGCGCCGGCCACCAGGAAGAACCTGGCGGTCAGGCCGGCGACGAACAGCAGGATGAATGAAAGCGGCAGGTAGATGAGCGCAGAACCTAGGTCCGGCTGCACAAAAATCAAGACAAACGGGACCGCGGCGACCCCGAGGGCGCGCGCCACCGTGCCCCAGGTCGCCCGGAAGGAGCCGATCGGAGAGCGCGCCAGCAAGGCCGCGAGGAAGACGAGCGCGCCGATCTTCGCGAACTCGGAGGGCTGGATCGAGAACGGACCGAAATCCATCCAACGACGCGCCCCGTTGACGCTGCGGATGAAGTCCCCGAGGTTCGTCCGGGCCAGCGCGCAGAGCGATACGGGAAGGAGCAGCAGGACGGTGCCGAGATACAGGCGGCGGGCATGCCGTTGGATGAGCCGGTAATCCAAGGCCGAGACCGCCCAGTAGGCGATCCAACCGATGACCACGAAGACGATCTGCGAACGGTAGAAGGTGGATTCGCGGGCGCTGCCGGCGGACTGGATCGCGACGATGCCGAGGGTGCTCAGGAACAGGATGATGACCACCTGGGTCCAGTCGGTCCGCCAGGCGAAGTTGGCGAAATTATCCCACCAGACCGCGGCCGAAGACCGCTCATCGTCAAGGTGTCTGGACATGCCTTGAAGAAGCCCGCCCGAAGCTCCGAGGCAAGGCGAACCTCCCGAAAGGGCTTGCCGAGGGGGCCGGGTCGGCAAGGGTAGGGGCCCGGACCTCCGGTTTTCGCGACGACCATGCCCGTGGCAACCGACCAAAGCATCCTTGCCGCCGTGGCGTTCTCTTCCGGAGCCATCGTGGCGTATGCGGTCGCGAAGTGGCGCGAAAACACCCTCGGAGCCGTCCGCGAGGCGCGGCTCCGCTCGGAAGTCGAGCTGGCCCGTCGCGAGGCCACCGTCGAAGCGGCCGAGCTGCACTCCCAGGCCGAGGCCGGGCAGAAAGCCGCGGCCCGGGCGATGGCGGAGGCGGAAGCCGCCGTCGCCGCGGCCGCCGAACTCGGAAGAGAGAACGCCCGACAACGCGACCACCTTCTCCGCGAACTCCAACGTCTCGCCAAGGTCACGCCGGAAGAGGCCCGCGCCCTCCTCCTCGATCATCTCCGCGAAGAGTATGGCGAAGAGGCCCAGCACCTCCGCCGCGGCCTGCTCGACCAAGTCGAACAGGACATCGACGACGACGCCCGCCGCACGCTGCTGTCGGCGATGCAGCGCCTGACGACGTCCACGACGCAGGACGCGACCGCCCTCTCCGTCACGCTGCCGAACGAGGACATGAAGGGACGCCTGATCGGCCGCGAAGGCCGCAACATCCGCACCTTCGAACAGACGACGGGTGCGACCCTGCTCATCGACGAAACGCCCGGCCTGGCGATGGTTTCCTGCTTCGACCCGGTCCGCCGAGAGATCGCGCGCATCGCGCTCGAACGCATCGTCAAGGACGGCCGCATCTCGCCGGCGCTCATCGAAGACAGCGTCCGTCTCGCCGGCGACGAAGTCGTCAAGCACGCCCGCCGCCTCGGCCGTGACGCCGTGCGCGACCTCGGCCTGCCGCCCATGGACGCCGCCGTCGAAGAGCTCCTCGGTCGCCTGCACTTCCGCCTCTCTTCCAACCAGAACACGCTCGCGCACTCCGTCGAGGTCGCCCAGCTCTGCGCGATGCTCGCCGCCGAGATCGGCATCGACCCCGTGCCCGCGAAACGCGCCGGCCTGCTGCACGACCTCGGCAAGGCCATCGAAGCCGAAGCGGGCTCGAGCCACGCGCTCGCCGGCGCCGCCCTGCTCCGCCGCTTGGGCGAGGATCCTCGCGTCGTGAACGCCGTCGCCGCGCACCACCGCGAAGTCCCGGCCGAAAGCCTCTACGCTCCGTTGGTGATGATCGCCGACGCCGCCTCCGGTTCGCGCCCCGGCGCCCGCTCCTCCACCCTCGAGTCCTACGCCCAGCGCGTGCGCCGGCTGGAAGAAATCGCCCTCTCCTTCGACGGCGTCCGGGAGGCCTATGCCTTCCAATCAGGCCGCGAGCTCCGGGTCATCGTCGACCCGGGCAAGGTCGACGACTTCGGGGCGACCGAACTCGCCCGCCGCCTCCGCCTGAAGGTGGAAGAGACCCTTTCCTACCAAGGAACCGTCAAGATCGTGCTGATTCGTGAACAAAGGTTCACGGAAGAGGCCCGCTGAGGGACTTTCTTGTTGTTAAGCGGGAGGGGGTAGTTATTCACATGGGTTCCGGGATTTACTCCCGGGTCCTTTCGGCACCCCAAGGAGGTTCGTCCTCCGTCACCAAGGGTCCGACAAACCGCGTCGCCGCTCCACAACGGAACGGCCGCATCATCCGGTCGGCCACAACGAAGGCCGCCCCAACATAAGCAACATGAGCCAAGAAGAAACCCAGGGCCAGGAGCACGTCTCCGCCCACCAGCCCGCCGCGGACGCAGGCGCCAGTGAAGTCCGCACCCCCGCACCCCGCCTCAACGAAGCCAAGCTGGAGTCCGCCCACGCGGAACTCCCTCCGCTCTCCGTGATCGGGGCCTCGTCCGAACCCGCCGCCAAGCCCGGCACCATCACGGCCCCGAAGCAGTTCGGTCGCCGTGGTACGCCCCGTGGCGCCGCTCCCTCCGCCGCCAACGGTCAGGCTGCCCGCCCGGCCATCGGCGTCGTCGAAGATCCGTCGCAGCTGACCGAGAACCTCTCGGGCGACCGTACCCAGTCCGCCGCTCCGGCCCGCGAGGACCGTCCGCGTCGCGAACCGCGCGCCGAAGGCGAACGAGGTCCGCGTCGCGAACCGCGTGAGCCGCGTCCGGAAGGTCTCGCCGAAGAAGGCCGCCAGCCCGGCATCCCGCAGGGCGACCGTCCTCGTCGCGAACCCCGGGCCGAAGGCGAACGTGGCCCGCGCCGCGAACCCCGCGAACCGCGCCCCGAAGGCGACCGCCCTCGTCGCGAAGACCGCCCGCGTCGTGAAGACCGTCCGCGCATCCAGATCGAGCCCGTCGTCATCCCGGTCCAGGCCCCCATCGGCTTCTGGGCTTCGCTGAAGCGCAAGCTCGCCACCCTGTTCGGCATCCCCGACAAGGCCGTCTTCGTGCCCTCCTCCCGTCCCTACGCGCCGCGCGGCGAACCCCGCGGCGAACGCTCCGACCGTGGTCATCGCGGCGGCCGTGGTCGCGGCGAATTCCGCGGCGGTTCCCGTGGCGGCCGTGAAGGCTCGCGCGGAGGTCGCGGCGAATTCCGCGGCGACCGCGGTCCTCGCAACGGTCCTCGCGAAGGCTGAACATGACGGGGGCGCCGACCGGCGCCCCCGCTTCTTTTCCCTGACATGCTCGAGGTCGCGCGCATCCGCGGTGGTCACGAACTGAAAGGCTCGGTCCGCGCCGCCGGTTCCAAGAACGCCGCGCTGCCGCTGCTCGCCGCCTCGCTCCTCACGGGCGAGACCGTGACGCTGCGCAACGTGCCTGACCTGAGCGATGTCCGCTACATGGCCGAGATCCTCGGCCACCAAGGCGCGACGGTCACGAACCCCGCGCGCGGCGTCTGGACGATCCGCGCGGCCCAGGTCTCGCACCGCACGCCCTACGACCTCGTCCGCAAGATGCGCGCGTCGGTCTGCCTGCTCGGCGCGCTGGTCGGCCGGCTCCGCCAGGCGGAGATGGCCATCCCCGGCGGCTGCGTCATCGGCCCCCGCCCGATCGACCTGCACCTGAAGGGCCTCGAGGCCCTCGGCTGCGCCGTCACCGTCGAAGCCGGCCTCGTGTCGGTCGACGCCTCCCGCGCCCGCGGCGCCGCGGTCCCGATGGGCGGCCCGATGGGCAGCACGGTGCTCGGCACGGCGAATCTCGTGATGGCCGCCACGCTCACGCCCGGCGTCACGCGCATCGAATGCGCCGCGCGCGAACCGGAAGTCGTCGACCTCTGCGCGATGCTCCTCCGGATGGGCGCGAAGATCCGCGGCCACGGCACCGGCGTCATCGAGGTCGAAGGCGTCGCCGCCCTCCATGGCTGCGACCATACGGTCATCGCCGACCGCATCGAGGCCGGCACTTATCTCGTGGCCGGCGCGATCACCGGCGGCGACGTCACGGTGACGCACTGTGAGCCGGCGCACCTCACCGCATTCCTCGACAAGCTCCGCGAAGCCGGCGTCCAAATCGAGACCGGCGTCGACTTCATCCGCGCCCACGGCCGGCCCACGCGCGCCGTCGAGATCGTCACCGAGCCCTACCCGGGCTTCCCGACCGACCTCCAGGCCCAGTTCATGGCCCTCCAGCTCCTCGTCGACGGCCGCAGCCCGATCACGGAGAAGATCTACCCCGCCCGCTTCATGCACGCGGCCGAGCTGCAGCGCATGGGCGCCGACATCGCGATCGAAGGCGCCACGGCGACCGTCGCCGGCGGCCGCCCGCTCTCCGGCGCGCCGGTGATGGCGTCCGACCTCCGCGCCTCGGCGGCCCTCATCCTCGCCGCGCTGGTCGCCAAGGGCGAGACCTGGGTCCAACGCCTCTACCACCTCGACCGCGGCTACGAACGTTTCGAGGAACGCCTGCGCTCCCTGGGCGCCGACGTCGAACGCCTCCCCGCCTCCGCGCTGCCGAAAGGCTTCGCCGAGGACTGAGGGTTGCCAATTCGCCCCGACCCCGCACCTTGCGCCCATGGCCCGCAAGGATTCGCCCGATGACCCCCAGCCGCCCGCCGGCAAGGAAGCCCTGTCCCGCGCGAACCGGTCGCTCGACGCCGCCCTGCGCCCGCCGAAGCTCGACGACTTCGTCGGCCAGCAGCGCACGGTCGAACGCCTCCGCGTGATGATCGGCGCCGCGCGCCGCGAAGGCCGCACGCTCGACCACATCCTGCTCCACGGCCCGCCCGGCCTGGGCAAGACGACCCTCGCGATGATCCTCGCCGAAGAGATGGGCCGCCCGATCCGCGTCACGTCGGGACCGGTCGTCGAGAAGGCCTCCGACCTCGCGGGCCTGCTCACGAGCCTGCAGGAGGGAGACCTGCTCTTCGTCGACGAGATCCACCGCATCCCGAAGACGGTCGAAGAGTTCCTCTACTCGGCGATGGAGGACTTCCGCATCGACATCATGATCGACCAAGGCCCGAACGCCCGCAGCGTCCGCCTCGACCTGCCGAAGTTCACGCTGGTCGGCGCGACGACCCGCACGGGCCTGCTCACGGCCCCGCTCCGCAGCCGCTTCACGCTGCAGACGCGCCTCGACTACTACACCCGCGAACAGCTGCTCAGCATCGTGCGCCGCAACGCCGCGCTGCTCAGCCTCGACATCGACCAGGGCGGCGCCGACGAGATCGCCCGTCGCGCCCGCGGCACGCCCCGCATCGTCAACAACCTCCTGCGCTTCACGCGCGACTACGCCCTCGAACGCGCCGGCGGCAAGGCGGACGCCGCCGTCACCGCCGCGGCCCTCGAACTCCTCGAGATCGACCAGCACGGCCTCGACGACATGGACCACCGCTTCCTCCGCGCGATGGCCGAGAAGCATGACGGCGGGCCGGTGGGCCTCAGCAGCATCGGCGCCGCCATCGGCGAAGACGCCCACACGCTCGAAGAAGTCCACGAGCCGTTCCTCGTGCAGGAGGGCTACGTCGTCCGCACCCCGCAGGGCCGCGTCCTGGCTCCGAAAGGCTGGCTGGCCGTGGGCCTGCAGCCGCCTTCGTTCTGAGGTCGGCGTTCTGACGCTGGACAACGGCGTTTTCCCTCGGCTAAGGTCGACCCCTCACAGCCATGGCAAAACGTTGGGTCATCAAGCTCGGTTCCGGCCTCCTCACCCGCAAGGACGGCAAGGTCGACCGCGTCCAGATCGGCCGCATCGTCGATCAGGTCGCCGGCCTGCATCAGCGAGGCATCCAGGTCGTGCTCGTCACCTCCGGCGCCGTCGCCGCGGGCATGACGGCCATGGGCCTTGAGAAGCGTCCGAAGGAAGCCCGCGAACTCCAGGCCTGCGCCACCGTCGGTCAGCCGGAACTGATGTCGGAATACGGCAAGCACCTCCGCCGCCATAAGCTGCTGGGGTCGCAGATGCTGCTGACCTACTGGGACCTCGACAGCCGCGCGTGCACGCGCAATGCCCGCGCGACCCTAGACCTCCTCCTCTCCCGCAAGCGCTTCGTCCCGATCATCAACGAGAACGACGCCATCGCCGACGAAGAGATCAAGGTCGGTGACAACGACCGCCTTTCCGCCCACGTCGCCGCCCTCGTCGGCGCCGACCTGCTCGTCATCCTTTCCGGCATCCCGGGGCTCATGACGAAGTCCGACGGCACCGGCGACCTCATTCCCTCCGTCCGCAAGATCGACGACTCCGTGCGAGCCCTCGCCGGCGGCGCGGGCTCCGAGCGCAACGTCGGCGGGATGGTCACGAAACTGCTCGCCGCGGAGATCGCGGCCGAAGGCGGCGTCGACACGATCATCGCCAGCGGCCGGCGCGAGAAGGTCCTGCTCGAACTCGCCGACGGCCAGAAGCTCGGCACGCGCTTCTCGCTGAAGAAGAAATGAGCGACCTACTCCAGCGCGTCACGGAGATCGCCCGCACGGCCAAGAAGGCCTCGCGCGCCCTCGCCCTCGCCCCGACCGCCGTCCGCGACGCCGCCCTGCGCGCCGCCGCCAAGGCCCTCCGCGCCGACGAAGCCGCCATCCTCGAGGCCAACGTCAAGGACCTCGCCGCCGCCAAGGCCAAGGGCCTCACGGACGCGATGACCGACCGGCTTCGGCTCGACCACGCCCGCCTCGAAGATATCGCGGTCGCCTGTGAAGCGGTCGCCAAGCTCCCCGACCCCGTCGGCGAAGTCACCGAGGACTGGACCCGCCCCAACGGCCTGCGCATCGTGCGCCGCCGCGTGCCGATCGGCCTCGTCGCCATCATCTTCGAATCGCGCCCCAACGTCACCGTCGACGCCGCCGCCCTCTGCCTGAAGTCCGGCAACGGCTGCGTCCTCCGCGGCGGCAGCGAAGCGATCCACACGAACATCGCGCTGTCGCAGTCGTTCGCGGCCGGCCTCCGCGCCGCCGGCCTGCCCGCCGAGGCCGTCACGCTCCTGCCCTTCACCGACCGCGAAGCGGTGCCCGCCCTGGGCTCCCTGCGCGGCATCGTCGACATCATCGTCCCCCGCGGCGGCCCCGGCCTCATCGAGGCGGTCGTCAATTCCGCCAAGGTCCCCGTCATCAAGCACGACGCCGGCATCTGCCACGTCTACGTCCACGCGCAGGCCGACCTCGCGATGGCCGAACAGATCGTGCTCAACGCGAAGTGCCAGCGCCCCAGCGCCTGCAACGCCCTCGAGACATTGCTCGTCGACGCCGCCGTCGCCCCGAAGTTCCTCCCGAAGATGGCCGCCGCCCTGGCGGCCAAGAAGACGGAGGTCCGCGCCTGTGCCCGGTCGTTGCCGCTGATGCCCGGCGCCAAGGCCGCCACGGAACAGGATTTCCGCACCGAGCACCTCGGCCTCATCCTCAACGTGAAGATCGTGGCCGGCCTCGCCGAGGCGGTCGCCCACGTCGAGGACTTCGGCTCGCACCACTCCGACGCCATCATCACGGCCGACGAGTCCGCCGCCCGCGCCTTCCTCGCCCAGATCGACAGCGCATGCGTCTATTGGAACGCCAGCACCCGGTTCACGGACGGAGGCGAGTTCGGCTTCGGGGCCGAAGTGGGCATCTCCACGGACCGCCTGCACGCCCGCGGACCCATGGGGATCCGTGAATTGACCACCTGGAAGTTCGAAATCATCGGTCAAGGCCAGGTTCGGGGTTAATTTGGGTCGGTTTTCCGTTTGACAGACCCCCTGACGAAAACCTTTGTTACCCTTCCTTTTGGCTACCGGGGTGGTAGCTCAGTTGGTTAGAGCGCCGCACTGTCACTGCGGAGGTCACGGGTTCGAGTCCCGCCCATCCCGCCAGCCAAAAGGGTTTACTTTCCGACCGGTCCGCCGGTCCGGAAAGGACTGCCCGCGAGGCGTCGCCCGACCGTCACCCGGCCTTGGCGGGACTGTGCATCCTTTTTGCTTCCCCCTCCGTGCCGAGTGGACAGAAATCACTCACCCATGAGCAAGAAAGTCCTGATCATCGGCGCCGGCGGCGTCGGTAACGTCGTCGCCCACAAGTGCGCCATGAATTCCGAGTCCTTCTCGGAAGTCATGCTGGCCTCCCGCAACGAGAACAAGTGCAAGGCCATCGCCGCCGACGTCAAGGCCGCCACGGGCCGCACGATCCGCACCGCCGCCGTCGACGCGGACGACGTCAAGGCCACGGTGGCCCTGATCAAGTCCTTCGGCGCCGACCTGCTCATCAACGTCGCCCTTCCCTACCAGGACCTCCACCTGATGGACGCCTGCCTCCACGCCGGCATCCATTACGTCGACACGGCCAACTACGAGCCGCCCCACCTCGCGAAGTTCGAATACTCCTGGCAGTGGGCCTACCGCGAGCGCTTCGAGAAGGCCGGCCTCACCGCCCTCCTCGGCTCGGGCTTCGACCCCGGCGTGACCAACGTCTTCTGCGCCTACGCCCAGAAGCACCTCTTCGACACGATCGAGACGATCGACATCATGGACGCCAACGCCGGCGACCACGGCTACAAGTTCGCCACGAACTTCAACCCGGAGATCAACATCCGCGAGATCACCCAGCGCGGCCGCTTCTGGGAGCAGGGCGAATGGAAGGAGACCGACCCGCTCTCCGTGAAGTGGGTGTATGACTACCCGGTCGTCGGCCCGAAGGACAGCTACCTGCTCTACCATGAGGAACTCGAATCCCTCGCGATCAACATCAAGGGCCTGAAGCGCATCCGCTTCTTCATGACCTTCTCCGAGAACTACCTCACGCACCTGCGCGTGCTCGAGAACGTGGGCATGACCCGCATCGACCCGGTCGACTTCCAGGGCCACCAGATCGTCCCGATCCAGTTCCTCAAGGCGCTCCTCCCCGACCCGGCCTCGCTCGGCCCGCGCACCAAGGGCAAGACCTGCATCGGCTGCGAGATCACCGGCGTCAAGGACGGCAAGCCCCGCAAGGTCTTCATCTACAACGTCTGCGACCACCAGGAGTGCTACGCCGAGGTGAAGTCCCAGGCGATCAGCTACACGACCGGCGTCCCGGCCGCCATCGGCGGCGCGATGCTCGCCGGCGGCCAGTGGCTCAAGCCCGGCGTCTGGAACATGGAGCAGATGGACCCGGATCCGTTCATGGCCGAGCTCAACAAGCGCGGCCTGCCCTGGCACGTGAAGGAACTCCCGGTCGCCTGAACGGCCGCCACGCAAGCCCGCTGCGAAGCGGGCTTTTCGTTTGCGCCGCCCCCCGACCCTACCAACTTCAACGCCGTGTCCGACGCCCTCACCGAAGCCTTCCGGAAAGTCGACCTGAGCCAGGTCCCGAGCCCTTGCCACGTCCTCCATCGCGGCCTGCTGGAACAGAACCTCCGCATCCTGCGTTCCGTGATGGACCGCTCGGGCGCCAAGGTCCTGCTCGCGCTCAAAGGATTCGCCCAGTTCAGCGAAGCGAAGCTGATCGCGAAGTATCTCGCGGGCACGACCGCCAGCGGCATCCACGAGGCGCTCCTCGGCCGCGAAGAATTCGGCGGCGAAGTCCACGCCTACTCGCCGGCCTTCAAGGACGAGGAGTTCGCCCGCCTCCTCCGCGTCGCCGACCATATCTCGTTCAACTCGCCCACGCAGTGGAAGCGCCACAAGGCCGCCGCCTTGGCCTCGGGTCGTAAGATCTCCTTCGGCCTGCGCGTCAACCCGGAGCACGCCGAAGTCGACGTCGAACTCTACAACCCTTGCGCCGCCGGCTCCCGCCTCGGCGCCCTCCGCTCCGAGATCAAGTCGGCCGACGACCTCGAAGGGCTCGAGGGTCTCCACTTCCACACGATGTGCCAGCAGGGCTCCGACGTCCTGGAACGCACGGTCGCGGCCTTCGAGGCGAAGTTCGGCGAGTTCATCCCGCAGCTGAAGTGGGTCAACTTCGGCGGCGGCCACCACATCACCCGCGAGGGCTACGACCTCGAGCGCCTGATCCGCGTCATCACGGGCTTCCGCCAGCGCTGGGGCCAGCACATCCAGGTCTACCTCGAGCCCGGCGAAGCCATCGGCATCGGTACCGGCGTCCTGGTCGGCATGGTCCTCGACCTCGTCCATAACGGCGTCGACATCGCCATCATCGACATCTCGGCGACCAACCACATGCCGGACACCTTGGAGATGCCTTACCGGGCCGACATCATGGACGCCGACCTCCCGGGCAAGCTGCCGCACACCTACCGCCTCGGCAGCGTGACCTGCCTCGCCGGCGACGTCATCGGCGACTACTCTTTCGCCGCGCCGCTCAAGATCGGACAGCGCCTGGTGTTCATGGACATGTCGCACTACACCTTCGTGAAGAACACCACCTTCAACGGGGTGCCCCTGCCGGCGATCGCCAGCTTCGACCCGGCCTCAGGACAGGTCCAAGTCGTCCGTCGCTTCGGCTACGCCGATTACAAGAACCGCCTGTCCTGAGCGGGTCTAGTTCTTGACCCCCGGGACCACCCGGGCAACATGGGCGTCAATCGACACCATGAAGACTCGCGAAATCATCATCCTCCTGCTGGCCGCCGCCTTCGGCGCCATCGCCATCGTCACCTGGAACGGCGAAGAAGAGGCCAAGCAGCAGGCCGCCAAGGCGCAAGCCGAGCTGAGCAAGACCAAGGACGACGCCGCCAAGGCCGCCGCCGCCGCCAAGGCCGCCCAAGAAAAGTCCGCCCAAGACCTCGCCAAGGCCAAGGCCGACGCCGAAGCCGCCGCCAAGCAGGCGGCCGACGCTCTCGCCAAGGCGAAGGCCGACGCCGCCCAGACGGTCGCCGACCTGGCCAAGGCCAAAGAAGACGCCGCCAAGGCCGCCGTGAAGGCCGCCGAGCTGGAGAAGGCCAAGAACGACGCCCTCGCCCGTGTCAACGAACTCAACGCCGAACTCGCCAAGCTGCGCGACGGCTCCGAACTGAAGGAAGCCATCGCCAGCCGCAAGAAGGCCGAAGCCGACCTCGAGTCCGCCTCCGCCGCCCTCCGCGAAGCCAACGCCAAGCTGGCCGCCGCCCTCACGCGTATCGCCGAACTGGAAGAAGAGAATCGCCGCCTCCGCGAGCAGTCGCGCGGCACGCCGAACGCCTCTCCTAACTACCGGGCGCTCTGAACGCCGGCCCAGGCCGACCGATCAGCCCGACCTGACGGTCGGGCTTTTTCGTGCCCTAGGCGAAGACGCGCCGGAGTTTCCTGAGCAACACCGGCCGGGCCTGCGGCTTCAGCTCATGCTCCCATAGCCGTAAGACGCGCCAACCCGCGGCTCGCAGGCGCCGCGTATCCCTTCGGTCCCGCGCCTGGTTGCGCCGGAACTTGGCCCGCCAGAAGGCGGCGTTGCCCCGCGGGCGCGTGCCGTGCCGCGGGCAGCCATGCCAGAAGCAGCCGTCCACGAACACCACGAGGCGACGGACGGGGAACACGAAGTCCGGCCTGACCTGGAAGCGTTCGCCGGCGGCGCGGCCGCGGACGACCAGCTGCCGCCGCCAGCCGGACCAGCCCTGCGCCCGCAGCAGCTTCGCCAAGGCCGCCTCGGTCGTGAGGTTGCCGCGCCCACGGACCTTGGCCATCAGGGCGCTGCGCTCGGCGCGGGTGTAGACGTCCGCCATGTCCTATCATGGATATGAAACCGCACGGACCGCAAGGCCCGGGCGGTCGGCGCATCCGCCGAAAGAAGAGGGCCGGCTGCCCAGCCGGCCCTCCGAAGCATATCCCGTCCTGAAGACCGCCTCAGTAGTTGAACTGGAGCTGGAGCGCGAGGCGCTGCGAATCGGCGATGACCTTTGGATCGGAGGTACTAGTGTTCGAGCGCTCGTTGGAGAACGTGTACTGGAGCTGCAGCTCGACTTCCTTGCGCCACTGCCATTCGAAACCGACGTCGACCTCGTTCACGCACATCTTCGGGGCGTTGGTGGTGAACTTGCGGGCGCCGTCGAAGTAGTTCCAGCGGACGAACGGGATGAACTCGGACTGTTCGCCGTAGATGTGGCGGTAGTTCAGCAGGACGTAACCTCCCTGGAGGGACTGGGTGATGATCTGCGTACGGGCATCGTTCATCTGCGGTCCCTGACCGGTGGTCCACTCGGCCTCGATGCCCCACGGCTGGGCATACTTGATGAACGTGACGAAGGAGCGGCGGTCCAAGAAGCCGTCGGCGCTGTCCCGGGCGTTAGGAGTGGTGGTGTTTCCCGAGGCACCGGTTCCGTTGGTGACCTTGAAGCGACCATGGTAGGCGCCGGCGCCAAGTTCGTAGATCTGTCCCGACTCGGTGACCCAAGGGTAGCTGAAGCGGACGATGCCATGGGGCTCCTGGTTGTTGTCCGCGACGTTCAGGCCGGCGCCGCTGTAGCCGCCGATGGTGAAGACGCCGTAGTCGCCGGAACCCTTGAAGCCTTCCTTGACCAGGCGCTTGAGCAGCTCGCGCTTTTCCTTGGTGGCCCACATGTAGTAGAGACCCTGGTCGCGTTCGCCTTCGACCGCGGAGTTCAGGGCTTCCGGACGCTCCATCGCGATTCGGTTCTGAGAGGACTGGAGGTTGACCCAGCCGTAAGGAACCTTGGAGAGACCCGCGCGGATGCGGTGCTCCTTGTCCTCGTCGAGAGCGATGTCAGCGTAAAGGTCGCGAGCCTGCAGGGCGAAGCGGGTGGCTCCGGTGCTGGCGGCGAAATCGAGCTGGGAGTAGAGGTAAAGACGGCCGAAATCGCCGGCGATCTTGAAGCGGCCTCGGCGGATGACGAAGTTCTCGTCGCGGCTCACGGAGCGGTCGGCAGGCAGGCCACCCGTGAGGTAAGCCTCGTCATTCAGCTGCTCGGTGTGGCGGAACTGGGTGTAGCCGTCGATGGAGAGTTTTTCGTACCAGGGAATCTCGCGGGGTCCGGCGGCCAGCTTGGAGACGGCGGCCTGCTCGAGGGCCTGGGCGCGCTCCTCGGCGGTGATGATCCCCTTCTTGACCAGGAGGTCGAGGGCGGGGTTCCGCTCGGCGGCGGAAGCGGTGAATGCGCAACCGAGTGAGGCGGCGGCGGCGAGGAACTGCTTGATGCGGTGGTTCATGAGAAGATGCGAATGCGACGGCATCCTCTCATGCGATTGTTACGGTTCCGTGGCTAACGAGGTAAGACCCCGCAACACCCCTATGGGTGACTTAGCCCAGGAAAGGGGCCAAACCTTCGAAAACGTCCGCAAATGCGGGACTCCAGGCCAACTCCGCGCGGATCCGCCCGGTCGCCACGATCCGGCTGGGCTGCGTCCGGCCGCCTTTGGCCACCCGCGGACCGGCCGGAGCCGTCGGATCGAAGAACGGCGCGGCCTGACCGAGGCGTTCCGCAATCCAGCGGGCCAGCGCTTCCTTCGTCACAGGATGACCATCGCCGACATTGTAGACCCGCGCGCCGGCCGGTCCGGTGACCAGCGCCGCGAGGATCGATGAGGCGGCGTCATCACGGTGGAGATAGTTGATGTAATGGTCGACGCGGCCGCCGATGACGTGGTCGCCGCGACGCAGCTGATCGACCATGTGATGACGGCCGGGACCGTAGAGTCCGCCGAAACGCAGGACGCGCGCCTTGGCGAAACCAGACGACAACACGGCCCGCTCGCCGCCGAGGATCGCATCCGCGGTCGGGGCGCCGCCGACGACGCTCTCTTCGTCGACGATGCGTCCGTCGTCCTGACGATACACGCCCGTGGAGCTGGTGAAGACGAAGGCCTGCGCGCTGACTTCGCGGGCCCAGGCGAGCGCGCGCTTCACGCCGACATCATAGGCCAGCGCATAGGCTTCCGGCCCACCGCCACCGGTACTCGCGGCGTAGACGACGGCGTCAAACTGCTTCGGCAACAAAGCCCAGTCGCCGGCGTACAGATCAAAGGCCTCCGCGCCGATGCCTTCGGCGCGCAGCTTTTCGCGCGACGCCTCGGAGCGCACGACGCCGAGGACTTCATGGCCGGCGGCCTTGGCCTGCCGGGCGAATTCGGCGCCGACATATCCGCAACCCAGGACGGCGATCTTCATGGGCGGACTTCCTTCGGAAGATAGGAGGCGACCCACTCCGCCGGCGTGGAGCCGGATTTGGCGGAAAGCAGCGCGAGGAGCTCGGCGGCGTCCGCGGCGGCCTGCGCGCGCGGCCCGGGGCCTTCGACGCAGGCCTGCAGCCGGGCGGCGAGCACGGCGGGCTCGCAGGCGCCTTGCAGGTATTCCGGCCAGGCCGGCCGCTTGAGGAGGATGTTCGCGATGCCGAGATGGTCGACGCGTCCCGCGATGAGGTAACGTCCCATCACCCAGGTCAGCGGATTGGCGCGATAGACGACGGCGCCCGGGATGCCGGCCAGCGCGACAGTGAGCGACATGGTGCCCGAGCTGACCAGCGCGGCGCAACCGGCCGCAGGTCCTTCGGAGACAGGGCGAAGGTCGATGCCCTTGGCTGCCTCGCCATACTCGGCCAGCAGCCGGTAAAGCTCGGCATGCACTTCGCCGCCGGTGTGCAGCACGAGCGCGCGTCGCTTGGGATGGTTACGACGGAAGAGCGCGAAGGCCTCGACCAAGGCCGGGAAGATCTTTCGGACGGGCTTGGGCCGGCTACCGGGAAGGAGCAGCACGGGACCATCCGGGTCATGCCGCAGGCCGGGGATATGTTCCTTCTCCGCGAAGGGATGTCCCACGAAGCGGGCATCGAGTTTGGTGTCGGCGTAGCACGCCGGCTCGAACGGAAAGATCGTGCCGACGCCGTCGAGGTCGCGGGCCATGGTGAAACGACGCTTGGGCTTCCAGGCCCAGAGCTGCGGGCTGACGTATTGGATCACCGCGGTCTCGCCGAAACCCGCCCGGGAAAGGCCGGCCTTGCGCAGTTCGTCCGCGAGCCGGAGATTGAGCCCGGGATAGTCGACGAGGACCACGACCTTGGGCTTCCATTGCTTGGTCCACGTGACCATGCGGCCGAAGAGCCGCCGGTAGAACGGGTAAGCCGACAGGATCTCGACGATGCCCACGGCCGAGAAGGTCGTCATATCGAAGAGCAGCTGGGCGCCGGCGGCGCGGAGCCGCGGTCCGCCGAAAGCGGCGACGCGCAGGCCGGGACGGGCCGCGAGCAGGTCGGCGACCACCTTGGCGGCGTGCTGGTCGCCGGAATGTTCGCCGGCCACGACGAGGACGTCGACCTCGCCCCCGCGGGGCCGGTCGAAGCTCGCCGGGATGGCCGGGAACGCGCTCATTTGCGCGCCATGCCGGCGCGGATCTGTTCGGTGATCTGGATGGCGACGGCCAGGGCGGTACGGCCGAGTTCGCCGCTGACCTTCGGGCTCTTCCGGTCGCGGACGCACGCGGTGAACGAGGCGAGCTCGATGGCGAGGGGCTCGCCCTTCTCGATCGGGATCTCCTCCTTGGCGAAGCCGCCTTCGGCGGACGGGTCGACGCGCACGGTGTGGCCCTTCTGGCCCATGAAGTCGATGGAGAGGTAGCCGCCGGTCTGGAAGACGCGGATCTCGCGGTTCTTCTTCAGCGAGACGCGGCTGGCGCTGAGGTTGGCGACGCATCCGTTCCGGAAGGCGATGCGGGCGTTGGCGATGTCCTCGGTCTTGGTCACGACCGAGACGCCGACGGCGTCGATGCGCTCGACGGGGGAGTTGGCCAGCTGGAGGACGATGCCGATGTCATGGATCATCAGGTCCAGCACGACGCCGACCTCGGTGCCGCGCGGGGTGAACGGGGCCAGGCGCTCGGCGGTGATGTAACGGGCGTCGGTGACGGCCTTCTCGAGATAGGACATCACGGGGTTGTAGTGCTCGATGTGACCGACCTGGACGATGCGGTCGGCCTTGGCGGCGGCGTCGAGGATCTGGGCGGCTTCCTCGAGGGTGACGCAGATGGGCTTCTCGATGAGGAGGTGCACGCCCTTGGCGAGGAGCGGAAGCGCCACGGCGGCGTGATGGTTCGTCGGGACGACGACGCTGACGGCGTCGCAGTTCGCCGCCATCTCGTCGAGGGTGAGGAAGCGGCGGCAGCCATGCTTGGCGCAGATCTCGGCCGCCCGGGCGTCGTTCGGCTCGAAGATGCCGGCGAGTTCGGCGCCGGGCAGGGTCGAATAGATGCGGGCGTGGTGCTGGCCGAGCGAACCCGTGCCGGCCACCCCGCAGCGGATGCGCGTAGCGGTCATGGGCCGAGACTCCCTCGGGCGGCGGCTTCCTTCAATCCGAAAACCCGCCGGCCTTGACCTCGAACCCGAGGGCGTCCTTCGCCCGCTTGACGCGGACGAGGCTGCCGTCGGGGATTTCGCCGGCGAGCATGGCCTTGGCGAGCGAGGTCTCGACCTCACGCTGCAAGTAGCGACGCAGGGGGCGCGCTCCGTATACGGGGTCGAAGCCCTTCTCGGCGATCAGGGCCAGGGCGGCCTGGTCGAAGTCGAGGCGGATGCGCTTGGCGGCGAGGCGGTCGTTGAGACCGCGCAGCATGATGGCCGCGATGGCGGCCACCTGCTCGGGGCCGAGAGGACCGAAGAGCGCGATGTCGTCGATGCGGTTCAGGAACTCCGGACGGAAGTGGGCGCGGAGGTCCGCCATGACGGATTCGCGGACGCTGTCCGTGAGGCCGAAGCCGGCGTGCTCGGCGATGTGCCGGCTGCCGATGTTCGAGGTCATGATGAAGATCGCGTTACGGCAATCCACGGTGCGGCCCTGCGAATCGGTCAGGCGGCCGTCATCCAGGACCTGGAGCAGGATATTGAAGACCTCGGGATGCGCCTTCTCGACCTCGTCCAGGAGGACGACGGCGTAAGGGTGGCGGCGGAGGGCCTCGGTGAGCTGGCCGCCTTCTTCGTGGCCGACGTAGCCGGGAGGCGCGCCGACGAGACGCGAGACGGCATGCTTCTCCATGTACTCGGACATATCGATGCGGATCATCGACTTCTCGCTGTCGAAGAGTTCGGTCGCGAGCGCCTTGGCGAGCTCGGTCTTGCCGACGCCGGTGGGGCCGAGGAAGAGGAACGAGCCGACGGGACGGCGCGGATCCTGGACGCCGGCACGCGAACGCTGGACGGCTTCGGCGACGACGCGCACGGCCTCGTCCTGGCCGACGACGCGGGCCTTGAGGTTATCCGGCAGACGGAGGATCTTCTGGCGTTCGCCTTCGAGCAGCTTGCTCACGGGCACGCCGGTCCAGCGGGCGACGACTTCGGCGACCTCTTCGGGCGTGACGGTCTCACGGAAGAGACCCGTGGCCGACTTCGCGGTCCCTTCGAGCCTGGCGACCTCCTTCTCGAGTTCGGGGATGCTGCCATAGCGGAGCTTGGCGACTTCCTCCAGCTTGCCGGCACGCTCGGCCTTGGCCATCGCGGCCTTGGCGTCCTCGAGCTGCGCGCGGGAAGACCGGACCTTGGTCACGGCCTCCTTGTCGGCGACCCAGCGGGCGCGGAAGGCGGTCTGCTCCTCGCGGGCCGCGCCGAGTTCCTTGCGGAGCACGGCGAGACGGGCCTTGGAGGCCTCGTCCTTCTCGTTCTTCAGGGCGGATTCCTCGACCTCGAGCTGCAGTACGCGGCGGTTGAGGGCGTCGAGTTCCTGGGGCACGCTGTCGATCTCCGTGCGGATCTGGGCGCAGGCCTCGTCGATGAGGTCGATGGCCTTGTCGGGCAGGAAGCGTGCGGTGATGTATCGGTCGGACAGCGTGGCCGCCTCGACGAGCGCGGCGTCCTCGATGCGCACGCCATGGTGCACCTCGAAGCGTTCCTTGAGGCCGCGCAGGATCGAGACCGTATCGGGCACGCTGGGGGGGTCGACCAGGACCTGCTGGAAGCGACGTTCGAGCGCGGGATCCTTCTCCACGTGCTCGCGGAACTCCTTGAGCGTCGTGGCGCCGATGCAGTGGAGCTCGCCGCGGGCGAGCATGGGCTTGAGGAGGTTGGCGGCGTCCATCGCGCCGTCGGCCTTGCCGGCCCCGACGAGGGTGTGCATCTCGTCGATGAAGAGCAGGATGCCGCCTTCGGCGGACTTCACCTCGTTGAGCACGGCCTTGAGGCGTTCTTCGAACTCGCCGCGATACTTCGCGCCGGCGATGAGCGAGCCCATGTCCAGGGAGAACACGGTCTTGTCGCGCAGGCTTTCAGGGACGTCGCCGTTGACGATGCGCTGGGCGAGGCCTTCGACGACGGCGGTCTTGCCGACGCCGGGTTCGCCGATGAGCACGGGGTTGTTCTTGGTGCGGCGGGAAAGGATGCGGATCACGCGGCGGATCTCCTCGTCGCGGCCGATGACGGGATCCATCTTGCCCGTCCGGGCGCGGGCGGTGAGATCCTGCCCGTACTTGGAGAGGGCTTCGTAAGTGGCCTCCGGATTGGCCGAGGTCACACGCTGCGAGCCGCGCACGGCCTGGAGCGCGGCGAGGATCGCCTTTCGCTCGAACCCGACCGCGGCGAACGAAGGCCGGAGCGAAGGCGTCTCGGCGAGCGCGAGCAGGACGTGCTCGGCCGACACGAAGTCGTCCTTCATCGTCTCGGCCTCGTCCTTGGCCTTGAGCAGGAGCGCGTGGGTCTCGGAAGAAAGCCCGGGCTGACCCGCGGCCTGCGCGAGCTTGGGCAGGCGGGCGAGCTGGCCGGCGACGGCCGTGGCAAGGGCGGCCTCATCCTTGCCCGCGCGACGGAAGAGCGAGGAAGTCACGCCGCCTTCCTGCGTGAGCAGGCCGTGCAGGAGGTGCGCAGGTTCGAGCGCCGGGTTGCGACGCTGCATCGCCTCGCTCTGCGCCTGCTGGAGGGCTTCGGAGGTCTTTTCGGTCAGGTTGCCGTAAGGAGTAGACATGCCATCGGATATGCACCGTCCGTTCCAAACCGGGGGCGCGACTAAAAGCCGTAAAAGGGCCTCTACCAAGGATCCGGAGAGACAGCCGAGCGACAATGCGTCCCCGGGGGCGACGAGTTGTCGCTGGCCTGACGTGGGGTCCGTCAACCGAGAAAAGACCTCGGCGGGCGGACTCCCTTGTTGCCCAAAGCATGGAGCCGAAGGTAGAAAACCGCCATGACGCACGACGCGGAGCTGGCGACCTTGGAGCGCCTCCTCGACGACCCCTCCCCGGTCGTCCGCCAGGCCGTGCTCGCCAAGCTGAAGGCGGCGGGCCTGCCGGGCGTGCTCTGGCTCGAAGGCCTGACCAAGGACGAACGCCTGGCCGCCCACGCCCGCCTGCTGCTCGCCGACCTCCGCACCCCGGAAGCCGCCGCCCACTCGTTCCTCGCGCACATCAGGGACGCGCATTGCGACCTGGAAGAAGCCTGCCTGCTGCTGGAGCGCGCCACCGACCCCTCGCTGGCCGACGACGCCTACTCCGCCGAGCTCGACCGCCTGGCCGAACGGACCCGTGAGCTCATCGCCGAGCCGCTCGACGTCCGCGGGAAGTGCCGCATGCTCTGCCGCGTGATCTTCGGCGAAGAAGGCTATCGCGGCGCCCAGGAAAGCTTCGCCATCCCGGCCTCTTCCCTGCTCTCGCAGGTGATCCGCAGCCGACGCGGCATCCCGATCTCGCTCTGCCTGATCTTCCTGCTCGTCGCGCGCCGCCTCGGACTGCCCGTCGAACCGGTCGGCCTGCCCGGTCGCTTCATGGTCGGCATCTTCCGCGGACGCGAACCGCTTTACCTGGACTGCTACGAAGGCGGCGCCTTCCGGACCCGCGCGGAGGTCCAGCTCCTCCTGCTCGACAACCAGCTGCCCGCCGATGAGGCCTTCCTCCGGCCCGTGACCACGCATCAGACTCTCGCCCGCTGCTGCCGCAACCTCGTCTCACAGTTCGAGGCGCAGGGCGACGACCGCAGCAGCCGCCTCTTCCTCACCTTCGTCCACGCCTTGGAGCAGACCGATGAGCGCGCCTGACACCCTCACGCTGGCGTCCCTGCGGACGGCCGCCTTCGCGCCCGGCCAGCTCGGCGTGCTCGGCGACCCGATCGCGCACTCGCTCAGCCCGGCGATGCACAACGCCGCGCTGGCGATGCTGCTCCCGACGCACCCGCGCCTCGCGGGCGTGCGCTACCACCGCCTGCACATCACCGCCGCCGAGCTCCCCGAAGCGCTGGCGCTGCTGCACGCCCGAGGCTTCGCCGGCGTGAACCTGACCGTCCCGCACAAGATCCAGGCGCTGTCGCTCGTCGAGACGCTCGCGCCTGAGGCCCGCCGCGCCGAATCCGTGAACACGCTCGTGCGCACGCCGACCGGCTGGGCCGGCCACACCACCGACGGCCAAGGCTTCCTCGAAGCCCTCCGTGAACGCACGGGCGGCACGACCCGGGGCCGACCGGTGATCCTGCTCGGCTCCGGTGGCGCCGCCCGCGCCGTCGCCGCGGCCTGCCTCGACGACGGCTGCGCTTCGCTCAGCCTCCATAATCGCGACGTCGCCAAGGCCGCCGACCTGGCGGCCACGCTCGCCGACCCGCGCGTGCGTGCCGCGGGACTGGACGAGATCAAGGCGTCGCCCGACGCGGTGATCGTCAACTGCACGACGCTCGGGCTGAAGCGGACGGACGCCTCGCCGTTCCCGGCCGAGCTCCTCGCCGTCGGCCAGTTCGTCTTCGACACGACCTACGGCGACGCGACTTCCTGCCTGCTGCGCCAAGCCCAAGCCCGCGGCGTCGCCGGCTGCGACGGGCGCTCGATGCTCCGCTGGCAGGGAGCGCTCGCCTTCCGGCTCTGGAACGGCATGCTGCCGCCCGACGCCCCGATGCGCGCCGCGCTCGGCGAATCCGCCCCCTGACCATGACGCTCGCCGACCTCCGGAACTTCGCCCAGCTGCACCCAGGCTTCACCGTGCTGGCCGCCGGCGCCTTCGGCGCCTGCGTCGGCAGCTTCCTCAACGTCTGCATCCATCGCCTGCCCAAGGGCGAATCGATCGTGACCCCGGGCTCACATTGCGCCTGCGGTCAGCCGATCCCCTTCTGGTATAACATCCCGCTCTTCGGCTGGCTCGCCTTGCGCGGTCGCGCGAAGTGCTGCGGAGCGGGCATCTCCGTCCGCTACCCGCTCGTCGAACTGATCACCGCCCTCCTCTTCGTCGCCGCATGGTCCTTCCTTCCGCCGGGCAAGGCCGCCGTCGCCAGCGTCTTCCTTCCCCTGCTCGTCGTCCTCTCGGGTTGCGACCTCGATGACATGACGGTGCCTGACGCCCCGAACTTCGCCTTGGTCGGCACTGGCCTGATCGCGGCGATGCTCGTGCCCTCGATCCACGGTGAGACCGCCCACGCCATCGAGGCGGTGAACCGATTCCGCGCGCTCATGGACGCCCTCCTCGGCATCGCCGCCGGGACGGCCTTGGTATGGTGGATCCGGACCATCGGAAGCGTGATGGCCGGCCGTGAGGCCATGGGCGAGGCGGACATCATCCTTTGCGCCGGCGTCGGGGCCTTCTGCGGCTGGCAAGGGGCGGTTTTCTGCCTTTTCGGGGGGTCCGTCGTCGGGGTCATCACCGTCCTGCCGGGCCTCATCCAAACCAAGTTAAAGGGGGAAGAATACGCCGGAGTCGTGCCTTTCGTGCCGAGTATGGCCGTGGCCGGGGCGGTCTGGTTCTTCCGTGGGCCCGAGCTGGTCACCCTTTGGCAGAACTGGGCCGCATCGTGAATGGTTCTGACTTGTCAGCCCCCCACCCCCTACCAATCATCGAAAAACACCCCATTATGAAGCAGCTCGCCCTAGCTACCTTGATCGCTTCCGCCGCCCTGGTCGGTTGCACGACGTACGACACCCCTTATCACGGAAAGAACGTGTCGATGGAGCCCGCCCATAACTTCCTTGGCCTGGTGAAGGTCGAATCCGGTTCCTATGGACATTCCGACAAGGCCACCGTCGGCGTCAATATGAGCGAGTTTTACGGACGTCGCGCCACCTCCGGTGACCGCATCACGCTCTTCTGGGGCGCGGTGACCCTGACCGACTACTGAGCCGGCAACTAGCCCTTGCAGAAGCCCCGTTTTCGGGGCTTCTTCGTTTGCAGGCCATGAACGTCCCCGGAAGCAATGTCGCCCGCCATCTCCGGATCGCGGCAACCGAGCGTCCGGATCACCCGGCCACGAAGTCGCCGGTCGCAGCCCATCCGACCATCGAAGCCAGGCATGCGACCCGCACTTTCCGGCAACTCGACCAAGAGAGCGACGCCGCGGCGGCGCACCTCTCCCGGGCCGGCCTCGCCGCCGGCGAACGCGTGCTGCTCGCCGTCCGGCCCGGCCATGACCTGATCGTCGGGATGTTCGCCCTGCTGAAACTGGGCGCCGTACCGCTCGCGATCGACCCAGGCATGGGATGGTCCTCGTTCCTGGACTGCGTCCGTCGCTCCCGCCCGACGGCGCTCGTCGGCGTCCGCGCGGCCACCCTGCTCAGCCGCCTGCCCTTCGCCGCTTTCGGCACGCTCCGCACCCGCGTGACCGTCGGCGGTTCCGCCTGGCGCCGAGCCCTCGCCACGACCCCGACGGCTCCTCGCCCGCTGGCCGAGGTCAGCCCCGACACGCTCGCGGCGATCTTGTTCACGTCCGGCTCCACCGGCGCCCCCAAGGGCGTCTGCTACACGCACGGGATGTTCGACGCGCAGATCGAGCTGGTCCGCGCCACCTATGACATCCGCCCAGGCGAGACGGACATGGCGATGCTTCCGCTCTTCGCGCTCTTCAATCCGGCCCTCGGGACGACGACCGTCACGCCCCTGCTCGACCCTTCCAAGCCGCTCGCCGCCGATCCCGCCCCGCTCGTGGCGGCGCTCCGCGCGGAAAAGGTCACCTGCTCATTCGGGTCGCCCGCCATCTGGGGCAAGATCGCCGACCATTGCGAAGCCCGCGGCCTGAAGCTGCCCGACCTCCGCCGCCTGCTCATCGCCGGCGCGCCGGTCTCGGGCGAACTTCTCGCGAAGCTGCGTGTCATCGCGCCGCACTGCGTCACCCACACGCCCTACGGCGCGACGGAATGCCTGCCGGTCACGACCATCGCGGCCGACGAACTCCTGGGCGAAGCCCGCCAGCGGGCACTCCGCGGCCTCGGCACCTGCGTGGGCCGTCCGGTCAGCGGCGTCGAGATCCGCGTCATCCGCGAGACGGACGGCGCGATCGCGACGCTCGCGGACGCGACCCCGTGCGCCCCGGGCGAGGTCGGCGAGATCATCGCGACCGGCCCGAGCGTGACCCGCGAATACGACGGCCTGCCTGAAGCCACCCGTACGGCGAAGATCGCCGACGGCGGCCGCGTCTGGCATCGCATGGGCGACCTAGGCTCGCTCGACGCGGAGGGACGCCTCTCCTTTTTCGGACGACGAGTGGAAAAGGTGCGCACCGCTGAAGGCGACCTGCCCACGGAATCAATCGAGCCGGCCTTCCGTCAGCACCCGCAGGTTTTCCGCTGCGCGCTCATCGGTCTCGGCGAAGCCCCGGCGCAGACCCCGGCGCTCGTGGTCGAACCGCGCGCCGGCGCTTTCCCGGCGGACGACGCCGCCCGCGCCCGCTTCATCACCGAACTACGCGACCTCGCCCGCATCAACCCGCAGGCCGCCTGCGTGCGGCACATCGTCTTCCAACGAGCCCTGCCGGTCGACGTCCGTCATAACGCCAAGATCCACCGCCTCCGGCTCGCCAAAGAGTGGACCCCTCGCCTCGCCCGATGAGCGCCCCTCTCGTCCTCGTCACCGGCGGAGCCGGCTTCCTCGGCCAGGCGGTCGTCCGCCGCTGCCTCGCCCGCGGCTACCGCGTGCGCATCCTCGGCCGCACGCCGCTCACCGGCGAACTGGCGGGCCGGATCGAATTCATCCGGGGCGACATCGGCGACCGCGCCACGGTCGACGCCGCCGTGCAAGGCTGCGACTACGTCTTCCACGTGGCGGCCAAGGCCGGCGTCTGGGGGCCGTGGGAAGAGTACCTGCGCATCAACATCGACGGCACCTCGCACGTCGTCGCCGCCTGCCAGGCCCACGGCGTGCGCGCCCTGGTGCACACGAGCACCCCGAGCGTCGTCTTCAATGGCGAAGCCTTCCGCGGCGCCGACGAATCCCTGCCCTACGGCGACAACTGGCTCTGCGCCTATGCGGAGACGAAGGCGATCGCCGAGGAAGTCGCGCTCAAGGCCGCCTCGGAACAGCTCAAGGTCTGCGCGCTCCGCCCCCACCTGATCTGGGGCCCGGGCGATCCGCACATCTTCCCGCGCGTCCTCGCCCGCGCCCGCGCCGGCAAGCTGCGCATCGTCGGCGACGGCCGGAACCAGGTCGACGTCACGCACGTCGACACCGCGGCCGACGCGCACCTCGGCGCGCTCGACGCGCTCCTCGCCGGCCGCGCCAACGGCCAGGCCTACTTCCTCTCGCAAGGCGAACCCGTGAAGCTCTGGGAGTTCATCAACCGACTCCTCGTCGGCGCCGGCGAAAAACCCGTCACGCGCCGGATCAGCCAGCGCGCGGCCTACTGGCTCGGCGCGCTGCTCGAAGGCGTCTGGACGGTCTTCCGCCTCAAGGGCGAACCGCCCATGACCCGCTTCGTCGCGGTCGAACTCGCCAAGGACCATTGGTACGACGTCTCCGCCGCCCGGCGCGACCTCGGCCTGAAGCCGGCCGTCGAGACCTGGGCCGAACTCGACCGCCTCGCCGCTACCCTGCGGACGAAGTAACGGGTTCGCTTGCCCCGGCCGATATTAACCCCATCCCTCTCACCCATGCCCGCCGACGGACTCCAGCCTGATAAGACTTTCCACGTGACCATCCGGACGTGGTTCGACCAGACCGACGGGCTCGGGATCCTCCACCACTCGCACTACGTGCTCATGATGGAACGGGCGCAGAAGGTGATGTTCATCGCCTTGATGGGCAAGGACACCATCGACCCCGCCGTGGCGCCGGACGTCTACGTGGTGGTCCGCGACATCGACCTTCACTACCTCGTCGCCATCCGTCCCGAGTGCGACGTGAAACTGATCCTCAGCGTCCGCAAAGTCCGCGCGGCCGGCCTGACGGTGGACGTCGAGTTCCGCAGCCCCGACCTCTCGGTCCTTTACGCCAAAGCCTCCCGCACCATCTGCCGCATGGACGGCACGACCCATCAGCCCGCCGCCTGGAGCGACGAGTTCCGGGCGAAGCATGAAGCCCTTGTCAGGGCTTGAGAGGAGATGACTGAGTCGATGGCAGATGACAGAGGACTGAATCGATAAAGACACATAGGACAGGCTGACGACTCTTTCGGCCTAGAGTCCTTTATCGCATCATCGAGCCACCCCTCTGCCATCCGTCATCTGTCATCGATTCAGCCATCCGTCATCGACTCAGTCCTCTACCCCGCGCGCAGCGCGGAGCATATCCCACACGTCTTCCCCTCACACCCTCTCGCGGTGCAGTGCTCGCGGCCGTAGAAGATGATGCGTAGGTGCAGCTGGTTCCAGCTGTCCTCAGGGAAGAGCCGTTTGAGGTCCTTTTCGACCTGCTCGACGGACTTGCCCGGGCTGAGCTTCCAGCGCTTGGCCAGACGATGGATATGCGTGTCGACCGGGAAGGCCGGCACGCCGAAGGCCTGCGCCATCACGACCGAAGCGGTCTTGTGACCGACGCCGGGAAGCTCCTCGAGCTCCTCGAAAGTCCGCGGCACGACGCCACCATGCCTGGCCATGAGCATCTTACCCAGTCCGACGAGCGCCTTGGACTTCTGCGGCGCCAGGCCGAGCTGCCGGATCAGCGTCAGCACCCGGGCTTCGGTCATCTTAGCCATCTTGGCGGGAGTGCCCGCTTCGGCGAAGAGCGCGGGGGTGATTTCGTTGACCTTCTTGTCGGTGCACTGGGCCGAAAGCACCACCGCGACCAGGAGCGTGAAGGCGTCCGTGTGGTCGAGAGGCACGGGCGTCTCGGGATAGAGCTTCGCGAGCTCCTTGCCCACGTAGTTAGCTCGTTCCTGCTTGGTCATAGGCCGACCATGGCCACCCCTCCGCGGATGGCAACGTGCCTCGGGCGGACGACTTATTCACAAGCCTCGGCAGGGGTTGCCAAACCTTATGCCGAAACCCTGATTCTCTAATACCCCCGCCCCCCCTTGGTGGGCGGTTGCGACACCCGTTTCCTCCTTCAAAAACCATCGTCAACTCCATGGCCCAACTGCCTTACGATCCGTCCAAGATCACCCGCGAACTCGCCCGCCATTACATCCCGGCGACCGAAGCCGACATCCAGGCGATGTTCGCCGCCGTCGGCTCGAAGGACTACCCGGACATGTATGCGCACATCGACCGCGCGGTGCAGTTCGCCGGCCCGCAGGACCTCCCTGAGGAACTCAGCTATCAGGCCCTGGCGGATCGTATGGAATCCCTCTCGCGGAAGAACTCGGTCAAGACCGCCTTCCTCGGCGACGGCCTGCAGGTCTACCGCACGCACGAGATCGTCGGCCACGTCTGCTCGATCCGCAACCTGACGACGTCTTACACGCCTTACCAGCCCGAGCGCTCGCAGGGCACGCTGATCACCCACTGGATCTACCAGTCCACGCTCGCCCAGCTGACCGGCTTCGAAGCCGTCAACTCCTCGCTCTACGAACGCGCCAGCGCCCTCTTCGAAGCCGCCGTCTGCGCCGTGCGCATGGCCGACGCCGAAGCCAACACCGTGCTCGTCGCCGGCAACCTGATGCCGTCCGACCTCGAAGTCCTGCGCACGCACGTCGCCGACACTTCGGTGAAGCTGGAATTCCTCGCCCCCGAGGACGCGACCGGTCGCCTCGCTGCCGCCGGCATCGCCGCCGCCGCCGCGCGCCTCGGCAAGCAGCTCGCCGCCGTCATCTTCCCCCAGGTCAACGCCCTCGGCCTCCTTGAAGACGTGGACGCCCTGACTGACGCCTGCGCCGCCGCCGGCGTGAAGTCCATCGCCGTCGTCGACCCGATGCTCCTCGCCACCGGTGGCCTCAAGGCTCCCGCGCAGTACGGCCAGAAAGGGGCCGACATCCTCGTCGGCGAAGGCCAGCACCTCGCCATCGGCGCCAACTTCGGCGGCCCGGGCCTCGGCATCTTCGCCGTCCGCCACCACGCCGACAAGAAGAACGAAGTCCGCGAGACCCCCGGCCGCTTCGTCGGCAAGGCCAAGGACAACGCCGGCCGTGATTGCATCGTGATGGTGATGTCCACCCGCGAGCAGCACATCCGCAAGGACAAGGCCACGTCCAACATCTGCTCCAACCAGGCCTTCATCGCCACCATCGCCGGCGCCGCCATCCTCGCCCGCGGCGAAGCCGGCATGGCCGCCTCCTGCGTCGCCGGCCGCGACCAGGCCCGCCGCGCCGCCGCGAAGCTGCACAACATCCCCGGCCTCAAGGTCTGCTACGCCGACCAGGCCTTCTGGAACGAGTTCAGCCTGATGCTCCCCGAGCCGGCCGCCGCCGTCATCGCCAAGGGCCGCGCCGCCGGCCTGCACGTGGGCGTCGACATCACCGGACGCACGCCCTGCAATTGCTCGCTGCTGAAGATCTCCTTCAGCGACCTCCAGAGCGCCGCCGACACCGACAAGCTCGTCGCCTTCTTCGAAGGCCTCTATGGCAAGTCCGCCGGCACGAAGTCCCTCGCCGAAGTCCCCGCCGCCCTGCTCCGCCAAGGCGCCGTCGGCCTGCCTTCCTTCCCGCTCTCCGAACTCAAGGCCTACTACTCGAAGCTCGGCGAACTCAACGTCTCGCCCGACACCGGCTGCTTCCCGCTCGGCTCGTGCACGATGAAGTACAACCCGCACATCAACGACTGGGCCGCGGGCCTGCCGGGCTTCACCGGCCTGCACCCGCAGGCTCCCGCCGAAGACGCGCAGGGCTCGCTCGAGCTGCTCTGGCAGATCCAGGAATGGCTCCGCAAGATCACCGGCCTCGCCGGACTGACCACCCAGCCCGTCGCCGGCGCCCAAGGCGAGCTCGTCGGCCTCAAGCTCTTCCAGGCCTACCACCGCCACCACGGCCAGCACCGTGACATCATCCTGATCCCGACGACCGCCCACGGCACGAACTTCGCCACCGCCACCACGGCCGGTTATGCCACGAAGCGCAATCCCGACGGGTCGCCCTCGGGCATCGTGCTCCTGAAGTCCGCCCCCGACGGCCGCGTCGACCAGGCCGACTTCGCCGCGAAGATCGCCGAGTTCGGTCCACGTATCGCGGGCATGATGGTGACCAACCCGAACACCTCCGGCGTCTTCGAGACCGACTTCCAGAAGATGGCCGCGGAGATCCACCGCGTCGGCGGCCTCGTCTACATGGACGGCGCCAACATGAACGCCATCGCGGGCTGGGTGAACCTCGGCGCCCTCGGCGTCGACGCCGTCCATAACAACCTGCACAAGACCTGGACCGTCCCGCACGGCGGCGGCGGCCCCGGCGACGGCATCGTGGCCGTTTCCGAGCGTCTCGTCGACTTCCTCCCGGGCTACCAGATCGAGAAGCACGGCGACACCTACGTGGCCGTGAAGCCGAAGCACAGCATCGGCTCCTTCCATCGCCACTGGGGTAACTTCGCCCACAAGGTGCGCGTCTACACCTACCTGCAGCGCCTCGGCAAGGAAGGCGTCCGCCGTATGGCCGCGATGTCCGTCCTCTCCAGCCGCTACCTCTTCTCCAAGCTCGGGAAGTCCTTCCCGTCCCTGCCCGCCGCGGCCGACGGCGTGCCGCGCATGCACGAGTTCATCCTCACGCTCACCGAGGAGGACTTCAAACGGATCGAGGCCGCCGGCATCCCGCGCGCAGGCATCATCGCCCGCGTCGGCAAGCTCTTCCTCGACTTCGGCTTCCATGCCCCGACGGTCGCTTTCCCGGAGGTCTTCGGCCTGATGATCGAACCCACCGAGTCCTACACGAAGACCGAGCTGGACCGTTTCGCCGAGGTCGTGCTGGCCATCGGCGAACTGATCCGCACGAACCCGGAAGTCCTCAAGTCGACCCCGCGCTTCACGCCGGTGGACCGCGTCGACGAAGTCGCCGCGAACCGCAACCTCGTGCTCAGCGAGCACCTCACGGCGCTCCCGTTGATCAACGAGAACCGCCTCTCGCCCGTCCTGCTCAACGCGATGCCCGTCGCCGAGATCAAGCGGCGCGTACTGGCGACGGTCTGAACGACGGACGCCTCAGCGGGGCTCGGCCTCGATGAACCGTCCGCGAGAGATCGCGGCGTAGGCGCCCGTGGCCAGCGCGGCCGCGCCACAGAACCAGAAGACTTCCCCGGAGGTGAGCCCCAGCCAGGTCGAAGCCAGCCACTGCACGCCGGCGGCACCGAGGATGCCGACGAAGCTCAGGACGTTCGCGGCCCCCTGGACGGCGCCCTTGTCCTCCGGCGCCGGACGATGCTGCAACACGGCGGCGATCGGGACGATGAAGAGTCCGGCGAAGAAGCCCAGCCCGACCAGGCTGATGACGAAGCCGGCCAGGCCGACGCCGGCCAGGCCGAGCGGCACCGCACACAGCGCCAGTCCGCCTGCGCCGGCCGGAACGAGACGATACTCGATGCGGCCGCGAGAGGCGTAACCCGCGGCGAGGCTGCCGAAACCGATGCCGAGGGCGAGCGAGAGCGTGAGGTAAGCGTTCTGGGACTTGCTCAGCGCCAGGACATCCTGCGCATGGATGACGAGGTTCATCTGTACGAGCGCGGCGACGAAGAAGAAACCCGCGTTGCCCCAGCTGGCCCGCCAGAGATCCCGGTCGAGACGCATGAGCCGCAGACGGGCCCAAAGATCGGTCACAGGATTGATGCGAGGAACACAGCCCGGGTTAGCCGCCGGCACGGACGTGATGCCACGGCTACAGGCCCAGCCGAGGACGGCGAGCGCGGCAAGCAGGAGTCCGGAAATCTCCTGCCGGCCGGCGAAGGCCTCAGCCAGGAAGCCTGACGCCGCGATGCCGAAGATGATGCCAAGGAAGGTCAGCAGTTCGAACACGCCGTTACCCCAAGAGAGCCGCGCATGCGGGAGCAGCTCCGGCAGGATGCCGTACTTCGAGGGCGCGAAGATCGCGCTATGACAGCCCATGAGGAACACGGCCGTGAGCTGCAGCCACACCGATTCGAACGCCAGGGCCGCCGCCGCGAACAGCATGATGCCCACCTCAGCCTGCTTCACCGCGCGCATGACCGCGGCCTTGCTGAACCGGTCCGCCAGCCAGCCACCGAGCATCGAGAACAAGATGAACGGGGCGGCGAAGAGTCCGCCCGCGAGCGCGACGTAAGTATTACGCTGCTCGACGGGCATGGCGCTACCGAGGACGAGTAGGATGACCAGGTTCTTGAGCGCGTTGTCGCTGAATGCCGTCTGGAACTGGGTCGCCATCAGGCTCCAGAAGCCGCGCTTCCAGCCGGGGTGCTCGGGGGCCTCGTGCATGAGGGATGTCATGACGACCGCCCCCTGACGGCAAACCTATTGAGGCCTCAGCCGCGGAGCTGAGCGAACAGCTCCACCGCCGACTCGGCCTTGTTCAGGATGTAGACGTGATAGCCGGGCGCGCCGCGGGCGAGCAGGCCGCGGGCCTGCCGGACGGCCCACGAGACGCCGACCTTGCGCTGGGCTTCCTCGTCCGGACCGCAGGCTTCGAGTTCGCGCACCAAGGCGTCCGGGATCCGCGCCTTGCAGAAACCGCAGAAGGTGCGGGCCTGCTTCAAGGAGAGCACCGGCATGATGCCCGGGAGGATCGGCACGGACACCCCCGCCGCGCGGGCCCGGTCGACGAAACTGAAGTAGTCCTCGTTATCGAGGAAGAGCTGGGTGGTGACGAAGTCCGCTCCGGCCGAAACCTTGCCGGCAAGGAACCGGATGTCCGCAAGGTCGTCTGTGGCGTCCGGGTGACGCTCAGGGAAACCGGCGACACCGACCGCGAAACGACCCGGGCGAGTGGCGCCGATGAGGCGGACGAGGCCTTCCGCGTGGGCGAAGCCCTCGGGATGCGCGACGAAATCCGTCTGGCCCTTGGGCGGATCGCCGCGGAGAGCGAGGATGCCGGAGAAGCCGGCGCGGTCATACTGCTCGATGATCGCGGAGAGTTCGGCCTGGGAATGGCCGACGCAGGTGAGGTGACCGATCAGCGGGATACCCATCTTCACGAGCTCCGCTCCGTAAGTGATCGTGGTGTCCCGGGAGGTGCCGCCCGCGCCGTAGGTCAGGGAGGCGAAATCGATGCCGAGAGGCTGCAACGTCGCGGCGACCTTGAGCATGCGCGCGCCGCCTTCCGCGTCCTTGGGCGGGAAGAACTCCACCGACACCGTGGGACGCACGGGACTGCGGAGGGCGGTGATGAGCTGGGAACGGGACATCCGAAGTATCTTCTTATCCAGATATGAAGATGTAAGTCAAGAACCGAAGGATCACTCGTCCCGCTCTTCCCGTCCGCCGTTGACGGGCAATTCACCCGGCAGGGCCACGTGATAGGCCATGACCATCCAGCAAAGCATGACGGGGTAGATCAGGACGATGAAGCCGAAGGTGCCGAAGATGCCCAGCAGGACGCCGGCCTTCACGGAGAGGACCTTCATCGCCACCAGGAAACTGATCGGGATGATGATAAAGAGAATGGCGGCGACGTAGCCGATGGAGGTCGTACCGGAGTAGATTCCCGCCGAGCGGGCGAGGTCCATGCCACAGGCGGAACAGGCCTTGCCCAGGCGGAACCAGGAAGCGAGGAGGCCACGCTTGCCGCAGTTCGGACAGTGGCACAGCAAGCCGCGGGCGATGATGTCGCCGCGCGTGACCTTGAGTTCAGGTTCGTCCATGCCGACAGCGTCCGCAGCAGAAGCCCGAAGACAAGCCCTGCCTTGGGTAGGGTCGGGACCGCGTCACGACATAGCCCACCATGCCTGAGGTAGAGTTGAGCGGCCTCGCTCAACCGCAGTTCACGCCCTCAGGAAAACACGCTGCCTCTTCAGGAACCAGAAGAATAGCCACTTCACGGCGAAGATGCCGGTGACGAGCACCACCGAGGCCACGGCCGGAGGGAAGGCCCGCGCGAGACCGCCGAACAAGGCCTGTCCGGTGAAGTCGAAGCTGATGAACTTGCCCGACAGGTAGATGAGGACGGAATTCATCCCGATCACGGCGAAGAACGCGCCGAACCCGCGCGCCCAGCCGCGCACGTCGATGGTCCAGTAGAACAAAGCCAGCAGGAGGCTCGCCCAACCGCAGGTCCAGAGCACGAACGAGCTGGTCCAGAGGTTCTTGTTCAACGGAAAGACGAAGCTCCAGAGGCCGCCCACGGCGAGCAACGCGAGACCCGCAACTACCAGGCCCGCGGCCTTGCTGTCGCCGGAGATTTCCTCCGCGGAACGTCGCAGCCACAAGCCGGCCAGTATGCCGAGCAAGGCATTGCCAATGGCCGGTAGGACCGCGAGCAGGCCTTCGGGATCATGGATGCCTTTGTGGAGTTTGCCCGGCAGCAGGAGGCGGTCCACGTAACTGGTGAAGTTGCCTTCCATCGAGAGGTCGCCGGCGGCGAAGCCAGGCGCATGGCCGAACGACAAAATCGCCCAGTAGCCGAGCAGGATGCCGGCCAGCCAGGCCCAGAGGCGCTTCGGGGCCTCGTAGTTGAACACGAAGATGAGCTGGGCGAACATGCCCGCGAGGCCGATGCGACCGAGCACGCTGCCGAGACGCATATTCTCGAGCCCCTTCCACTGGAGGCCGTTGTTATAGATGACGCCGAGCAGGACGAGGATCAGGCCGCGCTGGATGACCTTCCGGATGACTTCGCCGCGCGCGCCTTCTGTCAGACGACGGGTCAGCGAATACGGCGTCGAGACACCGGCAAGGAACAGGAACAACGGGAAGATGAGGTCGTACGGCAGGAAGCCGTGCCACTCGACGTGCTTCAGCTGGCTGTCGATCGCGCCGAGCCAGCCCCACTCGGTCAGCTTGAAGAGCGCGAGCAGGATGCCATGTCCGCCGACGATCCAGAACAGGTCGAAGCCGCGCAGGGCGTCGAGCGAGAGCAGACGTTCGGACTTCGGGGCGGGAGTCTCCATGGGGGTGAAACTTTCCTAGCCACACCCCCTAGAGAGGTCTATCCGGAACAGACGAAGACGATGAGCGAACCCGTGCTAATAAGCACGGTTCGCGCTTACATGCGTTCGACGGGCTCGATGCCGAGGAGGCGCAGGCCGGTCTCCATGACGGCGCAAGTACGCGCGCAAAGCATGAGGCGACGGGCCTTCACGGCGGGGTCATCCACGATGACGCTGTCCGCGGCGTAGAAGGTGCCGTAGGCGGCGGCGAGCTCGTGCAGGTAGGTGCAGAGGTGATGCGGACGGAGCTCCTCGAGCGCCTGGTCGAGCGCGGCGGTGAAGGCCAATAGCTTGCGGGCGAGCGCGATCTCGGCCGGGGTCTCCGGATCGGTCGCGCCTTCTTCGCCCTGCCCTACGGCCAGGCCGCTCTTGCGGAAGATCGAGCGGACGCGGACGACGGCGTACATGAGGTACGGCGCGGTGTTGCCCTCGAAGGCGAGCAGCTTGCCCCACGAGAAGGTGTAGTCCATCGTGCGGTTCGATGACAGGTCGGCGTAACGCATGGCGGCGACGCCGATGGCCTTGCCGATCGCCTTGCGTTCGGCTTCAGGCAGGTCGGGGTTCTTGCTGGTGACGGCTTCGAACGCGAGGCGCTCGGCCTCGTCGATGAGTTCCTGCAGGCGCACGGGCTCGCCGGACTTGGTCTTGATGGCCTTGCCGTCCTCTCCGAGGATCGTGCCGAACCAGACGTGGCGGAGACGCGGAAGCTTGCGACCCGAGGCCTTGAACCACTTGCCACCGGTCAGGAAGAGCTGATGGAAATGGTCCTGCTGGCGTCCATCGGTGACGTAGACGATCTCGTCGGCCTTGAAGTGCTCGGTGCGGTAGAGGAGCGTGGCGAGATCGGTGGAGGCGTAGTTCGAAGAACCGTCCTTCTTCCGGACGATGAAGGGCATCTTCGTCTCAGCGTCGCGCGAGAAGCGCGGCTCTTCGTCATGCCAGACCACGAGGGCGCCTTCGCTCTCCTCGGCCAGCTTGTGCTTCGCGAGCTCGGCGTAGACCTGATCGACCTTGTCGCGGTAGAAGGACTCGCCGAGGATGACGTCGGTCTTGAGTCCGAACTGGTCGTAGATGCGCTGGCAGGCGGCGTTGGAGACTTCGACGATCTCCTTCCAAAGGGCGGTGTTCGCGGGATCGCCGGACTGCAGCTTGGCGAGCTCGGCGCGGGCGGCGTCCATCAGGGCCGGGTCGGCCTTGGTGGCGGAGCTACCCTCCTTGTAAAGACGCTCAAGGTCTTCGAGGGCGTTCGGGCTCTTGGCGTCGAGCTGGAAGCCCGCGCGGCGGATCGCGAGGATCAGGATGCCGAAATTCGTGCCCCAGTCGCCGATATGGTTGTCGCGGACGAGGTCGGCGCCGCAGAACTCGATCAGGCGGGCGACGGCCTCGCCGATGACGATCGGGCGCAGGTGGCCGACGTGCATCTGCTTGGCGGTGTTCGGCGACGGGTAGTCGATGACGACCTTGCGGCCGCCCATCAGGCGGGCCGCGCCGGCGCGCCACTTGGATTCGTCGCGGTACTCGCGGAGCCAGGCGCCGAGGGCGGCGGGCGTGAGCTTGAAATTGATGAAGCCCGGGCCGGCGACTTCCATCTGCACGATCTTGTCGTCGAGTCCGCCCTGAGCGCGGACGGCTTCGACGAGCGCGGTAGCGAGGGCGCGCGGGTTGGCCTTGGCCTTCTTGGCGGCGGCGAGGACGCCGTTGGCCTGGAAGTCGGCGTGGCGGGGATCGGACGGCTTCAGCTCCGGATTGAAGTCGGCCTCGAGGCCGGGGACGGAAGCGGCCGCCTTGCGCAGCAGGGCGTCGATTTCACGGGCAGGATTGAACCAGACGGACATGCCTCAAGCCGTAAGCCCCTAAGCCCCCTCGGCAAGCGAAGAAGGCCTGATAGGGCTAGGGACAGGGCTTGGGCTAGGGCTAGGAGAGGCGACAAGAGAACCCTGCCTCTCAATAGCCCTAGCCCTGCCCCTAGCCCTAGCTCTAGCCCTACGCAGTCTACTTCAGCGTCTTCAGGTAGGCGAAGAGGTCCGTGACCTGCTCGTCCGTGAAGCCGTCGAGCAGGCCCTCCGGCATCAGCGAGCGACGCAGGTATTTCGCCGAGGCCACTTCGGCCTTGGGCACGCGGCGGTCGGCGCCGCCGGGCTGGCGGAGCACATAGGCGGTGGCATCCTCGGAGACGTAGAAGGCTTCGATGACCTCGCCGGCCTTGAGCTTCACCTGGAAGATCCGGTACGCGGCCTCGATGGCGGCGTTGGGCTCGATGATGTTGCGGATGACGGCCTCCATGCCCATCGCGCCGGCGCCGGAAAGGTTAGGCCCGATCAGGCCGCCCTGCCCGTTGATCATGTGGCAGGACTGGCAGAGCCCGACGAGCGCCTTGCCTTTGGCGGGGTCGCCGGCCTTCGCCGACAGCGCCGTGAAACGTGCGGTCTTCTGGGCGATGGCCGCGAACTGTTCCGCGTTGAACAGCGGAGGAGCGTCGGTGGTGCGCACGATCTTGGCGCCCTTGCCGAGCTTTCCCCAGGCGGCGTCACCGCTGGCGGAAGCGAAGACGAGCGACCCCGGCAGCTGCTCGCCCGCGAAAGTACGGGTCATGTTCGTCCGGACCTCCGCCGGCTTGCGCTCGACGTTCCAGATGCGGAATTCGGCGAGGGCGCCCAGCGTGCCGCCCTTCGGCGCGGACCAGCCGATGGTCAGGCCCGGGAGATCATGGGTGACGGCGACCTTGGAAGTGCCCGTCAGTTCGCCATCCTGATAGATTCGCAGGATGCCGGAGGCATCCCGCGTCAGCGCCACATGGGTCCAGATACCGGACGAAGTCGGCTTGGAGGAGATGACGGCGTCACGGATCTCCGCACCGAGGTAGGCGCGGAAAACGCCGGCGTGGAAATTAAGGTCGAGTTTGCCCGGCACGCCGAGCAGGCCGGCCTTGTTGTCGACCTTGCCGTCGATCCGCACCCACGTCTCCACGGTGAAGGGACCTTTGAGGACGAGGCCGGACTTGGCGACCGCGTCGTCGGTCCCGTCCAACGCCAGCACGCTGCGGAATACGCCGCCCAGCTGGGCCGACACGGCCGCGAGCTCGGGGCTGTCACCGAGGGCGATGGCGAGCTTCTCGGCGACGGGCGTCTCGATGTCGGCGACGGCGACGGACTTGTCCGCCAGGCCCGCGGCGATGGCCTTGGCGCCGGCCTTGGTACCGCTGAGCCCGTCCAGCACGACCTTGCGGTCATTGACGGACAACTTGGAATAGAAGCCCATCGCAAGCCTGGCCGCCTGCGGGGCGCGGGCCGCGACCAAGGCGCGCAGCGCGAGGTTCGCGATGTCCGTAGGCGCGGAACCGATGAGCGCGGCCACGGCCTCCGGCTTGGTCGTGCGGAGCTGCTGAAGTCCCAGGAGCGCTTCGCGACGGGAGTCTTCGCGAGCGAGGAGCCCGAGCAGTTCGTCTTCCAGTTCGAGCAACTGGAAGCCGCCGATGAGCTGGGCGGCGAGGGCGCGTTCCGCGACGCCTTGGGCGAGCAAGGCCCGGGCGGCTTCGGCGACGACCGGTCCGACCTTGGCGGGGTCGAGGTCAGTGCGGGTGACGAGGAGGAGTTCGACGACGCGATTACGGACGGCGGCATCGGCGAGGAGCTTGCGCAGCACGGCTACGCTGGCCGGCTGGTCGAGGGTCTGGGCCACGGCGAAGAGCTCATCCGGGCCGGGCGCGCGGTCCAATTGGCCGACAAGCTCGGCGACGAGCGGGGCGCCGACCTTCGGGTCAAGCGCGAGCGCGGCGAACATCCGTCCTTCGGCCGGCAGCGTCTTCGCATCCTTCGAAGCAAGGAAGGCAGCGACTGCCTCCGGCTGACGCTCGAGATACATGCGCACGAGGAAGCGCTCGAAGTCGCGCTCGTAGGCGACCCCGACCTTGATCGGCTTGCCGCGGCGGTCCGGGGCGACGGGTCCTTCGAGCGAGGGGCCGGCGAAACGCATCAGCGCGCCGAGGGCGGCCGGCGACTTCGCAGAAGCCTCGCCGAGGGCCTTGATGGACGCGGCGCGGACTTCGGCGTCGGGATCGGCAGCGCAGGCGGAGAGCACGGCGAAGTGCGGCTCCCAGGCTCCGAAATGACGCAGGGCGTTCACCGCCTCGCGGCGGACGTTGCGGTTCGGATCGGCCAGCAGGCGTTCGGCCAGCGGGCCGACCTTGCGGCCATGCTCGCCGAGCACCCAGAGCGCCTGGATGCGACGGGCGGCCGGTGCGGCGGCGTCCTCGGCGAGGGCGGCCAGCGCGCCTTCAAGGGCTTCGCCTTCGTTGCCACGGTCGGCCAACGTCTGCCAGGCCAGATGCGCGTCGGCCGTCACCTTGGAGCCGAGGCGGGCGATGAGGTCGGCGGACGAGAGCTGGGTGTAATCGGGGACGGCCGGCGGGACGAAGCCCTTCGGCTTGATACGCCAGATACGGCCCGACTGCTTATCGCGATCGGGGTGATTGCGGGCGACCTCGTTGTGGCTGATGATCTTGTTATACCAGTCGATGACGTAGAGGCACCCGTCGGGGCCCATGGTCAACGCGATCGGGCGGAAGAACGGATCGTCGCAGGAGACGAAATCCTCGAGGCGCTCGAGGCGGTAACCGGAGCCCGCGCGGTGCTGGCGGATCGCGTTGACCTTCGAGGTGATCGGGTTGGCGACATACATCACGCCGTCGAAGCCCTTCGGCCAGACGCCGACATCGGAGAGCGCGAGGCCGCTGAGACCCGACCCGCTCATCTTGAAATGCGGGGCCTGCACCGGGAACGGCGGCTGGTAGGATTTGGCGAGTCGGTCCGCGCAACCGGGATAGAGCGCGTACTCGTGGAACGGCATGACCGGGTAGCCGTAGTCGTTCGCCTCCTGGATGAACGCCTCGCCTTCGCCGGTGAGCACGAGCCCCCAGATGTTGCAGGGGCCGACGCTCGTCGGCTCGAAGAAGCTGCCGTCGGGCCGGAAGCGCGCCATGCGCGTGTTCGGGAAATCGGTGACCTCGCCCTTGGTGGAGGTGACCTTGCCGGAATTGAACGCGCCTTGCGCGAGCCAGAACCAACCCCACGGGGCGCGGGTGAACTGGTGCGGGAAGAGGTGCGAATCCTGGATGCCGAAGCCGGTCAGCAGGACCTCGCGCTTATCGGCCTTGCCGTCGCCGTCGGTGTCACGGAGGAACACCACGTCGTGGCCGTGCTGGACGACCGCGCCGTCCTTGTAAGGCAGGACGCCTTCGGGGATCGCCAGGCCGTCGGCGAAGGCGCGCGGCTGACGCACCCCCGGTTCGAAGGGCCGGTCGAAGACGATCACCTTGTCGCGGGCCTTGGACTTATAAAGGGCCTCGGCGGCGGCGGGGTTCTCGTTGGCGTCGACCGGGTATTCCAGCGCGGTGCTGGACCACGCCCTGCCCTGCTGGTCGAAGATCAGCATGATGAACTTGCCGAAGTCGGCGGACTCCTTGGCGAAGAGTTCGATCTCGAAGCCCGCGGGGAGTTTGAAGAGCTTCTGCTGCTCCTCGGCGGTGCGGCGCACGCCCTGCACGTCGTTGTAGCTCCTGTCCGTCTTCGCCGGCTCGGACTTCTTCGCAGCCGGCTTCACATTGTCCCAGGTCAGCGCACCCGGAGTAGGCGGCAGTTCCTCGATCGTGATGTCCTTGGCCTGGATGATCGCCATGCCGCCCGAATGCACCTGGAGGCCGATCTTGCCGTCGAGGGCGATGTTCGGCGCGGTCTCGACATAATCGAGCGCGGGCACGCCGTTGATCCAGCTGCGGATGCGGCTGCCCTCGGCGAGGATGCGATACTCGTTCCACTCGCCTTCCTTGACCGCGGCGAGCACGGCGGCGGGATCCTTGGCCTCGGCGATGACCTTGTTACGACGGCTCTCGTCGTAGAGCTTGCCATACCAGCCCTTGCCGTAGTCGACCTGGTAGCCGCTCATCTCGGTGCTCCTCGGGACACGGATGCTGCGGACCTGCACGCCGCTGTTGATGAAACCCTTGCCGGTCAGGCGCAGCTTCAGCCGGAGGTCGAAATTCTGGTAGGACTTCTCGGTCGCGAGGAAGAAGTTCTTCGGGATATTGACGGTCGCGGAACCGCCGCGGATCTCGCCGTCCTCGACGCGCCACCAGGCGGCGTCGCCTTCCCAGCCCGCGAGGGACTTGCCGTCAAAGATCGGCACGGGGGCGGCATGGACGGAAAGGGCGAGGAGCAGAGCCAGGAGACAACGCATGGTAAGGGGTCAGGGGAAACTAACCGCGATCCGAGCGGCCACAACCCTGCGCGTCACCTTGGCATGCAACCCGACCACCTCCAAAAGCACATCCCGGGCGCACCCCACGCTTGCGTCCGCAGGCCTTCCCGCCTGTCTTCTGGGCATGTCCTCCGTCCACAAGCTCGTCCGTGACTGCGCCTCGACCCTGATCCCCGCCGGGGACGTCGTCGTGCTGGAAAAAGGCACGGAAGTCACCGTGACCCAGGCCCTCGGCGGCTCGGTCACCGTGCGCACCCCGATGGGCCTGTTCCGCATCGCCCCGGCCGACATCGAAGCCCTCGGCGCCGACGCCGTCGACGCCTATGGCCGCAAAGATCAGGCGGTGGCCAGCGGCCCCGTGAACCAGGAAGCCCTCTGGGAAGCGCTCAAGGGCTGCTTCGACCCGGAGATCCCGGTCAACATCGTGGACCTCGGCCTGATCTATCACCTCGAACTCGCCCCCGGCGAGCGCGGCGGCCAGAAGGTCGCGGCCAAGATGACGCTCACCGCGCAGGGTTGCGGCATGGGGCCCGTCATCGCCGCCGACGCGAAGTCCAAGCTGGAAGCCCTGCCCGGCGTCGATTCCGCCGAAGTCGAGATCGTCTGGGACCCGGTCTGGAATCCGCGCATGATCTCCGAAGCCGGCCGCAAGCAGCTCGGCCTCGAGTGATGTCCGCGCCCGTCCAGTCCGCGACGGCCCTCTACCTGCACGTCCCGTTCTGCGCGTCGTCGTGCGACTTCTGCTCGTTCTACCAGGAGCAGCCCAAGCGCGGCGAGATCGACCGCTACCTCGCCGCGATCGAACGCGAGATGGAGCTCCACCCGCCGGGCCGCGTCGAGACCGCCTTCTGGGGCGGCGGCACGCCGGGACTCCTGCCGGCGGACGACCTGCGTCGTCTCGGGCACGCGATGACCAAGGCCGCCGGCCGCCCCGGCGAATGGACCGTCGAACTCGCGCCTTCGTCGGTGCGGGCCGACAAGCTCGCCGCGCTCAAGGAGATCGGCGTCACGCGAGTGTCGATGGGCGTACAGAGCTTCGATGACGTCACGCTGGACGCCCTCGGCCGGCGTCATTCACCCAAGCAGATCATGGAGGCCTGGGAACTCATCGAGGCCGCCGGCTTCGCCTCGCGCAACCTCGACCTCATCTTCGCGATCCCTGGCCAGGATGAGAAGCGCTGGACCGATGACCTCTACCGGGCGATGGAACTCAAGCCCGACCACCTCTCTACCTACTGCCTGACCTTCGAGGAGGACACCGCGATGTTCGTGAAGCTCTCGCAGGGCAAGGTGAAGATCGACCGCGAACTGGAAGCCTTCCTCTACCGCCGCACCTGGGAGACGCTCGCCGAAAACGGCTACGCGCAATACGAGACCTCGAACTTCGCCCAAGCTGGCCATGCCTGCCGCCACAACCTCATCACCTGGGAGATGGGCTCCTGGATCGGCTACGGCCCCTCGGCGGCGTCGCAGTGGGGCCACGTCCGGTGGACGAATCCGGCGAACCTCGACCAGTGGGTCAAAGGCATCGAAGCCGGTCAGCCCGTGCGCGAGCAGGCGAAAGCGCTGAGCGCGCGCGACCTCCTCTGCGACGCCTTGGTCTTCGGCCTGCGCCTCAACGAAGGCGTCGACCCCTTCGCGCTCGCCGAGCGCTTCGAGACCCCGCTGCCGCAAGGCGTCCGCGAACTCTTCGCGGACCTCATCGAGGAGGAGATCATGGAACTGGCCGGCACCCGCTTCCGCCTGAACGGCGAAGGCCGTCTGCGCGCGGATGCCGTCGGCGTCGCCGTGTTGGAGAAATTCGACTGATGGACTACGCGCTCGGAGCCGCTTTCTTCTACGCGTGGTCGGTGACCTGCGCCCGGCGTAGCTCCGCGCACCACGGACCTGATCTTGCGAACCTCGGGCGACTGCTCGTCGCGATCGTCATCGTCGGCCTCTTCGTCGCCTTCAGCGGGCGGCATCCGTTCAGCGCCGGCTGGGGCTGGCTCCTGCTCGGCGGCGTGCTAGGCCTCGGCGTCGGTGACATCGCCCTCTTCCACGCCCTGCCCCGCATCGGCGTCGGTCTGACGATGCTCCTCACCCAGTGCCTCGCTGCTCCGATCGCGCTCTTCCTGGAATACGAGATCCTCGACCTTTCGCCGAACGGTCCGCAGCTGCTTTCCGCGCTCGTCATCCTCGCCGGCGTCGGCGTGGCGCTCGGCGCCCCCGCCGAAGGCGATCCGGCCGACCGCCGCGCGGGCGTCTGGCTGGGCGTGCTCTCGGCCTTCGGCCAGGCCTGCGGCGCCGTGGGCACGCCGATGGCGGTCGACGCCTGCGCGCGCGCGGGCGAGACGATTCCCGACGGTTTCGCGCAGGGCTTCGTCCGCCTGCTGGGCGGCGTGCCGGTCGTGCTGCTCTTCGTCCTCTGGACCGCCCGCAAGGACGGACTCCTCGCCAAGCTACGCCGGCCTTACGCCTGGCGCACCGCCCCGATCTGGATGTTCATGAACGGCCTCGCGGGCCCCGCGCTCGGCGTGGCGTGCTATCAATGGGCGCTCACCAAGCATGATGCCGCCCTGGTGCTCAGCGTGGTGGCGTTGACGCCGTTGATCGGACTCCTGATGCAGTGGGCCGTCGAAGGGCAACGTCCGTCCTGGCGCCTCTGGTTCGGCGGGGCGGTCGCCATCCTGGGCGTCGTCCTGCTACGCCGGCTCTAAGCTGAGGCCGCGTCGGCCTTGCGCTCCTGGGCGTCGACCACGACGGTCGTGACCAGATCTGAGCCGACGTTCGTCATCGAACGGGCCATATCCAGCACCCGATCCACGCCGAGGACGATCCCGATGCCCTCGGCCGGGATCCCGAAAGTCAACAGCAAGCCGGCGATGAGCGGCAAAGATCCGCCAGGAATGCCGGCGACGGCCACGGCGCTGAGCACCGAGAGGAAGAGCAAGGTCAGCTGCTGCCCGACGGAAAGGTCGACGCCGAAGACCTGCGCGACGAAGAGCACCACGCAGCCTTCATACAGGGCGGTGCCGCTCATGTTCATGGTGGTGCCTAGAGGCAGGACGAAACCAGCCACGCTCGGCTTGAGGCCGAGGGTATCCTTGGAGCACTCCAACGCCGCCGGGAGAGTCGCATTGCTGGAACTCGTCGAGAAGGCGGTGATCAGCACGCCGCGGATGTCGCGGAAGAACGCCAGCGGCTTGCGGTCCGTCCAGAGGCGCAGCCAGAGCGACATCGTGCCGAAGAGATGGAGGAGCATGACGGCGAGGCAGCCCAATGCGAAGACCCCGAGGGCGATCAGGATATCAAGGCCGACCTTGACGATGACGCCGTAGATCATCAGCGGCACGGCGAAAGGGGCGAGGCGCAGGGCGAGCCGGACGATGCCTGTCATGAGCTCCGAGACGAGGTCCAAGGCCGAGAGCAGCTGCTGACGCTTGGCCTCGGCGAGCTGGGTGCCGACGACGCCGACGAGCAACGCGAAGAGAATCAGCGGCAGGATGTCGCCGATCGTGCCGTTGGTGTGGCCGACGACGGCCCCGAAGAGGTTCTTCGGCATGAACATCTCGACGATGCCGGCCAAGGAAAGCGACGGGGTAGCCGACGAAACGGCCACGTGCTTCTGCGCGGCGCCGCCGAATTCCTGCATCAGCATGGCCTTGGCGCCAGCGTCGAGATGATCGCCCGGTCGGAGCACGTTCATCATCAGGAGCCCCAGGCCGACGGCGATGGCCATGTTCAGGAAGAAGAGCGCGAACGTGCGGCCGGCGAGCGGACCAAGCCGGTCGAGGCGTCCGAGCTGGGCGACCCCGGCGGCCAACGAGGCGAAGACCAGCGGGATCACCACGAAAAAGAGCAGACGGAGAAAGATCTGCCCCAGCGGGTCAAAGACGTTTGTCGAGGCCTTCCGCATGAACTCCAGCGAAGCGGGCGAATACTGCCCGAGCCCGAGGGTGGCCAGGCCGGCGACGACGCCGAACAGCAATCCATACAGGATACGGTTGGCAAGGGGACGATTGGTTTCGGCCATGGGGGTTGCCGACATCTTTAGGAGCGACTACGCGGGGCTTCCACTTTAAACCAGCCACGCCCCATGAAAGCCCTGCTCTTCCTGATCGCGGCCTGCCTCGGCGCCGCCGAAGTCATCCCGCCCCCGCCGAAACAGACCATGCCCGTCGCCTCAGCGGAAGAGACCCTCGGCTGGAAGCAGCTCTTCGACGGCCAGACCCTCAAGGGTTGGACCGGCGACCCCGTCTACTGGCGTTGCGTGGACGGCCTGGTCGTCGGGGAGATCACCCCTGAGACCATCGTGAAACGGAACACCTTCCTGATCTGGGAAGGGTCCCTGCCCGGCGATTTCGAGCTTAAGGCGGAGTATCGCATCTCAGAGCGTGGCAACAGCGGCATCAACTACCACAGCGCCGACGTCGCGGGGCTGACGTTCGCCTTGACCGGCCCGCAGGCCGACATCGACGGCCAGAATCGTCACACCGGGCAGAACTATGAAGAGCGTGGCCGCACGTTCAACGCCCTCCGCGGCCAGATCACGCGTATCCGCCCGGGCCGGAAAGCCGAGGTGGTCGGCAGCGTCGGCGATCCGAAGGAACTCGCCGCCTTCATCCGCAACGGCGACTGGAACGAATACCACCTCATCGTCCGCAGCGGCACGCAGGTGCATATTCTCAACGGACACGTCATGAGCGTGGTCATCGACGACGATGCGGCGGCCAAGCACCCCGCAGGCAAGCTCGGCGTCCAGGTGCACGTCGGACCGCCGATGAAGGTCGAATACCGCAACTTCCGCGTCAGGCAGCCCTGAGATCCGCCAGGATCGCATCCCAGAGGACGATGCGCGCTTCGATGGCGGCGACGGAGGCCGCGGCGGCTTCGTCCCACTTGCGGTCATCGTCGCCGCAGAGCAGCTCGACCATCCGGAGCGAAATCGCTCCGTGGTGGCCGCCGTCGACCTCGATGTGCCGTTCGAGGTAATAACGGAAGGTGTCGAGCTTGCCCGGGTATTCGCGGCTGAGGCGTGCGACGAGTTCCGTGAACATGTCGGGGATCAGGTCCTCGCGCCCGAAGGTGAAGGCCGCGGCGACCTCGTGGGACTTCCCGTTCGTCGCCAGGGCGAAGGTCGCGCCGGAGAAAGCGGCGGCACCGGCCGGGACCCCGGCGGAGACCAGCGCGGAGGCGGTCGAACCGCCCGCGCGGACGGAGGCGAGCGCCTTGTCGACGGCGGACGTATCGGCACCGGCTTCATGCATCGCGCGCAGATAAAGATCGAAATGAGCGATGCGACCGCCGCGCGGGTCGACGTCGGACTCCTCGCCGCAGACGATCTCGTTGATGAGGAAGCGTACTTCCGCGTCACCGACGGGCACCCAAGGGACAGTCACGCAGGTGAGGTCGCGCTGCAGGCGCTTCAGGAGCGACATGAAATCCCAGACCGCGAAGACATGCGAACGCATGAACACGCGGACATCGTCGAGCGAAGCCATCCGGGCGTACAACGGATGCGCGAGCAGACGGGCCCGGGCGGGCGCGATGCGGGAGCGGATGGCTTCAAGCCGAGTCATGAGGGAAAGGAGTAAGGGCGGGAGGGAGAAGGCAAGCGGGAGAAGTAGATGGCTGAGTCGATGACAGAGGACTGCATCGATGACAGAAACCGCCCGCAGGCGTGTGGGGGACTGCCTTCGTTGCCACGATTGAACCAAGCGACCATCTTGGGGCATGGAATCTTCGGCAGAGGGGCCGCCTTACCGGCAGCTTAAGGCTTGGGCGGAATCCAGGGACCTGGCGGTGTTGATTTATAAACTATGCGTCAGGCGGGCCAAAACCATCGACCGCGGGTTGGCCGACCAGATACGCCGCGCCGCCATTTCCATCCCCTCGAATATCGCCGAAGGCAACGGCCGGGGGACAAATCGGGACTCGCTGAGATTCCTCTATATCGCCCGCGGCTCGCTCTGCGAACTCGAGTCACAGATAGACGTCTGCCTGCGTGCCGGCCTGATTGAAGTCGAAGACAGCCAAAGCATCGCCGACCAAATGGCCTTGGTCGGAAGGCTGATTGGCGGCCTAATTGCCTACCGCAAGTCCCGACCCGACTAAGCCCCAGCAGCCATCGATTCAGTCATCTGTCATCTGCCATCGACTCAGTCATCCAGCCCTCTTAATCTGGCGGAGGGCCTCATAAGTCGCGATCCCGCAGGCGGTCGAGAGGTTCAACGAACGTGTCTTGTCGTTGAAGTGCGGGATCTTGACCTCGCGCTCCGCACCGAACCAGGCGTGGACTTCCGGGGCGGCGCCGCAGCTCTCGCTGCCGAAGACCAGCCCGTCGCCTTCCTGGAACTGCGTGTCCCAGAGGCCGTTGGTCGTCTTGGTCGTGAAAAGCCAGAGTCGTTCGGGACGGCCGGGCGAAGCGAGGAAGGCCTCCCAGTCGGCGTGATGACGGACGTCGAGCTCGTGCCAGTAGTCCATCCCCGCGCGGCGGAGCTTGGCGTCGTCGATCTTGAAGCCGAGCGGATGGACGAGGTGCAGCACGCAGTCGGTGATCGCGCACATGCGGCCGATGTTGCCGGTGTTCGGCGGGATCTCCGGGCGGAGCAGGACGAGATGGAGCGGCGGCTTCACTTCCGTCGGCTCATCGCGCGCGAGATCTCGCGCTTGGCTTCGCGCTCCTTGATGTCCTGACGCTTGTCGTGCATCTTCTTGCCCTTGCCCACGGCGAGGAGGCACTTCGCCAGGCCGTGCTTGAAGTAGATCTTCAACGGCACGATCGCGTGGCCGCCGGACTGGATCTCCGCGGCGATCTTCTCTACCTCCGCCCGCTTCAGCAGCAGCTGGCGGGTGCGGTAGGAGGCGTGGTTGTTGAGGTTGCCGAAGTCATACTCCGCGATGTGCGCATGGTAGAGCATCACGCCCTTCGGGCTGATCTTGATGAACGCGTCGGCGATGTTGGCCCGGCCGGCGCGGAGGGACTTCACCTCGGTGCCGCGCAGGACGATCCCGGCCTCGTAGGTCGGGCCGATGAAATAATCACGTCCTGCCTTCGGATTGTTGACCTCAGGAAGAGACTGTTCGCGGCGGGCGGCCATCGGGAGACGAGAAGGCTACGCGCCGGGCGACCGGCTGGAGCGGAAAGCCGCCTTAGGCAGGCAGACGGTCCTCGGGACGGAACTCCCAGGAGATGCGGCCTTCGATGACTTCGCGCAGGGCGATGTCTTCAGGGGAAAGCTTTTCGAACACGTCGCCCAAGGTGTGGTTGTACTTCGGGGGCTGGACGGAGTAGTCGGCCGTGCTGCGGAGCTGCTTCACGCGCTTGGAGATCACGTTGATGAGAATGTTCGCATCAGGGATGACTTTACGGGCATCTTGGAGGTAATCGTCGCGCATGGTAGGATTCCCGACTAGGGAACCACAGAACCTAGGGCAGCACCCCCCTCTGGCAAGCGATTTTTGGGGGCCAAAAATGCCTTTGCCCTGCGATTTCGCGGGGGTAAGGTGCCCGCAGATGACCAATCCAGAGCCGTATGGACAGTCCATGAAGTCCAAAGGGGGACTCAGCCGTCTATTCAACGCCCTCCGCTATACCTGGGACGGCCTCAAGGCCGCCGCCAAGCACGAGGAAGCCTTCAAGCAGGAGCTCATCGTGGTCGTGCCCCTGTCGGTCGTAGCCTGGTTCATCCCGGTCAGCCTACCTGAGCGTGCGCTGCTCTTCTCCACCTTGCAGCTGATCCTCATCGTCGAACTCATCAACTCGGCCATCGAGGCCAACACCGACCACATCTCCCTGGAGCGACACCCCTTGGCCAAGCGCGCCAAGGACATGGGCAGCGCGGCCGTCTTCCTGACCATCGTCATCGCCTTGTCGGTCTGGGGTACGGTGCTCTGGCTGAGGTTCGCCTAAGGCCTACCGATTTCATCCGGGCACAAAAAACCCGCCGATTCGCGGCGGGTTTTTGCTGGGGTCTTGAGACCGAGGCTTAGGCCTTGGTGACGAGGCCGGCCTTGAGGGCCTTGACCGAAACCCACTGGCGCTTCACCGAGCCGTTAGGCTGGAGTACGCGGATGCGCTGGACGTTCGGCTTGAACGTGCGCTTGGTCTGCTTCACGAGCTGGAAGCCGATACCGCCGCTCTTCTTGGACTGACCGCGGTGAATGATTCGGCGGCCCTTGACGGGGCGCTTGCCGGTGACGCTGCAGATACGGGACATAGTGTTCGGGCTCCTTTTGGAAAGTCGGAGCAAAGGAGTGCCGGGGCTGTTGGCAAGCGGTAATTACCCCTTAAGTCCTCTTCAAAGCCCGGTCGAGGGCCTGCAGGCCGGCCGAAAGGGCGTCCGGAGGGGTCAAAAGGCTCAAAACGACGCTCGGGGTAGTCGTCGGCATGCCATAGAAGTAACCAGGGTGCGCCCAGACGCCTTCGCTCAAGGCATTCATCAGGAAACGGTCTTCATGGACGCCGGGGGGCAAGGTGAGGATGGCGGTCCAGCCGGCCGGGCGAGGCAACACGGTGCAGCCGGAGGCGGTCGAAGCGACCCAAGCGCGGAGGGTGGCTTCTCCTTGGGCGACGCGAGTGCGGACGAGCGCGCGGAGCGGCTCGGCGCGACGGAGGAGATCCGGCAAGGCGAGCTGGGCCGGGGTGTTCACCGAAAGGAAGGCATCGGCGATGTGCTCGAGGCGGCGGCAGGCTTCGAGCGTCGAGGTCGCCGGACCGGCGACGACGATCCAGCCGAGTTTGAGCTGCGGCGCGAGCGCGACCTTGGAGAGGCCGCTGAGGACGAACGTCATCACGTTCGCTTCACCCGCCCACGTGCCCGGTGAGGCGACGCCTTCGGCCGGGTAATCAAGGAAGACCTCGTCGCACACGATCGCGAGGCCATGCTTGAGCGCGAAGCCACGCAGCACGTCGCGGTCGCGACGGCCGACGAACGCGCCGGTCGGGTTGGACGGATTGATGCAGAGGACCGCGCGCGTCTGGCGGTTCACGCTGAGCGTGGTCGCGTCGATGACCCATTCGCCGGCGAGCTGGACGAGCTGATACGGACGGAGCGTCACGCCCTCGAGCGCGGCGATGACCTCGAGCAAGGGATACGCCGGCTCAGGCACCAGGACTTCGTCGCCAGGATTACAGAGCAGCTTGAAGACCCAGGAGTAGGCTTCGCTCGTGCTGGCCGTCAGGAAGAGCTGGTCGACGGGCACACGGGCGCCGCGGGAAGAATAGTAATCGGAGATCGCCGTGCGGGCCGAGGCCAGGCCGAGCGGATTGGGATCTTGGCGCTGGATGCCGTCGCGACGAAGTAACGGGCCCAAGTCGGCCGCGGACCACGCGAAGCCCGCGTTGGCCGGATTGGAATCCGAGAGATCGAGCACCGGCTGACCGGAGGCGAGACGCTTCGCCTTCGCCTTGCTCAGGGCGTTGGTCGTGTCGGCGAAAGAGAGTCTCGAACTGAACATGGGCGAAAAAGGTGGAAGCGGTTAGCGGTTGGCGGATAGCGGTTGGACCGCAAGGCACGCAACAATCCGTAACCACCCCTCACAAGCAAGGGTTATGAACCCCGGAAGCGCTTAAAGGCTAGCGGCGCGCCTCAGGAGGACGAAACGAAGGCGCAGGCGGCTTGGCGAGGGACGGAGCCGCCGCATCACCGTCGCGACGAGAGGCACGGAAACGAAGAAGCCCTCCAAGGAGACGGCCAGTTTCCTCGGCGCGCCCCAGAAGCGACTCGCAGACACGGCCATCCAACAGGCCGGCCTCCTGCATCACCTCCACCTGGGTGCGCAGCTCACACAAAGAGCCCCTCGCGATGTAAAGGAACTTCAAGGCATCCTGATTGGTCCCCCGGCCGGCGCCTTCGGCGATGTTCGATGGCACGGAGATCGCCGCCCGGCGCAGCTGATCGACGAGCGCGAAGTCATTCCGGACCACCGCGACATTCACGACTCGATAGACTTCGACCGCAAGGGCCTTGGCGGCCTTCCACGCCGAAAGATCACGATAACTGACCACCTTGGGATTCTCTTGGGGATGCATAGACTCCCCATCATCGAGAAACGCGCTCCCGCCGCACGTCCCGCGATTACCTATGATGACCCTGAAAAACCTCCCCCACGCCCAGCCCCGACAATCTCCCCACCCCCGCTTCTTGCATCATCCTGACCGCCAACCGCTAACCGCCAACCGCTGACACCTATGTTTAGCTCCCAATTCCAGATTGAACTCATCCCCTCCCCCTCCAAAGGTGTCCCTATGTCCCAGCAAGTCCTGAAGCCTCGCGTCCGCGGGTTCATCTGCATCACCTCCCACCCCGACGGCTGCGCCGCGGCGGTCCGCGAGCAGATCGCCTACGTGAAGTCCCGCAAGCCCATCCAGGGCGGCCCCAAGTCGGTCCTGGTGATCGGCGCCTCCACGGGCTACGGCCTCTCCTCCCGCATCTCCGCCGCCTTCGGTTCCGGCGCCGCCACGCTCGGCGTGTTCTTCGAACGCAATGGCGAAGGCGACAAGCCCGGCTCACCCGGATGGTATAACACCGCCGGCTTCCATGCCGAAGCGAAGAAGGCCGGACTCAAGGCCGTCTCGATCAACGGCGACGCCTTCTCGGCCGAACTCAAGGCCCAGGTCATCGAAGCGATCAAGGCCAAGATGCCCGGCGGCAAGGTCGACCTCGTCGTCTACTCCCTCGCCTCCCCTCGTCGCACCGCTCCGGACGGCGTGACCTACAAGTCCGTCCTCAAGCCGACCGGCGCCCCCTTCCACGCCAAGAACCTCGACACCGACAAGAAGGTCGTGAACGAGGTGACGCTCGAGACCGCCTCCGCCGACGACATCGCGCAGACGGTCAAGGTCATGGGCGGCGAAGACTGGGAACTCTGGATGAACGCCCTCGACGGCGCCGGCGTCCTCCAGGAAGGCTGCCAGACGGTCGCCTATTCCTACATCGGACCGCAGGTGACCTGGCCGATCTACAAGGACGGCACCATCGGCAAGGCCAAGGAAGACCTCGAGCGCGCCGGCCGCAAGATCGACGACCTGATGAAGCTCCACCGCGGCCGCGCCTTCGTGTCCGTCAACAAGGCCGTCGTCACGCAGGCCAGCTCCGCCATCCCGGTCGTCCCCCTCTACGTCTCGCTGCTGTTCAAGATCATGAAGGCCAAGGGCACGCACGAAGGCTGCATCGAGCAGATCCAGCGTCTCTTCGAAAAGCAGATGTATAACGGCAACGCGCTCGACTTCGACGAGCACGGCCGCGTGCGCATCGACGATTGGGAGATGGCTCCCGACGTCCAGAAGGCCGTCTTCGACGCGTGGCCCAAGGTCACGACGGAGACCTTCGACGCGCACGCCGACTTCGCCGGCTACCAGACTGACTTCATGAAGAACTTCGGCTTCGGCCTCGCCGGCATCGATTACGAAGCCCCGACCGAAGTCGAACGCCCCATCGAGGACGCTTAAGTGGCCAAGGTCTTCTCCATCGCGAACCAGAAAGGCGGCGTCGGCAAGACGACCACCACCGTGAACCTCGGCGCCGGCCTCGCGCGTCTCGGCATCCCGACCCTCATCGTCGACCTCGACGCCCAGGCCAACGCGACCTCCGCGCTCGGCATCGAGAAGACCGAAGGCAAATCCCTCTACAAAGTCCTGCACGGCGAAGCCAAGGCCGCCGACATGATCGTCGCGACCTCGACCGAGAGGCTCGACCTCATCCCCTCGGAAGTCGACCTCGCCGCCGTCGAATCCGAACTCGCCCAGGCCGAAAATTATCTCGGTCGCCTCCGCGAAGCCCTCGCCCCGGTCATCGCGTCCGGCAAATACAAGGCCATCCTCATCGATTGCCCGCCCGCGCTCGGCATGCTTTCGATGAACGCGCTCGGCGCGTCCGACCACCTCATCGTCACCCTGCAGACCGAATACCTCGCGATGGAAGGCCTCGGCCAGATCCTCGGGGTGGTCGACCAGCTCAAGGCCGCCGGCGCCAGCGACAAGCTGACTATCGGCGCGATCGTGATGACGATGTATGACGTGCGCACGAAGCTCTCCCGCCAGGTCGTCGAGGAAGTGAAGACCCACTTCCCCGCCCTCGTGATGGACGCCATGATCCCGCGCACGATCCGCCTGTCGGAATGCCCGAGCCACGGCCAGACGATCTTCCAGTATGACGTCCACTCCCCGGGCGCCGTCGCCTACGAAGCGCTCGCCAAGGAGTTCGCCAAGCGCTTCGCGCTGAAGTGAGCGGCGCCGGCCAGCCGCGCGTCCGGAGGGTGGGCAACTTTGAGGAGTTGCGCACCAAATCATTCGCCGATGGCGTCAACGCGCTCTGCTGGGAACGCGCGCTGCCCGGCGATTACGCCGAGGTCATCGCGAAGCTCGGTCCAGGCGAAGGCATCGTGACGATCGAAGACGAGCGCCTCCGCGCGCTCGATCTGACGCCCGCCGGACGTCTCGCCGCGGAGGCGATGCTCGCCGACCAGCGGCTCCTGCGTGACCACGACCTCGCGCCGTCGCTCAACTGCGTCTACGACTGCGTGCGCGGGCCTGACGCCGGCGTCGTGCCGACCGACGTCACGTCCTTCCACGTCGACAGCGCGCCCGTCGAGGTCGACACGTGGCTCTGTACCTATCACGGCGCCTGCAGCGAAGGCCTGCGCAACGAGGAAGCCTTGCTCAAGGTCGAGATTCTGGAGATTCGCGCGATATTACTTGAAGAATACGGCGGCAGGGACGACGCCGGCTTCGCCGAATTCCTGCACGAGCACAGTTTCGACTCGCATTACGCGCCGAAGCCCGGCGCGGCGCCCTACCCGTTCGGCACCTTCGCCCTCTGGCGCATCGCGACCCGCTGGCCCGGCAGCCCCGTGCCCCCCTGCATCCACCGCGCGCCGGAGAACCATCCCGGCTCACCGCGCCTGCTGCTGATCAGCTGAGGCGCGAGGCGACGGAACATCTCCGGGGACGGTCGGTCTATATTTCATGCGCCTACTCGTGCTCTCCGTCCTGCTGTCCACGACCATCCTCCGCGCGGCCGAACCATTCCTAGAAAAACTCGATCTCTTCGTGGCCGGCGAAGATCCGGCCTACAATGTCTGCCATATCCCGGGCGTGGTCGTGACGGCCAAAGGCACGGTGCTGGCCTGGTGCGAGGTGCGCAAACGGGCCACCGCCATCTCGGACTGGGACGACAACCGCATCCTGCTCCGGCGCAGCACCGACGACGGCAAGACCTGGAGCGCACCGCGGAGCATCGCCGACGTCCCTGGTCCGAAGAGCAAGAACCCTTCCGCGCTGAGGATGAAGAACGTCAACCCCGCGGACGTGACCTACAACAACCCCGTGCTCATCGCGGACCGCGACGGCACGGTGCACATGCTCTTCTGCCTGGAATACATGCGATGCTTCTACCAGCGCAGCGACGACGACGGACTCACCTGGAGCACGCCGACCGAGATCACCGCGGCCTTCGAAGGCTTCCGCAAGGCCCACGACTGGAAAGTGCTCGCGACCGGGCCCAACCACGGCATCCAGCTGCGCAACGGACGCCTGCTGACGCCGGTCTGGATCTCCGCCGGCACCGGCAGCAACAGCCATCACCCGAGCGTCGCCGGCACCCTTTACAGCGACGACCACGGCGCGACCTGGCACGCGGGCGACATCGCCGTGCCGACCAACGAGACCTGGATCGACCCCAATGAAGCGACCGCCGTGGAACTCAGCGACGGACGCGTCATGCTCAACGTCCGCAACGAATCCAAACCGAATCGCCGTCTCGTGACCATCAGCGACAACGGCGCGACCGGATGGAGCACCCCCCGCTTCGACGAAGCCCTCTGGGAACCCGTCTGCATGGCCAGCTTGATCCGCTACGATTTTGGCGGCCAGAAACTGCTTCTCTTCTCCAACCCGCACAATCTCGAGAAAGCGAAGGGCAAGGCCGAGCCCGGCAAGTATCGCGACCGCAAGAACATCAGCGTCAAGATCAGCCGGGATGAAGGCCAGACCTGGATTTCCAACAAGACCATCGAGGCCGGGCCTGGCATGTATTCCGACCTGGCCGTGACCCACGCCGGCACAATCCTCTGTTTCTACGGCCGTAGCGGCGAGAACCAAGGAGCGGCAACCGGTCTGGCTGCCATGACGGGCGGACGCCTGACCCTGGCCAGGTTCAATCTCGAGTGGCTGAGCAAACCATGACCGCGCTCACGGCGCTGCGGCCGTGAACTCTCCCCGGGGTTCATCACCGCCTTCCTGCACGAACACACCTGCGACTCGCTCTACGCGTCGAAGTCCGGCTCACCGCGCCTGTTGCTGATCAGCTGAGTTACTTCACCAGCGTCAGTTTCGACGGGTAACGGCGGTCGGCGTTCCATTCGCCAAGGTAGATGTCGCCGACGGAATCGACGAAGAGGTCGTGGCCGTGCTTGAAGACGGGCTGAGCCTGCGTGAGCGGCTGGAGCTTGCCGTCGACATACTTGGGTTCATTGCCGCCCGGCGCGCTGAGGACCTTCTTGGTGGCGCGATCCAGGACCAGCAGGAAACCGGACTGCGCGAGTCGCTTGCCCTTGGCGTCCTTGCTCCAGCAGACGGCGGTGTAGATCTTGTCGCCGCGGAAGCACAACTGACCGGCGAAAGCTCCCGGAAGGTCGAGGGTGTCGACATACTTGCCGTCCAAGGTGAAAGCCTTGAGCTGATTCTGACTACGCGAAGGGACCCAGACCAGCGGGCCGCGCGGATCGGAGGCATCAATAGAGATGCCGTGGGCGTTGGTGAGATTAGCCTCGTCCTTCGTCGGTCCGCCCCACTTCTTGAGCAGCTTACCCTCGAGCGAAAACTCGTAGACGAAGTTCGAGCCGTAGCCGTCGGCGACCAGCAGGGTGCCCGCCGGGGTCCAGGCCACATCGCACGGCATGAACTTGCCGTCGCTCAGGCCGAGTTCCTTCGGCGTGGGGAACTTGCGCACGACCTTGCCGTCGGTGGTCAGCAGCGTGATACGCCCTTCGACCGCGGAGGGGTTCCAGCCTTCGGCAGCCATGTGCCAGCCGGAGTCGACGTGCACGAGATACTCCACGCCACCCTGCTCGAAGATTTCCAGACTGTGGCCGCCGCCGAGTCCGGCGCTGATCGAGCGGACGTAGCGGCCGTCCTTCTCGAACACGATGAAGTCGTTCTTCGGGTGGTCGGTCACGAGGTAGAGGCGACCATCCTTGCCTTCGGCCAGAGCGTGGGAATTCACCACCGGGGCGACCGCCGGATCGGCCTTGGCCCACTTCAGGTCGAGGGAATAGCGGGCCGCGCCATGGCCGAGGACGACCGGGGAATCAGCGGCGAGGAGCGGAGAGGCCAGGAGCAAGGCGAGCAGGCGCATGAGGAGGATTGGCTCATCTTGTCGCCACGACCAAGCAGACGCAAGCCCCCGGGATGAACTCGCCTTGCCTTGACCTCACCCCGGGCTTGGATGGGACCACGCCCTAAACCCTGCCTGCCGACGAACCCATGACCCCAGCCCAGCTGAAGTCCTCCGCGGAAGCCGATGCTCAGCCGCCTCGCAGCCTCTCCCGCGAGGCGCAGTCTCTTTGGTTCATCAAGAAGGGCGACTGGGAGGCGGCGCACGACATCGCCCAGGACATCGGGACTCCCGTCGGGTCTTGGATCCACGCCCTGCTGCACCTGATCGAAGGCGACCTAGGCAACGCCCGCTATTGGTTCGCCGAAGCCGGCCGGCCCGTGAAGAAGCCCACGCAGACCGACGAACTCTGGGACGAAATCGCCGGAGTCGTGCTGAAGTGAGGGGTTGGGTTTGACGCATCAGGCCTTCCCGCCTCGATAACCGCATGTCCGTTCAGCCACGCCGTGCCCTGACCGGCGTGCCTTCGCACGCCTGGGCGGCCTGCGCTTGCTCGGAAGGCGCCGAGCGAAGCGTGATCGTCTGCCTGGCCTCGAACCTCGGCGCCGCGGAGACCTTCGCCGAAGAGACCGCCCAGCTGCTGACCCTGCTCAACGATGCTCAGCCGGTCGCCCGCACCCTGACCGAGGCCGACGCGGCCGTCCCGGCCTTCGAAGCCGACTGCGACCTCCTCGGCGTCCTCTCGCTCCTCCGCCACGGCAATCATGACGCGAAGCGGCCGCTGCTCATCGCCTGCACGCCCGGCTCGCTCACCCGCCGCTCACCCGCGCCGGAAGCCACCGCCAAGGCCGAGATCGTCGTCCGCAAAGGCGAGAAGCTCGCCCTGCGTGATTTCGCGAAGCGCCTGGCCGAAGACTTCGGCTACGCCCACGAGGCCCTCTGCGAACAACCCGGCGAATACGCCCTCCGCGGCGGCATCCTCGACGTCTATCCGCTGAACGCGCAGATGCCCGTGCGCATCGACCTCTTCGGCGACGTCGTCGAATCGCTCCGTCCGTTCGACCCCGCGACGCAGCGCAGCGAAGGCGAGGTCGACGGCCTGGTCATCTGCGCGCCGCGGGACGATTCCGGTTCCGCCCCCGAGGCGCCGTTCTTCCGGCACCTGCCGGCCGACGCGCTCGTCATCTCGGTGGACCGCTGCCACGAAGACGTCCTCTGCGCCGAACTGCGTTCGGCCAAGGTCGACGAACTCGTGCTCGAGGAGACCGACGATGCGCCGCTCGGTTACTCGGCGCACGCCCTCGAATCGACGCCCGCCGAATCCTTGCTCATCGGCTCCGCGACGGACAGCGCCGAGACCCGCCCCGCCCTCCTCCGGGCCGCCGCCTCGCTGGCCAAGGACGGCCGTCCGTGCCTGCTCGCCGGCGATACCGACGGCTCCGTCGATCGGCTCAACGCCGAGGTCGCCGGCGCCCAGATCCGCGGCTTCGCGCCCCGCATCACGCACGGACGCTTCGGCGGCGGCATCCTCATCGCCCCGAACAAGCTGCCCGGCCTGCTCAAGGACGGCCTGCTCCTGCTGACCGAACGCGAGCTCTTCGGCCGACGCAAACGACCGCTCGCCGTCCTGCCCCGCCGCCGCACCGCCATCCGCGCCGCCGTCGGCCGCGCCCTCGACTTCGGCGAACTCGCCGACGGCGACGCGCTCGTACACGCCACGCAAGGCGTCTGCCTCTTCCGCGGCATCAAGGCGCACGAGCATGACGGACGCACCGAAGATTTCATCGGCCTGGAGTTCGCCCTGAAATCGATGCTGCACCTGCCCGTGCGGGAGTCGCATCTCCTCACGCGCTACATCGGCATCGGCCGGGCCATCCCCAAGCTCTCCAAGCTCGGCGGAGGCGGCTGGGAGAAGTCACGGAAAGCCGCCGAGAAGGCCACCGCCGACCTCGCCGCGCAGCTGCTGGCCATGCAGGCCGCCCGCTCGACCAAGCCCGGCATCACGCACCCGAAGGACGCGGACAACGCCTGGATGGGCGAGTTCGAACGCTCCTTCCCGCATCGCGAGACGCCGGACCAGGCCCGCGCGATCATCGACGTGAAGGCCGACATGGAGCGTCCCGCGCCCATGGACCGGCTCATCAGCGGCGACGTCGGCTTCGGCAAGACCGAGGTCGCCCTCCGCGCCGCGTTCAAATGCGTCCTCGGCGGACGCCAGGTCGCGATCCTCGCGCCGACGACCGTCCTCGCGCAGCAGCACTTCGAAAGCTTCAAGGAGCGTCTCGCGCGCTGGCCCGTCTCCGTCGAACTGCTAAGCGGTTACCGCACCGCCAAGCAGAAGGCCGACGTCCGGGCGCGCGCCGCGTCCGGGACCGTCGACGTCGTCGTCGGCACGCACGCGCTGCTCTCCGACGGCACCCGCTTCGGCCGGCTCGGCCTCGTCATCATCGACGAAGAGCACCGTTTCGGCGTGCGCCACAAGGAGCGCCTCAAGGAGCTGCGCACCGAGGTGGACGTGCTCGCCATGAGCGCGACGCCCATCCCGCGTACGCTCTACCTCGCGCTCGTCGGCGCGCGCGACCTCAGCGTGATCGAGACCCCGCCGCGCGAACGGCTGCCCATCCGCACCATCGTGCGCAGCTACGACGAGAAACTCGTCCGCGACGCCGTGAAGGCCGAGCTGGCCCGCGGCGGCCAGGTCTTCTACCTGCACAATCGCGTCGAGACGATCCAGGCCGTCGCGGAGCGCCTCGCCGCGCTCGTGCCCAAGGCGCGCATCATCGTGGGCCACGGCCAGATGCCGGCCGGCCAGCTCGAAGAAGTCATGTCGGCCTTCGTCGCCGGCGAATACGACGTGCTCGTCTGCACGACCATCATCGAGACCGGCCTGGACATCCCGAACTGCAACACGCTCATCATCGAGGGCGCCGACCGGTTCGGCCTGGCGCAGCTCTACCAGCTGCGCGGGCGCGTGGGCCGGTTCAACCGTCAGGCCTACGCCTACCTCTTCCTCCACCGCCATGCCGCGCTGGTCGGCACGGCGCACCGCCGCCTCTCGGCCATCCGTCAGTACAACCAGCTCGGCGCCGGCTTCCGCATCGCCATGCGCGACCTCGAACTCCGCGGCGCCGGCAACATCCTCGGGGCGGCGCAGAGCGGCCACGTCGCGACCGTCGGTTTCGACCTCTACTGCCAGCTCCTCCGGCGGAGCGTCGCCAAGCTCCGGGGCGACAAAGGCGCGGTCATCGAGCGCTGCGAGGTCCAGCTGGACTTCATCGACCACACCCAAGCCGCGCTGGGCACGGAACAGACCAACGGCAGCGACGGCGAGGTGCCCTTGCTGACCGCCACCCTCCCGTCGGACTGGATTCCGGAGACTCGCCTGCGCATCGAAGCCTTCCGCCGCATCGCGCTGGCGCTGGACGCCGCCGAGGTGGCCGAACTGAGGACTTCGCTGAAGGATCGTTACGGCAAGCTGCCCCCGGAAGCGGACGCCCTGCTCAGCCTGGCGGAGATCCGGTGCCTGGCGGAGGACAAAAGCGTCATTTCCGTGACGACCGACGGCGCCGTGCTGCGCTGTCAGCAGGCGCCCGCAGGCCGTCCGCCTGAGCCCATTCTCGTCGGTAACCGGTTTCCCCGCTTGACCGTGAGAGACCCCCTGCGGAAACTGAAGGAAATCCGCGGCTTCCTCTCACGGCTGCCCGCGCCTGACGTCCGATGAAATCTTTCCTCCTCTCCAGCCTGCTCGCCCTGACCGCGGCCGTCGCGTCCGCCCAGCTCAAGCTGCCTTCGGTCGAGGAAGCCGCCGCCAAACGCTGGTCCCAGCTGAACTCGGACCGGATCGCCGCCGACGCCGACGGCCAAGGCATCACCCTCTCGGACATCCGCCGGCAGATCGATCCGATCGTCGGCCAGCTGCGCGCCGCCGCCCGCTCCGACCTCGAATTCGAACAGGCCTTGGGACAGGCCGCGCAGGAGACGCTCAAGTCGATGGCCGAACGCCAGATCGTCATCGCCGAATTCCGCGCCAGCACCGCCAACCTGCCGGCCTCATACGTCGACGCGGACATCGAAGAGACCATCCGCCGGGACTTCGGCGGCGACCGCAACCGTTTCGTCGCCTCCTTGCGCGCCGCCGGCACGACGCCGCTCGCCTACCGGAAGACCATCGAAGACCGTATCATCTTCGAATACATGGTGGGGCAGATCCGTCGGAACGCCTGGGACGTCAATCCCGGCAAGATCCAGGAATACTATGACAAGAACAAGGCCGACTTCGCCCGCAAGGAACAGGTGAAGCTCCGCCAGATCACCATCACGCAGGGCGCCGCCGAGAAGCCGGAAGAGACCGCCGCCCGCGCCAAGGCCTGGGCCGAAGCCCTTCGCCAGCCGGCGAAGGTCGCCGAACTGCTCGCCGCCTACAAGATCGGCGGGAAGCCCATCAGCGGCCAGCCGACCTTCGCCGACGTGGCCGAACGCATCAGCACCGACGACTTCGCGAGCAAAGGCGGCGACGCCGGCTGGCGCAACTTCGAGGACCTGAACCAGACCGTCGTCGCCGCCGTCCGCAAGCTGAAGCCTGGCGAGATCTCGGAACCCTTGAAGTTCGACGTCGGCGCCGCCCCCCTCTACGTGATCGTCAGCCCGGATGCCGTGCGCCCGCAAGGCCATGCGCCGGTGAACGACCCGGAAGTCATGGCGGAGATCGAGACGAAGGTGCGTTCGATCGGCATGAAGCTCGCGATCCAGCGCTGGCTGGACGACCTGCGCGCCAAGCACTACGTCCAGCTCCGCTGAGATGGACGCCGACCGCCGCGAACCCGCCGCCGCGACCGGCCGGGCTCCCGCCGCCCCCTTTGCCTGCCATGCCTTTCCGCACCGCAGCGCGGGGGTGCTACTCCACCCGACCGCCCTGCCGGGCGACGGGCCGGTCGGTTCGCTGGGCGCCGAAGCGCGCCGCTTCGTCGACATCCTCGCCGCCGCCGGTTTCGGCTGGTGGCAGGTCTGCCCGCTCGGACCGACCGGTTACGGCGATTCGCCTTACCAGGCCCTGTCCGTCTTCGCCGGCAATCCGTATCTCCTCGACTTAGCCGACCTCGGGGCGCGCAAACTGCTCACGTCCGAGGAGATCGCCGCGCTGCGACGCGGGAGCGACGGTCGCACCGACTACGGTCGCCTCTGGAACCAGCTCCGCCCGGCGCTGCAGCTGGCCGCCCGCCGCGGCGCCAAGGTCCTGAAGCAGAACGCCGCCTTCCGGCGATTCCGCGAGCAGCAGGCCGGCTGGCTCGGCGCCTGGTGCCGCTTCTCCGCGTTACGCGAAGCGAACGGCTTCACCGCGCCGGACAAGTGGACGACCGACGAAGCCCCGGCCGAAGCCGTGGCCGAGGCCGAAGTGCTGCAGTTCCTGTTCGCCGAGCAATGGAAAGCGCTGCGCAGGTACGCCCGCGACAAAGGCGTCCGCTTCTTCGGCGACGAGCCGATCTACGTCTCCGCCGACGGTTGCGACGCGAAGACCCGCCCGGAGCTCTTCCAGCTCGACGCGCAGGGCCGGCCGACGGCGGTGGCCGGCGTGCCGCCGGATTACTTCGCGGCGGACGGACAGCTCTGGGGCAATCCGCTGTATGCCTGGGACCGGCACGCCGCCGACGGCTTCGCGTGGTGGCAGGCGCGCGTCCGGCACGACCTCGAACTCTTCGACGCGATCCGCATCGACCACTTCCGCGGCATCCATGATTACTGGAGCGTGCCCGCCGGCGCGCCCAACGCCCGCGAAGGCAAGTGGTGCGACGGCCCCGGACTGGCGTTCACCCGGGCGCTGGCCGGCCTCCCGCTCGTCGCCGAAGACCTCGGCCTGCTCTCCCCCGGCGTCGACGTGCTCCGTCAGGCCTCCGGCCTGCCCGGCATGTCGGTGCTGCAGTTCGGCTTCGGCGGCCCGCCCGAAGGCAATCCGCACTTCCCCACGAACATCACCGCGGACCGGGTCGTCTATACCGGCACGCACGACAACGACACCGTCGTCGGCTGGCACGCGCAGGCTTCCGCCGACGAGCGCGCGCGCGTCGAGGCCGTCTTCGGCGCGATGGGCATGCCGCACGTCACGCTCGCCGAGGCCGCCCTGGCATCCCCCGGCGTGGCCGCGTTCATCCCCGTCCAGGACCTCCTCGGCCTCGGCTCCGAAGCCCGCTTCAACACCCCGGGCAATCCTCAAGGCAACTGGGGCTGGCGCATGAGCGACCTGCAGCTGACCACGCTCGCGGCGATGGCCGGGGCGTGGCGTCAGCGGCTGAAGGCGACCGGCCGGCTCAGCGCGTGAGGCGACGGTACTTCGGGCGACGCGGCGTGTCCGACTCGAGGCCGAGGCGCTTGCGCCGGTCTTCGAGATAGTCGCCGTAGTTGCCCTCGTGCCAGACCACCGTGCTGTCGTCTTCGAACGCGAGGATGTGCGTCGCCACGCGGTCGAGGAACCAACGGTCGTGGGTCACGATCACCGCGCAGCCGGCGAACCCTTCGAGGGCGTCTTCGAGGGCACGGATCGTGTTCACGTCGAGGTCGTTGGTCGGCTCGTCGAGCAGGAGGACGTTGGCGCCGGACTTGATGAGGCGCGCGAGGTGGATGCGGTTGCGTTCGCCGCCCGACATCACGCCGACCTTGCGTTGCTGGACGTCGCCCGTGAAACCGAAGCGCGCCGCGTAGGCGCGGGCCGGGACCATGACCTTGCCGAGGTGCACCATCTCCTGGCCGTCGGAGATCGCGGACCAGAGCGGCGCGTCGGCCGGGAGCGAATCGCGGGACTGGTCGACGTAGGCGATCTTCACCGACTCGCCGACCGTGAGCGAACCCTTGTCCGGCTTCTCCTGGCCCGTGATCATGCGGAAGAGCGTCGTCTTGCCGGCGCCGTTGGGTCCGACCACGCCGACGATGCCGCCGGCGGGCAGCGTGAAATTGACGTCATCCATCAGGATGCGGTCGCCATAACCCTTGGACAGGCCGCGGGCCTCGATGACGGCGCCGCCGAGGCGCGGACCGGGCGGGATCCAGATCTCGGCCGCCTTCTCCTGCTGGTTCTGGTCCTGCGTGAGCATCTGCTCGTAGGCGCGGAGACGGGCCTTGTTCTTGGCCACGCGGGCCTTGGGCGAAGCCGCGGCCCACTCGCGTTCGCGCTCCATCGAGCGGGAACGCGCGGCGGACTGCTTCTCCTCCATCTCGAGGCGCTGCTGCTTCTGCTGGAGCCAGGAGGAGTAGTTGCCCTTCCACGGGATGCCGCGGCCGCGGTCGAGCTCGAGGATCCAGCCCGCGACGTTGTCGAGGAAGTAACGGTCGTGCGTGATCGCGATGACCGTGCCCTTGTAGCCCTGGAGATGGCGTTCGAGCCAGGCGACCGTGTCGGCGTCGAGGTGGTTGGTCGGCTCGTCGAGCAGGAGGATGTCCGGCTCCATGAGCAGCAGGCGGCAGAGCGCCACGCGGCGTTTCTCGCCGCCGGAGAGCGCGGAGACCACCGCGTCGCCGGGCGGGCAGCGCAGGGCTTCCATCGCCATCTCGATGCGGGCGTCGAGGTCCCAGCCCCCCCGCGTGTCGAGGATAGTCTGGATCTCGCCTTGGCGGGCCAGGATCTGCTCCTGCTCCTTCGCGTCATCGGTCTCCGACACCTTCACGAACGTCTCGTCGTATTCCTCGAGCAGGGCCTTCATCGGGCCGGCGGCCTGCATCACGCATTCCTGGACCGTGAGATGCTCGTCGAGCCGCGGCTCCTGGGCGAGGTAGCCGAGCGTGAAGCCCGGCACCTGGCTGATCGCGCCGTCGAATTCCTTGTCCTCGCCGGCCATGATCTTGAGCAGCGTGGACTTGCCGGAGCCGTTTAGGCCGAGGACGCCGATCTTGGCCCCATAGTAGTAGGACAGGGAAATATCACGGAAAACGGGTTTCTTTTCGAAGTACTTCGTGACCCCCGTCATCGTGAAGATTACTTTTTCGTCAGCCATGCGGATAGGTTCGGAGAAGACCCCCGGGGGGCAAGCGGAACCCTCCGGGCCGGGGGGTCGAGCGCACTTGACATCCCCTCGGGGGTGCCCAAGGTAGGCCTCAGTTCACCTTCACCGAGGTGGGTCCTGCCGGACCCGCTTTTTTTGTCCCCAAATCATTTCACCGAAAACCCGCACCCATCACCATGAGCGTCGATATCAAACCCTTCCTCCAATATCTCGAAAAGGAGAAGAACATCAAAAAAGAAGAGGCCTGCGCCCTCATCGTCGAGGCCATCAAGTCCTCGGTCGAGAAGTCGGTCATGGCCGGCCAGAACGTCGAGGTGAACGCCGACGCCGTCTCGGGCAAGCTTGACGCCTTCGTCGTCCTGCGCGTGACCGACTCCGTGTCGGACCCGCTCCAGGAGATCAACCCCGTCGCCGCCTCCCTCATCCGGCCTGACGTCCAGGTCGGCCAGGAAGTCCGCAAGCCGATCAAGGTCGAGGACCTGGGCCGCATCGCCGCCAAGACCACCCAGCAGCTGCTCAACCAGCGCTTCCGCAAGATCGAGAAGGACCAGGTCTTCCAGGAGTACAAGGACAAGGTCGGCGACATCGTCACCGGCACCGTCCGGCGCACCGAGCGCGGCAACGTCGTGATCGAACTCG
>JBEEPO010000003.1:30000-195359 GCA_041191065.1 Verrucomicrobiota bacterium | reverse complement strand
ACGCCACCCCCGTGAGCGGCAGCTATTGGGGCGGTGGCGACCGAGAGATGCGGGTCACCGTGCACGTCGAGGCCAAGTAAGCCGGATAATCGGGATGCTCGGACAACAAAAAGGGCCCCGTCGCCGGAGCCCTTAGGTCAGCCTCTAATCCGAAGATTAGAAGTTGTAGCGGACGGTGACGGAGACTTCTTCGTCGGCGTCGTTCACGTCAGCGACGGAAACGGCGACCTGGTACTTCGAGTTCACGTTGTAGGCGAGCTCGTAGACGAAGGAATCGGCACGGTCAGAACCGGTCTGCTGGGCGTAGACGAAGCGACCTTCGAGGCCGGCGACGACTTCGTTGAGGGAGCGACGGAGGATCACGCCGTAGGTGTCGTTCGAAGAGACGGCGACGGTGGCGTCGATGCCGCCGATGACGTTCTTGAAGAGGTAACCCACGGAGACGGAGTCAGCGCCTTCGTTGTTCAGGTCGGCTTCGCCACCGACCCAGACGTTGGAGGAACCAACGAGGGCTTCGACGGACACGGAGTAACCGTTGTCGCCGGCGCCGGAGTCGGTGTTGTAGCTGAGACCAGCGCGGTTGTAGGAGAGACCAGCGGCAGCGGCGCTCTGGGCAGAGGCAGCGGCAGCAAGGGTCGTGAGGGTGAGGATCGGGAGGATGTGCTTCATATGCGTGTTTGTTGGTAGGCACATTGGTCGAGAAAACAACACTAAAATGCGTTTTTGTCTTATATTCGTCACACTAAAGCCACGGACCCATCCTGTCCGGAAACAAAAAGGGCCCCGTTTCCGGGGCCCTTAAGTTCAAGATCTAATCCGAAGATTAGAAGTTGTAGCGGACGGTCACGAAGGTCTCGGTGTCCGAGGCTTCGGTGTCAGCGATCGCGACAGCAACCTGGTACTTGGCGCCGATGTTGTAGGCGAGTTCGTAGAGGTAAGCGTTCTGGCGGTCGGAACCGGTAGCATGGGCCCAGACGAAGCGACCTTCGAGGCCGGCGACGACTTCGTTGAGGGAGCGACGGAGGATCACGCCGTAGGTGTCGTTCGAAGAGACGGCGACGGTGGCGTCGATGCCGCCGATGACGTTCTTGAAGAGGTAACCCACGGAGACTTCGTCGTCGCCCGCGGCGTTGAGGTCAGCGGAGCCACCGACCCAGACGTTGGAGGAACCAACGAGGGCTTCGACGGACACGGAGTAACCGTTGTCGTTGGCGCCGGAGTCGGTGTTGTAGCTGAGACCAGCGCGGTTGTAGGAGAGACCAGCGGCAGCGGCGCTCTGGGCAGAGGCAGCGGCAGCAAGGGTCGTGAGGGTGAGGATCGGGAGGATATGCTTCATAGCGGGGTGAGTATTGGTCTGTAAGTAGGACAAAATCAAGCAGTTATTGCTTAAAATAGGCCCTGAAGCCTCCCTACCTTATCCACGCCCGTTCACAACGGCCTGTGAACAAATTCTTAAACAAATGATTATCAACGATTAACGTATTCACACGATTGCAGGTCAAAGTAATGGTAAACCTATAGGAAACATAGCCAACGTGCATGATCGGCAGGGAAAGGAAGGAGCCAGAGCTCCTCACACCCCGGTCTATGGTCTTCATCCCACCCCCTGCCTCACTTCGCGAGATTCGGTACCGGGCCCTGACCTGGCCAAGCCTCCGGCCAACAAAAAACCCGCTCGGCGAACCGGGCGGGTCTTGGGTCGGCCTCGGGGGAGGCTTACTTGCGACGGAACTTGGTGTTGAACTTCTCGACGCGGCCGGCGGAGTCGACGAAGCGCTTCTCGCCGGTGTAGGCGGGGTGCGAGTCCATGGTGACTTCACGGCGGATGACGAAATGCTCGACGCCGTCGATCACCTTGGTCTCCTTCGACTTCATGGTCGAACGAGCCGGGAATTCGCGGTTCGTGGAGACATCCACGAAGACGACGTTGTTATATTCAGGATGGCCTTCCTTCTTCATAAAATGCGGGGTTTGCTGGGTTTTAGCCCTGACGCGCCTTGTAGCGGGGGTGCGTCTTGTTGATCACGTAGATACGGCCCTTGCGGCGAACTACCTGGCAATTCGGGTGACGCTTCTTCAGCGACTTGAGGGAGGAGGAGACTTTCATGGTCGGGAAAGCCGTTTTAATAACGGCAGGTCGGCCAACAAAGGTAACCTGCGACCGACTGTCAACGGGATTTCCTGTGCTTGTTTAAGGTTTCCTCCGAGGTATGACTAACCCCATGGAACCAAGCGTCCGAGCCGCCCTCCCGGCCGATGTCCGGGCGATCAACGCCATCTATAACCACTACGTCCGCACCAGCACCTGCACCTGGCACCTGACGGAGGAATCCGACGAAGGCAGGCTGGCTTGGCTGAGGGCCCGTACGCCGGCCCACCCTGCCTTGGTCGTCGAAATCGACGGTAAAGTGGTCGGTTGGGGCTCGCTTTCGACCTATAACACCCGCCAGGGCTGGTCCACGACCGTGGAAGACTCCGTTTTCATCGATCAGGCATGGCATGGACAAGGCCTGGGCAAACTCATGCTCGGCCAGCTTCTCCAACGGGCCGAGGCCCTCGGCCACGAATCCGTCATCGCGCGCATCTCCGGCGAACAGACCGCCAGCCGACGCCTCCACGCTTCGCTTGGCTTCGTCGAAGCAGGGCTTTTGCCGGCCGTCGGACGCAAATTCGGGCAGAAACTCGACTGCGTCTATATGCTGAGGACGTTGCGCCAGCCCTGACCTTGACAGAGCGGGGGCTAACCCTTTGCTCACCTATCCGCTTTGATGCTCAGGTGGTGGAATGGCAGACACGCTGGATTCAGGTTCCAGTGCCCCTAAAGCGTAAGGGTTCAAGTCCCTTCCTGAGCACCCAAAGCAAGACACGACCCCGGCGACCCCGGGGTCGTCCGTCGTCCCCTGATCCCGGCGTATCTACTAATCCACTACAAACCTGCTTCTCCCCGGCCCCACCCCTATCCCTACCCCTATCCCTAACCCTATTCATTAGTGCCTTCCCCCTACCACTTGGAGGGTTGTCCCCCGCCACGAAAACCCCCAGCCTAGGCCGAACCCGATGGCGGACCTCTCCACATTGCCCGAAGTGCTGCCTTGGCCATTCATGGTCTGCAGCCGCAAGGGCGAGGTACTGTTCGCCAACCCGCTGGTCGAACGCACGGTCGGCCGCAAGGTCCAGGTCGGGACCAACCTCGACCGGCTCTTCCTGGAGCTCGAGAACGGGCAGCCGGTCTCGACCCTGCTGCGCTCCGCCGCCCGCTGGTCCGCCTGGAGCGGGATGCTCGAACTGCGCAACGACGACCTCGGCCAGCCGATCCGGGCCGCCAAGATCATCCTGCAGCCCGACCCGAAGTTCGACCGCCAGGTCTGGCTGATCTTCGCCGAAGACCCGCAGATCAACGGTACCCCGATCCTCACGCCGCGTTCGGGCATGAGCCTCGCGCGCACGCTGATCGAGAACTCTCCGGACTTCATCATCTTCCGCGACCTGCAGGGGCGGATCCTGCACACGAGCCGCAGCCTCGACGAATTCCTCTCCCTTCCCTACCGCGGCTACGGGGCGGACCTCACGCTCCCCGACATCCTCTCCGCGAAGACGGCCGAACAGTTCCGGCAGTTCGACGAAGAAGTCGTCCGCACGGGGCAGCGCGTCCTGCATGCCGTCATGCACTTCGAGACCCAGGACCGCCGCTCCCGGCTCGTCCGCGTGGTGCACGAGCGGATCAAGGGGGGCGGCGGCCTGCCGAACGGGTTGCTCACGTTCGCCCTCAACATCACGGAATCGGTCGACGAACATAACCGCCTGCGCATCGCGCTGGAGAAGGCCGAGGAGGTCGCCGCCGCGAAATGGCAGTTCGTGGCCAACGTCACCCACGAGATCCGCAACCCCATCAACGCCATCCAAGGGCTCTGCGAGACCAACCTCGAAGCCGCCGCGCCGGCGCCGCCCGAAGTCCTCCGCAAGATCCAGTCCTGCGCCCGCGAGCTCGAGGACACGGTGCGCGACGTGCTCGACTTCTCCCGCCTCGACCGCGGCAACGTCACGATCGAAAGCATCCCCTTCAACCCGGTACGCGCGCTCGAGGAGGTCATCGCCCAGTTCCAGCACCAGGCCGGCCGCAAAGGCGTCGAGCTCGCCTCCCTGGTGCGCGCCGACGCGCCGCAGTCGGTCCTGGGCGACCCGATCAAGTTCCGCCGCATCATCGCCAACCTCATCGGCAACGCGGTGAAATTCACCGAAAGCGGCCATGTGCACGCCGAACTCGACCTCGAAGAGCGCAACGGACGCCTCCGCGCCCTCCTGACGGTCCGCGACACGGGCATCGGCATCCCCGCCGACCGCCTGGAGAGCATCTTCGAACCCTTCACCCAGGCCGACGCCTCCACGACGCGACGCTTCGGCGGCACCGGCCTCGGCCTCACGATCGTCCGCAGCCTCACCCACGCGATGGACGGGTTCATGAAGGTGACCAGCGAGGTCGGCGTGGGCTCGACCTTCGCGGCCACGGTGATGGTCGAACCCAATCCGGCATTCGCCGCCCCGCCGCAGCCGAAACTCTCAGGACAACGCCTCCTCGTCGTCGCCGGCCACCCCCGCGTCCGCCAATGGTTCGCCGACACGCTGGCCTTCTGGGGCGCCACCTGCGTCCAGACGCCGACCTACGACGAAGCCGAAGCCCTCTGGGCCGCCGCGGCCGCGGCCGAGGAACCGTTCGACCGCGCCATCATCGACCTGCCGGACGACGTCAGTCCGCGCCTCCCGGCCTTCCCGCGCGAACAGGTGATCCTGGTGACATCCTCCGAAGTGGAGTTCCGCAGCCAAGCCCAGCTCTTCCGTCCGGTCAGCCTCACGGCGCTCTGGACGCGCTTCAGCACCGAAGCCCCGGCGCTCGACGACGCCGAACCCGTCGCCGGACGTCTCCGCGCCAGCCGCCGCCTCCGCGTCCTGCTCGCCGAGGACAACGAGGTCAACCGCGAGGTCGCCAGCGCCCGCCTCCGCCGCGCCGGCCATGAGGTGAGCGCGACGGTCGACGGCTCCGCCGCGCTCGACCTCTGGCGCTCCAAGGAATTCGACGTAGGCATCCTCGACATCCAGATGCCCATCATGGACGGACTTTCGGTCGCCGCCGCGATCCGCGCCGAGGAACAGGCCCGCGGTCGCCGCCGGACCGCCCTCCTCGCCCTGACGGCGATGACCCAGGAACTCGACCGCGCCCGTTGCGAGGCCGCCGGCTTCGACGCCTATCTCGCCAAGCCCGTCCGCGGCGCCGAACTCCTGGAGAAACTCGAACTGCTCTCGGCCAGCCAGGAAGCCGACCTCAACCGGATCCGGGACGACGAGTTCGGCGCCCACCTCGAATCGGCCGAGACCGAGGACGCCGAAGACCTCCGCGCCGCGGCGCGGGCCTTCCTGCGCCATGCGGACGACATCATCGCCCGCCTGTGCGCCGCCCGGGACGCCGGCGAGCCGGACACCCTCGGCCGCGAGGCCCACGGCGCCAAGGGCATGCTCTCCCTGATGGCCTGCAGCGGCCTGGCCCGCCTGGCCAACCAGATCGAACGGCAGCCGGGCGAGAACACCGCGCGGGCCCGGACCGAAGAACTCATCGACGGCTTGCGGAAGCTGCGGCAGACGCTACAGTCCCGGACAGACCTGAGCGCTGATGGCCAAGCCGAAACTCAAACCCGAGATCAAGACTGAGTCGCTGGTCTCGGCGGCCCCTAAGTGGAACGTCGTCGTGCTCAACGATCCGATCAACTACCAGGCCTACGTGGTCCTGGCCTTCATGAACGTCCTGCGCCTCGGCGCCCCCGAAGCCAAGCGGCTCATGCGCGCCATCCACGCGGAAGGCCGCGCGACGGTCTGGAGCGGCGACCGCGAGCGCGCGGAGATGCTCTCGCTCGAGCTCCAGCAATGGCACCTCAACTCCTTGCTCGAACAGGATGGCTGAACTCCGCCTCACGATGACGACGGAGGCGCGCACGGTCCTCACCGACCTGCTCCGCCTCATCGCCCCCGCGGCCGCGCGCGTGACGGTCAACCGCGCCAACGTGCCCGCGGCCGACGAGGAGATCGCCGGTTTCTGGGTCGAGACGCTCACCGCCCAGGCCTCGGAGGAGGCCCGCCTGCTCGCCGTGGCCTTCGCCAGCGCCAAGGGGGATCCGGCCATGATCGTGCTTCCCAACGAAGCCCAGGCCCTCGCCTTCCTCCGCGCGCTCTCCGCCGTGCGTCTCGCGCTCCGCGACCTGGTCTTCGCCGACATCACCGACGCCCAGCTGGAGAGCGCCGAAGACCTCGACGACGACTCCTTGCCGACCGAGCAACGCCACGCCCTGGCCTGCTACGCCTGTTTCGGGCTGCTCCAGCAGTCGCTCATCGCGCAGCTGAACCCCGAAGCGTTCGATTGAGCGTCGAAATCGGTTGAAGGTCCGGCGGTGACCCGCAACAAAAGGCCCGTGACCAGCGGCCTGCTCAGTTTCTTCTCCGCCCTCGGCGCTTTCGGCCGCCAGCTCGCCGCCCTGCCGCGTCCTCGCTTCTTCCCTTTCACCGGCGTCCTGCGCGGCATGGACGGACCGACCTTCCGCGCCGACACCGTCGCCGGACTGAACGTCGCGCTGCTCGCGTTCCCGATGTCCATGGCCTTCGCGATGAAAGCCGGCCTGCCGATCTGGTGCGGCCTCGTGGGCTGCGGGGTCGCGGCCGCCGTCGCCCCGCTCTTCAGCGGCTCCGCCAACCTCTCCGCCGGTCCGACCAACGCCTCCGCGGCGCTCCTGCTCGGGTCCTTCGCCACGCTCGGCGCGATCACGCCGGAACTCCGCGCCGCCGCCCTGCCCACGCTGGTCCTGATGACCGGCGTGTTCCTGCTGCTGGCCTCCTGGCTGCGGCTCAGCGGCTTCGCCGACTTCGTCCCGCGCACGGTGATCTCGGCCTACATCGCGGCGGCCGCCCTGCGCGTCATCGCGCTCCAGCTGCCCACGGCGCTGGGCATGCCGGGCGAGCACGGCGACGACTCGTTGCCCGAAGTGCTGTGGCATGCGGCCCGCATGGGACGCGCGCTCATCAACCCCGAACTGGGCCTCGCGCTGGTCACCGGCGTGGCGTACTTCCTCCTCCGTCCGAAATACGGGGCGGGCAAGGCCATCCTCGGCGCGGTCATGGTCGCGACCTTCGGGGCGATCCTCGCCCAGAACGTCGCCCACGCCCAAGGCAGCCGCGCCGACCTCGTCGGCTACGTCGGCCAGGCCGCCCAGGCCGCCTCGGCCCTCCACCTGCCCGACTTCTCCGCCCGCACGCTGTCGACGCTCTTCTCGCCGGCCCTCGCGCTCGCGGTCCTCGTCGTGATCGAAGGCACCGCCAACGCCCGCGCCTCGGCCCTCAAGACCGGCCGCCCGTCCGACCTCCACCAGGAAGTCTACGGCCTCGGGATGGCCAACCTCGTCTGCGCCTTCACGGGCGGCATGGCCGCCTCGGGCTCGATCAGCCGCTCCGCCCTCAACGTCGCCAGCGGCGCCCGCACGGCGCTGGCCTCGCTGCTCTGCGGGGTCTTCATCCTCGGCGCGCTCTTCCTCGCGCGGCCGGTGGTCGCCATCGTGCCGCTTTCGACGCTGGCGATCCTCGTCATCCTCGCGGAGATCGAGCTCGCCAACCTTTCCGCGGTGAAGCTGATCCTTAAGTCCGGCGCGCAGGACCGCACGGTCTTCCTCGCGACCTTCGCGACCGCGCTCCTCGCGCCCCTCGACGTGGCGATCTTCCTCGGCACGGCGGTGGCGGTGGCCTTCTACCTCCGACAGACGTCCACGCCCGGAGTCGTCGAATACGACTTCTCCGAGACGGGCGAGCTGCGCGAACGCCCGAAAGGACAGGCATCGACGGGCATCTCGATCCTCCACGTCGAAGGCAGCCTGCACTTCGGCGCGACCCAGGCCTTCCACGAACACCTGCGCCGCGCCTCGGCCGATCCGAACCTGAAGGTGCTCGTGCTGAAGTTCCGCGAGGCCCTCCACCTCGACGCCAACGGCGTCCTGCTCCTGCGCGACCTGGCCGAGACGCTGAAGTCCGACGGCCGGCACCTGATCCTCTGCGAGGCCAAGGCCGATACGATGCGCATCATCGTCAACGCCGGCCTCGATCAGGCGGTCGGACCGGAGAACGTCTTCCCGTTCGACGAGAGCCAGCCGAACCTCGCGCTGGCCCAAGCCGTGCGCCGGGCCCGCGACCTGGCGGGCGGCGGCAATGCGGTCCTCCGCATCGTGACGGCCCCGCACCCCGAACTCCCGCGTCCCGCCTCGGCCGCCGGCGAGGACTGGCAAATCTGAGCAGGCCCGCGGTTTTCCGGACAAGGCGCCGCCGGGTCTGGTGGTTTTACGGCGGTTTTTGAATTCTGGCTTGAAGCCCGCCCCCGGACTCCCCCTTTTGGGGTGGTCTGTTCTCCCGAAAAGACACCCTCTTCCTCTCTCACCATGAGCCACTACAGCGAAATCCAAAAGCACCTCGGCGCCGAAGCCGAAAACCTCCTCGGGTTCAACAACCCGAAGATCAAGAAGGAGCAGATCCATTCCCCTCGCGCGGACTGGGTCGACCACGCCTTCGCCGCCTCGGACCGCAACAACCGCGTCCTGGCCAACCTGCAGCGCCTCTACGGCTCCGGCCGCCTCGCCAACACCGGCTACGTCTCGATCCTCCCGGTCGACCAAGGCATCGAACACTCCGCCGGCGCCTCCTTCGCCAAGAACCCGATCTACTTCGACGGCGAGAACATCGTGAAGCTCGCCATCGAAGGCGGTTGCAATGCGGTCTGCTCCACCTTCGGCGTCCTCTCCAGTGTCTCCCGTCGCTACGCGCACAAGATCCCGTTCATGGTGAAGATCAACCACAACCAGCTGCTCACCTACCCCAACGTCGGCGACCAGGTGATGTACGGCACCCTGAAGCAGGCCGCCGACATGGGCTGCGCCGCCGTCGGCGCGACGATCTACTTCGGCTCCCCTGAGACCAACCGCCAGATCATCGAGGTCTCCCACGCCTTCCAGCAGGCCCACGAACTCGGCATGGCCACCGTCCTCTGGTGCTACACCCGCAACAACGCCTTCAAGAAGGACAAGGACTACCACGTGTCCGCCGACCTCACCGGCCAGGCCAACCACCTCGGCGTCACCATCTGCGCCGACATCATCAAGCAGAAGCTCCCCGAGAACAACGGCGGCTACCTCGCGATCCAGCAGACGGAGTCCTCCTACGGCAAGATCGACAAGCGCATGTACACCGACCTCGCTTCCGACCACCCGATCGACCTCACCCGCTACCAGGTCGCCAACTGCTACATGGGCCGCATCGGCCTGATCAACTCCGGCGGCCCCTCGGGCAACAACGACTTCGCCGAAGCCGTGAAGACCGCGGTCATCAACAAGCGCGCCGGCGGCCAAGGCCTCATCTCGGGTCGCAAGGCCTTCCAGCGCCCGATCGAAGAAGGCGCGAAGCTCCTGCATACGATCCAGGACGTCTACCTGACGAAGGAAGTCACGATCGCCTGAGGCGACCGCCGCCTCCCGACCGAAGCCCCGGCACCCGCCGGGGCTTTTTGTTGGATGACGAGGCAGGGACAGCGCCACGTGCTGTCCTCGTTCGCCGCAGGGCGAACTTAGGTAGGGGCACGATTCATCGTGCACTCCACGTCGGAGGGCGCGGCGAAGCCACGCCCCTACCCTTCGGCCGCCCTTCGGCGACCGCACCTTAATATGCTTCCCGGTTTCCAGCCTAACCTGCCTTGAAATCCATCCGCCCTCCGCTGACGCCCCGAACACAAAAAGTCCCGGTCCTCTCGCGAGGACCGGGACTTGGTTTCGATGGCCTGACGCTTATTTCGCCGGGACGAGGTCGGCCTCGGTCAGCATGGGCTTACCGACTTCGCCACGGAGGGCCTTGACCTGCCCGGGCGTGACGGCCGGAGCGGAGTTTCCGAAACTGTTGCGGACGTAGGTCAGGACGGCGGCGATCTGCTCGTCGGTCTGGTGCGGCAGGGCCATCATGGGCACGGGCGGCGCGTACTGCTTGCCGGAGACGGTGATGGGGCCCTGCAGGCCACGCAGCTGGATGCGGATGAGGTTCTCGGCCGGGCCGTTGACCCAGTTCGACTTGGCCAGCGGCGGCGCGAGGACGGTGCCTTCGCCATTCGCCCCATGGCAGGCCATGCAGGTCATGAAGGCCTGCTTACCGGCGGCCAGGACGGCCGGATCGACGTTCGCCACGGCCGCGGCGGCCACAGGCTTGATGGTGGAGATATCAAGCGGCTTGGGCTCGGCGGGCTTGGCCTTCTTGGGGGCCTTGTCGAGGGTCGCGAGCCAGGCGACGATGTCGCGGACTTCGTTCAAGGTGAGGGCGTCCATCGCCGGCATGCCGGAGACAGGCGTGCTCATGGCCTTGATGTCCTTGCGCGCCACGCGCCAGCGGTTGCCGCCGACGTCGACGTCGACGTGCTCCTTCTCTTCCTTGATGAGGGTGCCGACCAAGGCCCCGCCGTTGGCGAGGTCGAGGTTGACGGTGCCGTAACCGGAGACGACGACGGCGCCGGCGTTCACGACGGATTCGAGGAGGTAGCGACGGTCTCCGCGCTTGGCGATGCCGGCGAGGTTGGGGCCGGCTTCGCCGCCGGCGGCGTGGGAATCATCCGAAGCACGGTGACAGCGCAGGCACTGGCCGGCCGGCAGGGCGGTGAAGAGCGCGAAGCCGTTCTTGGCGTCGCCGCCTTCGAGCGCAGGCAGCCATTTGGCGAGCTTGTCGGCGCCGCCGGCGATGGCCTTCCGCGTGGCGGCGAGGGCTTCTTTGACGGAGGCCTCGGGGCGCTGCGCGGAGGCTTCGAGGAGTTCGATCGCGGCCGGCGAGACGCCCTTGGCCTGCTCGAGCGCCTTGAGGCTTTCGACGAAGAGCGCGTCGACCCCGGGAGCCGTCAGCTTGGCGAGAGCCTTCCAGGCGCCCTGACGACGGGCGGCGGAGCCGGCCCTCGCCGACTGGGAGAGTTCGATGAGCCCCTGGGCGGGATTCAGCTGGGCGAGCGTGCCGAGGGCGACCATGGCGACTTCGTCCTGCTTGTCCTTGGCGAACTTGCCGGCGACCTCGCCGAGGTCGGCAGGCTTACGTTCGAGCCAGAGCTCGAGGGCCTTGGCGCGGGCGGAGCCGCTGAGCTTGTCGTTGGCGACCAGGCCGGCGAGCAGCTCATTGGACAGCGAGGCGACCTCAAGCTTGTACTGCTCCACGAGTTCGAGGGAGGCGCGCAGGATCTCGGAGTCGCCCTTCAACAGCGCGGGCAGAGCGGCGCCCAGGCTGGCGCGCAGTTCCTTCGCGTCACGGGCCGGCAGCGGGGCCCAATGGCCGGTCGACTGGTCGACGGGATACGGATTGGCCCAGAGGGCGAGGAGGCGCAGCGCTTCGGCGCGGGCCTCGGCCGGCAGCTTCTCGTTGGCGGCGATGGCCACCACGCGGGCGGCGTTCTGCTCGCCACCGAGGCGGAAGGCGCTGTGCGTCAGACGGCGCAGCATGAAGGTCGTCCACTCCCGGGAACCGAGGTCGTCGATGAGCGCGGCGACGGCCGGACGGCCGGCTTCGAGCCCGAGGTCATGCACGGCGCGGATGGCTTCGTCGGCGACCACCGGAGACTTGTCCTTCACGAAGCGGGCGGCGGAGGCGTCATTGCGACGACGGAGGGCGATGACCGCGGCGAGACGCACGGAAGGGCTGTCGTCCTTGGCGACGGCCTCGAACGCGGTGGCGTCCTTGCAGAGGTGATCGACGGCGAAGGAGCCGGCGTGACGGAGCACGGGATCAGCGTCGGCGTTCTCCTTGAGCATCGTGAGGACTTCCGGGAGAGTCTTGCCGGCACCGAGGCGGGCCGCGGCGATGGCGGCGAAGGCACGCACGCGGGGCGAGGGATCGAGGATCAGCTTGCCGAGGGGCAGCTCGTCACCCTTGAGCGGGGCTTCTTCCAGCGCGCGGACGGCCTGGGCGCGGACTTCGGCGTCGGCGTGCGCGAGGAGCGGGACGAGGCGACGGGCGGCGGCGGTGCGCTCTTCGAGGGACGCCATCGGAGTCGGACCCTTCCAGGCACCACCGGGCGCGATGGCCGCGCCGCGACGGGCGAGGATGCCGAGGCCCCAGATGCCGTGCACGCGCTCGAGGGCGTGGGCGGACTGGGTGGCGGCGGTGAAACGGTCCGCCGCATCAGGGCGGCGGGTGAGTTCGATCTGGGCGCGCAGGCGGACGCGCTGGTCGGCATGCGCGAGGAGCGCGGCGAGCTCGGCGGACGAGGCCTTGGCGATGCCGCCGTTGATGAGCGCGGCGACCGGGGCGACGGCCTCGGGCTTCATCATCTTGCCGGCCTCGAGGGTCACGAGACGGCCGGCCTGATGGGATTCCCAGCCGGTGATGAAGTCGGAGACGACGAGGCGTCCCTTCCAGTCATACTCGACGTCGGTCGCGGCGACGCCCCAGAGGAGCTGGTGCGAGGAGGTCATCTTCATGCCGGCGCCCGCGGGCTCCATCTTGAAGGACCAGATGCCGGAAGCTCCGGCGGAGCCGCGGTAGTCGCAGATATGGAAATGGCCGGCTTCGGATTCGAGGAAGCCCGCGCCCGGGTGATACGTCAGGCCGGAAGGACCGGAGCTGATGTAAGCGGCGGGCGGGATGATGAAGGCCGGCTGGGCCGGGTTCTGGAGTTCCCAGACCTTCTCGGTCATCCAGCGCGACAGCGGGCGCTGCTCGAGGCCGATCGAACGGTGGAAGGTGTGCATGGCCTGGTGCTCCATCTCCCAGCCGGAATCGGCGCCCTCGACCACGTAGACCACGCGGGCGGCGTCGCCCTGGTCGGAATTGTTGTCGACGGAGAAGGCGTTGCCGAAGTCGTCGAAGGCGATCTCCTTCGGATTACGCAGGCCGAAGTGGACGACTTCGAAGTTCGTGCCGTCCGGCTCGAAACGGAAGACCGCGCCGCGGTTCCGGGAGTCGTATTTCTTTCCTTCCTTGGTGGTGAGGTTGAAACCGCGGTCGCCGATGGTGCCCCAGACGCGGCCGTCGGGACCGATGGCGAAGCCGTTCATGTCGTGGCCGGAGAGCGAGATGCGCACGCCGAAGCCGTCCTCGATGACCTTGCGGCCCGCCTCGACGCCGTCCTGCTTGGCGTCGTGCAGCATCCAGAGCTTCGGGATGCACGCGAAATAGACCGTGTCGTCCCAGGCCATGACGCCGGCGCCGGTGCCGTCCAGGACGTCGTTGAAGCCGCCCGCGAAGACCTTGTTCGTGGTGAAGGTGCCGTCGGCCTGCTCGCCGCCGACGTGGCGGATGAGCTCGGACTTGGCGGTCATCCACTCATGCGAGCGCTTGGCTTCCCACTTCTTATGCAGGGCCAGACGGTCGGCGGTGGTGGCCGCGGCGAGGTCGTCATGATACCAGTAGAGATGGTTGCGGTCGTCTTCGACGCCGAAGCGGAAGCGATGGGTCTCGGCGACGTAGACGGAGCCGTCGTTGCCGAAACCGATCGCGGTCGGCGAAGTGACGCCGGTGACCTTGCGGTCGGCGGTCGTCCTGAAGGTGGCGCCGGGGACGAGCGCCGCGCTGCCTTCGCCAGGCACGCGCACGAGGCTGCTGTCGGCCTTCGGCTTCGGCCGGCCGCCCTTCGCGAAGTTCGGCTTGTCGTCCGAGGAGAAGACGAAGTGGTCGGCGGCGACGAAACCCCAGGCGCCGACATGGTCGTCGACGATGCGGATGACCCCTTTCTTGCCCTTGAACTCCGCGATGTCCCAGACGGTCTCGCGCAAGGTCAGGTCATTGGCACCGGTGGCTTCGCGCACGACCTTGCCACCGACGAGGAGTTGGACGGCCGTCTTGCCTGGGTGATTCCCGCCCGCGACGAGGAAGCCGAGCTTGGCGTGGAACAGTTTGATCTCGGGCGAGGTCAATGTGCCGGTGGCGGCGTCGCCGCGGTGGCCGGAGCAGACGAGGGCGTTGCCGCCGTAGTTGCGGAACTCGCCGTTGACGCCGTCGACCTTGCCGGCGATCGGGGCCAGGCCGAAGCCGGTGCCGGTCGTCTGCCAGCTGTCGAAACCGTCGCCTTCGAAGGCTTCGATGACCTTGGTCTCGGCCGTCAGGACGGCAGCGCCGAGGCAGAGGGTGAATGTGGCGAACAGGGAGGACTTCATCGGGAAAAAGATGGGGTACACCTCACAAAAGGAGATGTTCCGTTCAGGTCGAGCGTGGCTTCCAAAAAGCTGCGATTAACCCCGGATAGCGTGCAGGACCTGGAACTTCGCCCCGAAATGCGCCGGGTGCGTCAAGGCCCGCAGCCGCCCAGTGGCCTCGGAGTCGCCCGAGAGGGCGATACGCTCCATCTCGGCGCCGGCATACTTCACGAAGAAGGCCTCCTGCCGATCCAGTCGGACATCGCGGAAACCGGCGCCGGCCAAGACGGGCTCGAGCCGATCCCAAAGCACGTGACAGGTGAGGTCCTGCGAGCCGAGGTTCTCCAGGATCGCTCCCGAAAGCTGATGGCGGCGATAGGCCCGCGCGGTGCCGGCCGGCGATGACTCGAGGCACTGCGCGATGGTCTTACCGTAATCGAGCAGGATGACCGCTCCGGTCCAAGCTCCGGCGAGGAACTTCCGGAGCAGCTCTTCCGCGGCCAACGGCGCATCGAGGATCCATCCTTCTTCGGCGGCAGGCAAAGTTCCGGCGCACTCCGCCGCCACAGGCGAGGAGAATTCCGGGAGCGGTTCCACGGTCAGTCCGGTGCCGTCGACCCGCACGCCGAGTTCGCGCCACGCTCCGCCTTGGAAGACAAAGCGATGGAAGGGCTGCGCGTCGAGGAGCTCGTTCGCGACGAGGACGCTGCGCGCGGGGAACACAGGATCGGCGCCGAAGCGGAAGGTGCGCAGCTCGGCGAACTGCGACGCGACGCCGATGAAATGCGGCTGGCCAGGTTCGGCGCCCACCTCGACGAGGGCGTGGGCCTTCAGGTCGCCGACGAGCGACGTCGCCGCGCCGGCGATGAGTTCTCCGAACATGGGCCCGAGCGCCGCCGCGGTGGTGAAGTCCGTGCCGGCGGCCTTGCCCACGCGCGTCCGATCGGCGACGTAATATCCGAGTCCGGGGGCGTAGAGGGCCGCCTCGACGAGGCGCGCGAACGAGACCACGCCGCCGCGGGCCTCGCGACGGAGCAAGGCGACGATGGCGTCATGTCGGGCCGCGGGCTCCACGCCAGAAGCGTTATGCGGTCTTTTCCGCTCCGCCAGACGAATCGGGATTGAGCCGACCTCCGAATTGGGCTGACTGCAGGCAGATGATCCTCGCGATCGAAAGTTCCTGCGACGAATCGGCCCTGGCGCTCTTCGACCCGGCCCGCGGCCTCGTGCGCGAACTGATCAGCTCGCAGGCGGCGCAGCACGAGAAATACGGCGGCGTGGTCCCTGAGCTGGCCAGCCGGATGCACCTTTCCGCCCTGCCCCTCCTGCTCGCCGATTTCCGCGCCGAACTCGCCTCGGCCCGGACCATCGCCGTCACCCGCGGCCCGGGCCTCCTGCCTTGCCTGTCGATGGGCGTGACCCTCGCCCGCTCCCTCGCGCTCGCCCGCGGCCTGCCGATCGTCGGCGTCAATCACCTGCGCGCCCACGTCCACTCGCCGTTCATCGCCGTGCATGCGGGCGATCCGGCGGGCTTCGTCGCAGCCCGCGCGGCCCGGCTCCCGCATCTCGCCATCGTGGTCTCCGGCGGCAACACGCTGCTGGTGAGACTCGACGAACAGCTCCGAATCACGGTCGTCGCGCGCACGGTCGACGACGCCGCCGGCGAGGCTTTCGACAAAGGCGCGAAGCTGCTCGGCCTGCCCTACCCGGGCGGAGCGCTCGTCGAGAAGCACGCCCAGCGAGGCGACGTCCGGAAATTCGTCTTCCCGCGCGGCATCCCGGAGAAGGCCGACCTCCGTCTCAGCTTCTCGGGACTCAAGACCGCGCTGCGCTACCAGCTCGAAAAGATGTCCGACGCGGACGTGGCCGCGGCCATGCCTGACCTCTGCGCAGGCTATCAGCACGCGATCATCGAACAGCTGGTCTCCAAGGCCGGCGCGGTCCTCGGCCTCGGCGGATACAAATCCGTCGGGCTATCCGGCGGCGTGGCCAACAACCTTACGCTCCGCGCGCGCCTCACGGACGCGGCCCAGCAACGCGGACTGCCGATGCTGGTCGCCGAACCGAAGCACTGCGGGGACAACGCCGGGATGATCGCCTTCGCCGCTTGGGCGGACGTCGGCCTGCCCGTCGGCTCGGCAGCCGTGCCGGCGGCGAGCCTGACGGTCGACCAAGTCTAACCAGCCTGCTTGACGAGTTCGGTGAAGGCGCGGAACTGGGGATGCGTCGCGTCGCCCAGCATCGCGTAGAAGACGGTCTCGGTCGGCAGCACGTGGGCTCCGGCGGCGCGTAAGGCTGCGAGGCAGGCCTGCCCATCCGCGGATCGGCGACCGGTGACGGCATCGGCGAGGATCGTGACGCCCATGCCCTCGCGGAGCGCGTCCATGGCGGTCTGGTAGACGCACACGGGGATTTCCAGGCCGCAGATGAGCAACTGGCTCACCTCGGCCTTGGCGAAGGCCTCGGTCAGACCCGGCGCCCCGAAAGCCGAGAAGGCGGTCTTACCGAACACGGCCCGACCTTCGCCCGCGGCGACCAGGAGATCCGGATGGGTCGGCCCGAGCTTGGCCGGGACTTGTTCGGTGAACAGGACGGGGACCGTCAGCAGCTGAGCGGCGGCGACGGCCAGCCGGCAACGGCGCAGGCAGGCCTCGCCCTCGGGCATGGCCTTCAGGAAGGTCGGCTGGACGTCCACGACGAGCAAAGCGACGCCGGCGGCGGGGGGTTCGGACATGCCCGCAGACTGCCCGGGAAGACCAATAAGTCAGCCGCAAACCGCCGTGAATGGGGTTGCCCGCCCCGCCCCGCCCGACTTCTCTTAACGGTCATGGACTGGCAGGTTAAACCTATCGCGCGCATCTGCGCCGCTTCCGGCAAGGAACTCCACGTCGGCGACCTCGTGACTTGCGTCGTCTTCAAGCCCCTCGGCGGTAACATCGAACGCCTCGACGTGCTCAAGGACCACGCCGCGAAATTCCAGCCGGAGGGCATCCTCCTCGGTCGCTGGAGCCGCGAGGTCAAGGAACGCGGCGAAGAAGACCAGGCCCAGCGCGCCCAACTCCTCGCTTCCCGCGAAGAGTTCTTCCTGTCCCTCTACGAAGACCCCTCCGACCCTTCGGGCGACAAGGCCGTGCTCAAGCACATCCTCGCCATGCTCCTCGAGCGGAAGCGCATCATCAAGCAGGTCGGCGCCGCCGCCGAAGGCCAGCTGACGTACGTCCACGCCGCGACCAAGCAGACCTACCTGGTGCCGGTGATCGACCTCCAGCCCGCCCACATCCTGCAGGTCAGCGCTTCGCTCGACATGCTCGTCGGCTAAGCCTTTCCATGACGTCCTTCCGCCTCCTGTCCGCCTTGGCCGTCCTGCTGCTGGCGGGCTGCAAGAACCACGACATCCCCGAGGAGCTCGCCTCCGTCTTCGTCGAGGCCCCTCCCTCCGCCGGCGGCTCGATGAAACAGGAAGTCACCCTGCCGGTCAGCCAGCTCAAGCTCTCGGTGATGACCCGGGCGCTCGTGCCGGCCGAGGAGATCCTCAACACCCACCCCATCACCAGCGGCGAACCGGACCTTCGCCAGGAGTTCCTGCTCGTGCAGCTCGACCGCAAGGCCGCGGTCGACGTGATGAACTACACCAAGGAGGCCATCGGCCGTCACTTCGTGCTGGTCATCAACGACGCCGCCGTCGGGATCATGCCGATCGACAGCCAGGTCGTGGACGGCAACCTGATCTTCCACGTCGAGAAGAAGGGCCTGACCAACACGCAGGCGGTCATGGACATCAGCCGTCGCCTCAACGTCTCCGCGCTCAAGATCCGCAAGATCAAGGAGTCCGAACGTCCGTGAGCCGGCGGTCCCGCTTCACCCTCCTCCTCGGCCTGTCCACGGCCCCGTTGCTCGCCACCGAAGTCGTCTGGCCGACGACGCTCGACCTGACCGCCGTGCGCACGGCGCAGGACTACCTCCAACCGACCGTCTCCGGACGGCTGGATTCCGCCATGTTCGGGATGGTCCGCGAAGAGGGCCAGCGCTTCCACGAAGGCGTCGACATCCGGCCCGGCCGACGCGACCCCGCCGGCGAGGCGCTCGACCTGGTGCGCGCCGCGATGGACGGACAAGTGGCCTACGTCAACCCGCACGTCAACGGGCCTTACGGCAAGTACGTGGTGCTCGTCCATCCGGGCGCGGAGCTGCCGGTTTATTCGCTCTACGCCCACCTGGCCTCGGTCGATCCGGCGGTGAGGCTCGGCGTCTTCACGCGGCGCGGGCTGACGCTCGGCCGGATGGGGCGCACCTCCGCCGGCGCGAGCCCGATCACGCCCGACCGGGCCCACCTGCACTTCGAAGTCGGCCTGCTCCTCTCGACCGGCTTCAACCGCTGGTACGCATCCCAGCCGGAGAACCGCAGGAGCCCCAACCTCCACGGTCTTTACAACGGACAGAACCTCATCGGGATGGACCCCTTGCCCCTCCTCGGCCAACGGAGCGTCGACGTGCTCGCGCTCCTGCGCCGTCAGCCGACGGCGCTCACCGTCGTGCTCCGGGCGGCCAAGACGCCTGACTTCGTGGAACGCTATCCCGCGCTCGCACGGGGTGAGCGCGACAAGGCCGTCGGCTGGTACGTGGAGTTCTCATGGCAAGGCATGCCGGTGCGCTGGACGGCGCTCGAGGCCGGCGACCCGCGGCTGCCCGCGCAAGGCTGGCAGATCGCCGAGGTCGACGTCACCCGCCGCCCGCTGCTGATCAGTCGCAAGCTGCTCGCGGCCGACGGACGCAAGCCAGGCGAACTGCTCACGCAGAACGTCGGCATCCTGCTCTCGGCGGCGCGCTGAGGAGGACGGCACGTGGCGCCGTCCCTGCCTTCGTCTCGCCGCCACCCGAAACGGCAACGTCGGCGCGCTAGTTAAGGCCGGGGTCCTCGGGCGAATCCGCTTCGAGCCGCAGGTCCGGACGATGCGCGGCGAGGAGGTGTTTCCACAGGTCGACGCCTTCGAAGCCGGCGCACGCGGAATCGAACGGGCACACGACCCAGGCGTTCATGCGGAGTTCGTTCTCGAGCTGGCCGGGCGACCAGCCCGCGTAACCCACGTAGGCGCGCAGGGCGAAGCGCCCCTCGGCGGCGAGCCGCACGGCCTCTTCCTGGTCGAGTCCGAAACGGACGTCCGGCGCGGCGTCTTCAGGGAAGCACCAGCCTCCGAAGGCGAGCCGGTCCGTGGCCACGGGACCACCCTCGAAGAGCGGCACGCCTTCCAGCGGCGCGAGGCTCACGGCGGCGGCGATCTGCCCGAGTTCGCGGCCCAGCGGACGGTTGATGATCACGCCGAGCGCGCCGTCCGTGGCGTCATGCGAGTGCAGCAGGACGACGGTCTCGCGGAAATGATCGTCGCGCAGCTGCGGGTGCGAGACCAGCAGCGAGCCTGCCGACGCTCGCGACGTCCGCGCCATCAGCGCGCGAGCCGCGTGACCTTCACGCCGGCCTGGCCGAACATCTCCGCGACGAGCGGGTCGTTCTTGTAGTCGTGACGGTAGCGGACCTCGGTGATGCCGGCGGCGGCGAGGATCTTGGCGCAGTTCACGCAGGGGAAATGGGTGACGTAGCAGACGGTGCCCTGCAACGAGACGCCCCGCTTGGCGGCGTCGGCCACGGCGTTCTGTTCGGCATGGACGGTCGCGAGCTCGTGCCCGTCGCGGACATGGGAGTCATGCGGCGCGCCCGGCAGGAAGCCGTTGTAGCCGGCGGCGACGAGGCGGTTCGGATGCTTGCCGGTCGAGACGATGATGCAGCCGACGTGCAGGCGCTCGCAGCTGGAACGCGAGCTGACGAGCACCGCGGTGGCCATGAAGTATTCGTCCCACGACGGCCGCGCGCCACCGTGGACGAGGGCTTCGAGCTGTTCGGCGAGGGACGGGGGCTGGCTCATCGCATCCACAGGCTGTCAGCCGGCACCCACCCGAGGCAAGTGGCAGTTACGCACAGGACCGTCGCCGCCAGCATCAGGACGGCCGCCCGACCCAGGAACGGCAGGAAATCGGTCGGCTGGGCGGCCTTGCGGAAAGCAAGATGCTGCCAGAGGGCCAAGGGCAAGAGGACCATCGGCGCCCAGCCGAAGACATGCCCCAGGCAAGCCAGCCCGAAGACCGAATTGAAGCCGTGCAGATTGCGCGCGAAGACGCGGCCGAAACGCACGACCGGGGTGCGCTTGCCGACGGCGAGGTCGGTCTCGTAATCACGCGCATTGTTCGCGATGAGGATGTTGTCGGCCAGCAGGCCGAGCCCGAGTCCGGCGAGGAGCGCGGCGGCCCAAGGCATCGGCGGCGTCTGGCAGGCGCAATCGCCGGGAGTCGGCAGGCAGACCGCCCACGCGGTCAGGACGGTCGCCTGGACGCCGAAGCAACCGACGACGAAGACGTCGCCGAGCCCATGGTACGCCAGCGGGAAAGGACCCAAGGTATAGGCGAGGGCGCAGGCGATCGCGAGAAAACCGGCGAGCAACAACCAAGGCGAGAGCATCGCGACGGGGGCGCCGAGGATCAAAGCCAGCACGCAGGCGACGACGATGCCGCGACGCATGGCGGCGGGCGTGATGTCGCCGGCGGAGACGGCCCGACGCGGGCCCACGCGCGCGGCGGTATCCGCTCCGCGCAGCGAGTCGCCGAGGTCGTTGGCGAAGTTACAGGCGACCTGGACGCAGAGGGCGAAGCCCAGGCAGCTCAGCAGGGTCAGGATGAAGACCTGCTCAAACCACAGTCCGGACGCGCTCGCATGGGCGACGACGACCGCCCCGCCGAGGACGACGGGCGCCACGGCCGCCACCAAGGTCTTGGGACGGCAAGCGGCGATCCAGGCGCGGAAGGTCGGCATGCTGAGGCTGAAGGTGTCAGCCCACACCCGGACGGAAACAAAAAAGCCCCGCGAGGCGGGGCTTTTCAAAAGAAATCAGCGAGGGCTTACTGCTGGGGCAGAGGGCCTTGGACGCCGTTCGGAACGCCCACGCTCTGCTTCCAATCGGCGACAGGCTGCTGGGTCTGGCGATTAGTGAAAGGGCTCTGGCCGTCGGTCTTGGTGTTGGTCACCCAAGAAACGTGACCGTCGCCGAAGACGATGTGGCCGCCTTCGGGACCCCAGACCGAACCTGCGGCCAAACCCGTGGCCGGACCCCAGGTACCGTCCGCCTGAAGACCACGGGTCCAGGCAAGGGGAGCCACGACATTACCGGTCAGGCCCGGGGAAGTAGGGGCGTACACCTCCCAGGAACTTGCCGTCGCCTCACCGAGCGCGACGGTGAAAGGCTGGGCGATGGCCTGAGTGTTGCCTTGAACTTGGACGACATTCTTCGGCATCTGGGTGATGATATTGTTGTCCAGCAAGGCGTCGCCTTCCACGAACCAGAGCTCACCCGAATCAAGCGATGCGCCCAAAGCCAGGTTGGCGGCGTACTGGGAGACGTTGGTCGCGACTTGTCCCCCGGGAGTCCACGTGCCGTTGAGCTTCATCGTCCGGCCGCCCTGGGACCAGTTGATGTAACCCTGGCCGATGGAGCGGAGCTTGTTGAGCGCGCTGTTCTTCTTGGCGGAACGCATCACGCCCTGAACGCCCGGGAAGAGGACGGCGGCGAGGATGCCGATGATCGCGATGACGGTCAGCAGCTCGATGAGCGTGAAGCCTTTGCGTTGACGGGTGACGGAGGTCATAGATTTGGTGGGGTGGCTGAAGGTTAGCCTCGAACGGCTTCCTTGGAAAGCCGAAAAGTAACGCTAATATGATTAATAAGGAAGGGGGAATCGTCCGGTCAGGGAGGCGACGAGGCCCTGGGCCTCGGCGATCTTGGCCGGATCCTGGGGGCCGGACAGCACGATGGCGATGGCCTTGGCGATCTCCTTCATCTCGGGTTCCTTCATGCCGCGGGAAGTCACGGCCGGGGTGCCGACACGGATACCGCTGGCTTGGAAAGGGCTGCGGGTCTCGTCCGGGACGGTGTTCTTGTTCGTGGTGATGTGGGCGGCGTCCAAGGCGAGCTGGGCGTCCTTGCCGGTGACTTCCGGATGGCTCTTGCGGAGGTCGAGGAGGCTGAGGTGATTGTCGGTGCCCCCGCTGATGAGGTGGAAGCCGAGCTTCACGAGCTCGTCGGCGAGAGCGCGCGAGTTGGCGACGACCTGCCTGGCGTAGTCCCTGAACTCAGGGGTGGCGCACTGGGCGAAGCAGATCGCCTTGGCGGCGATGACGTGCTCGAGCGGACCGCCCTGGGCGCCCGGAAAGACGGAGGAGTCGATGGCCTTGGCGTGCTCGGCCTTGCAGAGGATGAGGCCGCCGCGCGGACCACGCAGGGTCTTGTGCGTGGTGGTGGTCACGAAGTCGGCGTACGGCACGGGGGACGGGTGGACGCCCGCGGCGACGAGCCCGGCGATGTGCGCGATGTCGGCGAGCAGGAGCGCGCCGTTTTCCTTGGCGATCTTACCGAAGCGGGCGAAGTCGATCTCGCGGGCGTAGGCGGAAGCGCCGACGGTGATCATCTTGGGCTTCTCGCGCTTGGCCATCTCCTCGACTTCGTCGTAGTTGATGCGGCCGTCGGCGCCCACGCCGTAGTGGACGACGCTGTAGAGCTTGCCCGAGAAGTTCGCGGAGTTGCCGTGCGTGAGGTGTCCGCCGTGCGAAAGGTTCATCGTCAGGATCTTGTCGCCCGGCTTGATGCTGGCGAAATAGACGGCGGCATTGGCCTGGCTGCCGGAGTGCGGCTGGACGTTGGCATGGTCGGCGCCGAAGAGGGCCTTGGCGCGGTCGATGGCGAGCTGTTCGATCTGGTCGACGTTCTCACAGCCGCCGTACCAGCGCTTGCCGGGGTAACCTTCGGCGTACTTGTTGGTGAGGATGCTGCCCTGGGCCTCCATGACGGCGGGAAGCGTGAAGTTCTCGGAGGCGATCAGCTCGATGTGCGTCTGCTGGCGCTTGAGCTCGGCCTTGATCAGGCGGTCGATCTCAGGGTCCAACTGGGCGAGAGGGATGCGGCGGATGGCGGTCATGTCGGGAAGGTGAAAGGGCAAATCGTGAGGGGAAACGTGGCAACGGCAAATCCGCCGGGGTTATCCACAGGAGGATTCCATCTTGTCCACGCGGCGGGTATGCCGGCCGGCTTCGAATTCGGCCGTCAGGAAGGCCTCCACGCACGCCAGGGCGGTCGGGAGGTCGACGTACTTGGCCCCGAAACAAAGGACATTGGCGTCGTTGTGGCGGCGGCTCAGGCCGGCGGCGTCGGCGCTCTGGACGAGGGCGGCCCGGATGCCCCGCATTTTATTGGCGGCGATGGAGATACCGATGCCGGTCGTGCAGACGAGGATGCCGAATTTCGCGCGGCCGGCGAGGACGTCGGCGCCCACGGCCTGGGCGTAGTCGGGATAATCGCACGAGGCCTCGGTCTCGGTGCCGCGGTCGAGGATGGCGTAGCCCTTCGCCTTGAGCGCTTCGCTCAGGCCGCGCCGCAAGGCGAGGCCGCCGTGGTCACTGCCGAAGGAAAGCGTAAGCGGGCTGGTCATCGCGAGAGGTTCTGCCGCAGAAACTCCACCATCGCCGGGATGGCTTCAACCATGGAATCACGGCATTCCTCATACTCGCGATAGGGCCCGCCGAAGGGATCGGGGATGTCGCGCGGGACGTCGGTCGGCAGGACGTCGCGGAGCAGGAGCACGAACTCCGGCAGGGAGTCGAAGCGGGCATGCAGGGCCGCCAGGTGGGATTCGGACATCCCGAAGATCACCACGCTGCGGTCGACGTCGGCCTGGGTGAGCAGGCGGCTGCGATGCGCGCCGACGTCCAAGCCGATGCGCTGCATGGCTTTGACGGAGTTGGCCGAGGCGGGCAGACCGGACTCGGCGGCGAGACCGAAGGAGGCGACCTTGAGTCGCTCGAGCCCCTGCCCTCGCTTGGTCAGGGTCGCCCGGAGCAACGCCTCCGCCATCGGGCTGCGGCAGGTATTACCTGTGCAGACAAACGTGACGGTGTCTCGCTCGACGGCCATGGCCTTAAGATGGGCGATTGGCCCCTCGGTTCAAGTGTTCAAAGCACCCCGTCGCGGCGGAGCTGACGATAACCGATGTCCCGACGGTAATGGCAGCCTTCGTAGCGGATCTGCGGGACGACGGCGTAGGCGCGGCGGGCGGCTTCCTGCAGGGTCGGACCATGGGCCACGACGCCTAGGACGCGGCCGCCGGTGGTGACGACTCGTCCGTCCGGCAGGCGCTTGGTGCCGCCATGGACGATATCGACGCCTTCCGGCAGGGTCGCCGGCAAGGTGATAGGGTCGCCCTTGCGGATCTCGCCGGGATAACCGCCGGCGGCGAGGACGACGATGATCGTGGCGCCGGGGCGCAGCTTGACGGCCGCCGGCCGGAAACGTCCGTGCGCGATGTCTTCCATGATCTGCACGGGGTCGGTCTCGAGCGAGGGCATGAGGACCTGGCACTCGGGGTCGCCGAAGCGGACGTTGAACTCGACGACCTTCGGACCGGTCGCGGTCACCATGATGCCGACGTAGAGCGTGCCGCGGTAATCGATGCCGTCGGCCTTGAGGCCGCGCAGCGTGGGCGCGATGATCTCCTCGCGGAGACGGCGCTCGACCTCCGGCGTGACGACGGTCGTCGGGGCATAGGCGCCCATGCCGCCGGTGTTGAGGCCGGTGTCGCCTTCGCCGACGCGCTTATGGTCCTGGCTCGGCGGCAGCATGAGATACTCTTCGCGGCAGACCATGAGCATGATCGAAGCCTCTTCGCCCTGCATGAACTCCTCGATGACGACCTCGTCGCCCGACGCGCCGAAGACCTTGGTCTCCATCATGTCGCGCAACGCGGCCTCGGCTTCGGCATGGGTGGTCGCGATGACGACGCCCTTCCCTGCCGCCAGGCCCGAGGCCTTGATGACGATCGGGACAGGCTGCCGGCGCACGTATGCCAAGGCCGGAGCCAAGGAGCGGAAAGTCTCGGAGGCGGCGGTCGGCACTTTGTGACGCACCATGAAATCCTTGCTGAAGGCCTTGCTGGCCTCGAGACGCGCGCCCGCGGCGAGCGGGCCGTAAGCGGGGATACCCGCGGCTTCGAGGGCGTCGACCACGCCGGCGGCGAGCGGGACTTCCGGGCCGACGATCACGAAATCGGACCGGGTCCGGCGGACGAGTTCGAGGACGGCGGCGGGGTCGGCCGCATCGACGTCGAGGCATTCGGCCTCGAGGGCCATGCCGCCGTTACCGGGGGCGACGCGCACCTTGGCCACCCGCGGGCTGCGGAGGCAGGCCTTGAGCAAGGCGTGTTCCCGGCCGCCGGAGCCGAGGATGAGGACGTCGAGTTTTCCCTGCGTGGCCATGTCCCTACTACTGCGGGGTGTCGGGTTTGATGTGAACCAAAAACAGGGCCGGCCCGTTTCCGGACCGACCCAGCCTAAATTGGTGCTCAGGCCGGGACTTGAACCCGGACACCTTGCGGCACATGCACCTCAAGCATGCGTGTCTGCCATTCCACCACCTGAGCAATAAAGGAAAGTGCACGCTGGAACTCCTGACGATGAGGGCAAGTAAAAAGCGATTGTGCCGATGCTTGCCAAGCGGACTTCTTTCTAAACGCTCACTTCCTCAATGTCCTCCGACTCGGCCGAAAACAACCCTCCCAAGGAAAAGTCCTTCGAACTGGACCTCTCTTCCCTTGGTTTCGGGCCCTCCTGGGTCAGCGGACCCTCCGAAAAGGTCAGCTCCGGTAACGGCGGCCCGCGGCGCGATGGCGATCGCCCGCGCTTCCGCGACGGCCCTGGCGGCGATCGCCGCGGCCCTCCCCGCGAAGGCCAGAGCCGCGGCCCGCGTCGCGACGGCCCTGGCGCCGGCCCCGGCGGCCCCCGCCGCGATGACCGTGGCCCCCGACGTGACGACCGTGGTCCTTCCCGTTACGATGACGCCCCGGCCTTCCGTCCGGTCGTCGCCAGCGCGTTCTTCCCCGACGACGCCAAGTTCGAGCTCCTCGGCGGCGCGATGAAGAAGAGCAAGATGACCTACGAGCTCTTCGAGGTCGCCCGCCTGATCCTCGACAAGGAAGACCGTCTCTCGATCGTCATCCGCCACCTCGAAGCCGAACAGCGCCCCGACGCCCTGCTCGCCGTCTCCGTGCCCGACGGCCATCCCTTCCTCAGCGAAGGCGACGCGGTCTCCCACGTGATGTCCCGCCACCTCGACAAGTTCTTCGACGTGGTCGAAGTCGAAGTCGAAGCCCCCAAGGGTTCCTTCCTGATGGTCGCGAAGTGCCCCCAGACGGGCAAGCTGCTCGGCGCCCCGACGCATCACAGCTACCAGCGGAATCTGCGCGAGCACCACGCCCGCCATTGCCCGAACGTGCCGTTCGACGCCTTCAAGGGCCGCCTCGAGATGGTCCGCGAACAGGAACAGATCGACGCCTGGCTGAAGTCGATGTCCACCCGCAGCGAATACGCGCCGAAGGACCGCAAGGAAGGAGAACCGGAACGCCTCGAGTCCCTCGACGCCGCCCGCGGCTTCCTCCAGGCCTTCCGCAAGGACCTCGTGGTGAAGACCCATCCGTGGGTCCGCTTCGCCGGCCGCCTGCTCGAAGAGATGAATCCCGGCCCGCTCCGTGATTCCGTCCGCTACGCCCTCGAACAGCAGCGCGCCTTCCCCCTCGACACCGCCAACGGCATCCGCGGCCGCCTCCGCAAGGAAGGCTTCCACCTCTACAAGAAGGGCTCCAAGGGCATCACCTACGCCTGCTCGGTCCGCCGCCGCTGCCGCGACCCGAAGTCGACCTTCAGCGACCCGATGGCCAGGATCTTCGACTCGCTCGACCGCAAGCCGGCCCAGCAGGCCAAGGATCTCGTCGTCGCCCTCGCCGGCGAGAACGCCGAGGAAGCCGCGAAGACCCAGGTGCTCACGGATCTCTCGTTCCTCATCGGCGAAGGCTACATCGCCAACCTCCCCGACGGCCGTCTCTTCGCCCAGCCCATCCTGAGCAGCCAGGCCCAGGCCAAGGAAGAAGCCGCCAACGACGAGGCCGCGGACGAAAGCAAGTAAGCGCCGAAGGCGCAGAGCGCCTTCGAGGGGACACGCGGGCAAGTGGGCACGTGGACAAGGGGCCGATTCAAAGGGAGACCGGAAACCGGAAAGTTAGCTGAGGGCATCAACACCCCAGCCAATCATCCGGTCTCCGGTCTCCCTTTGAGTTATCACTCCCCCTTGTCACCGTGTCACCTTGCCCACGTGCCCCCGTGTCCCCGATACTGCCGCTTATTTCCAATTCTCCGCGATCCACGGCGTGGGCAGCACGCGGCGATACCATTTGCCGCTGCGGCCGATGAGCGCGTCGGGCGGATTCGGCAGCCCATGGAAGACGACGATCTTGGCTTCGGCGGGGATCTCCGGCGTCTGCCAGAGCGAGAACGGGAAATACTTCACGCAGTGCTTCTTGAAGCTGCGGCACCAGGTCTCGGGCCAGTAGCTGACCTTACCTTGGGCGGTGAGGTGCGCGGTCAGGAACTCCTGCTCGTTGCGGTGACGCTTGCGCACGGCGTCGAGGTTCGCGCGGAAATACTCGAGGACGTCCGGATAGGTGCCGGCGCGCCAGCGGTAGACCGACGAGTTGCCGGTGTAGTGGCCCTTCTGCCAGTCGCGGATGATCAGGAAGTCGCCCGGATGGTCGAAGAAGCCGTCCATGTTGCCGACGATGACGATGTCGATGTCGAGGAAGAGGATGTCACCCTTGAGTTCCGGGCCGCCAGGCGCGGTGAGCGCGGGCGAGAACGAGACGAGTTTGGTCCAACCGCGCTCCGGGGCGCCGGCGGGGAGCTCGAGGCTGGGGATCGGGAAGGTCTCGATGCCGGCGTTGAGCCCGGTCTTGTCGTCCGTGAGGCAGACGAAGCGATGCGGGATGGTCAGATGGCGGCTCACCATGGAGTGCAGACGGTTGACGTATTCCGGGCCGTATTTCTTGCCCCACTTCATGCAAAGGATGGTCGCCATGCTGCCGCCAGCGTGGGGATTCCCCGCCGATGCTCCAGCCTGTTATGACGGGCGGACCCCTTGCGCCTCCCCTGCCCCCGGGCATACCATGCCCACATGAGAGACGATCACGACGACGAGAACTTCAGCTCCGACGACGAATACGGCGAGGGCGGCATCCCGGCTGACCTGGAGGCCGATATCGAGGAACGGATCAACCAGGCGGCCGACGACCGCTACCACGACCTCCACGCCGACTCCGGCCCCCGCTCCGGCGGCTGCCTCCTCATCCTCGCCCTCCCCCTACTCAGCCTCTGGCTCCTGAGGTAAAAACAAGAGGCCATCATGATGCATCGCAGGTAGCGGCAGCACCGCGTGCTGCCCTGGATGCCTTTAGGTAGGGTTGAGGGCCCTCGCTCAATCGCACGGCTGACCAAGTTGGTCAGCCCTACCACGAGTCAGCTATGTCGTGACGCGGTCCCGACCCTACCCCGTGTCCACGTGTCAACTTGCCCACGTGCCCCCTCGAAAGCGCCTCGCGCTTTCGCTTATTTCAGCGACCGCAGATACGCCACGAGGTCGATCAGTTCCTGCTCGGTGAGCATGCCGTCCAGACCGGCCGGCATGAGGCTCGTGGTGAGCTGCGTCGAAGAGGCGATGGCTTCGTTGGCGAGCAGGCGGCTCTGACCCGAGGCCTCCTTGATGGTCACGCCCTCCGCCGAACGGGCCTGGATGAGGCCGAGCACGCTCGTGCCATCGGTGAGCTGGAAGGAGTTGAGGTCGTAGTCGCGGGCGATATTGTAGCTCGGGAAGAGGATGCTTTCCACGAGTTCACGTTCGGCGCGGATGCCGCCGATCTTGGTGAGGTTCGGTCCGATCTCGTTGCCCTTCTCGCCGACCTTATGGCAGGCGATGCAGGCGCCCTTGCCGGATTCGTAGACGGCCTTGCCGGCGGCCGGGTCGCCCTGCTTGCCCGCCAGCAAGGCCAACGGACCGAGGCGCTCCCGCTTGGCGTCGTTGGCCGCGAGGGCGGCGTCGAACGAGGGCTCGAGGATCTCGTACACGTCACGCGGCAGGAAGCCGAAGGCCTTGCGCACGAGGTCCTGACGGAACGTGCCCAACATCGCGGACTTGCTCAGGGCGACGGCGATCTTGCGGCCGGTGTCCTTGGAGATCCGCTTGTAGTTCTGCGGCACCGCCAGGGCGACGAGGAGTTCGTTCTGCTCCAGCGGGCCGGCGTTCGGCAGCAAGGCGAGGTAGGCGTCCCACTGGGCCGGGGTGAGCTTGGTGTTGGCCAGGCGCGCGGCGGCGTCCATCCGCAGGCCCGGACTCGCCGGATCGACGAAGAGGTCGGTGAGCAGCTTGAAGGCGGCGTCGCTGAGGTCTTCGCCGCTGCCGGAGAGCGCGAGGAGCGCCTTGAGGCGGAGCGAGGACGGTTTGGTCGTGTCGGCGGCGACCGCGTCGAGCGCAGCGTCGAAGCGCTTGTCCTTCACGCGGGCGAGGGCGTCCAAGAGCAGCGGCGACGCGCCTTGGGCGAGCTGGGCTTCGAGCGAGGCGAGCCAATCCTGGGCGTTCACCTTGCCGGGCTGGGCGGCGATGGCACGGAGCGCGGCCTGACGGACGGCGACCTTCTCGTGCGCCAGCATCTGGGCGATGCCCTTGGCGACGCCCGGCTGGCCGGCCAGCGCGGCGGCGAACTTACCCAAAGCGGCGACCTGTGTCGCGGAAGGCGCCGGCGCCGCAAGCCATCGGGCGAACAACGGCGCGATGACTTGGTCGGCGTCGGCGGCCTTGCTCAGCGCGAGGTAGGCGTTCTTGGCCAAGGCGGCGTCCGCGGAATCGGCCTGGCTAACCGCGAACTTCAGGACGTCCGCATAGTCCGCCTCCTTGACGCGGGTCTGCGAGACGATGCGCAGGAGACGCGCCTGGGCGACCGGCCCCTTGACGGCGGCAAGGTCGGCGGCGGTGAAACCGCCGAGCCGCATGCCGGCGGTGAGGATGGCGTGCTCAAGCACCAGGTCGGCCTCACGCGAGAGGAGCCCGCGGACGGCCTCGGTGATGGCGGGAGACCTTGCCTCACGGAAAGTCAGGCCCTCGAGGCCGCGGCGGACGACCGCCTGGTCGGCCGACGAGAGCTGGGCGAGGAGTTCGGCGTCGGTCCTGACCGGCGCGGGCGCGAACGGACGGTGGGCCTTGGCGACGGCCTCATGCGCGGCCTTCCCTTCCGCGGTCCGGCGCACGCGGTAGATCGCTCCGGGGACGTTGGCCACGCCCTTCAGGCTGGAAGGACAATGCGAATACCAGGTGCCGGTGTCCACGACCAGCAACGATCCGTCAGGGGCTTCGATGACGTCGGAAAGATGCGCGCCCATGCGGTCCACGGTCAGGAATTCGTGCTCGGTCGCCTGATAGGTGGCGCCCTCAGGCTTCAGCTCGAAACGCACGATCTTCTTGGAGTTGTAGAAGGCGACGAGGAGGTTGAGATGGTCCGGGGCGGAGGAAAGGGGGTGACCGGAGGGGGCGACCCGATCGCCGTTCTTCCAGAAGGAGCAGCCGCTGGGGACGACGTGGCCGAGCTCCTTCAGGATCGGCATGCGCTCGTGGGTGCGCGGGAGGTCCGCGATGATCCGCAGGAAGTCGGGGCGCTCGTAGACGCCGCCGAGCTGCCACTGCATGAGCGTGTCGACGCGCGGGCTGCCGAAATAGAGGTCGACGGTGCCCACGATCTCGCCGGTCGGGGTGAAGTCGATGCTGGCCGGATTGTCGGCGCAGCCCAGGGCATGCCAGCGGATGTCGGTGCCGTCGGTCTTCATCGACCAGACTCCGCTGTTGAGGCCGGCGTGCACGAGCGTGCCGTCCTTCTGCTTCACGGTGTGACCCTTGCGGCCATGGGTCCAGTAAAGGCGGCCGTCCGGGTGCAGGCGCGGCCCGTGGCAATCGGCGCCGTTGGCGGTCCATTCGAAGCCGCCGACGACCAGCTCGCGCTGCTCGGCCACGCCGTCGTCATCGGCGTCGGTGAACTTCCATATCCCGGGCGGCGAGGCGACGAACAGGCTGCCTCCGGCCCAGCAGCCGCCCTTGGGGACGGTCAGTTTGTCGGCGAAGACCGTGCTGCGGTCGAACACGCCGTCTCCGTCGCGGTCCTCCAGCATCACGACACGTCCGGGGTTCTCCTTCTCGAACTTCTTCGGGCTCCAATTGACGCCAATCGAGTCGCCCACGAAGAGGCGACCACGGTCGTCGACGCATCCCATGGTGGGATTGGCCACCATCGGAGAGGCGGCGGCGACGACCATTTCAAAACCCGCCGGGAGGCGGTAAGGGAGGGAGAAGTTACGCGCCTGGTCCTTGGCGAAATCGAGCTTCGACGGACGGAAGGCGTAGCCCGGGATCTCCTGGGCGTCGCCATGCTTGGCCGCGAACGCGGCCTGCGCCTTGACGTCGTCCGACGCGGGATGCGCGTCGTCCCGGGCCGCCGAGGCCGGCGACCACTTCTCGGTGAAGCCGCCGAGCGGATGGAGTTCGTAGCGGCGGACATGCATCTCCGCGGCTTCGGTCTGCAACTGGAGACGTCCCTGGCTGGGTTTGACGTCGAAGGCCTCGTTCACCTTCACGCCGTTGACGAAATACTGCAGGGTGTCGCCCTTGGCGATGACCTCGAAACGCGTCCACTGCCCGAAAGGCGACTCGACGTCGTCCTTGCCGCGGAAACCGACGACGTCCTTCCAGTCGGGATCCCGTTTGGACCAGTTGAGGCGGCCCCCGGTCATGGTCTCGCGCGGAGCGCCGGGGGTCCAGACCTTCTCCTTGTCCCGGTCGCGGCCGACTTCGGCGGAGAGCGAGGAGAGCAGCACGGTGCCGTCCCCCAGCTTGGGCGAGAGGACGAGGATATCGCCCACGCCGCCTTCGATGATCTGGGCCTCGATGCTCGCCATCCAGTTGCCGCCCACGGCCCCCTGGGGACCGTAGCAGTGCACGAGGATGCCGCTGTCGCGGGAACGGCTTTCACGCTTGCCCCAGGTCTTCTGACCCCACTTGAACTCGATCACGAGATGGTAGTCGCGGTAGGCGCCGAGGGTGGTGATGGCTCCGTAACCTTCCCCGCTCACGACGAAGTCGCCGTCCGGACCGAACTTGAAGACGGATTTGGGGTCGCCGGCGATGTCAGCCTTGGGGTTGACGAAGAGTTCGGACTCCCCCTTGCGGAAGAGCTCGAGCAGGTCGATCTTCTGGGTGACGGCCTGCGCGACGGGCTCCGGCGGCAGGATGATCTTGGCGACCGCTTGCTTGCTCTGCGCGGAAAGCCCGAAGACGGACAGAAAAGCGCACAGGACGGCGGCGACGGTTGGGGTTTTCATGGGGTGAATCAAAGACGGCGGGAGAACGCCGAATGTTCCCCCGACCGTCCTTGGTCTTCAACCCTTTCGCACCGATTGAGCGGAATAGGTCATTATTGCGGCGGAAAAGGAAGCGGGGCTGGTCGGCGGCCTGCCGACCCCCCACCCTCGTCCGACGCATCACGCGAGCACCCGGCGACCTGACGCCGTCGGGCACAAAAAAGGCCCTTCCTTGCGGAAGGGCCTTGATGAAGCATCCCTAGGCCGATCAGAAGCGGCGGCGGTAGTTGAGGTCGCCGCGGAAGCCGTCGCCCAGCGAGCCATCGCCTTCGACGCGCAGGCTCAGACCCAGCGAGGAAGCTTCGCTCAGCTGATACTCGGCCGAGAAGCCCATGCCGAAGATCGAGCGACCGACGCCTTCGTGACCGACCGTGAAGGCGGTCGATTCGGGGGCGACGTTGGCGGTCACCATGTGCTCGCGATCGGAACCGAAGGCGGTCAGGCGGAGATCGGCACCAAGGGTCAGCTGCTCGGAATACTTTCCGGAGAGACCGACGGTGGCGACGAACGCAGTCCCGCTGTTCTTCTGTTCGTGCACGTCGAGCGAATCGAGCAGGTTGCCCGGGTTGTTCTCGGTGAAGGCATCGACCTGGGTCTGGTAGGAGACCACGTCGAGGCCGAGGGCCAGGTTCAGCTTGTCGATCGGACGGACGTAATCGATGCTGAAGCCGAAGGCGGAGCTGTCCGAGTCGACGTTGCTGGCGACGGCGGAGGTCGTGGCGGTGTCGCGACGGACGTCGTTGGTGAACGACGACATGCCGGTCTGGACGCCGAGGGTGAGACCCTTGATGGACGCCACGGGGAGGCTCCAGGAGACGCCGAGGTTCACGCCGTTGGATTCGGCGCGGTAGCCGGTGCCGGTCGCGCGGCCGTCGTCATAACCCACGGTGGCGCTGACGAACGAGTTCGCGAGCTTGTGGGTGTAGTCGACGGAACCGCCGTTGGAGGCGAGACGGTATTCCGAGTAGGTGCCGTCGACCATGCTCTGCTGGGTGCGGTTGGTGTAGCGGTAGTTCCAGCCTTCGCGGGCTTCGGAGGGCAGGTTCATCAGCGTGGCGAACAGCGAGCTGCGCACGTTGTCGAGCAGGGCCACGTGGCGCTCCGGAGAGGCCAGGGAGAAGACCCGGTCGGTGTCGCCGCCCGTCGCGACCGCGGTGGCCAGACGTTCGATGAGCTTGCCGCCGTAGTACTGTTCGACGCCGCCGTTGTCCTCGACCATCAGGTCGGTCAGCATGCGCTGCTGGTTCAGGTCAGGAGCCAGGGCCGCGACGAAGGCCGAGTGACCGGCCGGGCCCATGCCCACGACGTTGCCGGTGGCGAGGTTCAGCACGACTTCGCGGGCGAAGCCGGACTGCACGGCGGTGGAGAACTGACCCGAGATCGCGCCCTCGGCGAACGAGAGGACCTTGATCTGCTGTCCGAGGTTCAATTCGAAGGCGGTGGAGTTGACGATCTGGGCGGTGGCGCCCGTCTGGATGGCGAGGGTGCCGGAGACCTGGATCTGGTCGTGCCCGTTGGGATTCACGCCCGCTCCCGCCGTTCCGTCGATTTCCAGCTCCGTGACGGAGAGGTTACCGAGGGTCAGGTTGACGAAGTTCAGGATACCGGGCGAATTGCCGGGGCGCAGGTTGGCGCCCGCGAGGGCATTGACATCGCCGGACAGCGAACCGACGCCGCTCAGGATGCCGCGGATGTCCGTGCGATCGGAAACGACGGTTCCCGTCTGGGAGCCATCGCTGCTGCCGAGGTGCAGTGTGCCGCCGCTCTGGACCGTGGTGGTCTCCGCGGTGATGGTGCCCAGCACGTCCAGTTCGGCTCCGTTCTCGACGTTGATGTCCGGGAACTCGAGCTCGGCGCCGCTGGCGATGGTGGTCGAGGCTCCGGGGGCCACGTTGAACGTGCCTTCGGTCGAGGTGATGTTGTTGCTGACGACGAAATCGCCGCCGCCGATGTCGAGCACGCCGTTACCGATGACAGAACCGAAGAATTCGCCGCCTTCGGCGACGGTCAGACGGTTGCTGGCGCCGAGGTCGATGATCCCGGTACCGGCCAGAGAACGGGCGTTCTGGTTACCGGAGACGAGACGCAGGGTGCCGCCGCCGTTGATCAGGAGATCGAGGTCGCCGTCGAGGATGCCCGCGCCGTCGAGGGCGAGCACGCCGGAGTTGACCACGACGCCTCCGGCCAGGTCGAGGGAGCCGGCCGAGCCCGCGAGGGTCAGCGTGCCTGCGCCGTTCTTGGCGAGGGCGCCGTTGCCGACGATGGAGCCGGAGTAGGTGGAGTTACCCGCCTGATCGATGACGAGACCGCCGGTCACGCTCTGGACGTTGATCACGCCCGTCGTTCCGGAGAGACCGCCGGCCATGACCAGCCCGGTGGTGCCGCTACGGGTGATATTGACCGTACCGTTGTTGGTGACACCGCCGGTGAAGGCGAGGTCGGCCTCGACATCGACCCGTGCGCCAAGGTCAGCGGTAAGGGAACCGTATGTGTCGGTCCGGCGCGCGTTGAAACGGGCGCCGTTACGGACCGTGATGGGCAGGGAGTTCGACAAAGAACCGCCATCATGGGTCAAAGTACCGCCTGCGACGACCAAGCCGCCGTCGAAGGCGCTGACGCCGGTGAGCGTGAGCTCTCCTGCGCCGGTCTTGGTGACCGCGCCGCCACCGCCGATCGAGCCGGCAAAGGTGGTATTACCCGCCTGGGCGATGATGAGGCCGGAGTCAAACGTCGACGGCGTGCCATTGTCGTCATAATTGACTTCGATGAGGTTGATGGCACCGCTGCCCGTCAGGCCGTTCCAAAGCGTCAGGGTGCGGGTGCGATTCGCCGGGGTGCCGATCACATTGAGGGCTCCGTCCTGCACGAGGCTCTGGGCGGTCAGGTCGCCCGAGAGGTTCGTGATGCCGGAGGCCTGATTGTCATAGGTGCCGCCGAGCACGACATTGGACAAGAGGTTGAGGACCGCACCCGAACGGTTGGTGACGCTGCCGGTGTAGGTCGCGCCGCCCAGGAAGGAGAGGACGCCGTCGTTGACGAGGTCCGCGCCTTCGATCGCCCCGGAGGCGGCCAAGGAAGCTCCGGAGGAGACGCTGAGGTTGTTGATCTTCTCGGCGCCTTGCAGCATGACGGAACCGCCGGTCACGGTGAGGTTACCGCCCACGGAGGAACTGAAGAGACGACCTCCGCCCAGGGTGCTGACGAGACCGCTGCGGACGCGGAGATTGGTGATGCTGTTACGACCGGTGAGGTAGACGGCGCCGTCATAACCGGTGGTGCCGATGTCGAAGTCGCCGTTGGAGATGGCGCCGGAGAGGTTGACCGTGCCGGAAGCTTCATCGGAGTCACCGTAGGAGACCACACGTCCGGTGCGTCCGTTCAGGTTGATCGCATTCACCAAGGTGACGGATCCCTGCGAGAAGTCGGAACCGAAGACCAGGACGGCGTTGTCGGCGAGGGCCGAGGAATTCCAGAAGAGCGTCTGCCCGGCGGAACCGGAGAGGGCTCCGAAATTCAGGGTGAGGCCGTCTTCGGAGGCCGAAGCGAAACCGCCCGCACCCGACCAGGAAATCTGGTGGGAGAGCGTGCCGACGCGGCGGACGAACTCGCCCGAGGTCAGGATCACGCCGGCGTTGCCATTGCGCGCGAGCATGTTGCCGTTGGTGCCGGCGCCCGCGAAGTGGATGTGGCTGTTGACGTGGATGCCGAAGCCGTCGTCGGCCTGGAGGGTCGCGCCTTCGATGCGGGTGCGACCGGTGTAGGTGTTCTCACCGGCGAACTGGACGAGGCCGCCCACGCCGATGCGAATCTCGGCGCCCGCGCCGGAAGCGTAAGCCGCGCCGTCAAGGGTGCCTTGGCTGTCGTCGCCGATCGTGCCTTCGAAGCGGACGACGTTGTCGTGACCGGGAGCGAGGAGGACATCCGCGCCCTTCATGACGAAGAGGTCGGTGCCGCCGGCCTGGCCGGATTCGCCCTGGTTGTTGCTGGAGCCGCCGAGAGCGGCGTTGTTTTCGAACAAGCTGTCACCGGTGATGGTGAGGGTGCCGCCGGTGCGCACGAAGATGGCGCCGCCCAGACCGGAACCGCCCTGGCCGTAGAGGCCGTCGCCGCGGGAACCTGCGCCGGCACCGAAACCGGCGTCGCCGCCGTCTCCGGGGTCGCCGCCCGTACCCTGACCGGTGGAACCAGCCTCGCCGGCCGCGCCGCCGAGACCGCCGCCGGCGCCGAAGCCGCCCGCGCCGCCCTTGCCGCCGCTGCCGCCGTCGCCGCCGTCGACATGGGAAAGACCGCCTTCGCCACCACGGCCGCCGGCACCGCCGGCGCCACCGCCGAAGAATTCGTCGCCGGCGCCGCCTTCGCCGCCGTCGCCACCCGCGCCGCCGCGGGTAACGAGGCCGTTGCTGAGGTCGATGCTCCAGAGCGTGAGGTTGGCGATGTGCTCAGCCAAGTTCACGGTCTCAAGGATGACCGCGGTCACCTTGAACATGCCTTCCTGGACCTTGGGAATCGGGATGTCGCCGAACGCCGAGGAAGCTTCCACGGTGTCCGCGATGATCGAGAAGGTGGAGTCGACGATGGCCTTGTTCAGGGAGTTGTTGTAAGGCATGCCGTTGCTGCCGTTGCCGCCGTTGCCCCCGTCGCCGCCGACGCCGCCGTTGCCGGCACCGGCGAAATAGCCGTTGGTTCCGTCCTGGCCTTCGCCTTCATTCAGCCAGGCGGAGCCGGCGCGGCCGCTGAAGCCGTTGCGGCCGTTCGAGCCGGCGGCATCTCCGGACATGCCGTTGAGCGAACCGCCCTTTCGCAGCGTCGAGACGGCCTGCAGGCTGGTGACGTCGCCGGTGGTGGCGTTGCTGAGGATGATCTGGTTGCCGGAGATCGAGCTGATCACGGTGCCTTCGGGGATGCCTTCGCCGACGAGCTCCATGCCGACCGTCAGGCCGGCGGTGGAAAGGAGGGTGAGGGTGCTTCCGGAGCGGCCGACGATGGTCGAAGCGGTCACGGACTCAGGCACGGCGGTCAAGGGCGCGCTCAGGGTGACGGTGCCATCGGGAGCGACGGCGGTGACCACGGTGCCAGGCGCGAAACCATCGCCCTTGAAGGACATGCCCACGACGATACGGGAGTCCGGAGAAGCCAGACGGAGGGTCGACGAGCCGACGTCGGCCACCGGCAGGCTGGCGTCGAAAGCGATGGTGTTGATGCCTTGGGAAAGCGTGACGTTGTTGCCGTTGATCGCGGTGATGGTCGTACCGGCGGGGACACCCTCTCCCGTCAGGGTCATGCCCACGACGAGACCCATGCTGGAGGCGTTCAGGACGATCTGGTTGGAAGTGGCGCCCGCCTGGAACTGGGAGGCGGAGAACTTGGAGACGTCGACGGTATCGAAACTGATCGGTCCCGTGCCGGTGGCGGGCTGGTCGATCTTGACGCCGACGACTTTGTTATCCGCGTTCAGGACAACCTCGGTGACCACCGCGCCGGTCGGGATGGCGAGACCGACGACGGTCGAACCGAAGGGGAAATCCGATGCGGTGAAATTATCGGCGGCGTTGACCGCGATGGTGGTGGAGCCGTTGGTCACCGATCCGACGGCGCTCGTCACATCCGACGCGTCGACGACGACCTGATTCTGGAAAGTGACGGCCGTACCGTTGATCGTGGAAATCTTGTTCTGGGAGTAGCCGTCGCCGAAATCAGCCAGGCTGCCGGCCTTGATCAGTTTGTTCGTGCCGGAAAGGGTGACGCTGTCGAAGACGTAATTGCCGCCGCTGACGCTGAGGTTGGGCTTGATGTTGAAAGCCGGCACTTCGCCGACGGAAGAACGCTTCTCGAACAGCGCGATTTCGAAGCCACCGATGGTCTTGGGGGGATTGCTTCCCGCCTCGCCGCCCTTCACGGTGTTGGACTTGAAGCTGACGTTGGTGAGCGTGAGCGCAGCACCTTGGTTCACGAAGAAGACGCCGCCGAGACCGGCGCCGCCGCCGGAGCCCGCGCCGCCTTCGGTGTAGTAGTTGGTGTAGATCGTCGATACTCCCGCGGAACCGAAGTTATTCCCCAGCCCGTCGATCATGAAACCTCCTTGGTTGTTGCCGTCTTCGACGACGACATCGAGGTTGACGGCACGCAGGACCGGAGTGGCGGCGACGGCGGCGGCGAGGAGGAAGGCACGCGGGACGGACAGCTTGGGTAGTTTCATGATGAAAGGTCGTGGGTTGAGTCTTCCCTGGGGAATATGGCAAGCGTGATTAAACTAGGCCTTGGACCGCCTCCGCGAAATCAGCCGTTATGCGACCGAAGTCCCCATGACTTATTCACAATGTGAACAAGTCATGCGGGCGGACATCGGGTCGACGCGCGCTGATCGCCCTGCTCGAATACGCTCCGCAGTCGACCGACCGCCGACTGCAAATCAACGGTGCGTCCTTTTACGTCTCCCGCCGGGTCCATCGGCGCGCCGATGACGATCGTGACGCCCCGTCGGTAAAACGGCCAGAGGCAGAAGAGGATCATGTTCTGAACCGTGATCGATAACGGCGTCACCCAGCGGCCGGGGTAATTTCCGTAATGGAAATAGACCGGGACCATCGGCACGCCGGCCCGCTGGGCGATGCGCACCGCGCCGGTCCTGAAGGGCAGTTCGGCGTAACCCAAGGCTTCGACGAGCCCCGTCGGACAGATCGCCACCGTCTGTCCCTGCCTCAACAACGCCACGGCATCATCGATCGAGACCTGGACGAAGCCCCAGCGGAGCGCCCACCTCTTCAGGAACGGGAAGGAGAACACCAACGGATGGACCAACAGCCGGGCCGAGGAACGGATCATCCCGAACAGGAACACGTCCCGATAGCTGTTATGATTCCCGCATAGCAGCACCGGGCCCTCCGGCAACGTCCCCAAGACCTTCACCTCACCGACCAGCATCCGCACCAGCGAAACCGCCGGCTGCGGGGCTCCGTGTGAATTCTCGGCTGCAGGCATCGTCAGCAGATCGTCGCGCATCTATGAACGAGAGCAACCCATACCCGGCATGGTTATGGGTTCTCATCCCTCCGGACCTTCGTGCCCTTTTGTCCTCAGGCCCGCAGGTCCTCCTTTAGACTGGCGGAGAGGGAGGGATTGGTTGCGCTTCGCTGCAGGCCTGACGGCCCGATGCCGATGGCATCGCCTGCTCGGCCTGGCGGCCATCGCCGAACCCAAGGGTTCTCATCCCTCCGAACCTCCGTGCCCTCTTGTCCTCAGGCCCACAGGTCCTCCTTTAAACTGGCGGAGAGGGAGGGATTCGAACCCCCGGAGCCTTGCGGCTCGGCTGATTTCAAGTCAGCTGCAATCGACCACTCTGCCACCTCTCCGTAAGCGGGATTCAACGGCGGCTGGGGTCTTCCCTCAAGCGGATTCGGTGCTTAACCCTTGGGCTTTCTCCTGATTTCCCATGCGCGCGGTATTCGGCGTGGATGCGCGCATGAGCACCTGCGTCCGCGTCGAGGAAATCGACGGCCCTTACGGCCCCTTCGCCATCGGCGAACGCGCCATCCAACGCCTCTGGGCCTCCGGCGAAGTCCGCGGTCCGATGGCCGCCGCTTCCGGCGCGACGATCGAGATCCTCCATCCGGGCGATTGGAACCGGGGCGCGGGTCCCGACTTCCTGGGCGCGGAAATCCTGGTCGACGGCCGACGGCTCCGCGGCGACATCGAGATCCACCTGCGCTGCGCCGACTGGAACGCCCATGGCCATGACCGCGATCCGCACTTCGTCGGCGTGATCCTCCACGCGGTGCTGCTTCCGGGCACGAAGGACGTGACGACACACTCGGGTCACCGCCCGGAGACGGTGGTGCTGCTGCCCTACCTGCCGCGCGATCTCGAGGACCTCGCCGAAGAAGACGCCCTCCTCGAACTGCGCGGCCGTTCGAGAGAAGTCGCCCGCCGCGTGCTCGCCGCGGAACCGAACCTGGTGCTCGGCCTGCGCCGTCGCGCCCTCGAACGTTTCCGCAACAAGACCAAGCACGCCCGGGCCCGGGTGAAGGAGGTCGGCTGGGACGCCGCCTGCCATGAGCTCTTCGTCGAAGCCCTCGGCCTCGGCGGCAACCGCGCCCCGATGTCCGAACTGGCCCGCAGCCATCCGCCGGAGGAGATGCTCGTCCTCGGACTCGACGCGCTCTACATGGAGAAATGCGGACGGTGGCGCCTGCGTGGCCTTCGCCCGGCCGGCCACCCGCACCGCCGGCTCGCCCAATACCTCGAGCTCCACCGACGACGGCCCGACTGGCGTGAACGCCTGCGCGACTGGGCCATCGCCCTGCCCTCTTCGCCCCTCAAGTCCGCCCGCCGTCGGCTGATCGACGAGGTCTTCGCCTGCCTGCTCTCCGACGGACGCGCGGACACCCTCTGCATCAACGCCCTGCTCCCCTTGCTGCAGGATGCCCGGCACTCCCTCGACCGGAGCTGGCTCGATTGGCCCCCGGGACATCACCCCGACGACATTCAGGAAGCACGGGGACTCGTCGGCCTGACCGGCACGGCCCGGAACTGGGAGGTCCAAGGTATCCTCGACGTGCTACGTCGCTCGCTGGCCGACCCGGAAGGACCCGTCCAGCCCGGGCCTGAAATATTCCGGAAAATTTTGTCCAAACCAGACGAGTGATGGAAAGTATATCCAAAGCATGGCCGCGCCCCTGCCACCCGAGCACGACGCCTTCCTCCGCCACTACTCGGTGCATGAGCCCGCGGTACGCGCCTTCGTGCGCATGCTCGTCCCGTCCGCCGCCGATGCGGCCGACGTGATGCAGGAGGTCGCCATCGTGCTCTGGCGGAAGTTCGGTGAATACGACGAGTCGCGCGATTTCCGCGGCTGGGCGTTCGGCGTGGCGAAGATGAAGGTGCTGGCCTGGCAGCGCGACCGTGGACGTGAGCGGCGGGTCTTCGCCGGCGACCTCACGGAACTCCTCGCCGCCGAAGCCGAGGCCGACGCCGACCGCCTCGCCGCCCAGCGCGCCGCCCTGATCAACTGCGTCGCCCGGCTGCCCGAGGACCAACGCCGCTTCCTGGATGCCGCGTACTCCGGCGAAAAGCGCGTGCACGAACTGGCGGCCGATTTCGGCGGCAGCGTCGACGCTACCTACAAGCGGTTGCATCGCCTGCGCCTAGCCCTCACCACCTGCACCCGCAACCTGCTTTCCCAACAAGGATGGACCTGAACCCTGAAGACCCACGCTGGGAACTAATCCGAGCCTACGCCGACGGCTCCGCCGACGAGCCCGCCCTGCGCGCCCTCGAAGAGGCCCTTCGCAACGACCCAACCCTACGTGCCCGCTTCCGCGACTACCTGAACGTGGACGGCTCGCTCGCACTCCATGCCTTAGGCGCCTCCGCCCGTCTGGCCGCGCAGGCCGAGCGTCGACCCAGCAGGATGCGGCTGGCCGCCGGGGTCGCCGCCGTCCTGGCCATCGCCATCACGGCCTGGCTAGCCCTCCGTTATGAAGCCCCTTGCGCCGAGATGATCGAAGCTCGCTCCGCCCGCTGGGAGAACAGCACCCTCCCGACGGCGCCCGGCAGCCGATTATCGGTCGGCATCCTCCGGCTCACGGATGGGCTCGCCCAGCTCCGCTTCGCCTCTGGCGCCGACGTCACGCTCGAAGGCCGGGCCGAACTCGAACTCCTCGGACCGAACCTCTGCCGGCTCCATCGCGGCTCCTTGGTCGCCCACGTCCCGGCCGAAGCACGCGGCTTCACCGTCCTCACCAAGGCCGCCACGCTCATTGACCATGGCACCGACTTCGGCCTGAGCGCGGATGGCATCGGGCATGCGAAAGTCCATGTGATACAGGGCGAAGTCGAACTACGCCACGCCAATGGCCTGCCTCCGGTACGTCTGACCACTCAAGAGACGGCCGCGATCACGCCGCAGAAACTCCTTCCCGCCACCCGCCTGGAAGCCGAGCCCACGCTACGGCCGAGCGACCCTGAAGGGATACCCTCCGCCTACATGGCCTCGAGCCGCGATGGGCGCGGGGCGGCCGCGACGGTGACGGAATCCGCCACGACTTCCCATCGCTCGTCGGAGCTCTTGCTGCTGAAGCACTGCGCGGAGCCGGGTTACGGCCGCAAGATCGTGCTCCGTTTCGACCTCAGTCAGGCCGGAGCGGTCACCACACTGCGTTCCGGCGAACTCCGCCTCCAGTTGGCCCCGTCAGGTTTCGGCTTCGCCTCCCGCGGCGGCGATGCCCGACTGGTCGCCTACGCCGTGACCGCCGACCAAGCCGATGACTGGTCCGCCGCCAATCTTAGCTGGGAAAATCAACCGGCGTTCCATGCCGACGCCGGGCAAGTGGATACGACGCAGGCGGCCCGGCTCGGCGAGACGACGATTCCGCGCGGCGTCCAACAAGGCACCGTGACCATCCCGCTCTCGGGACTGGAAGCCGTGTTCGCCCGGGATCGTAACCGCCTGCTTACGCTGGTGATCGTCCGGGAAAGCCGCATCGAACAACCCGGCGGACTTGTGCTCGGCTTCGCCGGCAACCAACACCCAACCCTCTCTGCGCCGGTCCTGACCCTGCGCTGATACCACAACACCCGTCCTACCTACCCCCATGAGCCTTACCCGCCTACCCAGCCTCCTGCTTCTGGCCGCCACCGCCAGCCTCTGCGCCAAGGAACTGCCTAAACCGACGACCCCGAATCCGGGGCTGAAGTATTACTATCCCGTGCCGAAGGTCGCCGAGCCGAAGACCTACGACTTCGACGTCGTGATCTACGGCGCCAGCCCCGCCGCGGTCTCCGCCGCCTGCCAGGCCAGGAAGATGGGCAAGACGGCGGCCATCTTCGTCTTCCGCCGCCATGTCGGCGGGATGTCCTCTTCCGGCCTGAGCGACGTGGACTACGGCAAGAAGGAATCCATCGGCGGCATGGCGAAGACGGTCTTCCTCGATTTTTTCAAGAAGCAGGTCCAGAGCCCCGCCGAAGTCGAGACGCTCTTCCTGACGATGCTCACCGACCTCGACGTCCCGGTCTTCTTCGAACACCGCCTTGCGCAGGTCGAGAAGCAGGGCGACCGCCTCACGAGGCTCGTCTTCGAGAACGGCAACAGCGCCCGCGGCAAGGTCTTCCTCGATACCACCTACGAAGGCGACCTGATGGCCCGCGCGGGGGTCTCGCAGGTCGCCGGCCGCGAAGCCAACGCCGACTTCGGCGAGAAGCTCAACGGCATCCAGATCGGCGCACGCTCCTCGCCTCATAACTTCCAGTGGCGCGTCGACCCCTATGTCGTCCCCGGCGACCCCCGCAGCGGCGTCATCGAAGGCGTCGACGGCACGCCGTACGCCGCCGAAGAACACGGCAAGGCCGATAAGCGCTACCAGCCCTTCTGCTTCCGCGTCTTCGCGACGAAGAAGGACCCCCTGCCCTGGCCCAAGCCGGCCGATTACCGTCCCGCCCGGTACGAGCTGCTGAAGCGCTACGTGAACGCGGCGCCTGATTCCACCTGGTGGAACCTCGTCTACTCCCGCGGCCCGCTGAAACTCAACGAAGGCGACTGCAACAGCGCCGGACCGGTCTCGCTGGACTACGTCGGCGGCAGTTTCGGCTGGGCCGAGGGCACCTACGAGGAACGTGAGAAGATCTTCCAGGACCACGTGAACTACCAGCAGGGGTACCTCTACTTCCTCGCCAACGACCCGAGCATCCCCGCCGAGCTCCGCGCCCGTGTGGCGAAGTTCGGCCTACCGAAGAACGAATTCCCCGAGACCGCCGGCTGGCCTCACGAACTCTACGTGCGTGAAGGCCGCCGCCTCCGCGGGGATTACGTTCTCACCGAACATGACTGCCTCGGGAAGACGAAGGTCGAAGACTCGGTCGGCCTCGGCAGCTTCATCATGGATTCGCACGTCGTGCGCCGGATCGTCTACAAGACGGCCAAGGACGCCCACATCACCCACCTGCGCACCTCCAAGCCCGAAGAGATCACCGACGCCCAGCGCGATTGGCAGGGCGACATGGTCGGTGTCGAAGGCCAGTTCGACTACGCGGTGCCGAAGCCCTACCGCATCAGTTATCGCGCGATCCGGCCGAAGAAGAGCGAGTGCGTCAACCTGCTCGTCCCTACGGTCATCTCCTCCACCCACCCGGCCTTCGGCTCCTCACGCATGGAGCCGGTCTTCATGATCCTCGGCCAGAGCGCCGGCGCCGCCGCGGCCCTCGCCATCGACGGCTCCCTCGCCGTCCAGGACGTCGACTACGCGAAGCTGCGGGAAATCCTCCTCAAGGAAGGCCAGAAGCTGGACTGACCTGCGTTGACCTCTCCACGAAAAAGGCCCCGTCACCGGGGCCTTTTCTTTGGATCCAAGCCTCAGGCTTAGGCCATCATCTTCCGCGCCTTCTCGAGCGAGACGGCCAGGCGGTCGACTTCCTCGAGGGTGTTGTAGAACGCGAACGAAGCGCGGGCGGTGCCGCTGAGTCCGTAATGCTTCATCAGCGGCATGCAGCAATGGTGCCCCGTGCGGATGGCGATGCCGTCCGCGTCGAGCAACGTGCCGACGTCGTGCGGGTGGCCGCCTTCGAGGTTGAAAGAGATGACGGCGACCTTCTCAGGCGCTTCGCCCACGATGGTCAGCCCCTTGATGGCCTCGAGACGCTCGTTGGCTGCGGCGAGCAACACCTGCTCATGGGCATGGGCGGCTTCCTGGATCGGCATCACGTATTCCAAGGCGACGCCGAGGGCGATGGCTCCGGAGATGTCCGGCGTGCCGGCTTCGAAACGTTCAGGTGCCTCGCGGAAAGTGGTGCCGGCGAAGTCGACCTTGCGGATCATGTCGCCGCCGAACTGGTAAGGCGGCATGGCGTCGAGCAGTTCAGGACGACCCCAGAGCACGCCGATGCCGGTCGGCCCGAAGGTCTTGTGGCCGGAGAAGGCGTAGAAGTCGCAGCCGAGCGCCGGGACGTCGACCTTGAAATGCGCGGCGGCCTGGCAGCCGTCGATGAGCACCACCGCGCCCGCGGCCTTGGCCAGACGCGTCATCTCGGCGGCGGGATTGACGGTGCCGAGCGCGTTGGAGACGTGCGCGAAGGCGACGAGCTTGGTGCGGGCGGAAAGCAGTCCTTTGAAGGCCACGAGGTCGACCTCGCCGCGCGGCGTGACGGGCGTGACGACGACCTTGGCGCCGGTCCGCTCGGCGATGACCTGCCAAGGCACGATGTTGGCGTGGTGCTCGAGATGGGTGAGCAAGATCTCGTCGCCGGCCTTGAGGTTGGTCCGGCCCCAGCACTCGGCCACGAGGTTGATGCCCTCGGTGGCGCCGCGCACGAAGACGCAGCCCCGGGTGTCCTTGAGGCCGAGGAACTTCGCGACGGAACCGCGGGCGGCCTCATAGGCCGTGGTGGCTTCCTCGCTCAGGAGATGGACGCCCCGATGGACGTTGGCGTTCTGGTCGGAATAATAGCGCTCCAGGGCCTTGATGACCACCCAGGGCTTCTGGGAGGTGGCCGCGTTATCGAGGTAGGCCAGCGGGCGACCGCGCACGGAACGTCCCAGGATCGGGAAGTCCTTACGGCAGGCGGCGACATCGAACGCGGGCATAGGGCCGAACGTAGGAGGACCCGGCCGGGGCGCAACCGGGAAGCGAACTTCAGGGCGCCGGCGGCAGGCGCACGGCCTTGCGGATATACGCGGGCACGTCGACGTCCTGACCGTCGATGAAGGTCATCGGCGTGCCGCCGAACAGGCCGCGGCGCATCGACTCCTCCGTCGCGAACTCGAAGATCGGCTGCGCAGGGTCCTCGCCTTTCCCGCCTTTCTTCGGCTTGGCCGGGGGCTTGGGCGCGGGCAGCGAAGCGCCGAGCACCGAGACTTCGATGCGGTCGCCGAGCGCGGGTTCGACGCGCGCGCAGAGGATCGTGGAGGTCTCGCCGCCGAAACGCATGCGGACCGCGGCGACCGCTTCGAAGGCCTCGGTCGAGGTCATGGCGGTACCGCCGGCGACGTGCACGAAAAGCGAGGCGACCTTGGCCACGGCGCCGGGCGCGTGCGCCAGCGGGCATTCGATGGCGGCGCGCGCGGCCTTCATCGCGGCGCCTTCGCCTTCGCCCACGCCGAAGGCGAAGAGCGTCGGCGAACCGGGCGTCGAGAGCAGCGAGCGCAACGAGGCGGGATCGACGGCGATGAGCGCGCCGGGCGCGAACGCGCTGGCGAGCCCGCGCAAGGCTCCGCCCACCCAGGCGTCGGCGGCGGCGAAAGATTCCGACAACGGGGCGTCCGGCGCCACCTGCTGCAGGAGGAGGTCGTTGTGCACCACGACGAGTCCATGGCACTTCTGGCCGAGCTTGACGGCGGCCTCGTTGGCCTGGCGCATCCGGCGTTCGCCTTCATGCGAGAAAGGCATCGTCGCGAAGGCGAGCACGGTGGCGCCCGTCTCCGCCGCGAAGCCGGCGACCGTCGCGGCGGCGCCGCTGCCGGTGCCGCCGCCGAGGCCGGTCACGAGCACGACGACCGGCACGCCGGTGAACAGACGACGCAGGGCGGGCTCCTCCGCTTCGGCGGAAGCCGTGCCGAGGGCGGCCTCGCCGCCGGTGCCCATCCCGCGCGTCTGCGCGCGGCCGAGCTGCAGGCTCGTGCCGGGCCCGCCGGCGGCCAAGGCGCGCGCGTCGGTGTCGAACAGGGCCACGGAGACCTCCGCGGGGAGCTGGGCCGAAAGCCGGGTGACCATGGCGCAGCCGGCGCCGCCGAGGCCGACCAGCAGGATGGAAGCGGGCGTGGCCATCTCAGAGGCGGAAGAGCGCCTTGACCTGGGCGAGGAAGCCGCGCGGTCGGACGACCGCCGGCGGGGCGTCGGCCAAGGCCGCGGTCATGAGGCCGACGACGCCCGCATACTCGGGCTTCCGCAGGGATTCGTTCTCGAAGTCGGGCACGCCGACGCGGGCCGAGACGCCGGTCACGAGCTGGACCGCCTCGGCCGCGTCGGCGAGGCTGGCCGAACCGCCGGTGAGGATCACGCCCGACGGGATCATGTTCTGGTCGAGGCGGACGGCGTGGCCGGGGAAGATCTGCTCGAGGCGCCGGAGCACGTCCTTGCGGACGAACTCGATCGTCTCCTGGTAGCGGAGCGAGAGCACCTGGGTGATCGTGCCGCGGTTGAACTGCTGGTCGCCCACGCCTTTGTCGCCGTCCTTCCAGATGGTCTGGTTGACGTCGGTCTCGCGGTGGAGCGCCGAGCCGAAACGCTGCTTGAGGTCCTCGGCCGTCTCGCGGCTGATGCGCAACGCGACGCTGAGGTCGTTGGTCAGGTGCTCGCCGCCCACGGGGATCGAGCCCGCGCAGAGGATGTGCTCCTTGTAGTAGAGGATCCAGTCGGTGGTGCCGGCGCCCATGTCGATCACGAGCACCCCGCCCTGCTTGTCCGCGTCGCTGGCCGTCGCGCAGGCGGCGGCGTGGCTGGCGAGGATGAAGTCGCGCACGCGGATGCTCAGGCCGTTGACCATGCCCACGCGCATGCGCATGTTGCCTTCTTCCATCGTCACTCGCCAGAAGTTCACCTCGAGGCGCTTGCCCGTCATGCCGACCGGGTTGCCGACGGGACGGTTGTCCAGCATCGTCGGCTGACGCATGTACAGCAGCGTGCTGCGCCCCGCCGGGGGCTCGAGGCGCTTGGCCGAGGCGACGGCGTCCGCGACGTCCTTGGCGGTGACCTTCCCGTCATGCGCGGGCACGGCGATGAAGCCCTTCACGCGCTCGCCTTCGGCGGCCGGTCCGGACAACGAGAGATAGACCTGTTCGACCGCCCGCCCGGAGCCGCGCTCGATGTCGTTGACGACCTCATGCACGCAGTGGGTGAGCTTCTCGAGGTCGGTGACGGTGCCTTTGACGACGCCGTCGGTGCGGCGCTCGCTGAAACTGAGCATGCGGGCCTTGCCGTCGATGACCTGGCCGAGCAGGCTGGCGGTCTTGTGCGTGCCGATGTCGATGACGGCGATGAGGGACGGAAGGGGCTTGGGGGTCATCGGAGAGGGAGGGCGGCGGGGGCGGTGACGGGGACGAGGCGGGGTTCGGGGACGGGCGAAGCGGCGTGGGTGCGGTTCTGGATGGACATCTTGAGCACGTAGGCCGACGCGGTCGTGCCGGGCCGACGCAGGAGTTCGTCGACGTTGATGCGGCCGAGCAGCACGAGCTCGTTGCGCCAGTTGGCGGTGGAGAAGACGATCTCGACCAAGGCGGGCCGGTCCATCGGCTGGGTGCCGGGGCGGACGGTGACGCGGAGGTTCGAGCCGGCCGAGTCCTCCTGGGCTCCGAAGCAGTCCCGCAGCGAGACGGCCGACCACTGCTTGTAGAGCTGCGGATAGTTCGTACGCACCGTCAGCAGGAAGGGCGCGGCGATCTCGATGCCGTCGATGAGCAGGTCGTCATCCGTCCCGCTCGAGCGGAAATGCTGGATCTCGGGCAGGTTGCGGACCGCCTGCTCAGGGTAACCGACCCCGGCGAAGGTCTTGCCGTCGGCGGCCACGAGACGCACCTGCATCGCGGCGCTCTTCTCGGTGAGGCTCACGATCTTGGCGACGGCGAGCCGCTCGCGCAAGGTGATCTCGAGCGTGCCGTCGCCGCGCCGGCGCACGTCGGCCGCGACGACCTGGTTGTCGGCCTCGAGCTCGGCCTTGATGGAACGGACGTCCCGCGCGAAGCCATCGGGGCCCGCGGCCACGACCTTCTTCACGAAGGCTTCGGAAAGGAAACCGTCCGTCTGGAAACGCAGTTTGGCGGCGGGCGCGCCGGCCGTGGACTCGTCGACGGCCCACCAGAGCAGCGCGAGGAGCACGCCCAGGAAGAGCGCGGCGACGACGGTCGGCAGCTTGGAGCGCACGACGCGCTTGCGGCCGAGTTCGCCGGCCGGCACGCGCTGCACGTCCTGCGGCACGAGGGCGCGCCAGTCACGGTCGGCCTGCCCGCGGAAGGCGTCGCGGCGGCGACCGAACAAGGAATCGAAGAGGCCCATGGTCAGCGTTGGTCGGTGTGCGCGGCGCGCGCAAGGGCCGGAGCGGCCATGCGGCGCACGAGCGCGGGGAAATCGAGCCCGACGCAGGAAGCGCTCTTGGGCATCAGGCTGGTGGCGGTCATGCCGGGCATCGTGTTGATCTCGAGGAAATAGAAGCGGCCGTCCGGCTCAAGGAAGACATCCGCGCGGGCGAAGTCCCGGCAGCCGCAGGCGGCGAACAGGCGCGCGGCGGCCTCGCCGATGGCGGCCGTGAGCTCGGCGGGGATCGGCGCGGGGAAGAGGTACTCCGAGGCGCCCTTGGTGTACTTGGTCTGGTAATCGTAGACCCCGGTGAGCGCGACGATCTCGACGAGGCCCATGGGACGCCCGTCCAGCAGGCCGACCGACATCTCGCGACCGCGGAGTCGGCGCTCGGCCATCCACTGGCCGGAGGCAGGGATCTCGGCCAGGGCCTTGGCCACGGCGGCCTCCCCTTCCAACATGTAGAGACCGACGCTGCTGCCTTGGTCGGAGGGCTTGATCACCAGATGTTCGCCCAAGGCGGCGATGAGCGCGGCGGCCGTCGGCTTGGCGGCGCCGGCGAAGGCGACTTCGGGAATCGCGGGGACGCCGGCGGCCCGCATGGCCTGCTTGGTCGCGACCTTGTCCATGCAGAGCCGGTTGGCGGCCGAGGCGCAGCCGGCGAAGGCGATCCCGCGGGCTTCGAGTTCGGCCTGGGCGCGGCCGTCTTCGCCCCAACCGCCGTGCAGGACCGGGAAGACGACTTGCCGGGCGGCGTCGAGCCAATCGGGCAAGGCATCGGCCGCCAGTTCGACGAGCCGGGCGCCAGGCAGGACTTCCGCCACGGCTTTGCCGGAACGGAGCGAGACCTCGCGTTCGGAGGAAAGGCCGCCGCAGAGGACGATGATCTCGAAGGCGTCGCTCACAGGAGTTCCTTCCATTCGCGGCCGAGCGCGACGATCTCGGGATGGAGTTCGACGCCCTGGCGGGCCTTCACCTCGGCGCGGACCGTGCGCATGAGCGCGAGGAAGTCCGCGGCCTTGGCCTCGCCGGCGTTGACGAGGAAGTTGGCGTGGGTCGGCGAGACCGAGACGGGGCCGACGGCGCGGCCCTTGAGCCCGCTGAGGTCGATGAGCCGGCCCGCCTTGTCGCCTTCGGGATTGCGGAAGACGCAGCCGGCGCTCGCCTCCCGCGGCTGTGTGGCGCGGCGACGCGTGGCCAACTCATCCATGCGGCCACGGATGGCGGCGGGATCGTCGGCGGCAGGCGAACGCAGGACGGCGGAGAGGACGACGGCGCCGTGCAGCTGCGGGCAGTCGCGGTAAAGGGCGTCGAAGCAGTCCCGGCGCGCGGCGCGCACGCGTCCCTGCGGCGTGAGCCATTCGATGGATTCGACGACGTCGAAGATCCAGCCGCCCATCGCGCCGGCGTTCATGCGCAAGGACCCGCCGACGGTGCCGGGGATGCCTTCGAGGAATTCGAAGCCGGCGCGGCCGGCGCGCGCGGCCGCGCCGCACAGCTCCTTGAGGCGGGTGCCGCCGCCGACGCGGAAACGGCCTTCGCCGAGGTCGGTCACGGCGCCCCAGCGGGCGGCGTCGAGATGCAGGATCAGGCCGTCGTAACCCTCGTCGGGCACGAGGAGGTTGGAACCACGGCCGAGCACGAACCAACGGAGGTCGAGTTCGGCGGCCGCGCGCAGGAGCGTGACGAGGTCGTCGACGGAAGCGGGCTCGGCGTACCAGCGGGCCGCGCCGCCGAGGCCCAGCGTGGTGCGACGGGCGAGCGGCTCGTTGGCGCGCAGGACGCAGTCCGCGGACAGGCGGCCGGCGACCAGGTCGGGGAGGTCCGCGGTCAGGACGCCTTCGCCGCGCCGGCGCAGCACCTTGGCGTAAGCCTCGGCGTCGCGCTCGATGTCGCCCGCGCCCACGAAGGCCACCACGGTGTCGGCGCCGACGGCGAGAGAATCGAGCATGGCCGGCAGCGCGCGACGGTCCTCGACGAGGCGGTGCGCGGAACCGGCGACGATCGCGTCCGAACCGCCGCCTTCGACGGCGGCTTCGCCGGCGGAGTAGACCGGCAGCACGATCGCCTGGTCGGCCACGGCGAGCGCGTCGCGGAACTCGCGGGCATACTGGCGCGTGCGGGTGTGCCGATGAGGCTGGAAGACGACGAGCAGGCGGCCGGCGTGCGTCTCGCGCACCCACTGCAGGAGCGCCGCGATCTCGGTCGGATGATGGGCGTAGTCGGCGAGCACGCGCAGGCCGGTGCGTTCGAAGAGGACGTCCTGCCGGCGACGGATGCCGCGCCAGCGGGCGAGCGGTTCGGCGACGAGCCCGCCCGTTATGAAGTGCGTGACCGCGAGCGCCAACGCCGCGTTGGAACGGTTGAAAGTGCCCGCGACGGGCAGGTTGAACTGGCCCGCGGGGAAACGTCCGCCGAGCGCCACGACCGACGAGGCATGCCCGCCCTGCACGAGCCGGCAGGAGTAGTCGCCTTCGTCGCCGACGCGGAGGACCGGCACCTTGAGGCCGGCGACGAGGCGTTCGAGCCGCGCGTTGCCGACGGGGATCACGACGGCGGAACGGGTGCGCTCGAAGAGCGCCCGGAAGACGGCCTCGAGCGCGGCCTCGTCGCGGTAATAATCGGGATGATCCCAGTCGAGGTTCACCGCCACGGTGACGTCGGGCGAGAACGCGCCGATCGTGCCGTCGCTCTCGTCGACTTCCGCGACGACCCAGGGCGAAGCCGCCGAGGCGCGCGCGGGCGGGAACGTCGGGTCGCGGAAGAGGCCGCCGAGCACGTAGCCGAAGTCGGCGCCCGCGCTGGCGAGCGCGGCGACGAGCAGGCCGCAGGTGGTGGTCTTGCCATGGCTGCCGCACACGGCGACGAAGCGGCGTCCGGCGACGGCTTCGGCGAGGAGTTCGCCGCGACGCAAGGTGCGCACGCCATGGCCTTCGGCGAGCGCGAGCGCGGGGTGGCCGGGCTTCACCGCGCTGGAACGGCCGACGACGGTCGGACGACGGCCCGCGGCCCAGGGGTCGCGCAGGAGCGGCACTTCGCCGTTGGCGAGCTGGAGCTCCATCGGGCTGCCGGTCGAATCATCCCAGCCGGAGACTTCCCAGCCGTCGCCTTTCAGGTAGAGCGCGAGCGGGCCGACGCCCATGCCGCACGCCCCGAGCATCCAGGCGGAGCCGCTCATGCGGCGGCGCCGCCGGCGAGGGCGACGGTCTCCGTGGCGAGGGCTTCCCAACGATTGGCCGCGTCGGCCAGCGCGAGCGCGTCACGCATGGCGGCGAGCGCCGCGTTATCATGAAGACGGCCGAAGACGAGTTCGGCGAGGCGATCCAGCTCCGCCTCGGGCAACAGGAGCGCGGCGCCGGTCCGCGCGCTCTCGCGGGCGTTGGCCGTCTGATGGTCGTCGGCCGCGGACGGCAGCGGGACGAGGACGGCGGGCGTCCGGCAGGTCGCGAGTTCGGCGAGCGTGCCCGCGCCGGCGCGCGCGACGGCGAGGTCGGCGGCGGAATAGGCCGCGGCCATCTGATGGCAGAACGGCAGGAACTTCGCCACGGACTGCGGCGTCCGCACCTCGTCCTCGCGGCCGCCGGGGCCGGTGAGGCAGAGCACGTGCACGCCGCGCTCGGCGAAATCCGCGAGATGGGCCTCGACCCAGCGGTTGAGCCGGGCCGCCCCTTGGCTGCCGCCGACGACGAGCAAGAGGCGGCCGGCGGGCGGCAGGCCGAGCGCGCGGCGGGCGGCCTCGCGGGATTCCGGGCGGATCTCGGCGCGCACGGGATAACCGGAATCATGCTGCCGGTCCGCGGGGACGCCCGGCAGACGGACGCCCTCGGGCAGGTGGACCGACGTCGCGAAACGCGCGATCAGCCGGACGGCCTTGCCGGGGCGGCGGTTCGCCTCATGCACGAGGACGGGCACCCCGGCGAGGCGGCAGGCGAGCGCGGGAGCGAGGCTCATGAAGCCTCCGAAACAGACGAGCACCGACGGACGGAACTCCCGGAGCAGGCGCCACGAAGACCAGACGGCGCCGAGGAGCGCGGGGAAGAAGAGCAGACGGCCGACGAGGCCCGGGCCGAAGCCGCGGCCCTTGCCCGCCACGAAGCGCAGGCGCGGATAATGAGCGGTCATGCGCGCGTCGACGGCCTTGCGGCTGACGATCAGCCGGCATTCATGGCCTTCCTCGGTGAGCCGCTGGGCGAGGGCGATGCCGGGCGCGAGATGGCCGCCGGTACCGCCGCAGGCGAGCAGCACGCGGCTCATGCGCGCGCCTCCTTCGGCTCGAAGGCCGGCTGGCCCGAGGCCCGGACGCAGTTGAGGATCAGGCCCACCATGCAGGCCATGATCACGAGATTGGTGCCGCCGTAGCTGATGAACGGCAGCGAGATCCCCTTGGTCGGCAGCAGGCCCGTCACGACGCCCATGTTGATGAGCGCCTGGAAGACGAGGAAGAGCGTGGCGCCGAGGCAGACGTTGAAACGGTAGAGGTCGGCGGTGTGGCGCATCGCGCGGTAGGCGCACCAGAAGATGCCGAGGTAGGCCAGCGCCACGAGCGTCGTGGCGGCGAGCCCGTACTCCTCGCCGATGACGGAGAAGACGAAGTCGGTGTGGGCCTCCGGGAGGTAGGCGCGGCCCTGCAGGCCGTTCGCGGCGCCCTTCCCCGTCAGGCCGCCGACGCCGAACGCCACCATGCCTTCGAAAAGCTGGTAGGCCTCGTCGCCGCGCTTCTCCCACGGCTCGAGGAACGAGGTGAAGCGACGCAGGCGGTTGGGCCAGTTGAGGATCAGGACGGTGAGGCCGCCGAGGCCGATCAGGAAACTCGGGATCACGTAGGCCCAGCGGACGCCGGAGACCAGCATCATCACGCCGCCCACGGCGCAGCAGAGCAGGATCGTTCCGAGGTCGGGACCGAAGGCGATGCAGGCGGCGATCCCGAGCAGGACGCCGACCGGCTTCACGAAGCCTTCGCGGCAGTCGATCCAGCCGCGGTCCGTGAAGATGAAGGGCTTGCGGTCGCGCAACCGGTAGAGCGGGAACTTGTTCGGCAAGGTATGCCGCTGCATGACCGCGAGGAAATGCGAGAGCACGATGACCAGGGCGAGCTTGCCGAGGTCGGAGGCCTGCAGGCGGAAGAAGCCGAAATCGATCCAGCGCCAGGACCCGTTGACCGACACGCCGATGCCGGGCACGCGCGCGAGGACCATCAGGCCGCACGCGCCCCAGAAGATCGGCATGCGCCAGGCGCGGGCCATGTCGAGGTCGAGCCGGAAGAACGCGAAGCCGGCGACGAACGCGACCGGGACGTAGGCCAGCTGACGGTAGAAGGCGGCGGTGCGGTTGCTCGCCGAGAGCGAGATGCCCGCGCTGTACTGCACCATCAGGCCGAACAACGCCAGGGTCACGGCCAGCACGAAGATGCCGAGGGCGTACCCACCCAGGGCGCCCGGCTCCTCCTGCTTGACCTTGATGACCATGACGTGCGGCGGCGCGACGGCTTACTTCTTGTCCGGAACGGCGACCGGGGCGGGGGCGCTGCCGGTGAGCGGGACGAGCTTGATCGGAGCGAAGGTCGGCGCCGGCGCCGGCGCGGCCTTCGGAGCGGCGGCCTTCGGAGCGGAAGAGGGAGCCGAGGCCGACGGGATCGTCAGCACCTGGCCGGTCTTGAGCATGGCGTTGAGCGGCAAGCCGTTGGCCTTGGCGAGCGCGGCGATGGACACGTTCTCGTTCTTGGCGACGCTGAAGAGCGTCTCGCCCTTGAGGACGGTGCGTTTGCCGCCCGGGCCGACGGGACCGTTCGCGGCGAGCTTGGTCGGCGCCGGGGTCGGCAGGCGGTCGGAAGGCGCGGCGGCCGGAGCCGGCGCGGCGGCCGAGGGGGCGACGGCGACCGGACGGGCGCCGCCGGAGAAGGCGGCGGTGTCGCCGGGCTGTTCGAAGCCGCTGGTGCTGCGGCAGCCGTTGACGCCGACGAGGACGGCGATGACACAGAGGTGCACGAGCACGACGGCGGTGACGGTGATGATGGGTCGCATGGTGGTGTGGGTGTTGGGACTGGGTGGGTTCGGTGTGAGAAGATCAGGGACGTTGGGAAAGGGCCGTGGCCGCGCGTTCGAAGACGAGGCCGCGCTCGGAGTAGCTCCGGAACTGGTCGAAGCTGGAGAAGCCCGGGCTGAGCAGGATCACGGCGGGACCCTGCGCGTCCTTGGCGGCGCCGACGACGGCTTCCTGCAGCGCCGGATAGCAGCGGGCGGGCTTGCCGAGCTCGTCGAAGTGGCGCTTGAGCTCCTCGGCGGTCTCGCCGATCAGGCAGGCGGACTCGATGAGCGGGGCGATGCGGCGCACGAAGCGGCCGAGGTCCCCGCCCTTCCACTTGCCTCCCCCGATCCAACGGACCGGGACGCTGAACTGCGAGAGCGCGGCTTCGACCGCGTGGAAATTGGTGCCCTTGGAGTCGTTCCAGAACTCGACGCCCTTGTTCTCCGCGACCTTGCGCAGCCGGTGCGGCGGGAGGCGGAACAGGCGGGCGGCCTCCTCGAGCTGGCGGAGCGGCAGGCCGCGGGCCTGCCAGTACTTCACGAGCAGGGCCCAGTTCTCGCGCTGCGGCCAGCTGTCGAACACCGAACCGGCCGGGACGGTGTCGGTCACCTCGGCGCGCGTGGCGACGAGGGTCTCGGCGGGCAGTTCGATGCCGAAGGCGCGCGCCGCGGCGACGACGGATTCGCCGACGACCAGGATGCCGCCCGGCATCATGCGCTCGATCAGACGGTACTTGGCCCGGAAATAGTTCTCGAGCTCGCCATGGCGGTCGAGATGGTCCTCGTCGAAGTTGGACCAGAGCACGGCCTCGGGCGTGAAGTGGCGGAGATCCTCCGCCTGGAAGGAACTGACCTCGACGACCGCGAGGAAGGAGCCGTTGGAGACGGTGCGGTGCAGCGAGGTGAGCGGGAGGCCGACGTTGCCGCAGGCGATGGCGTCGAGGCCGGCGCGCTTGAAAGCGAAAGAAAGGAACTCGGTGATGGTCGTCTTGCCGTTGGTACCGGTCACGGCCACGGCCGGACCCGTCCAGAGGAGCGCGCCGAAGTCGAGCTCGGTGAGGCAATGCAGGCCCGCGCGACGGGCGGCGAGGAGCCACGGGTGCGTCTGCGCGAAACCCGGGCTGTAGACGAGCAAGTCATGACGCGCGGCCTCCTCGGGCCCGAAGACGCGGTTCTCCCCGCGTTCGTCGTAGATGACCGAAGCGAAACCGCCCGCGGCGAGCGAGTCGGCGACGGAACGGCCGCTGACGCCTTCGCCGAAGACGGCGGCGGGCCGGGCGAGCCGGCGACGGAGGGACTCGGGGAATTCGCTCATCTCAGCTTGAGGGAGAGCAGCCCGAGCAGGCCGCAGAGGAGCGAGAGGATCCAGAAACGCGCCACGACCTTAGTCGCGGGCCAGCCCTTCTTCTGGAAGTGATGATGGATGGGCGTCATCAGGAACAGCCGCTTGCCGCCCGTGCGCCTGAAGTAGGCGACCTGCAGGATGACCGAGACGGCTTCGACGACGAACACGCCGCCGACGATGGCGAGCAGGAAAGGCTGACGCATCAGGCAGGCGACCGCGCCGAGCGCGCCGCCGAGGCCGAGCGCGCCGACGTCGCCCATGTAGATCTCCGCCGGCGCCGCGTTATGCCAGAGGAACACGAGGCTGCCGCCGAAGAGCGCGGCGCAGAAGACCGCGAGTTCGCCGGCGCCCGCGACGTGGCGGATGCGCAGGTAGGAGGCGAACTCCGCGTGACCGGCGAGGTAGGCCACCACGCCGAGGATGGCGGTCGTGATGAGGACGCAGCCGATGGCGAGCCCGTCGAGCCCGTCGGTGAGGTTCACGGCGTTCGAGCAGCCGACGCAGACGAGGATGAAGAACGCGCCCGCGACGGCGAGGCAGGCGGCGAGCGGCCAGCCCAGCGAACCGGCGGACCAGAGCGGCTCCTTGAGGACGGGCAGCCAGACCTCGGCGAGGCCTTCGCGGTAGGCAGGATCGAGCAGGACGATCCCGAAGGCGGTGAGCGCCACGAGGCCCTGGCCCGCGAGCTTGAAGCGGGCGGAGATGCCGTCGGAGCTGCCGTGCCGGACCTTGAGCCAGTCGTCGTAGAGCCCGACGAGGCCCATGCCGACGAGGCACCAGAGCGAGGCGAAGACGAGGACGCCCGGACGCGCCCAGAGGAGCACGGCGGGGATGGTCGCGGCGGCGATGATCAGCCCGCCCATGGTCGGCACCTTGCCGCCCTCCTTGGCGAGGTCGCCCATCAGGGCCTTGGAACGCTCGGGCTGACGCAGGCGCGCGAGCACGCCGATCAGCCGGCCGGAGAAGAGCATGCCGAGCAGGAGGGCCGTGACGCCGGCGAGGATCGCGCGGACGGTGATGTAGTCGAAGAGGCGGAAAGGCCCCCAGGCGTGGACGAGTTCGCTGAGACGATGAAGCATCCTAGTGGAAGGAAAGCGCGGCGCGCAGGTGGGGAGGCAGGCAGCGTTCGAGCGCGAACGAACGGCTGCCCTTCACGAAGACATGGCCGCGATGGGCGGCCACGCGGGCGGCGGCCTCCTCGATCGTGGCGGCGAGGAAACCCGCCTCCGGGTGCGCGACTCCCTGCAGGAACGCCGCCGCATCGCCGCCGAAGACGACCACTTGGTCGCCCGCACGGAGAGGCAGCTGCGCGCCGCAGTCGCGGTGGAGTCGCGCGGAGGTGGGGCCGAGCTCGGCCATGCCGCCGAGCACGAAAAGACGGGGTTCCGCCGAGGAGCGGCTGCGCCGGTCGAAGGCCTGCGCGGCGTCGAGCAACGAAGCCGGGCTGGAATTGTAGCAGTCGACGGTGAAGGTGCGCGGGCCGTCGACGTGCACGCTGCCGCGTCCGGGCGGAGGCGCCCAGGCCGCGAGCGCGGCGGCGAGTTCGGCCGAGGTGCGGCCGGCGAGCTGCGCGGCGACGACGGCGAGCGCGGCATTGCGCGCGAGGCCGTCGGACAAAGGGCCGAGCGGGAAGGTCTCGCCCTCGAGCACGAGCGTGCGGCCGCCGTCGGCGGCCGCGCCGAAGGAAGCCCGGACGAGGCGCGCGGGCGCGGACGCCGGGAGCGGCTCGTCGCCGAAGGCCACCGCGACGGAACGGGCGGCGTGGGCGGCGAAGTCGGGCCAGGCGAGCAAGGCGGCGGGCAGCACGGCCTGGCCGCCCGGAGCGAGCGCGCCGACGAGCGAGGCCTTCTCGCGGGCGATGCCGGCGAGCGAACCGACGCCTTCGAGGTGGACGGGCGCGACGGCGGTGACGATCGCGATGTCGGGACGGACGACGGCGGCCGAGACGGCGAGTTCGCCCGGCAGGCTCATGCCCGCCTCGATCACGGCGTAACGGTGGCGGGCCGGGTCGGCGCGCAGCAGCATCAGCGGGACGCCGATGGTGTTGTTGAGGTTGGCCTCGGTCGCGAAGGCTTCGGCGCCGAGCAAGGCGGCGAGCAGCTCCTTGGTCGAGGTCTTGCCGACGCTGCCGGTGATGCCGATCACGACGCCGGGGAAAGCGGCGCGGGCGCGGGCGGCGATCCGGCGCAACGCGTCGAGCGGGTCGGCGACCACGAGCTGCGGCAGCGGATCGGCGACCGGACGGCCGACCAAGGCGCCGACGGCCCCGGCCGCGCGGGCGGCGGCGAGGAAGTCATGGCCGTCGCGGCGCTCGGTCCGCACGGCGACGAACATCTCGCCGGAGCGCAGGGCGCGCGTGTCGATGCCGAAGCCCGCGACGGGCGCGGCGGGGGCGGCGGTCCAGCGTCCGTCCGTCCAGGCGGCGAGATCGGCGGCGGCGCAGGCGAAGTTCATGCGGAGACGCCCCTCCGGAGCTCGAGGATCTCGCGCACGACCTGACGGTCGTCGAACGGGACGACGGTGTCGGCGAATTCCTGGGTCGTCTCGTGTCCCTTGCCCGCGATCACGACGCAGTCGCCCGCCTTCGCGGCGGCGAGGGCCCGCCCGATGGCGTCGCGACGGTCGGCGACGAATTCGACGGTCGGCAGCGGACCGAGGCCTTCGCGCATGTCGGCGAAGATACGTTCGAGCGGCTCCTTGCGGGGATTATCGGCGGTCGCCCACGAGAGGTGCGCGAGGTCGGCGACGGCCCGGGTCATCGCGGGGCGTTTGCCGCGGTCGCGGTCGCCGCCGCAGCCGAAGACGCAGAGCACGCGGCCGGGCGTGATGTCCCGGAGCATGCGCAGGGCGTTGCGGAGCGCGTCGTCGGTGTGCGCGTAGTCGACGAAGACGGGGAAAGGCTGGCCGGCTTCGACGCGCTCCATGCGGCCGGCGACGCCGGGGAAGGCGGCCAGCGCCGGCGCGAGGGCGAGCGGATCGCGGCCGAGCGCGGCGGCCATCGCGAGGGCGCAGAGGACGTTGGAGACGTTGTAATCGCCCGGGAGGGTCGACTTGAAGACGGCGGACCGTCCCGCGTGGCGGACCGTGAAGACCGCGCCGCCGGTGTCGAGGGCGAGGTCCGTCGCGCGGACGTCGGCGTCCGGCGAAAGGCCGAAGGTGAGCACGGCCCCCCGGCGGCGGCAGGCTTCGGCCAGCACGCGGCCGGACGGGTCGTCGACGTTGATCACGCAGACGTCGGGCACGGCGCCGTTGCGGCCGTCGAAGAGCATCGTCTTGACGTCGAGGTACGCGGCGAGGTCGCCGTGGTAGTCGACATGGTCGCGGGTGAGATTGGTGAAGGCCGCGACCTGGAAGCGGAAACCATGGACGCGTTCCTGGTGCAGGGCGTGCGAGCTCACCTCGAGGCAGGCGCCCACGCAGCCCGCGTCGGCCATCTGGCGGAAGAAGGCGGCGAGGTCGGCCGAATCAGGCGTCGTCTTATAAGAGGGGATGGAGCGGCGGCCGAGGTGGTAACGGACCGTGCCGACCAGGCCCCACTGCGAACCGTCGGCCTGGAGCAGGTGCCGGAGCAGCGTCGAGACCGTGGTCTTGCCGTTGGTGCCCGTCACGCCGGCGAGCCGCAGGGCCTCTTCGGGGTGGCCGTAGAAACGGCGGGCGATCTCGGCGAGCATCCGGCGCGGATCGGCGACCTGCGCGGCGGCGACGGCGGGCAGGCCGGCGACGGGCTCGCCGGAGACGATGGCGGCGGCGCCGCGGGCGATCACGTCGTCGAGGAAGGCGTGGCCGTTGGCGCGCAGGCCCGGGAGGGCGAAGAAGAGCGCGCCCGGGATCACGCGGCGGCTGTCCGTCACGATCGTGGTCACGCGCACCGAGCCGTCGCCCGTCCGGCCGAGCACGGGCAGCCCTTGGAGCAGCGCGTTGAAGGTCGGACGTTCCATCGAGGCGGGCATCATCGCGGGCGGAGGCGTCATCGGCCGAGGTCGGCCACGGGACCGCGCGGGAGGGTGGAGACGGGCGGGAGATCGAGCCAGCGGATGCACTTCTCGGCGACTTCGCGGAAGATGGGGGCGGAGACCTTGCCCCCATAGCCGACGCCTTCGCCCTGCGGTTCGTCGATGATCACCGTGATGGCCAGCTTCGGGTCGCCGACGGGGAAGAAGCCCGCGAACGAGGCGACGTGGTGGGCGGAGGAGTAGCGGCCGTTGACGATCTTCTGCGTCGTGCCCGTCTTGCCGGCGACCTCGTAGCCCGGGATGTCGGCGACCGGGGCGGTGCCGCCCTTGCCGCAGACGGCGCGCAGCAGCGTGGCGAGCTGGGCGGCGGTCGCGGGCGTGACCGCGCGGCCGCGCGAACGCGGGGCGTAGTCGAGCACGGTGGCCTTGGTCTTCGGATCCTCGACGCGGAGCACGAGCTGGGGCTGCATCAGCAGGCCGTCGGCGGCGACGACCGACATCGCCAGGTGCATCTGCATCGCGGTGACGCTGACGGAGTGGCCCATCGGCACGCGGGAGATCGTGAGCCCGTCCCAGCGCTTGGGCGGGATGAGCAGGCCGGGCACCTCGGCGCCGGTGATCAGGCCCGTCGGCGCGCCGAAGCCGAACGACTTGATCAGGGCGAAGAAGCGGTCTTCCCCGAAACGTTCGGCGTACTGCATGCCGACCTGGACGGTGCCGCGGTTGGAGGACTCGCGGACGATCTGGCGGATGTCCGCGGCGCCGATGGCGTGCGAGTCGGCCGGAAGCGAGACCATGCGACCGCGGTACGGCACGCTGGTCGCCCCGCAGTCGTAGACGGAGTTCGGCGTGATCAGGCGCTCCTCGAGCGCGCCGGCGACGGCGACGATCTTGAAGACCGAGCCCGGCTCGTAGACGTCGGAGACCGCGCGGTTGCGCTGGCTGTCCATCGGCGCGGCCTGCGGATCGTAGAAACGGTTGAGGTCGAAGGTCGGCCAGTTCGCGAGGCCGAGGATGCGGCCGGTGCGCGGCTCGCTGACGATGATGACCGCGCCCTTGGGATTGTAGCGGGCCGCGGCGGCGGCGAGCGCCTCCTCGCAGGTCTTCTGCACGAGGCTGTTGATCGTGAGGACGACGGTGCTGCCGTCGACCGGCGCGACCTCGCGCAGGCGGATGCTCGTGAGCTCGCGGTGGCGGCCGTCGCGTTCGGATTCGATCCAGCCCTTCTGGCCTTCGAGGAGCGAATTCATGACGCTCTCGATGCCGGCGGCGGGGACGCCCTCCTTGTTGACGTAGCCGAGCACGTGCGCGGCGAGCTGGCCCTTGGGGTAGCTGCGGCGGTACTTCAGTTCGGCGCGGAGCGCCTTGATGCCGAGCGCCTTGACGCGCTTGACCACGTCCTCGCCGGCCTCGCGCGCGAGCACGGTCCAGCGGATGACATGCTCCTCGCCGGCGGAGTCGGTGCGGACGGTGGTGTCGAAGGCCTGGCGGACCTTGAGGACGGGCAGGCCGAGCGCGACCGCGACCTCGGCCGCGCGCTCACGGTCGGCCTTGGTGAGCACGTCGGGGTCCACGCCGATGTCCCAGACATCCTCGGACAACGCGAGCAGGTTGTCCTGCGCGTCGCGGATGTCGCCGCGGCGGCACGGCTTCTCCTGGAGCACGCGACGGGCCTGCAGGGCCTCCGCGCGCAGACGGGGGGCGTCGACCCAATGCAACCAGACCAGCCGTACGACCACGGCCAGGAAGCAGGAGGGGACGACCCATGCCAGCAAACGGTAGCGCGTTCGCCTGGCGTGGGGCAGGCTCATCGCGCGCCGGGTCCTCCCTGCCCTCCCGAACCGAGGAAGGCGATTTCGCGGGCCGTCATCCGGGGGCTCGCGGAGAAAAGGGCGGCCGGGGACGCGGCCGAAGGGGTGATACGGATCCAGACCACCTGCTCGGGGACCGGCGGCTTGAGGGCGTCGCCGATGCGCTGCTGCAGGTAGAGGATGTCGACGGCCTGCTGGACGTGCCGGCGGGCGATGTCGTATTCCTTCTTGGAAAGGGAAGTGTCGCGTTCGAGGCGCTGGATGCGGCTGCCGATCGTGTCGGCTTCGACGCGCAGGCGCATGATGTTGATCGTGCCGACAGCGAAGGCCGCCACGGTGGCGAGGACGCAGGCCCAGGTGAGGAGGCGCGGGCTCATGCGGCGAGACGGCGGACGGCGCGGAGACGCGCCGAGCGGCTGCGGGGGTTGCGAAGCTGTTCGGCCTCGGAAGGCTGGACGGCCTTGCGGGTGAGCAGGTCGGCCTGCTTGACGCGGTCGTCCTGGTTGCGGGCGTCGTCTCGGTCGACGGGGCGGCCGGCGACCTCGTTCATGTAACGCTTCACCATCCGGTCCTCGAGGGAGTGGAAGGAGATGACGGCGAGCACGCCGCCGGCGTCGAGCTTGCCGAAGGCGAGCGGGAGGGCGTCGGCCAGGGCGCCGAGCTCGTCGTTGACCGCGATGCGGACGCCCTGGAAGGTGCGGGTGGCCGGATGCGGACCGCGGGGGCCGGGCGCGGGCGGCGCGGCTTCGGCGACGAGTTCGGCGAAGCTGGCGGTGCGGGCGAGGCGGCCGGTCCCGCGGGCGGCGACGATCGCGTTGACGACGCGGAACCAGCGGGGCTCCTCGCCGTAGTCGCGGACCGCGCGCTCGAGTTCGGCGCGTTCGCCGCGCTCGAGGAACTCGGCGGCGCTGCGGCCCACGCGCGTGTCCATGCGCATGTCGTTCGGCGCGTCGTGACGGAAGGAGAAACCGCGCTCCGGGACATCCAACTGGTACGAGGACACCCCAATGTCCATCAGGACACCGTCGAATCGTCCCGGAACGCGGTCAAGGTGGCGGAAATTCTCGGAATGGAAACGCAGCCGGCCGGGGTACGCGGCGAGCAGCGCCGCGGAGCGTCCGACGGCGGCGGGGTCGCGGTCCATCGCGTCGACCGAACAGCCCGGCGCCCGCGCGAGGATGGCCGCCGTGTGGCCGCCGCCGCCGAACGTGCAGTCCAGGTAGGCGCGTCCGTCCTGCGGGGCGAGGAGCGTCAGGCACTCCTCGAGCAGGACTGGGACGTGGCTGGTCATGCGGCGGTCTGTGAATAAGGTGTGAGCAGTGTAAGTAACTTCCGGATACGCATCACAGGCCGAGTTCGCGCAGCGCGCGGAGGATGGCCTTGGCGGACTCGGAATCGCGGTCGGCCTTGGGCGGCGTCGGCGAGGCGAGCTGGAACGTGGTGAAGCCGCCGCGGAAGATCACCTCGCGCTCGAGGCGGGCTTCCTTGACGATGTGGTCGTTGAGCGTGATGCGGCCGGCCTTGTCGCACGTGACCTGGATGCTGTTCGCGCCGAGCAGGCTGAGCGCGTCCATCTTCACCGGGTCGCTCACGGTCACCTGCAGCGCGGCGTCGTGGATGCGCGCGGCCATCGACGGCGGGAACACCACGATCGCGGCGAGGGCCGGATGATACATGGCGAGGAAGGTCGCTTCCGCGTCGAAACGCCAGGCCGCCGGGATGGTGACACGGTTCTTCTCATCCAACTTTCCGTTGTGGATGCCGGTGAAGAGACCGTTGTTGGCGCCAATAGACATTGCGAATGGGGGAGTACCCCCAGTTCGCCCACTTTCCCCCACCCCTCCCCACTGGTCAAGAGTTTAGCCCCAGATCTCGCCATTTTCTTGTTCACAGCGCGGCCAGGGCTATTTAAATGACTGAAATCAGTCCTTATTGTGTGTAAGTTACTGAATTAGAGTGTTTTGAGTGATTTTAACGACCGTGGCCCCCTTTTCGACCCCCTCGACCCCCTGCCCGGCCGCGCCTCGCAGATCCCACCCGCGCCGGCTTCTGGGCGGGATTTGTAATGAGATTTACACTACAATTCCGTCCGACGCGGGACCGCGGCGGAAGGGCGAAACTGTTTGCCAACGGCCGCCCGCTGTGCTTTGTCTCCAACCAATCAACCACGTCCCTTGCCCATGAAAACCGCCCTCGCCCTCCTTGCCACCCTCCTCCTCTCCGGTTGCGCCACCCAGATCGGCGTGGACAACTCCCAGAACCGCGAAGCCTCCTTCTCCAACGTCACCGGCGTGCTGACGACCCGCTACACCTCCGACGCCGAGGCCGTCTTCAACGCCGTCAAGCGTACCATCGACGCCATGCCCGGCACCCTCCGCACCGGCGAGACCGACGACCGCGGACCTAACAAGGAGCTGAACAGCGTCATCGTCTACGCCCGCACCATCGGCGACCTGGAGATCAAGATCACCATCGAGAAGGCCGAAGATCCCGAGACGAAGGCCGTCTTCACCCAGGTCCGCGTCAAGTACGGCGCCTTCGGCAACCTGCCGGAGAGCCAGCAGCTCGTCTCCAAGATCACCTCCAACCTGCGCTGAGCGCCGGGGCGGAACCGCCAAACGGACGCCGCCCAGCCACCCGGCTCGGCGGCGTCCGTTTTTTACCACCTTCCTCACATGGGCAACATCCACGGACATAGCTTCCGCATCACCACCTTCGGCGAGAGCCATGGTCCCGCCCTCGGCGTCGTCATCGACGGCTGCCCTCCCCGCGTGCCCTTCGACACCGCCTTCCTCCGCAGCGAGCTCGACCGTCGCCGCCCCGGCCAGAGCGCCCTCACGACCCAGCGCAAGGAAGCCGATGCGCCTGAGGTGCTCTCCGGCGTCTCGCCTGACGGCCTCACCCTCGGTTCGCCCATCGCCATCGTCATCCGCAACGGCGACCAGCGCCCCCAGGCCTACGCCGAGATGAAGGCCGCCTATCGTCCTTCGCACGCCGATTATACCTACGACGCCAAATACGGCATCCGCGCCGTCGAAGGCGGCGGCCGCTCCTCCGCCCGCGAGACGGCCGCACGCGTCGCCGCCGGCGCCGTCGCCAAGACGGTGCTCAAGCACGCTTGCGGCGCCCGCATCATCGCCTGGGTGGAGAGCGTCGGCGACGTCCGCATGCCCGCCGCGCCCAAGGCGCCGACGTTGAAGCAGGTCGAGGCCACGCCCACGCGCTGCCCGCACCCCGCCACCGCCGCGAAGATCGACGCGCTCATCCGCGCCGCCCGCGCCGACGGCGATTCCGTCGGCGGCGTGATCTGCTGCGTCATCGAGAACCTGCCGGCCGGCCTCGGCTCGCCGGTCTTCGACCGTTTCGAAGCCGACCTCGCCAAGGCCATGCTGTCGCTGCCCGCGACCAAGGGCTTCGAGATCGGCAGCGGCTTCGCCGGCACGGTCCTGCGCGGCAGCGCGCACAACGACGAGTTCGTCCGCAAGGGCGGCCGCATCCGCACCGCGACCAACCGCTCCGGCGGCACGCAGGGCGGCATCACCAACGGCGAAGACGTCGTCTTCCGCATCGCCTTCAAGCCCACCGCGACCGTGCTGAGGCCGCAGAAGACCGTCGGTCCCGACGGCCGCGCCACCGAACTCAGCGCGAAAGGCCGCCACGACCCGTGCGTCCTTCCGCGCGCCGTGCCCATCGTCGAAGCCATGGCGGCCCTGGTCGCCGTCGATCACTGGATCCGCGACCGCGGCCAGAACGCTCCCTTCGGCCGCTGCGGACGCAAGGCATGACGCCGCTCATCATCATCCTCGGGCCCACGGGCGCCGGCCGTGCCGACGTGGTGGCCGAACTCGTCGCCCACGCCTGGCCCGAAGGCCGCAAGGTGCGCGTCCTGCGCGAAGTCCGCGAAGGCGGCGTCGCGCCGGACGCCTGGGAATTCAAGGACGGCCACGCGACCGTGCCCGCCCCCGGCGACGAGGACGCCGCGATCCTCGTGACGCACGGCGCGCTCCACGTCATCGACCAGATGGAGGCCCTCCACCGCACGGTCCGGCCGATGCAGCCCGATGCCGTCTGGCGCGTGGCCCGCATCCTCACGGTCGTCGACTGCCCGCTGGCGATGAAGCACAAGGCCGTCGAGGAATGGTACCGTCCCTGCGTGCACTTCTCCGACGCGGTCATCATCAACCGCCGCTGGGAGGTCCCCGGCCAGTGGGTGAGCAAGTTCCTCGAACCCTACGAGAAGGAGTTCTATCCCTGCCTCTTCTTCAACCTGACGAAAACCGGGGCGATCAGCAACCCGCCCGCGGTCATCGACGGCGAGCCGCTGCGCCTGACGCACATCTTCGACGACATCGACGCGGTCGACGAGATGGAATTCGACGAGGACAACCTGCCCGACGAACCGTTCGACCTGGTCCGCCAGGTCGACAAGTACTTCGCGCGCGACGAACTCGGCCGCCGCAACATCCTCGTGCCCGAGATCGGCGAGGTCCTCCGCCAGGAAGGTCGCCGCTGAACCGGCCTACTGCTTGGGCGAGCCGCCAGGAGCTTCGCCCTTCGGGGACTTAGTGCGCTTCGGCGCGCCAAGTGGGCCGTCCTTCGGCTCGCCGCCCTTCGGGCGTTCCTTCGCGAGCTCGGGTCCGTACTTCTCGGCGAGCCCGCGGATGAATTCGAGGCGCTGCTCGGTCGTGAGCGCCTGGATGCGCGCCCGCTCGGCCTTGGCCTCGTCTTTGCTGAGTCGCTTGAAATGATGCTCGAGGACGCGCGAGCCGAAGCCGCCTCGCTCGCGGAGGTCCTTCATGATCTTGTGGCGCTCCTCCGGCGTGGCGGATTCGTAGCGCACGAGGCTGGCCGCGAAATCGCGGCGCGACTCCGGCGACATGCGCTCTATCTTCTCGATCGCCGACCGCATGCGCAGAAGCCGCTCCGGCGGAAGCTCCAGGATCTTGCGGATGGTCTGGATCTCCTCGACGGTCGGGTCGCCTTCCGGCGGACGCGGGCCGGGCGACTGGGCTGAGACGGCGAGGGCCCCGAGCAGGGGCAGCAGGCTGAAGAAGACGCGGGCCATGATCAGGAGCCCGGAGAGACGAAGGATTCCACGACGGCCGGACGCTCCGCCACGGGGGCGAGGAGCGAAAGGTCGTCGGCCGCGCCGAAGAGGTCGGCGAGCTGGGCCGACTCGTCGCGGGCGACGAGGGCGAAGGTCTGGCGGTTCAAGGCCTCCTCCGAGGCGGCGGGCGACGTGAGCAGCGCGACGAAGACGGCGGCCGCGGCGGCCAAGGCCGAGCTCCAGCGGACGACGACGCGACGACGGCGGTCGGCGCGGACGGCGAGGACGACGCGGTCCGCGAACCCGGCGACGGACACGGCGCGCCCGCGACGGAGCGTAGCGGCGAGCTCCTGGTCGAATGGCGTCTGTTCCGGGTCATCCATGGCTGGTTACGCCCTTATAACACCGGGCGGGGCGGGAAGTTGCAGGGTTCATTCTTGGGCGTGGAAATCCTTGAGGAGTTCGCGCAGGCGGGCGCGGGCGCGGTGGATCCAGGTCTTCACCGAGGAGACGGGGGCGTCCATGATCTCGGCGATCTCCTCGTAGGGCAGCTCCTGCTGGACGACGAGGAGGATGGCGGTGCGCTGTTCCGGGGCCAGCTGCAGGATGGCACGCTGGAAGGCCTCGTCGAGTTCGGCCACCCGCCGCGCCGAGCCCTGGGATAGGTCGCCGGGCTCGGCGGCGAACTCCAGCGCGGTAGTGGGCTTACGCCCGCGCCGCCGCCATTCGTTGAGCACGAGGTTCCGGGCGATGTGGATCAGGTAGGTGCTCAGCTTGGCCTCGGGGCGCCAGCGGGCCGCGGCGCGGTGCAGCCGGATGAAGACCTCCATGGCCAGCTCCTCGGCGGTCGCCTGCGAACCGACCTCTCCCCGGAGATAACCCACGAGCCGGGCATGATGACGGTGCACGAGCAGGCGCAAGGCGTCGTCATCGCCTCCGGCGACGAGGCCCATGAGGCGCTTGTCGTCTTCGTCGTCGGGGAGCATCGGCTCTTCCTGGGACATCGGGATGAAACTCCGGAAAGGAGGAGGAGTTACGCGTCCCGGGGGCGCAAGGCGAAGGTCCGGAGCGTCCGCAGCAGGAATTGCTCGAAGGCCGCCAGGACCTGGTAGTTCAGCTCCATGCGGCGGCGCGCGTCCTCGAGATGGCTGATCGCCTCGGCGACCTGCAAGGCGCAGCCCGGGTTGGCCCGGCCGACGAGCCGCAGCTTCTCTTCGACCGACACGAGCATGCGGGCGCGGACGCCGCGGCGGACGGACTCCTCGTAAGCGACCTCGGCGTCGTCTTCGTCGTCATCGGTGGGCGGCGGGGGCGGCGCGGCTTCGAGGGCTTCCTCGACGAAGAGCTCGAGGAGCACCTCGAAACGGGCGCACAGGGCGTAGAGCGGGATGAAGACCTCGGAGACGCGCGCCTGCGGCGAGGCCGGGCCTTTGACCATGCGCGTGAGCAGGCGCTCCATCTCGCGCAGCCAGTCCTGCCAGGAGGGATCGGCGATCACCGGCGCCTCCCCGCCCACGTGGAAGCGGAGGCAGCGGCTCAGGATCGTCGGCAGGACGCGGTAATAATGCGTCGTCTGCAGGACGATGAGCGTGCCGGGCGGCGGCTCCTCCAGCGTCTTGAGGAAGGCGTTGGCCGATTCGGAAAGGAAGCGGTCAGGCTCGTTGACGATGACGACGCGGCGCGGCGTGAGCGACGTGAGGCGGAGGGCGGCCACGGTCTCGAGGACGTTCTCGATGACGATGCGCCGGGACTTCTTGGCCGGACGCAGCACGCGGCAGTCGGGGTGCGTCAGCGGGGCGGCCTCGCCGAGATGCATGGCGGCGAGCTGCTCGGCCGCGCGGGCGAGCACGGCGCCGTCATTGCCCGTCAGGAGCACCGCGTGCGGCATGCGTCCCTCGGCGCGCGCGCGCGCGAGCACCTTGAGCACCGGCAGGTCGGCGACGTCAGCGGTAGCGGCGGACGACTTCATGCCAGATCTCCTCTTCGATGGCTTCGGGCGGACGCGCGGCGTCCACCACGAAGAAACGCCCGGCCTCCTCGCGGGCGAGCGTATGGTAAAGTTCGCGGACGCGCCGATGGAAGGCGTCGCCTAGGAGTTCGAAGCGGTCCGCCTGCCCCTGGTCCCGCACGGCGGCACGGCCGAGGCCGCGACCTGGATCGAGGTCGAGCAGGATGGTCAGGTCCGGGCGGACCGGCCCGCAGGCGAGGCGGTTCGCGCCTTCGATCAGGGCGCGCTCCAGGCCGCGACCGCCGGCCTGATAGGCGACGGTCGAATCGATGAAGCGGTCGCAGATCACGACCTGTCCGGCGGCGAGGGCCGGAGCGATGACGTCCGCGACGAGCTGGGCGCGGCAGGAAGCGAAGAGCAGGGCTTCGGCCGCCGGCGCCAGCGCGGTTCCCGGCTGCTTGAGCACGTCGCGCATGCGCTCGCCATACGGCGTACCCCCGGGCTCGCGGAGACCGATCACGGTCGATCCGTCCGCGCGGAGACGCTCCGCGAGACGGGCGAGCTGCGTGGACTTGCCCGCGCCCTCCCCCCCTTCGAACGTGATGAATCTGCCCGCGATCGGCATCCGCAACAAGATGCCGTCCGTGGCCTTCAAAGCGAGCGAGGAATGGCGGCCACGAGGAAGGCCCGGCGGATGCCGGGCCTTCCTCGTGGCGGGACGCAATCCGCGATCAGATGCCGGTCCCCGAAGGATTCAGCTGCCTCATCTCGACCGATCGGTTCACGTTGTCGGTGATCTTCTTAAGGTTGTCGTCCATCTGGGTGCCGCCGCCGCCGTTGCTCGAGGAGAGCGGGGCGCCCGGGGCGCCGGCCTTGCTTTCGGCGACCTTGTCGTCGGTGACCGGGGTTTCGCTGACGACCTGACCGAAGGGCTTCGCAGGCTCGGTGGCTCCGTTCGGGAAGATCGCCTGCAGCGAGGGGGCGGTCTGCGCCATCGCGTTGATGGTCGTCGGGACTTCGGCCGGCAAAGTCGAAACGGCGGCCAGGAGGGCGGAAAGCTCGGCGAGCTCTTCGGCCGGAATCGGGTAAAGCAGGACTTTGACCGGCGCCAGTGCGACGGACAAGGCCGCGGGAGCCGGGGCCGCGGGAGCGCCGGACGCACGGGCGAGATTGCTGATGAGGGCGGCGGAAGGGACGGAACTGGCGGTCTGCATGCCGGGGTCGACGGTGACGGGTCCGACGTTGGAGCTATAGACGACGGTTTCGACGGAACCACGGACGCACGACACGACGATCTTGCCGATGCCGTCGGCACCGACGCGATACTCGACGGCGAAGACGGTGCCGCGGATGCGCACGAGTCCGGCGGGCGTCTTGACGGTGAAGGTGGAGAGCGCGTTGAGCTTGCGGACTTCGCCGATGATCTTGCCGCGCGGCACCTCGACCTCGGTCACGGAAGGGCTCGGGTCTTTCTCGATCAGGCGATAGGGGTCGGTGATACCGGCGGAGGGCACCTGGCGGAAAGTGCGCAGCTCAAGGAGCGTGCTCGGCGTGAGCACCAACGATGCTCCGTTGGAGAAGACGAGTTCGGCCGTGGAGTCGGCGCCGGTCTCGATACGGGCCCCTTCCTGGAAGACGGCTCCGGTGGCGAGAGGCTTGCGCTGGGACTTGGCGTCGATGATCGACACGCTGCCCGTGATCTTGCCGACCTGCACCTTGCCGGTCTGCAGGGCCGCCGAAGAAAGAATCGGTAGAAGCGCCAGCGCGACCATTCCTAGGTGCTTGAAAAAGGAAATCATGAGGGGACTGCGGGGAAACATCAGCCTAGGCTCGGCCTAAGGAGAGGCAAACCCTTTAAAACAAAAAGACCCCCGCTTTCGGGGGTCTTCGTTCATCGTCCGGACAGCCTGGTTCAGGCGGTGACGTACTTCTCGAGGCGACGCTGGACGGCGATGGCAGACAGCTGGGCGTACTTCGGAAGGCCTTGATCGTAAGGGAGTTGCATCTCTCCTTGGATGAGCGGGAGAGCGTAGCGCACGAAGTCCGGGTGGATGGACATCTTGTCTTCACCGATCCACTTCTCAGGAAAGGCCTTCACGCCGTTAGCGATCTGATCGAGCGGAGCGAGCATGGTCTGGACCGCATAGGTCTCCTTCTCGGAGCGGGTCAGGATCACCATCTTGCCGGACTCGCCTTCGAGGGCGGCTTTGACGGCGGCGCCTCCGCAGAGTTCGGCTTCGTCGACATCGGTCTTCGAAGCGTTGTGCGAAGCGGCGCGTTGGGTGATGCCGAGCTTGGAAGAGCGGGCCTTGACGCCGTCGAAACGGGATTCGACGAGCGTGCGGAGGTATTCGCCGGCGCCGCCGAGGACGGCGTGGCCGAACGCGTCGGTGCTGGAGGTGTCGGCGCCGAGATAGTTGCCCGTGGCGTCCTGGACGCCCTCGGAGACGACGACGAAGCAGTGGCCGTTGCTCTTGAGGACTTCTTCGACGCGACGGATGAAGGCGTCGGCGTTGAAGGCGACTTCCGGCAGCAGCACGATGTGCGGGGCGGAGCAGGAGTAGTGGGTGTTCTTGACGGCCTTGTCGTCGTTCTTGTCGCGGCGCTGGGCCAGGACGGACGAAGCGGCGAGCCAGCCGGCGTTGCGGCCCATGACTTCGAGGATCGAGACGAAATCGTTCTGGCCCATGGCGGCGTTGTCGAGGGCGGTCTCGCGGATGGTCACGCCGATGTGCTTGGCGACGGAACCGTAGCCGGGACAGTGGTCGGTGAGAGGCAGGTCGTTGTCGATCGTCTTAGGTACGCCGACGACGCGGAGTTCGTAGCCGCGCTCCTTGGCGAGGGCGTCGATCTTGGCGGCGGTGTCCTGCGAGTCGTTGCCGCCGATGTAGTGGAAGTAACGGATGTTGTGGGCCTCGAAGACCTGGAGGATGCGGTCGAAGTCTTCGGCCTTCTTCACCTTGTAGCGGCAGGTGCCGAGGGCGGCGCCGGGGGTATGGCGGAGGGCGCGGAGGGTCTGCTGGGACTCGGCCGCGAGGTCGACGAGCTGCTCATGAAGGACGCCCTGGATGCCGTTGAGTCCGCCGTAGATCTCGACGATCTCGTCCTCATGCTTGAGGGCTTCCGAGATCACCCCGGCGAGGCTGGCGTTGATGACGGGGGTCGGGCCGCCGCTCTGCGCGACGAGAAGGTTGCCAATGAGGGGAGAAGACATGGGAGTGAACGAGTTGAAAAGTGGGTTGTGGGAAGCCCTCCCCCCCTTGGCAACACGGAAAACCCTCCCCTGCCCGCACCCCCTGGCTTAGGCCTACAAAATGCGTCCGGCTTTGACCTGGGCCGACTCCGGCACCTTCCGGGTCCAGTCGGCGGCCTGGCGGACGAACACGTCGACCTGCGCCCCGGCGGAACCGGTCAGTTCGCCGGCCTTGGTGACGGCTTCGAGCAGGACGGACTTGGGCAGGCGGAGGCGAGCGTCGGCGGCGAGGCGGTCGACGAGGTCGTTCCGCTCGATCTTGCCGGTGCGGAGCTCCTTGGCGACGGCGACGGCATGTTCCTTGATGGCCTCGTGGGCCTCTTCGCGGCCGGCGCCGGCCTTGACGGCTTCCATGAGGAAGGTGGTCGTGAGCAGGAACGGCAGGTAGTGGCGCGACTCGCGGTCGATGACGGGGCGGTTGACCTCCATCTGGCCGAGCACGGTGAGGAATGCCTCGAAGAGTCCGTCGATGGCGAGGAAGGCGTCGGGCAGGAGCACGCGGCGCACGACCGAGCACGAGACGTCGCCTTCGTTCCACTGCTCGCCGGAAAGCGAGGCGGCCATGGCGAGGTGGCCGCGCAGGATCACGTGGAAGCCGTTGATGCGCTCGCAGGTGCGGGCGTTCATCTTGTGCGGCATGGCGGACGAACCGACCTGGCCGGGCAGGAAGCCTTCGCTGGCGAGCTCGTGGCCGGCCATGAGGCGGAGGGTCTTGGCGAAGGACGACGGGCCGGAAGCGGCGGAGAGCAGCGCGGCGACGACTTCCATGTCCATCGAGCGTGGGTAGACCTGGCCGACGGCGCCGAGGGCGTGCGGGATGCCGAGGTGCGCGAGCACGCGGGTCTCGAGCTGGGCGACCTTGGCGATGTCGCCGGAGAAGAGCGTGAGCTGGTCGAGCTGCGTGCCGACGGCGCCCTTGAGGCCGCGGGCCGCGAAGGCGGCGAGCGCGGCGTCGACCTGCGCGATGCCGCGGAGGCATTCCTCGCCGAACATGGCCCAGCGCTTGCCGACGGTGGTGGGCTGCGCGGCGACGTTGTGCGTGCGGGCGGCGATCAGGACGTCGCGGTCGGCCTGCGCCCGGCGGGCGAGCGCGGCGAGCGCGGCCACGCCCTTGGCGCGGACGAGCTGGAGCGAGCGGAAGACCTGCAGCTGCTCGACGGATTCGGTGAGGTCGCGGCTGGTCAGTCCCTTGTGCACGTGCTGGTGTCCGGCGAGGGCGCAGAACTCGTCGATGCGCGCCTTGACGTCGTGGCGGGTCTCCTCTTCGCGGCGGCGGATGGAGTCGAAGTCGACCCGGTCCTTGACCTTCTCGTAGGCGGCGAGGGCTTCGGCGGGGATGTCGAGGCCGAGGTCGCGCTGGGCCTTCATGACGGCGATCCAATATTCGCGCTCGAGGACCACGCGGCCGCGGGTGGACCAGACGGCCTTCATCGCCGGGGAGGCGTAGCGGTCGGCGAGGACGTTGGGGACGTTGTCGGATTCCATCGGGATGAAGTAAGGTTTATATCAGGCGGGACGCTTCACGGCAAGCGCTCGCAGGAACATCGCGCGGACGGAGGACTCGTCCTCGCCGCGGTTGGAAGCGTCGAAGCAGTCCGCGCACGCGAGCTGGAGGTCGACGAGCTCGGCCAGGGTGTAGCGGGCCGCCGCCGGGGCGACCTTGTTGCTGACGAACCAGGCGTTCTGGGAGAAGAGGTTGGCCGAGGACTTGGCGGCGGAGCCGAAGGTGGGGCCGTGGCGGCCGCTGGCGGCCTCGAACTGGCCCTTGGGCAGGCCGGCCTCGCTGACGCGGAAGTCGCCGGAGTCGACGAGGCAGCGGATCTGGATGAGCAGGCGGAGGCGGTTCTGCAACGCGCTCAGGAGCGGACGGCTGGAATCCTCGTTGAAGAAATAGCGGTCGAGCGAGGCGAGGCCCCACGCGAGGTCGCGCGCGGCGAGCGCTTCGATGGGCTCGAAGAAATCGCCCTCCCCGAAGGTCGGGACGAGCAGGTGCACGTCGGACTCCTTGATGGTGCCGCCCGGGCCGACGTAGGTGGCGAGCTTCTCGCATTCGCCGAGCACGAGACGGGTCGACTGGCCGACGCGGCCGACGATCACTTCGGGCACGCCGCGGTCATGCTTCACGCCGAGCGCCTTGAGGCGGTCGACCGCGAGGGCGACCTGGTTGTCGGCCTGGGCGTCACCCTTGTCGAACGGGCTCTTGGACGCCGAGGCGTGGATGATGAAATCCTGGGCCGCGGACTTGAGCGCGCTGAGGTCCTTGCGCCGGCCGTCGTAAGGCGTGGCGGAGATGACGACCGAGACGGAGGGATCCGCCGAGGTCGCGACCGCGAGGATGTTGGCGAGGTTCTTCTTCACCTCCTCCGACTTGGCCTGGACGGTGTCGGCGACGAGGTTCAGGTTGCGCAGCCAGATGACGCGCTTGCCGCCGAACATCGACAGCGTCTTGACCGACTCCGCGAACTGGAGCTCAAGCACGCGCGCGTCGTCGACCCGCAGGATCTGGGCGGAGATGATCTCCGCTTCGGCGTCAGGGCCCGCGGCCTTCCGGGCCTTGTCATAGCAGGCACGGCCGTCCTGATCGACGAGGTATTCGTCCTTACCAGCGATGATGGCGAGATAGCCGGGCACGCGCCTAATCTCCCGCCCTCCCCCCTCGTGGCAATCCTTTGTGCGTGCGGCGTGGAGCCGCACGCAGGGACAATAAGGGCTAGGGGCTGGGCTAGGGCTAGGGAAGACAATGCTCCAAGGGGAGACGGGAAACCGGGAAAAGCTACGGTTCTGCTTGGGGTAGGTCGGCCAAGGGTAGGGGCGTGGCTTCGCCGCACCCTCCTTCAAAGGAGTGCACGATGAATCGTGACCCTGCCTGCGTTCGCCCTGCGGCGAACAAGATACGGCTATGTCGTGACGCGGTCCCGACCCTACCCATGCGTCTCGTCCATTCAGCCCTCCATTCAGTCCTCAACGCAGACCTCAACTCAGTCCTCAACTCAGTGCTCTAAATACAACCCATCCGCCTACCGCTAACCGCCGACACCTACCACGCCCGCCGTCAGGCCCCGTGGATCAGGTCCTCGACGCGGTACTTGTTCAGCTTCCGGCGCATGAAATCGAGGGCGGTGTTCACGGCGCGCTGCTTGATCTGGCGGCGGTCGCCGGGCAGGGCGACGCGCTGGGACCAGACGCCCGTCGGGGAGGCATAACCGAAGTAGACGGTGCCGACGGGGTCGGCTTCGGTACCGCCGCCGGGTCCGGCGTAGCCGGTGACCGCGATGGCGTAGTCGGAGCCGAACTTCTCGATGGCGCCCGTCGCCATGGCGGCGGCGCACTCGGCGGAGACCGCGCCATGCTGGGCGATGAGGCAGTCCGGGACGCCGAGGAGGTTGACCTTGGCGTCGTTGGCGTAACAGACGGCGGAGCCGGCGAAGACCTTGGAAGCGCCGGGGACGTCGGTGAAGGCGTTGGCGAGGAGGCCGCCGGTGCAGGATTCGGCGAGGGCGACGGTCTTCTCGAGGCTGCGCAGCTGCTCGACGACGAGCGTGGCGAGGCAGGCGTGGCCGGTGGCGACGAAATCTTCGCCGACCGCGTCGCGTACCTTGCGGGCGACTTCGCAGAGCTGCTCGGCCGTCGCGCCGCCGCCGGCGGAGGAGATACGGGCGTCGACGACGCCGGTGTGCGTGCCGAAGGTGAGGGCCATGCCCGGCGCGAGAAGCGGGCGGACGATCGCCTCGAGGGGCACGGCGCCGATGCCGAAGGTGCGCACCTGCACGTAGGCTTCGCCTTGGCAGGCGCAGCCGACCTGACGGAGGCGGGGCACGACTTCTTCTTCGAACATCGGCCGGAGTTCGAGCGAAGGACCGGGGAGCATGACGAGCGCGCGGCCGTCGCGATGCAGGAAGACGCCGGGCGCGGTGCCGCGCGGATTGGGCAGCGAGTCGGCGCCGGCCGGGACGTAGCACTGGCTGAGGTCCGCGGCGGCGACCTTGCGGCCGATCAGCTTGAAGCGCTCGCGCAGGGCCTGCTCGGCGGCGGGCACGTGGGTGAGGGTGAGTCCGAGCGCGCCGGCGACGGCTTCGCGCGTATGGTCGTCGGAGGTCGGCCCGATGCCGCCCGTGGTGACGATGAGGTCGTAGGCGCCCCAGGCTTCGCCGACGGCGCGGGCGATTTCGGCGGCGTCGTCGCGGACGACGAGGGAGCGGGTGATGGGCAGGCCGCGGCGGGCGAGGTGCTCGCCCAGCCAGAGGAGGTGTCCGTTCTCGCGGAGGCCGTCGAGGAGCTCGTCTCCCACGTTGATGACGAGGACCTGTCGGGGTCGGCTGTTACAGGAAAGCATTTGCGGAAACGGGGCGTGTCAGCAGGGTTAGAGGCTCAGCCCCAAAATGCAAACCGACCGGGAAGAACTTTCGCCCAAGGCCAAGGCCCGGCGCGCCCCCCATACCCCGGGCGTCTACCTGATGAAGGACGCCGCCGGGCTGGTCGTCTACGTAGGCAAGGCCAAGGACCTCAAGAAGCGCCTGGCCTCCTATTTCGTGCCCCGCCAGCGGATGACCCCCAAGGTGGCCGCGATGATGGACACCGTGTCGGACATGGAATGGCACGAAGTCCGGTCCGAGACCGAAGCCCTCCTGCTGGAGGGCAAGCTGATCAAACGCTGGCGCCCCCGCTGGAACATCCTCTTCCGCGACGACAAGCAGTTCCCCCAGGTCCGGGTCGACCTCGCCGACCCCCTCCCCCGCTTCCGCATCGTCCGCGCACGGACGACCGACGCCTGCCGCTACTTCGGACCCTTCCCTCACCAGCAGGCGGTCCGCCGGACGCTCAATGAGATGCGCAAGAAGTTCGGCATCCTGCTCGCCGACAGCAACCCGGTCGCCCAGCCCGACGGGACGTGGAAGCTGTACGACGACGCCCGCGCCGAGATCCAGAAGCACGGCAACGTGGTCACCGCCGAAGAATACGCCGGGCGCGTGACCGAGGCGTGCGCGTTCCTCGAAGGCAAGGTCGAGAGCTGGGGCGAACAGGTCGAGGCCGACATGCGCAAGGCCGCCGCGGAACGCGACTACGAGAAAGCCGCGGGCCTGCGCGACCTCCTCGACGCGCTGAAGCGCACGACGGAGAAATCGCGCCGCTTCCTCCGCGAGAACCCCCTGCCCCGCCGCGACGAAGCCGGCGCCCTCGCCTCGCTCGCCGCCGCCCTCGGCCTTGAACGGCCGCCGGCCACGGCGGAGTGCTTCGATATCTCCCACATCTCCGGCACGCTCGCCGTCGCGTCGATGGTGCGCTTCGTCGACGGCCAGGCCGACAAGTCCGGCTACCGCCGCTTCAAGATCAAGTCCTTCGAGGGGAACGACGACTTCCGTTCGATGCAGGAAGTGGTCGGCCGCCGCTACACCCGCCTGCATGAGGAGCACCGCGTGTTCCCCGAACTCGTCATCATCGACGGCGGCCTCGGCCAGGTCGGCGCCGCGCTCGCGGCCTTCAAGGAGCACGACCTCGCCCCGCCCCCGCTCATCGGCCTCGCCAAGCGCGAGGAGACCATCGTCTTCCCGGACGGCCGCGAACTGAAGCTGCCGCGGCACGACGTCGGCCTCGCGCTGCTGATGCGCATCCGCGACGAGGCCCACCGCTTCGCCAACGACTTCAACGCCGAGCTCCGTAGCCGCAAACTGCGCGAGTCGCTGCTCGACGAGATGCCCGGCCTCGGGCCCAAGCGCAAGGACGCCCTCCTCGCGCACTTCGGCAGCATCCAGAAGCTCCGCAAGGCCACCGTCGAGGAGATCGCCGAAGTCGCCGGCCTCAGCGACAAGCTCGCCGGCGAAGTGAAGGCCTATCTGGAAGCGAGAGGGTGAGTTTAGGGCCAGAGCTAGGGTTGGGGCTAGGGCCAGCCAAACACCATGTTCGGCCTGTCCTTAATCATGCATCCAGCTAGGACGGCACGCGGTGCTGCCCCTACCTTGATTATCTAGCCCCAGCCCAGGCCCTAGCCCTGGCCCTAGCCCTGGCCCTAGCCCTAGCCCTAGCTCAATCCTCTACCTCTTAACCGCCATCTCCCTCTCGACCAGCTCCGCCACGCGCTCGGCGCCGCCGGCGTCGCCGAGCCCGTCGACCGAGGCTTTCCACTTCTTCCAAAGGGCCCAATCACCGGTGAAGGCTTCGGCGATGATGGCGCGGGCGGATACGGGCGTGAGCCCATAGGCGCCGGCGTGATGCTCGGCGATGAGGCGGCCGTTGCCGGCCTCCTGACCGGGGATGACCTGGGTGATGACCATCGGCACGCCCGCCGCGACGCACTCGTGGGTGGTCGCGCCGCCGGCCTTGCTGACGACGAGGTGGCTCGAAAGCATCAGCGCCGGGATGCGATCCGTCCAGCCGAGCACTTCGGCGCGGCCTGCGACCGCCCGTTCGACGGCTTCCTTGAAGGACGCATCCTTGCCCACGGTGATCGTCAGCTCGAGGCCGAGCGTGGACAGGGCCGAGGCGAGCTCGACGGCGTCGCGCTTGCCGGGATTCAGCATCAGGAGCACGCGCGGGCGTTCGCCGGCCTTGGCCGAAGAACGGGGGGCGAGGCGCGACGAGACCGGGAAGCCGTAAGGGAGGACCTTCGCGGCGGGCACGCCCTGGCGGATCATGACGTCGGCCGTCGCTTGGTTCGGGGTCACGAACCAATCGGAGTGCGCGCGATGCCAGGCGCGGTTCACGGAGATGGAATCGGTGACGACGGTGATCAGGCGCGGACGCTTGGGATCGTCGCGGTGCCAGCGCCGGGCCATCATGTAATTGTAGAGCGGGTAGGCCGAGACCACGACCGACGGCTGCGTGGCGTCGAGCATCGCGTTCAAGGTCTTCTCGACCGGACGCACGAACGGCAGCGAAGCGCGCACGAGCGGCAGGCGGTCGAGCGCCGCATACAGACAGCCCCAGAGGCGCGGATACTTGTTCGCGACGCCGATGTAGCTGTCGCGCTGGCTCTTGGCCTTCTCGGCCCCGTAAGCCTCGAGGAAGAGGTCGTGCAGCTCGCCGGTCAGGCCGGGCTTGCGGGCGAGCGCCTCGATGATCGAGCGGGCGGCGGCGTTATGGCCTTCGCCGAATCCGGCCGTGAGGACGGGGATGACGCTCATCACGCGACGAACGCGATCGTGGCGCCGGCCTCGCCGGCGAGAGCGGCCGGAGCATGCTTGGCGGCTTCGAAGGCGGCGCGGCGTTCGGCGATGCGCCGGAGGAGCTCCGGACGTTCGACGACGCGGATGGCGCCGTCGTCCTCTTCGACCACCGCGGTCAGGGATTCGACCCAGTCGCCGGAGTTGATGTAACGGACGTTGCCGATCATGCGGTCCTCGGCCTTGTGGATGTGGCCGCACATCACGCCTTCGCAACCGCGGCGCGCGGCCAGGGTCTGCAGGTGCTCTTCGAAGCTCGAGATGAAGCTCACCGCCGACTTCACCTTGGCCTTGATGGCCTGGGAGAGGGAGAAGTATTCCTTGCCTCGCCACGCGCGCCACCTGTTGTAGAAGCGGTTCAGGTCGAGGAGGATCTGGTAGCTGATGTCGCCGACCACGGCCAGCCAGCGCATCTTGACCGTCACCGTATCGAACGCGTCGCCATGGATGCAGAGGTACTTGCGGCCGTCCTGGGCGACGTGGATGTGCTCCTCGGCGAGCTCGATGCGGTCAAGGACGAGGGGGATCAGCCGACGGATGAAGTCGTCGTGGTTGCCTCGCAGGTAGACGACCTTCGTGCCGTCCTTCTCCGCCATCTTCATGATGCGCCGGATGACGGCCGTGTGCGCCGGGCTCCAGTGGTTCTTCCGCTGCAGCGACCAGAGGTCGATGATGTCGCCGTTGAGGATGAGCTTGTCGCAGCGGATGCCGCGCAGCACGTCGAGCAGCTCGCGCGCCTGGGCGTCCTTGGTGCCCAGATGGAGGTCCGAAAGGACCAACGTCCGGAAGTGGATCTTGTGCTGCCCAGGGACCTTGGTGGCTTGTTCCATGGTTCCGAAGATTACGTGACGATGGTGTCAGTCCCGCGTCAGGTGCGTCTTAATAAGGAAACAGCGGTATCGGGCATTGGCGGTTAGCGGTTGGCGGTTGGCGGCTGGCGGCTGGCGGCTGGGAAGAGTCCAAGCGCCCAAAAGGTTGGGGCCATGACACCCCAGCCAATCATCTGGTCTCCGGTCTCCCTTTGGATTTTATGATTTCGCTTCGGGTGGCAGGTGGCAGCCCCGGGTGGCCGGTGGCGGGGCTTTTTCAATTCAGTCCTCCTTTCAGCCCTCCCTTTGCCGACCCTCCGTCACACAATCGTAACAATCGTAATAGCCTGATGTTACGATTGTTACGGAAACGTGTCGAACGGGGCTTGCGCCCCTCCCCTGCCCCCACCTTGAAACGATTTCACCCAAACGCCCATGAAAGACTTCCTCAAGAAGGTCCTCGGTAAGGACGAAAAGTTCTACGAACTCCTCGAAGCCAGCGCCGATGAGGCGCAGAAGAGCGCCAAGTCGCTCTCGAAGCTCTACGCCCAGGTCGGCAAGCCGGACTTCGAGCAATGCTTCACCGAACTGGTCGTCGCCCGCCGCGTCGACAAGCGCATCGGGCTCTCGATCACCCAGGAACTCTGCCAGACCTTCGTGACCCCGCTCGAGCGCGAGGACATCGAGGCCCTCGCCAACGCCCTCTACAAGATCCCGAAGACCTGCGAGAAGATCGGCGAGCGTCTCGCCATCTGTCCTTCCCAGTTCTCGACGGACATCGTCGACAAGCAGGTGCGCATGCTCGAGCAGGCCACCGAGGTCACCGCTTCCCTCGTCCGCAAGCTGCGCAAGCTCTCGAACGTCGAGGAGATCCAGGACGACTACGAGACCCTGCAGACGATCGAAGGCGACGCCGACCGCCTGATGGTGGGCCTCCTCCGCGACCTCTACCAAGGCAACGTCGACGCCAAGGAAGTCGTCGTCCTCAAGGACATCTACGAGCTGCTCGAACGGGCGATCGACCACTGCCGTGACGCCGGCAAGGTCGTGTTCCAGATCGCCCTCAAGTACGCCTGAGCCCGCGCCCCGTCCCCGGTCATGGATCCCTTCCTGCTGATGGTGCTGGTCATCGTGGTGGCCGTGGTGTTCGAATACATCAACGGCTTCCATGACGCGGCCAACGCCATCGCGACCGTCGTCTCGACGCGCGTCCTGACGCCCCGCCAGGCGATCATGCTCGCGGCCTTCACCAACCTCGTCGGCGCCTTCTGGGGCACCGCGGTGGCGAAGACGATCTACTCGGGCTACATCGCCGTCTCCGCCGAGTTCCAGGTCGCGCAGCTCGCCATCGCCTGCGGGCTGATGGGCGGCATCGTCTGGAACCTGCTCACCTGGTGGTTCGGCATCCCCTCCAGCTCCTCGCACGCGCTCGTCGGCGGCCTCTGCGGCGGCGTGCTCGGGCAATCCCACCTCGAATGGGGCCGCCTGATCTGGTCGGCGACGGACTCCGCCGGCAAGACGGTCGGCCTTTGGCCGAAGCTGATCAAGCCGATGATCATCTCTCCCTTCATCGGCTTCAGCTTGGGCGTGGCTTTCATGGCGCTGCTCACGATCGTGATCGTCCGCTTCGCGATGCGCCCGAGCAAGGTCCAGAAATCCTTCGGCAAGCTGCAGCTGCTCTCGGCCGGCATGATGGGCTTCTCGCACGGTTCCAACGACGCCCAGAAGACGGTCGGCATCATCACCTTCGCCCTCATCGTCGGCGTCACCTCCGGCGCCTTCGACCCGGCCCACGCCCCGTCCTGGGCCCAGGCCATCAGGCCCGAACTCAACGCGAAGGGCGTCGTCGACCACGCGCCCTATTGGGTGATCGTGCTCTGCGCCATCACGATGGCCCTCGGGACGGCGGCCGGCGGCTGGAAGATCATCCGCACGATGGGCCACAAGATGGTGAAGCTGCAGCCGGTCCACGGCTTCGCGGCCGAGACCGCCGCGGCCATCACGATCCACGGCGCCTCCGAGATGGGCATCCCGCTTTCCACCACGCACGTGATCTCGACCTCCATCCTAGGCGTCGGCGCGACGAAGCGCTTCGACGCGGTGAAGTGGGGTCTCGTCGGCCGCATCGTCTGGGCCTGGGTGCTGACCATCCCCATCACGCTCACGCTCGGTTACCTGTTCTACCGCGCGACAGTGCTCTTCGGCTGGGCGAAGTAATTCAGGGCTAGGGCTAGGGCTAGGGCTCGAGCCTCAGCGGGAGCTGAGGTCGACGCCGGCCTGCATAGCCCACGCCATCCAAGCATCCGCCAGCTCCTTGAGCTTGGCGGGGTGCGCGGCGGCGAGATCGTGCTGCTCGGAGGGATCCTGGGAGAGGTCGAAAAGCTGCCAGGTGACGGGCGCGATCTGGCGTTTGCCCCAGACGATCTTCCATTGGCCGAGACGATAACCGCGCGCGCCTTCATGGGCGGTCGGGATGCCGCGCTCAGGAGTCGGTTCGCCCCGCAAGTCAGGCAACAACGAACGACCGGAGACCGGACGGATCGGCTTACCGGCCCGTTCCCGCGGATACGTGGTGCCGGTGGCCGCGGCGATGGTCGGCAAGAGGTCCATGACGTGCGCGGGGGAGCGGATCCATTCCGTCGCAGGTTTCAAGCCGGCCGGCCAGGCGACGAGCAGCGGCGCGCTGATGCCGCCTTCGTGGCAGAAGTGCTTATAAAGGTTGAGCGGCGTGTTGCCGAGATTGGCCCAGGCGGAGCCGTAGGAAGAGTGCGTGCCGGCCTGGCCCATGCCGTCGAGCGCGGCGCCGACATGCAGGTCGGTGCGACCGGCGCGGGAACGTCCGTCGAAACCGAACGGGCCCCACTCGTAGCAGGCGCCGTTGTCGGACGTGAAGACGACGAGGGTGTCCGCGCGTTCGCCGTTGCGCTCGAGGTCGGCGAGCAGCCGGCCGACGCCTTGGTCGACATGCTCGACCATCGCGGCGAAGGTGGCCATGCGGCGCGCGAGGTCCTCGCGACGGTCCGCCGGGAGACTGTCCCAGGCGGGATTGGGCTTCCCGGAGAAACCGTTGGCGATGGCGTCGTCCGTCTCGACGGGCACGAGCGAAAGCGGCGGCAGGACCGCGTCCGCGGCGACGAGCCCCAGCGCCTTCATCCGCGCGAAGCGCTCGGCCCGCAGGACGTCCCAGCCCCGACGATAGGTCGGCATGTGCCGGTCGATCGAAGCCTTCGGCGCCTGCACCGGGAAGTGCGGCGAGGAGTGCGCGAGATAGAGGAACCACGGCTTGTCCTTCTGTCTGCGCGCCTGGCGCAGGAACTCGAGGGCGTAATCGGTGAAGACGTCGGTGACGTAGAACTTGTCCGGCGCATACGACAGCTCGGCAGGCGTGCCGGCGGGCAGGCGCACGTAGGCCGCCGGGTCCCACTGGTCGTTGGAATGCGCCTGCAGGTTCTTGTAGCCGTAATAGGCGTCGAAGCCGCGCTGGATCGGCCCGGGCGAACCCATGTGCCACTTGCCGACCATCCAGGTGCTGTAGCCGGACTGCTTCAGGAGCTCGGGGATGGTGATGTTGTCGTCGAGCAGATGACCCGCGTAGGCGGGGCCGCGTTTCGGCGCCGGCTTGGCGGAGACGAAATCACCGATGCCCGCTTCGTGCGGGTGCAGGCCGGTGAGCAGCGACGCGCGCGTCGGACAGCAACGCGCGGACGTGTAGACCTTCTCGAAACGCGCGCCGCCCCGGGCGAGTCGGTCGAGATTCGGGGTCGGGATCTCGCCGCCGTAGCAGCCGAGATCGGAATAGCCGAGATCATCGGCCAGGATGACGAGCACGTTGGGCCGGCGCGTCTCGGCGGCGAGCGTCGCGGCCAGGGTCAAAGCGAACAGAAAGAGGAGCCGGCTCATCAAGGTGCCAGCAGTTGCAGACGTTTGCTCCGGTGATCCGAATATTCCTTCAGCAACGACTCGTAACGGGCATCGCCGGTGGCGAGCGCCGCGGCGCGCAGGACGGGGAGTACGTCGTCGTCGTTGGTCTCGTGAATCTGCGGCATCGTCCAAGGCTTGGGGTTCTTGCCGAGGTAAGGCGCGAGGAAATCCAACGCGACCACCAGGGAACGGCCGTCCGCGCTGCGATGCTTCCAGAGATCGACGCCGACATGCTCGCCGAGAACGGCCAGCGCGGAAAGCGCGCGGAGATTGAAGCAGGAATAGCTGAACGAGGCCGTGCGGACCAGTTCCAGAGGCTGCTTGCCGTCCGGCTGGATCTGCACGCCGATGCGGCGCGTGGCCGCTTCGGCGCAGATCTCCTTGGCTTGGTCCTTCCGGTCGAGCACCAGCGCCCACTTGACGGCCTGGACGTCATACCACGTGCCGTGGTTGTTCTTGGCGGCCCGCTCGTCCAAGCCGTTCTTGCTCGTGGTCAGCCATTCGAAATAAGCCGCCGCCCAGGCGAGCAGCGCCTGCTGGTCGGCGGCGGACCAATGCTTGGAACCATGGAGCAAGGCGGCGGCATCGGCGGCGTCGGCGAGTCCGCGGGCTTCGAGGATGCCCGTGCCGCGACCGTCGTTCACGCCGGGCATCGCCTGGGCGAAACGAAAGTGCGGCGTCATCCTGGTCGCCGGATCGAGGAACCAGGCACGCAGGATCCTGGCCGCGTGCTCGGCATATTTCTGCTCACCGGTGAAATGATAGGCGAGGGCCAAGGTCTCGACGGAAGAGCCGACCAAGCGCGCGCGCAGAGTGTCGTTCGCGGCTTCTTCGCGGGATTCGGGATTCACCTTGCCGTCCTTGCGGACATACGGCAGCCCGTCCTTCGTGGCCGGGTCAGGCCAGAAATAAGGGGCGATGCTCATGTAGTCGTGCTTGTCGCCGCTCGGCGGCACCTTCGTCTTCTGCATCACCGAAGGCGGGACCACGGCCAAGGCCTTGTCGGCGTCGGCGATCAGTTTCTTCAGCGCCTTCCCGGCGGACTCATGACCCGAGGCCACCAAGGCCTTCGCTTTCTCCAAGGCGCCAGGACGGGCGCCATGGAAGACCGGAACCGGCTCGGCGGCGAAGAGCACCGCAGCGGCCAGGAAGAGAAAGATCCGGAGCATCATGGAGCCGTGACCGCGAGGCCGGAGACCGAACCTTGGAGCGTCTTGGGCTCGCCGTAGAGCCCGACGGGCTTGCCGTTGTCGTGGCCGACGCAGAAATCCTCGGCCGGCTGGCGCGGCAGCGTGCCCTTGGCCTTGCCGGCGACGGTTTCCTGGCCGGCGACGACGAGTTTCATCGCGCCGTCAGCGGCGAGGCTGGCGGTGACGGCGAAGGGGCCCCTGACCTCGGCGGGCGACAGGATCTCAACGACCTCGTCGGCGCCGTGGCGCACGGCGAAGGCGACGCGGCCGCCTTTGAGATAGAGCGCATGGCCGATGAGCCCGCCTTGGGCGAGGAGGACGGCGTCGCGCTGCGCGGTCTCGACGGTGACGGCGACGGTGAAGGCCTTATGGCCGACCTGCGGGGCGGCGGCCGAAACGATCGCATCGCCGGACTTCGCCTGCGCGAGAGCGACGGCCTTGGCCGCGGCCTTCGTCGCGCCTTTCTTCGCCGCCGCTTTCGCGTCCGTCTTCTTGACGTCGTTCGGGACGTAATCGACCGTGGGATAAAGCGTCTTGGCGGCCTTCACCTCGCCGGCGGGGCGGCGAGCGGTCGGGCTCTTGCCGCCGATCTCGGCCGACATCTTGTCGGCGAGCGCCTTCAGTTTCGCGACGACTTCCGGATGCCGCGCGGCGACGTCGGTCTGCTCGCCGATCTCGGCGTCGAGGTCGTAAAGACGGAGGCCGGGCGCGGTCTTGGCGGCGTTCTTCCCCAGTCCGTCCGACTGAGGAGCGAGGGCGAGCTTCCAGCGTCCTTGGCGGACGGCCTGCAGGTCGTAGCCGGCGAAATAGTAATGCGCCTCGCGCGCAGACTCCTTCGACTGGCCGAGCAGGATCGGCGTGATGTCACGCCCGTCGATGACCGGCGTCGCGGGCACGACGCCGCCGGCGAGCGCGACGAAGGTCGGCAGGAGGTCGATCGTCGCGGCGACGGCGTCGTTGACGGAACCGGCGGGCACGTGCCCCGGCCACCAAGCGAGGGTCGGCACGCGCACGCCGCCTTCCCAGGTCGAACCCTTGCCGCCGCGGAGCGGACCGGCGCTGCCACCGTCGGTGCCCTTGACGAGCCACGGGCCGTTATCGGAAGTGAAGACCACGAGCGTGTCCTTATCGAGGCCCTGCGCACGCAGGGTATCGAGCACTTGTCCGACGCTCCAGTCGACTTCTTCGACCCAATCGCCGAAGCGACCGTTCTGGGATTTGCCGGCGAAGGCGGCGCCAGGCCAGATCGGCGTGTGGACGGCGTTATGGGCGAAGTAGAGGTAGAAGGGCTGGTCCTTGCTGCGGGTGATGAAGTCGACGGCCTCCTTGGTATAGAGCTCCACCATGCGGCGCTGCCCCTCCCCGTCCATCAGCTCGACGACCTTCTCATCGCGGAGGAGGGGCACGACCGGGACCTTGGTCTCGGCGCTCTTCTTGAGCATGTCGTTAGAATAGGGGATGCCGTAATAGTGGTCAAAACCCTGCCGGGTGGGTAGGAATTCAGGCTGATCGCCCAAGTGCCACTTCCCGACCATCTGGGTGGCGTATCCTTTTTCCTTAAGTCTCTCGGCTACAGTTATTTCTGAAGGATTTAATCCCACCGATTGCCCCGGAAAATAGACCCCTGGTACGGAGATTCGGGCGCCGTAACAACCCGTCATCATCTGGGCTCGGGAGACCGAACAGACAGGGGTGGCATAGAAACTAGTCAATTTCATGCCCTCCTTGGCCATCCGGTCGAGGTGTGGGGTGCGCTGCTTGGTCGCCCCAAAAGGGCCGATGTCCCCGTACCCTAGGTCGTCGATGAAGATCACCACCACGTTAGGCGGGCGGGCGGCGACGATGGGGGCCGAAAGCAAGGCGGCCAACAGGACGAAAAGCGTCTTCATGGGGTACGACTCTAGAACAGTACCCTCGGGCTTTAGTTGCAAGCCTCGCTCCCGAGCCTCTCGTCACCCTATCGACCCCGATTAGAAGCGATAAAAACGCCGTTTTCGCCCCTTCCCGCTTGCTCCCCATGGGGGTCACCCTAACTTGCGGCGAACGACCATGGTCAAATCCGATTTCGGCTACAACAGCAAGGTGGAGGGCGAGGTCATCGTGACCCGCGCCGACGCCGTCGTCAACTGGGTGCGCAGCAACTCCGTGTGGCCGATGCCCATGGGCCTGGCCTGCTGCGCCATCGAGCTCATGGCCGCCGGCGGCTCCCGCTTCGACATCTCCCGCTTCGGCATGGAGGTCATGCGCTTCTCTCCCCGGCAGGCCGACTGCATGATCGTCGCCGGCACCGTCACCTACAAGATGGCCGAAGTCGTCCGCCGCATCTACGACCAGATGGCCGAACCGAAGTGGGTCGTCGCCATGGGCGCCTGCGCTTCCACCGGCGGCATGTACCGCTCCTACGCCACCCTCCAAGGCGTGGATAACATCGTCCCGGTCGACATCTACATCTCCGGCTGCCCGCCCCGTCCCGAGGCCCTCCTCGACGGCATGATGCTCCTTCAGGAGAAGATCCGCCAGGAAGGCGGCTCGTTGCGCCGCACCTTCCGCGGTCGCACGGTCGAAACGAAGATCGTCAGCTGAGCACGGACATGGACGCCGCCGCGCTCACCTCCCGTTTCCCTGCCACGCAAGACCTTGCCGGCAAGGACATGCCGACCTTCCGCGTCGCGGGTGGCGACCTGCTCGCCGCCGTGGCCTGGCTGCGCGACACGCAGGGCTTCGACCTGCTCGCCGACCTCTGCGGCCTCGAACTGCAGGCCCGCCCGGCCCGCTTCGGCGTCGTCATCCATCTGCTCAGCACGGCGAACAAGGAATACGTCCGCCTGCACGTCGACGCCGTCGACGACCGCGTCCCGAGCGTCGCCTCGCTCCACCCCGGCGCCAACTGGCACGAGCGCGAAGCGTACGACATGTTCGGCATCGTCTTCGAAGGCCACCCGGACCCGCGCCGCATCCTGATGTGGGACGCTTATCCGTATCATCCGCTCCGCAAGGACTTCCCCCTCGCCGGCATCGAAGTCCCCTTCCCCGCCGCCGACGTCGCGGAAGTCACCGGCCAGAAGGTCGAGCCCGCGCCGATGATGGGCGGACCGTTCGTCTCGCACGGGGGCAAGCTTTCCGAAGGCGAGCCTTCCGCGCTCGACCAGTCCTGGACCGAGGAAAAACCCAAAGCCTGACCTTAACGTGAAGATCACCAAGGAAATCTCCATCGGCGACGTCGCCGCCCGTTCGGAAGAACTGCGCGGAGAGAACATGACCCTCAACATGGGTCCCTCCCACCCGGCGACGCACGGCGTGCTCCGCCTGAGCCTCGAGCTCGACGGCGACAAGGTCGTGAAGTGCGACCCGGTCATCGGTTACCTGCACCGCGGCGACGAGAAGATCGCCGAGAACATGACTTATAACCAGTTCGTCCCGTACACGGACCGCCTGGACTACCTCGCCCCCCTCGCCAACAACGTCGCCTACGCCATCGCCGTCGAGAAGCTCGCCGGCCTCAGGCTGCCCGCCCGCTGCGAGGCGATCCGCGTGCTCACCTGCGAGATGGCCCGCATCTCTTCCCATCTCCTCGGCATCGGCGTCTACGCGATGGATACCGGCGCGTGGACGGTGTTCATGTACACCTTCAACGAGCGCGAGAAGCTCTACACGCTCTTCGAAGAGCTCACCGGCGCCCGCTTCACCACGAGCTACACCCGCATCGGCGGCGTCACGCGCGACATCCCGGACGGCTGGCTCCCGAAGGTCTCGGCCTTCTGCGACGGCGTCGAACGCACCATCGACGAGGTCGACAAGCTCCTCACCCGCAACGGCATCTTCCTCGAGCGCACCGAAGGCATCGCCCCCATCTCGAAGGAGATGGCGCTCGGCTACGGCCTCACCGGCCCGAACCTCCGCGCTTCCGGCGTGCCCTTCGATCTCCGCAAGGACAAGCCCTACTCCGGCTACGAGCAGTATGAATTCGACGTGCCCGTGGGCACCAAGGGCGACTGCTTCGACCGCTACCTCGTCCGCATGGAGGAGCTCCGCCAGTCGGTGCGCATCCTTCGCCAGGTCATCAAGTCGATGCCGGGCGGCGCCTGGTACGCCGAGGACGCCAAGAAGATCTTCCTTCCGCCCAAGGCCAAGGTGATGACGAAGATGGAAGAGCTCATCCAGAACTTCATGCTGGTGACCGAAGGCCCGCAGATCCCCGCCGGCGAAGTCTACTTCGAGGCCGAGAATCCGAAGGGAGCCCTCGGCTTCTACGTCGTCTCCAACGGCGGCGGCGTCCCCTACCGCCTCCGCATCCGCGGACCGAGCTTCGTCTCGCTCTCCATCCTGCCCGCCATCGTCCCCGGCAACTTCCTCACCGACATCGCTTCCATCCTCGGTTCGCTCGACTTCGTCATGGGCGAATGCGACCGCTGACCCCCATGCACGAATCTCCTTCCTCCGCCCCCGCCCGCGCGCTCAAGCCCGAGACGCTCGCGCAGGCTCCCGCCATCGTCGCGCAGTATCCGCAGCCGCGCAGCGCGACCATGCCTCTGCTGCACCTCGTGCAGGAAGACCGCGGCTACATCACCAAGGAGGACATGCACTGGGTCGCCGAGCAGGTCGGCGTGACGCCGATGCAGGTGCTCGAGGTGGTCACGTTCTACCCCATGTATCGCCAGGCGCCGATCGGCCGCCGCCACGTGCGCGTCTGCCGCACGCTGTCCTGCGCGCTCCGCGGTTCCTACGCGCTGATGGAGAACCTCGAGAGATCCCTCAACTGCAAACGCGGCGAGACCTCGCCCGACGGCGACTTCACCCTGGAGTTCGTCGAATGCATCGCCGACTGCGGTTGCGGACCGGTCGTCCACGTCGACGCCGCGATGCACGAGAACGTGAAGCCCGAGGACGCCGACCAGTTCGCCGCCCAGCTAAAGGCCACGCTCAAGGATCCGTCCTACGGCCAGAAACCTCCCGTCCCCGGCACGCCCGAGTGGTACGGCTAATCTCCCGATCTTAAGCGACATGCCCGCCGTCGAACGCCCTCTCATCTACGCCAACCTCCGCCAGCCGGGGTACACGGTCGATATCGACTGCTACCTGCGCCACGGGGGTTACGAAGCCCTCAGGAAAGCCGTCGCCCTCAAGCCCGAGGATGTCTGCAAGGAAGTCGAAGTCTCCGGCCTGCGCGGCCGCGGCGGCGCCGGCTTCCCGACCGGCATGAAGTGGAAGTTCCTCGACCGGAAGTCAGGCAAGCCCGCCTACCTCGTCGTCAACGCGGACGAATCCGAGCCCGGCACCTACAAGGACCGCCAGATCATCTACAAGGACCCGCACCAGATGCTGGAAGGCATCGCGATCACCGCGTGGGCCATCCAGGCCAAGCAGGCCTTCGTCTACATCCGCGGCGAGTTCATCCACGGCGCCAAGATCCTCGAACGCGCCATCGCCGAAGCGAAGGCCAAGGGTTTCCTCGGCCAGAACATCCTCGGCTCGGGCTACTCCTGCGAGGTCGTCATCCACCGCGGCGGAGGCTGCTACGTCTGCGGCGAAGAGACCGGCCTGATCGAGTCCCTCGAAGGCAAGCGCGGCTACCCGCGCATCAAGCCCCCGTATTTCCCGGCCGTCCTCGGCCTCTACAACTGCCCGACCATCGTCAACAACGCGGAGACGATGGCGCAGGTGAAGCACGTGCTCGCCTTCGGCGGCGCGGAGTTCGCCAAGATCGGCATCCCCGGCGACAGCGGCACGCACATCTGGGGCGTCAGCGGCCTGGTGAAGCGTCCGGGTCTCTACGAGATCGAAGCCGGCAAGGCCACCTTCGGCGAGCTGCTCTACGACCTCTGCGGCGGCCCGCTCGACGGCCGCAAGTTCAAGGCGATCATCCCCGGCGGCTCCTCCACCAAGATCCTCAAGTTCGGCGAACGCTTCAAGGGCAAGCTCGCCAACGGCACCGAGTTCGACTGGGCGCTCGAGGACATCCCCCTCGACTCCAACAGCATCGCGGCCTGCGGCACGGGCCTCGGCACCGGCGGCACCATCGTCATCGACGACTCCGTCGAGATGATCCAGGCGCTCTCCAACCTCAACGCTTTCTACGCCCACGAGACCTGCGGTCAGTGCACGCCTTGCCGCGAAGGTTCCCTCTGGCTCTCCCGCGTCTCGAAGCGCATCACGACCGGAGGCGGCCTCGAGACCGACGTCCCCCTGCTGCTCGACATCGCGAACCAGGTGGCCGGACGCACGATCTGCGCCCACGGCGAAGCCGTCGCGTGGCCCGTGCAGTCCGCCGTCCCGAAGTTCAAGGACGAGTACCTCGAATCCATCCGCAAGCGCCAGAAGGGCGAGGAAGTCCCGAAGCTGAAGTTGATCTGAACCCAGCGAGTATCGTTGGCCCGAGTATCGGGTATCGGGGAATAAGGACCGCACCATGTGCGGTCTTTTTTTGTGCCCAGCTAATCATCCGGTCTCCGTTTTCCCGTTGAGCACCCGTCAACTCTTCCCGCCACCTGCCACCCGGAGCCGCCACCCGCCAGCTGAGAATAGATGCAACTAGGGCAGCACGCGGTGCTGCCCCTACCAATATCACCTAGCCCAATCCCTAGCCCTAGCTCTAGCCCCACCCCCACCCCTACCCCTATCCCTCTTCCTCCTTTCTCCCTTTACCCTCCCTCCCCCTCCCCTTACCTAATCCGTCCCATGGAATTCAAGAACGTCACCGCCGTCGCCAAAGCCAACGTCTACTTCGATGGCAAGGTCGTCTCCCACACGATCCTCACCGCCGATGGCGCCAAGAAGACGGTCGGGCTGATCTACGCCGGTACCTACCACTTCGGCACCGACAAGGCCGAGATCATGGAAATCACCGACGGCTCCTGCGTCGTGGTCCAGGACGGTTCCAAGGAAGAGAAGACCTATGGCGCGGGCACCCACTTCTACGTGGCCCCGAAGTCCGGCTTCACGATCACCGTGCAGTCCGGCATCTGCCAGTATATCTGCAGCTTCATCGGGTAATCTGGCCCGTCGGAGCGGCCGGGGCTTGCCAACGAGTCGGCCCCGCCGAACCTGTCGTCATGTCCGAGCCGACCAGCATGCTGCCCAACATCCCCGCGCCCATCGCGCGCGAGAAGCCATGGGTGCAGCTGAAGACCTTCACTTCCAAGCCAGCGATCTTCCGCTCGATGGTGGGAGAGGTGTCGCCCGACGCCCGCCAGGGCGACGTGGTCACGGCCTACGATAAGCAGGGCTCCTTCATCGGCTATGGCTTCTGGAACGCCGGCGCCCCCATCGCCCTCCGCATCCTGAAGGCCACCCCGGGCAAGCCCGACGACGCCTGGTTCGAACAGGCCCTCCGCCGCGCCGCCGCCCTGCGCAAGGACATCCTCAAGCTCGACGCCGACACGGACGCCTATCGCGTGGTCAACGCCGACGCGGACTTCCTCTCCGGCCTGATCGTCGACCGCCTCGGCGACGTCCTTTCGATCGAAGTGTCCTCGATCGGCGTGATGCGCCGCCTCCCCCGCTGGATCCCCATCCTGCACGACGCCGTCGGCACCAAGCGCGAGATCGTCCAGGTCGACCCCCACGTGGCCCGCATCGAAGGCATCATGCCGACCGACGTCCCGAAGTCGTCCGTCCGCTTCGTGAAGATCAAGGAGTTCGGCATGGTCCAGGAGGTCGACTTCGCCGAAGGCCACAAGACCGGTTTCTTCTGCGACCAGCGCGACAACCGTCGCCGCTTCGGCGCCCTCGCCAAGGGCCTCAAGGTCCTCGACCTCTGCTGCTACTCCGGCGGCTTCTCCATCGCCGCCAAGCTCGCCGGCGCCGCCGAGGTCACCGCGGTCGACCTCGACGAGAAGGCCATCGAGATGGCCAAGCGGAACATGAACCTGAACAACGTCCGCATCGACTTCGTGCATGCGGACGCGTTCACGTGGATCCGCCAGATGCAGAAGAACGGCAAGACTTGGGACCTCGTCCTCTGCGATCCGCCCAAGTTCGTCGACAGCCGCGACGAGGAATTCGAAGCCGAGGGTCTGAAGAAATATAACGACCTCAACGTCCTCGCCATGCAGCTCGTCGCCCCCGGCGGCCTCTTCGTGACCTGCTCGTGCTCCGGCCTCGTCTCGCCCGAATCCTTCGAGGACCTCGTCAGCAAGGCCGCGCACCGCTACCAGAAGCGGCTCCAGATCTTCGACCGCACCGGCCCCGGCGGCGATCACCCCAACGCCTCCAACCACCCCGAGGGACGCTACCTCAAGGTGCTCTGGAGCAGGATAGCGTAATAGGGCCAGAGGCAGGGCTAGGGCCGGGGCCGGGCAATATTGGTAGGGGCAGCACCGCAGCATCCTATCCGGTTTCCGGTCTCCCCTTGAGATTTGCGCTCTCCCCGTGCCCACGTGTCCCCTCGCGGCTCCGCCGCGCTAACTTCTGATCGGCGCCGGTCCGGTGGAAGCGCCGGCCTCCCAGGTCTTTTGGTAGACCGTGATGTAAGCTTCATCTTCGACCTTCTGGAATCGGGCCCAGATCTCGGCCTGCTGGGCGATGCTGTCGGGTGAGCTCAGACAACAGGCCACCGGCGGCACATACGCGCGGGTGGTGGAGTTGCCGACGAGGGCCACGACCGAGAGATCCCGCGGAAACTCCAGTCCACGGGTGGCGAAATAGCCGATGGCCGGCATGAAGTCGGTCCACTGCGGGAAGATCACCGCGGTGGCTCCGCGGGCCAGACCGGCGCCGAGGAAGCCGCCCATGTTCGCGGTCGTCAGCGGCTGCGAAGAGAGCTTCACCTCGATCCGCACGCCCTGCTCCTCAGCCAGCCGGGCGATGGCGGCCATCGACTCGCGCATCTTCGACTTGCGGGCGAAGAACGGCATCAGGAAGTGTCGATGGCCCAATGGTATCAGATGTTTCAGCGCGATATCGACCAGGTAGCCGTACCTGACCCCTAATCGGGTGACGCGTCTGGAACGCAAGGTGCCGAACATCGAGGCGAGCTTCACCGGATGGCGCGCGACGCCGGCGAAAAGCGACGCATCCGGCGTCATCAGGATGACGTGCGTCGGGCGCGATTTCACCACCTCGGCGTGCGCGGCCTTGCGGCGCTCCGAACCCTGCACGTGGCTCAGGTCGACGAACCTGAAGCCGTCGCCCTTGGCTTTCAGGTTCTCGCCGAGCCTAAGGATACCCATGGAGATGGAGGCGTCATACGTGATCAAGGGCAGGGTGGAAATCACCAGGATGTTCAACGGTCCGGAGGCAGGCGGCGCTCCGATCAATGCGGGGGCGATCTCAAGCCGGCGCTTCCCTCCTCGATTGACCAAGATCTGGCGTGCGATCAATAGGGCGACGGCCTTTTGGACCGTAGGCAGACTGACCTTGTGCTGTTGGGCCAAGGCTCTTCCCGATGGCAGCAACCCCTTCCAACCCTCCTGCCGAATCTGAGCTTCGATACTGTCCGCAAGGAACTCAAATACGGCTTTTTTCTCGAATTTAGCGGCTGGCATGTCGATTTATAAGCATAAATCATCTCGGCTGATTTACCAAAAGCCACCATTTTTTTGACTGTCAGATTGGTCAGATTTAATTGTTTAATGAATAGAAAGGCCATCGATGAGCTCCCTAAAGCGAAAAACCAAGCCTGCTTCCATTATATGACTGAATAAGTTCATTAAACGATGCTTTCATCTCCTCCGGTGGCGGCGCAAGGGGGAGCCATCGACTTGGCATACTCCTGGTCTCCGGATCAGCAGAATCGGCGCGCTCGGCCCCGCCGCCGCCGCCCGCTCTCATCACCAAGAAGAGGACCAAACTTATGATGATTCGCCTTGGTGCCCAAGCCTGACCGGACCGCGATTCCATGCGGCAGCAGATATTAAAAATATAGAAATCTGAACAATCAGGCTAGGCAGACGGGAGCGAAACCTGCTAGGTGTCTGAAGAGCAGTGCCGCATTCCTCCCACAGAGCGCCCTTCTGGGCTTTCCGGCGTCGGCCGCAGGGGAAACCCGGCTTGGCGGCCGGGGCGATGATGGCGATGTTGCTCGCCGCCGGCACGGCGGAGGGCGCCAACTTCGAATGGACCGGCGCGCCGAACGCGACCTGGGGCACGACGACGACCAACTGGACTCCCTCCGGCACGAACCCGTGGAACTCCACGAACGGCGGCGGCAACGCCGCGACCTTCGGCTCGGCGGCGACGGTCACGGTCTCCGGCGCCTACGCCAACTCGGTCACGTTCAACAACGACGTGGTGCTCAACAGCGGGACGCTGACCTTATCGGGGACCTCGCCATCGCTGACCGTCGGCTCGGGGTTCACCGCGACGGTCAATTCGATCCTGTCGGGCGCTTCCATCACCAAGAACGGTGACGGCACGCTGGTGCTCACGAACGCGAGCAACGTCCTCACGGGCACGACCACCCTCGCCGCCGGCGCGATCCGGATCGGCGCCAACAATGCCCTCGGCGCGGGCGCGGTGTCGATGGCCTCCGGCACGACGCTCTCGGCCAACGGCTCCACGGCACGATCGCTGTCGAACAACTTCACGTTGGGCTCCGCCGCGACGCTCGGTGACGCGACGAATACCGGCATCCTGACGATCAGCGGCACGGTCGCCACGGGAGCCTCCTCCCTGTCGCTCACGACCGCTTCCGACGTCGTGCTGAGCGGAGCCGTCACCGGCACCGGCGGCCTGATCAAGCTCGGGTCGGGCAAGCTCACCCTTTCCTCGGCGGGCAACGGCTACGGCGCCACGACCCTCACCGCGGGCACGCTCGCCGCCGGCGCGAACAACGCCTTCGGCAGCGGCACCACGGTCACCCTCGACGGCGGCAACCTGGACGCCGCCGGTGCGTTCAGCATCAACAACGCGCTGACGCTCTCCGCGGACTTCACCTTCGTCGGTACGGCCAACCTCACGCAGACGACCGGGGCGATCGCGCTCGGCGCCGACCGCACGATCACGGTCTCGGCCAATACGCTCGCCCTCGGCGGCGTCATCGGGGGCAGCGGCCTCTCGCTCACCAAGGCCGGCGCGGGCACCCTGAGGCTCTCCGGCGCCAATACCTATAGCGGCGCGACCACGGTCGGCGCCGGCACGCTCGCGACGACGGGCGACAACCGCCTCTCCGCGACTTCCGGCGTCACGATCGCCGCCGGCGCCACGCTCTCCCTCGGCGGGTCGGAGACCATCGAGTCCCTGACGAACGGCGGCACGGTCAACCTGAACGGCAGCGGCGCGCGTCTTTCGACGGGGACCGCCGGCGGGACGCTGACGGGGACGTTCTCCGGCGCCGGTGGCCTGACCAAGATCGGCGGCGGCACGCTGACCCTCGACGCGGCGAGCACGTTCTCCTACGCGGGCGCCACGTCGGTCGACGCCGGCACGCTCGCCTTCGGCAAGGCCAACCAGCTGACGGGCACCAACGCCTTCACACTCGGCGGCGGCACGCTCGACCTCGGCGCCTTCAACCAGGCGACGGGCGCGGTCACCTTCGCCTCCGGCAACCTCACGGGCACGACCGGCGTGCTCTCCGCCACGGCCCTCAACGTCACCGCGACTTCGGCGGTCTCGCTCGACGCGCTCATCGGCGGAGCAGGCACGCTGAGCCTCAACGGCGTCGGCGGCACGTTGACGATCGCCCGGGCCAACACGACCTTCGCCGGGACGACGACGCTCACCGCCGGGACGCTGGCCTTCGGCGTCGACGACGCCCTGCCCGGCGCGATCACGGTCAACGGCGGCACCCTCGCCCTGGGCGCATTCTCGAAGACCGGCGGCGCGATCACCTTCGCGGGCGGGACGATCACGCAGACAGCCGGGACCTTCTCCCCGACCTCGCTCACCGCGACCAACACCTCGGGCACGCTGAACCTCGACCTCACCCTCGGCGGCGCCGGTTCGTTGACGATGAACGGCGCGGGCGGCACGCTCTCGGTCAACGGCACGAACACCGGTTTCACCGGGACGACGACGGTCACCGCCGGCACGCTCAGAGGCACGAACGCCGACGCCTTCGGCACGAGCGCCATCGCCGTCAACGGCGGCACCTTCGACCTCAATGCGCTGACGCTCGCCAACAACGTCACGATCAATGTCGGCGGCACCCTCAGCGGCGGCACCTTCGCGGTCGCGCAGCTCACGGCGACGGGTGGCACGGTCTCCGCCAGCCTGACCGGGGCGGGGGCGCTCACTAAGACCGGGGCCAGCACGCTCACGCTTTCCGCCGCCAATGACTTCACCGGCGGTACCACGATCAACGGCGGCACGTTGGCCTTCGCCAACGCGGTCGACCACCTCGCCGACGGCGGAGCGGTCACGGTCAACACCGGCGGCACGCTCGCGCTTGGCGCCCTTTCTGAGACCGTCGGCGCCGTCACCCTCGCGGGCGGCACGATCTCCGGAACCACCGGTGTCCTGACCGCCGCCAGCTACGACCTCCGGGCCGGCACGGCCTCGGCCATCCTCGCCGGCGCGGCGGCGGCCACGAAGTCGGGCGCCGGCACGGTCACGCTCTCCGGCGCCAACACCTACTCCGGCGACACGGTCGTCGATGGCGGCACGCTGACCGCCGGCAACGCCGCGGCCTTCGGTACCGGCACGGTGACGGTCAACACCGGCGGCACGGTCAACCTCGGCGGCCAGACGGTCGCCAACAGCTTCACGATCGCGGGCGGCACGCTGAGCGGCGGCACCGTCGCCCTGAACAAGGTCACCGCCGACAGCGGTACGATCTCAGCCAACCTTGCCGGCGTCGGCTCCGCGCTGGCCAAGTCGGGCAGCGGCACGCTGACCCTGTCGGGCGCCAACACCTTCTCCGGCGGCACCGCCGTCACCGCCGGCACGCTGGTCATCGGGGCGACCAACACGCTCCTCACCAGCGGCGCGCTGACGGTCGACGGCGGCACGCTCAGCCTGGGCAACTTCAACCAGCTCGCCGGCGCGATCACCTACGCCTCCGGCAGCATCACCGGCGGCACCGGCGTGCTCTCGGGCGCTTCCTTCACCGCGAACGCCACCACGGCCGTCTCGCTCGACGCCATCCTCGGCGGCGCGACGACCCTGACGATGAACGGCGCCGACGGCACGCTCACCCTGACCAGGGCCAACACCTTCACCGGCGGCACCACCGTCACCGCCGGCACCCTGGCCCTCGGTCTCGCCAACGCGCTCCCGGGGGCGGTGACCGTCAATGGCGGCACGCTGTCGCTCGCCTCGTTCAACAAGACCTCGGGCGCCGTCACGTTCACCGCGGGCAATATCACCGGTACGACGGGGATCCTGAGCGCCACCTCCCTCGCCTCGGCGACGACCGGGACGCTTTCCCTCGACGCGTTGATCGGCGGCTCCGGAACGCTGACGATGAGCGGCTCGGGCACGCTGGCCGTCACCCGGGCGAACTCGACCTTCAGCGGCGCGACCTCGGTCTCGGCCGGCACGCTCCGGGCCGGCGACGACGCCGCCTTCGGCACGGCCGTCATCACGGTCAGCGGCACGGGCACGCTCGACCTCAACGGCAAGACGCTCACGAACGCCATCACGTTGACCGCGGGCACGCTCGCCGGCGGCACGATCTCGGCCTCGCAGCTCACGCTCACCAGCGGCACGATCTCGGCCATCCTCGGCTCGGGCGCGCTGACCAAGTCCACCGCGGGCTCGGTCACCCTCACCGGCGCGAACACCTTCGCGGGCGGTACCACGCTCTCCGCCGGCACCCTCGTGGTCGGCGCGACCGACGCCCTCCCCGGGGCCATCGCGATCAGCGGCTCTGGCGCCCTCTCCCTCGGCGCCTTCAACAACGCGGCCGGCGCCGTCACCTTCTCCGCCGGCACGATCACGAGCACCACGGGCGAACTCCGCGCGACCTCCCTCACGGCGAACAACGCGGCCGCCGCGACCATCGCCGGCCTCCTCGGCGGCGCCGGCACGCTGACCAAGAACGGCGCCGGCGTCCTCACGCTCAACGGCACGAACACTTACACCGGCGATACCACGATCAACGCGGGCACCTTGCTGGCCGGCGCCGACGCGGCCTTCGGCACGAGCACGGTCCGCCTCACCGCCGGCATCCTTGACCTCAACGGCAAGACGATCGGCAACAGCGTCATCATGACCGGCGGGACGCTCACCGGCGGAACGCTGTCGGCCTCGCTGCTCACCCCGACGGCCGGCACGGTCTCGGCCATCCTCGGCGGCGCCGGCGCCTTGACCAAGTCGACGGCCGGACTCGTCACGCTGTCCGGAGCCAACACCTACTCCGGCGGCACGACGCTGTCCGCCGGCACGATCCGGGCCGGCTCGACGTCGTCCCTCGTCGGCGCCTACGCCGTCAGCGGCGGCACGCTGGACCTCGCCACCTTCAACAACACGCTCGGCGCGGTCACCTTCTCCGCGGGATCGATCACCGGAACGACCGGCGTCCTTTCGGCGACTTCCCTGACGGCGACCCACACCGGCGGCACCCTGACCCTGGCCGCGCTCGTCGGAGGCTCGACCTCCGTGACGATGAACGGCGCGGGCGGCACGCTCTCGCTGACCCGCCTCAACACCTACACCGGCGGCACGACCGTGACGGCGGGCACCTTGGCCCTCGGTCTGGACAGCTCCCTTCCCACGGCCAGGGCGGTGACCGTCGACGGCGGTACGCTGGCCCTCTCTACATATAACAACACGGTCGGGGCGGTGACGATCTCCGCGGGCTCGATCACGGGCACCACCGGCAAGCTGACCGCCGCCTCGGTCACCGGCACCGGCACGGCCACGATCTCCGCCATCCTCGACGGCGCGGGCACGCTGACGATGAACGGCGCGGGCACCCTCACGGTCTCGGGCGCCAACCTCTACGCCGGCGGCACGACGGTCATGGCCGGCACCCTGGTCGCAGGCTCGGCCACGGCCTTCGGTACGAGCACCATCACCCTCTCGGGCGGCACGCTCGACCTCAACAACCTGACGATCGCCAACACGCTCGTCTTCGCGGGCGGCGCCATCACGGGCGGGACCATCGACGCGAGCAAGGCGACCTTCGAGACCGGCACGATCGGCGCGAAGATCACGGGCACCGTGGCGCTGACCAAGGCGACGACGGGCATCCTCACGCTCACCAACGCCGCGAACGATTACACCGGGGGCACGACGGTCAGCAACGGCACCCTGGCCCTCGGCGCCACCGACGCCGCCCCCGGCGTCCTCACGCTCTCCGGCGGCACGTTCGACCTCACGACGTTCGATGCGACGCCGACTTCGGTCGCAATCTCGGGAGGCACGATCGCCGGCTCGACCGGCGTGCTCTCGACCTCGGCGATCTCGGCCACCCCGGCCGGGACGGCGACGATTTCCGCGATCATCGGGGGCGCCACGGCCGTCACTCTCAACGGAGCCGGCGCCTTGGTGCTGTCCGGTGACAACACCTACTCGGGCGGCACGACCGTCACGACCGGCACCTTGCGCGTCGGACATGACCGCGCCCTCGGCAGCGCCGGACTCACCCTCAACGGCGGCGGCCTCTCCAACGCGGGGTCCACGGCGATCACGATCGCCAATGACCTCAGCCTCACGGCCGACGTCGCCCTGGGCAGCGCCACCTTCGCGGGCGCGCTCGACCTGACCGGTACCGTCGATTTCACCGGCACGACCCGCACCCTGACCGTCACCTCCGGGGTCAGCCTCTCGGGCGTGGTCAGCAACGGCGGCCTGACCAAGGCCGGTACCGGCACCCTGACGCTGAACGCCGCCAACACCTACGCCGGCGATACCACCGTCTCCGCCGGTTCGCTGTTCCAAGGTCGCGCCAACGCCCTGGGCGCGGTCGCCAATCTCCTTACCGTCGGTTCCGCCGGCACGGTCGACCTCAAGGGCTTCGCGCTCACGGTCTCCGGCCTGGCCAACATCTCGGGCGCGGGCGGCGTGGTGACGAACACCGGCTCCGCCGCGACGCTCACGCTCGACGGCTCGGTCAACAAGACCTTCGCCGGGGCGATCACCGGGGCGATCGCCCTGCGCAAGGTCGGCACCTTCACCCAGATCCTGACCGGGGCCAATAGCTTCACCGGAGGCACCACCCTCACCGAGGGCAAACTCGAACTCGGCGCGGTCAACGCCCTGGGCGGCAACCTCGTGGTCGACGGCGGCACGCTGGACCTCACGACTAACAACAACGCTTCGGGCGCGGTCGCCTACGCGTCGGGCTCCATCACCGGGGCGTCGGGCGTCCTCACCGCGAGCTCGCTGACGGTGACCAACGCCGGCGACCTCAGCCTCGACGCGATCCTCGGCGGTACGAGCGCGCTGGTGAAGAATGGCGCCGCGACCCTGACGCTCAACAGCATCAGCACCTTCACCGGAGGCACCACGCTCAACACGGGCACGCTCGCCCTCGGGGGCGCGAACCGTCTGCGGACCACGGGCGCCATGACCCAGAACGCCGGCGTCTTCGACCTCGGCGGCTTCGACCAGCAGCTCGGCACGTTCACGCTCGTCGACGGCACCGTCCAGGACGGCAACCTCTCCGTCACGACCCTCGGCCTGCAGAACGGCACGATCGACGCCGTGCTGGCCAACGGCGGCGGCCTGGTCTCGACCGCCCTCACGAAGAGCACGACCGGCACGGTCACGCTGGCCAGCGCCAATACCTACGCCGGCACGACGACCCTCACTGCCGGCGTCCTGCGAGCGGGCGATGACGCCGCCTTCGGCACGAGCGCGCTCACCCTGAGCGGCGGCAAGCTCAGCAGCGTGGGCGCCACCGCCCGCTCCTTCGCCAACAACGTCACCCTCGGCGGCGACGTCACCCTCGGCGACGCGGTCGACACCGGCGCGATCACCTTCGGCGGAAACTTCGCCACCAGCGCCTCCGCCCGCACCGTCACCCTCCTCACCGACCTCACGGTCAACGGCGTGACCTCCGGCACCGGCGGCTGGACTAAGGCCGGCGCCGGTACCCTGACCCTCAACGGGGCCAACACTTTCTCCGGCGGCTTCAACATCGCCGCCGGCGACGTCCTGGTCGGCAGCGCGACGGGCCTGGGCGCGGCTTCCAACCTCATCGCCGTCGGCGCCGGCACCTCCGTCGACCTCCAAGGCAACGCCGCCACGATCGGCGGGCTCGCGGACATCTCCGCCGCGGGCGGCACGTTCACCAACACCGGCGTCGCCGCCACCCTGACGCTCGGCGGCGCGGTCAGCAGCAGCTTCACCGGCCTGATCTCCGGCGCCATCAGCCTGAACAAGACCGGTTCCGCCAGCCAGACCCTCGGACACGCCAACACCTTCACCGGCACGACGACGCTCAGCGCGGGCACGTTGGTCGTCGGCGATGACGCGGCGTTCAGCACCGGCAACGTCTACCTGCAAGGCGCGACCCTCGACCTGAACGGGAAGACCATCGGCAACATGGTCTACTTCACGGGTGGCAGCCTGATCGGCGGGACGTTGCTCGCTTCGCAGCTCGTGGTCGAGGCGGGCACCATCAGCGCGGTGCTGTCCGGGCCGGGCAGGTTCAACAAGACCGGCACGGGCACGCTCACCATCTCCGGCGCCAATAATTTCACCGGCGGCACGGTCGTCGACGACGGCATCCTCGCGATGGGGGCCCACAACGTCCTTCCTGGCAGCATCACCCTCAACGGGGGCGTCGAGAACGGCCGTTACGGCGGCGTGCTCGCGATGGGCGCGTACAACAACGCGAACTCGACCGCGATCGTCTTCAACGGCGGCGACGTCACGAGCACGCTCGGCTTCACGGGCGTCCTGACCGGCACGTCGTTCACCTCGACCAACACCGTCCTCGACGCGTCCGAGATCCGCGCCGTCCTCGCCGGCACGGGGGCCAGCCTGACGCTGAGCGGGGCCGGCACCACCGCCCTCTACGGCGTCAACACCTACTCGGGCGGGACGTTCATCAATGACGGCATCCTGCTGCTGAAGGACCGCAACCGCCTCAACGCCGCGGGCATCGTGACGGTCGACGGCGGCATCTTCGACCTCGGCGGCTTCGCCCAGCAGGTAGGGGCGGTCACGCTGCAGACCGGCACCATCCGGAACGGCAACCTGTCCGGCGCTTCCTACGACTTCCGGTCCGGCACGGTGTCCGCCGTCGTCGCCGACGGGTCCGGCGGAGCCACCGCCGTCAACAAGACGACCGCGGGCACGGTGACGATGACGGAGATCAACAGCTACACCGGCGGGACCAACGTCACCGCGGGCACGCTCGCCCTCGTCCAGGCCAACGCCCTGTTCCGCACGGGCGTCATCAACGTCAGCGGCGGCACCTTCGACCTCGGCGGCGTCGCCCAGAAGACCGGCCTCGTCACGCTCACCGGCGGCGCCATCGCCAACGGCACGCTCAACGCGTCCGGTTACACGCTGATGAACGGCGCGATCTCCGCGGTCATCGGGAACGTGACCAGCCCGGCCGCCGCGACGGCCATCAACAAGGTGACCGATGGCTCGGGCGGGGGCGGCACCGTCGTCCTTTCCAACGTCAACACCTACACCGGCGGCACTTTCGTCACCGGCGGCACCCTCGAACTCAGGGCGAACGGGGCCCTGCCGCTCGGACGGACCTTGGTCGTCAACGGCGGCACGCTCGACCTGACGACGACGGCCCAGTCCGTCAGCACGCTCCAGATCACCTCCGGCTCCATCACCAGCTCCACCGGGACCATCACCGTCACCTCCGGCGGCACGCCGACGTTCGACCTCCAAGGCGGCACGGTCTCCGCCATCCTCGCCGGCACGGGCGTCGCCGCCACCAAGACCGGCGGAGGCCTGGTCGTCCTCTCCGGAGCGAACACCTACACCGGGCTCACGACCATCGACGGCGGCACGCTGCAGCTGGGCCGTGACGACGCCCTGCTCACCACCGGGAGCATCACCGTCGCCAACGGCACCTTCGACCTGTCGACCTATTCGCAGACGACCAACGTCCTCAAGCTGCTGGGCGGCAGCATCTCGGGCACGGGCACGCTCAACGCGTCGAGTTACTCCCTCGAATCAGGCTCGATCGGCATCGCCCTGACCGGCGCGGCGGTGCCCGTGAACAAGAGCACCAACGGGACGGTGGTCTTGTCCGGAGCGAACACCTACGGCGGCGGCACGAACATCCTGGCCGGTTCGATGTGGATCGGCAGCAGCACCGTCCTCGACGGGGCCAACGCCATCGTCAGCGGCCCGCTCGGCACCGGCCTGGTGACGATGTCCAACGGCGTCGGGCTGGGCACCAGCTCGGCGACCCCGCAGACGCTGCGGAACGAAGTCCGGCTGCTGGGCAACGCGACCCTCGGCAACGGCTCCAGCGGCACCCTCACCCTCGCCGGCGACCTCGACCTCAACCAAGCGGCGCGGACGCTCGCGGTCTACAACACCGTCACCGTCACCGGCGTGATCAAGGACGGCGGGGCCTCGGCGGCGGCCGTCGTGCTCAACGGCAACGGCACCCTCACCCTCGGCGGCGCCAACACCTACTCCGGCGGCACCACCATCAATACTTCGGGTTCGCTCGTGCTCGCCGGCAACGACCGCCTGCTGACGACCGGCAACCTGACCCTCGCCGCCGGCACGTTCAACCTGGGCGGCTACGCCCAGACGCTCGTCGCCGTCACGCAGACGGGCGGCCTGATCAGCAACGGCTCCCTTTCGTTCACGACCCTCGAGCTCCAGACCGGGACGGTCGACGCCGTGCTCGCCTCCGGCGCCGTGACGAAGAAGACCGGCGGCACCTCCACCCTGAACGCCGCGAACACCTACGCCGGCGGGACGGCGCTCCAGGCCGGGATCCTGCGCGTCGGGAACGACGGCGCCCTCGGCGTCGGCGACCTGACGATCACCGGCGGATACCTGCGCGCCGCCGGGACCACGGCCCGGACCTTGGCCAATGACATCGTCCTGTCGGCCACCGCTTATTTCGGGGAATACTACACGGACTACGGCGCGCTGACCCTGACCGGCGACGTCGACCTCGGCGGCGCCGCCCCCCGCACCATCGACCTGCAGGCGGACGTCACCCTCACCGGCGTCGTCAGCAACGGCGGGTTATACAAGAGCGGCAACAACAACCTGACGCTTTCCGGCGCCAACACCTATGCCGGCGGCACCACCGTCGCCGGCGGCACCCTCACGCTCGGCGCAGACGAGCGCCTCGTCGACGCCGGGACCGTCACGATCACCGGCGGCAGCTTCGACCTCAAGGGACGCACGGAGACCATCGGCGCCTTCACGCTGACCAACGGCACCGTGACCGACTCCGCCCCGGCGGGCTCCAAGGGCGTGCTCAAGGCGTCGAGCTACGCCATCAGCAACGGCTCGATCAACGCCGTGCTGGCCGACGGACCAGGCGGCCCGTCGGCGATGACCAAGACCGGCGGGAATGTCTGGATCTATACGACCAACACCTACTCAGGCGGCACCAACCTCAACGGCGGCTGGATCCTCGCCGGCGCCGACGGCACGCTGGGCACCGGACTGCTCACGCTCACCTCCGGCCGCCTGTCCAGCAACGGCGCCACCGATCGCACTTTCACCAACGATGTCGTCGTCGCCGGCGACGTCCAGCTCGGGAACATCTACGACGGTTTCGGCAACCCGCAGGCCTATTCGGGCGCGCTCATCTTCACCGGCGGGACGGACCTCAACGGCTCGGTCCGCACCATCGACAACGATTCCAACGTCGGCTTCTCCGGCGTCGTCAGCAACGGCGGGATCACGAAGAACGGCAAGCTCACCCTGACCCTGAGCGGCGCCAACACCTACTCCCTCGGGACCACGCTCAACGCCGGCAAGATCCGCGTGGGCAACGACGCGGCGCTCGGCACGACCGGCCTGACCATCAACGGCAACGCCGACTGGACCCTCGCCCCGGTGCTCTCCAGCAACGGCGCGGCCGGGACCGCCGACTTCACGCTGGCGAATCCGCTGACCTTGGGTTCAGGCGCCTACCTTCGCCTCGGCAACCCCACGGACAACGGCGTGCTCACCTTCACCGGCGGCGTCAACCTCGGCGGTTCCCGCCGGATCTTCGTCGATTCGACGGTCAACTTCGCCAGCAACGTCAGGAACGGATCCCTCTTCAAATACGGCGCCGGCACCCTCATCCTGTCGGCGGCGAACGAATACACGGGGACGACCACGATCTACGAGGGCACCTTGAGGCTGGGCACGAACAACGTCCTGCCGGCCAATAACAACATCCGGATCGAAGGCGGCGTGCTCGACCTCGCGGGCTTCTATGACGCCAACGACGGGTTCACCATCACCCTCGTCTCCGGCGGCCTGATCGACTCCAGCAGCGGCGGACGGATCAATGGCGCCAACATCTTCATCGAGCGGGACACGATCAGCGCCGTCATCGCCACCGGCGCCCAGATCACCAAGACGACGACCCAGGTCGCCAACCTCACCGGAGCCAACTCCTACACGGGCCTGACCACGGTCAGCCTCGGCCAGCTGAACATCGCCGCGGGCTCGCTGCCCGGACTGGACGCGGTCAACCATCCGGAGACCGCCGGCAAGGTGCGCATCGCCGGCGGCACGCTCGCGGCGGGCGGCGCCTACGTCGGCGTGATGGCCTGGCTGAACAGCGGCCGCCTCGTCACCGACGGCTCCTACCCCTCCGGCGGCCTCGCCATCACCGGCGATTCGGCGGAGACCATCACTTTCGTCGGTAACCCGCTGCTTTCCCTCGGCGCGACCGGCAACCACACCTACTCCGGGAGCTTCACCGCGGACAGTTCGACCGGCGGACGGGTCTACCGCCTCGGCGGCGGCGCCGGCCGGCTGACGTTCGCCAGCGTGATCGCCGACGCCGGCGACGGCGCCAACCCCACCAAGGTGGTGGTACGCGGCGACACGGACGGCAGCGCCGTCACGCTCGGCGCCTACAATGCCTTCACGGGCGGCCTGGACCTCGTCAGCTACTACCTCGACGTCTCCGCGAGCGACCAGTTCGCCAACTTCACGGGCGCGGGCGACAACGCCATCCGCTTCCTCGGCGGCACCCTGCGCCACCGGTCCGTCATCACCGACCCCTCGGGCAAATTCGCGGCCGTCGGCGCCGGCCAGTTCATCCGGATCGACACCAACGGCCTGAGCCCGACCTACGCCACGACGCTGACCGGCGCAGGCGGCCTATCAAAGGTGGGCACCGGCACGCTCACGGCCACCGCGGGCTATCAGGGAGCGACCAACGTCTACGCCGGCGTCACGGACCTGCGGATGGACCCCCTGCTGGCGACGCCGGCGGGCAACTTCACGGTCTTCAACAGCGGCACGACGCTGAGGCTGAACGCGTCGAATGACCGGACGATCACGAGCCAGACCATCCAGAGCTCGGCCAACTACTGGAACCCCGCGGGCAACCTCGCCTTCTACTCCACCGACGGGGCGACCCTGACCATGTCGGGCCAGATCACCCGCTCGGGCTACTACGGCCTGCTCTCCGTGACCGGAGGGCGCGTGGTCTTCGACGGGACGGTCGCGAACGCCGACACCATCGACTGGACCGTCAGCGGCGGCACGCTCGAACTCCGCAACGCCTCCGCCAACCTGAACGGTTTCGTCAATTCCGTCGCCGCCGGCGCCACGGTCCGGCTGCTCGCCTCGGACCAGGTCAAGTACGACGTCGGCGCCATGGGCGGCACCTTCGACCTGAACGGGTTCGGCGAATCCGTCCGGCACTTCACCACGGTCGACGGGTCCGTCGTGACCAACGCGGCCGGCACCGCCTCGGTGCTGACCATGACCGGGACCGGCAGCTTCGCCGGAAGGCTCTCCGACTCCCTCGCCGGCGACGGGAAGCTCTCGCTGGTCATCAGCAACACGTCCGCGACGACGCTGACCAAGTCGACCAGCGACTACCGCGGCGGCACCACGCTCGACGGCGGCTCGCTCTACTTCGCCGGGGACAACGTCCTCGGCTCCGGCGGGCTCGTCGCGACCGCCGGCGTCATCTCGAGCAACCAAGGGGCCACGCTCCGGACCTACGCGGGCGCTTACGGCGTCGCCGGCAACGTCACCTACGGCGACTCCGCTTACTATTCCTGGAACGCGGTCAGCACGCTCGACTTCTCGGGCGCGACCACGCTGCGGGCCGCCGACCGCACCTTCACGGCCAACACCGGCGTACGCTTCTCCGGCGCCGGCATCGGCGAAGACACGGCCGGCCTGGGCTTCACCAAGGCGGGCGAAGGCAAGATGACCCTCGCCGGGACGAACACCTACACCGGCGGCACGGTGGTGGCGTACGGCACCCTCGCCACCGAAGGCGACAACCGCCTGTCCTCGACGGCGATCATCGACGTCCAGAACCTCAGCACCTACGACCCCTGGAACCCGCATCGGAACGACAGCTACCTCTTCACCACGCTGCAGATCGGGGGAGCCGAGACGCTGAACTCGTTCGTCACGGCGGGCAAGACCAAGGCCAACTCCGGCACGATCGACCTCAACGGCGCTTCGGCGGTGCTCACGACCGGGACGACCGGCGGCGACACCACGCTGATCGGGCGCATCACCGGCGCCGGCCGTATCGTGAAGGAAGGCGCCGGCGCGCTGACGCTCACCGGCGCGACCACCCACGTCTACTGGTATCATGACGGCATCTGGGGCTGGCGCACCGCCACCGGAGATTTCCAGAGCACGTTCACCGGCGGCATCACCTTGAACGGCGGCACGCTGCAGCTCGCGGGCAATTCCGGCTTCGGCGGCGCCACGAGCATCGTCACCCTCAACGCCGGCCGGCTCTCGAGCGACAGCACCGGCGGACGCAGCTTCAACAACCCGCTCGTCTTCAACGCCGACGTCCCGCTCGGCAGCCTCACGAAGACCGGGGCGATGCATAACGCCGGAACGGTCGACCTCGGCGGCGTCAACCGGACGCTCCTGACGGACTCGGATTTCTCCTTCAGCGGCGTCGTCTCGAACGGCGGCCTGAACAAGACGGGCGCCGCGACGCTCACGCTCACCGGCGCCAACACCTACGTCGGACCGACGACCCTGAACGCCGGCTGGATCCGCATCGGCAACAATTCCGGCGTCGGTACCAGCACGGCCTTCAGCACCAGCGCCGTCACCCTCAACGCCGGCCGTCTGTCGTCCAACAACGGCAACAACAACGCCTACACGCTGGCCAACGCCATCACTCTCGGCGGCGACGTGGCCTTGGGACACGCCGCTTATTACGGCCCGCTGACGCTGAGCGGCACCCTCAACCTGGGCGGCGCGGCCCACACGATGACCGTCGACTCGGCCATCACCCTGACGGGGGTGATCTCCAACGGCGGCTTCACCAAGGCCGGCGCGGGCACGCTGACCATCAGTTCTTCGGCGGCGAACACCTACGCCGGCGCCACCACCATCACCGCCGGCATGGTCGCCACCGGCGGTTCGGCCGGCCGGCTCGGCTCGACCTCGGGGGTCGCCCTTTCCGCGGGCGCGGTCCTCCAGCTCAACACGAGCGAGACCATCAACCTGCTCACGGGCGCCGGCAGCGTCGTGCTGAACGGCACCGCCGTCCGCCTGACCACGGGGACGAACAACGGGGACTACGTCCTCGGAAGCGTCGTGTCCGGGACGGGCACTTTCACCAAGACGGGCACGGGGTCCGTGACCCTGGCCGGCACGAACACCTACACCGGCGACACCACGCTCACCAACGGCACGATCCGCCTCGGCTCGGATGACGCGCTCGGCAACGCGGTCAGCAGCTACCTGCTCGTCACCGCGGGCCGCCTCTCGAGCGACGGCGCGACCGACCGCTCGCTCGGCAACAACATCACGATGAACGGCGACCTCGCGCTGGGCAGCGTGACCAACACGGGCCGCGTGACCCTCGCCGGCGGCATCAGCCTCGAAGGCTTCAACCGCACCTTCACCGTCGACTCGGTCGCCACGATCTCGGGCATCCTCGCCAACGGCGCGATCACCAAGGCCGGCGCGAGCACGCTGACGCTCACCGCCGCCAACACCTACACGGGCGGCACCACCATCTCCGCCGGGACGCTGCTCCTCGGCTCCGCCGAACGCCTCGACGACCGCGGCACCCTCGCGGCCCTCGGCGGCACCTTCGACCTCGGCGGCTTCACCGAGACGGTCGCCGTCGTCACGGTCGACGGCGGCACGGTCGCCAACGGCACGCTCATCGGCTCGAACTACGCCAACACGAGCAACGTCTACGCGCTGAAGTCCGGCGCGGTCAGCGCCGTCCTCGGGGAGATGAACTCCGGCGTCCAGAAGCAGTCGGTCAACAAGACCACCGCCGGCACGGTCATCCTCTCCGGCGTCAACACCTACACCGGCACCACGACGGTCACGGCCGGCGTCCTCGCCACGGCGACCAACGACGGCGTCCTCCGCAGCACCGCCAGCGTCACCGTCGCCGCCGCCGGCACCTTGCGCCTCGGCACGACCGAACGCCTCGACGCCCTCGTCAGCACGGGAGTCATCGATTTCGCCACGGGACGACTGGACCTCGGCCTGGCCAACACGAACACCACCCTGGGCGGGACGATCACCGGCACGGGCGGCACCCTCAACAAGGACGGGACGGGTTCCCTGACGGTCACGGGCGCGAATTCCTTCGCCGGCGACACGATCCTGACGGCCGGCGTGCTCCGCGCCGGTTCCAACACGGCCTTCGGCGTCAGCGTCCTCAACCTCAACGCGGGCCGCTTCACGAGCGACGGCGCGACGGCGCGCACGCTCGGCAACGCGCTCGTCCTGGGCGGCGGCGTCGTCCTCGGCGACACGTCCACCTTCACGGGCGCGCTCACTTTCTCCAACACCTTCAGCCTCGGCGGCGGCGTGCGCGGCATCACGACCGACTCGACCGTCAACTTCACGGGCGTCGTCTCCAACGGCGGCTTCATCAAGACCGGCGCGGGCGACGTGACCCTGACGGGCGACAACACCTACTCGCTGGGCACGACCCTCAGCCAAGGCACGCTGCGCGCCGGCTCTGACACCGCCTTCGGCACGGGCACGGTCACGCTCAACGCGGGCCGCGTCTCGGCCAACAGCGCGGTCGCCCGTTCGCTCGCGAACGACCTCGTCCTCGGCGCCGACATGCTGCTGGGCAGCACGACCGACACGGGCGCCCTCACCTTCTCCGGCGATGTCGACCTCGGCGCGGCCACCCGCACGCTGACGATCGACTCGGCGGTCACGATCGGCGGCATCATCAGCAACGGCGGCCTGACGAAGCTCGGCGCGGCCACCCTGACGCTGACCGGCGCCAACTCGTACGAGGGCGCGACCTTGGTCAGCACGGGCGTGCTGGCCACCGTCGGCGACGGCGTCCTGCGCAACAACGGCTCGGGTTACACGATCGCCGCGGGGGCGACCCTCTCCGTCGGCGGGCTCGAGACCCTCGATACGCTGACCAACAACGGCACCCTGCTCCTCAACGGCGGCACGGTGACGACCGGTACGGGCGACGCCGACACCACGCTGACCGGCGCGGTCACCGGGACGGGCTTCCTCATCAAGGAAGGCGCCGGCTCGCTGCTCATGACGGGCGGCAAGAGCTACTCCGGCGGCACGACCCTCAACGCCGGGACCCTGCGCGTCTCCTCGAACAACTCGCTCGGCACCGGCCCGCTCACCTTGAACGGAGGCGCGTTCACCTCCGGCGGCGCCGGCAACCGGAGCCTGGCCAACGCGCTGGTCTTCGGCGGTGACATCGTCTTCGGCGCTTCCGCCGACTACACCGGCACGCTGACCTTCTCGGGCACGACCGACCTGGGGGACACGGTCCGCACGCTCACGACGAACGTCGACACCACGATTTCGGGGGACATCGACCCGTCGAGCATGATCCGCCCGAGCGGCGGGCTGATCAAACTGGGCGCGGCCAACCTGACCCTGTCCGGCAACAACGCGTTCAAGGGAGCGACCACGGTCTCCGTCGGCGGCCTCATCACGGTGGGCAACTCCCGTCTGACCAACTCTTCCTCGGTCACGATCGCTTCCGGCGCCACTCTCACCGTCGGGGGCAACGAGACGCTCAACCGCATCTTCAACAGCGGAACGATCGTCAACAACGGCGTCATCACCTCCGGCCTCGCCACGGCGACGACGATCGACTCCGTCGTCTCCGGCACCGGCGCCTTCATCAAGGAAGGCGCGGGTACGCTGACGCTCAACGCGTCGACCACTTACGCCGCCGGCACGACGATCAACGCGGGCACGCTGCTCCTCGGCGCCGCCGACCGCCTGCTCGACGCCGGCCTGCTCACGATCGACACGGGCGGCACCTTCGACCTCGGCGGCTTCTCCGAGACCGTCGGCGCGGTCACGCTCACCAACGGCGCGATCACGAACGGCACGCTGACGGGCGCCAGCTACGCCGTCCGGGCCGGCACGGTCTCCGGCATCCTCGCCGGAGCGGGCATCGCCGTCACCAAGACCACTTCCGGCACGGTCACCTTCTCCGGCGGCAACACCTATACCGGCGCCACCGCCGTCTCGGCCGGCACGCTCGCCACCACGGGCGACGAACGCATCGCCGACGTCTCCGCCGTCTCGGTCAGCCTGGGCGCCACCCTCCAGCTCGGCGGGGTCGAGACGATCCAGACGGTCACCAACGCCGGCACCATCACCCTGCCGAACGCCGGCTCGAACCTCGTCGCCGGCTCCGGCGCGAACTACACCCTCGGCGGCACGATCTCCGGCAATGGCACGTTCACCAAGGTCGGCGTCGGCACCATCACCTTGTCGGCGACGGGCGTCTATTCGTACCTCGGCGGCACCACCGTCGACGCCGGTGCGCTCGTCTTCGCCGCCAGCAACCATCTGGCGAACGCGGCCCCGGTCACGGTGAACGGCGGCGAACTCCGCCTCTCTACCTTCTCGGATACGGTCGGTGCCGTCAAGCTCACCGGCGGCACCATCACCGGCACGACGGGCGTGCTCACGGCGACGGCATACGACCTCCAGGCCGGCGTCATCACCGCCAACCTCGCGGGCGCGGGCGCCATCGCCACCAAGTCGACCGCCGGCATCGTGACCCTCACGGGCAACAACTCGTTCACGGGCAAGTTCATCCTCAACGAGGGCACGATCTATGCGGGCTCCGACACCGCCTTCGGCGCCGGCCAGATCTGCATCAACGATCCGACGATCGCCAGCGATTCGACGGCCGCCCGGACCTTCGCCAACGAGGTCCTCATCAACGGCGAGCTCTTCCTGGGCGACTTGGTCAACACCGGAGCGCTGACTTTCAACGGATCCGTCGACCTCGGCGCGGCCGCCTGGACCATCACGACCTATTCGCCCGCCACCTTCAACGGCATCCTCAGCAACGGCGGCTTCGTCAAGGACGGCGCCTCCTCGCTGACCCTGGGGGCGATCAACACCTACCTCGGCGGAACCACGCTGAACGCCGGCACGCTCGTCGCCGGCTCCGCCACCTTCGCCTTCGGCGGCGCGGGCGGCACGGCCGGCCTCCTGACGATCAACGGCGGCTCGCTCGACGCCTCCGTCGCCGCCACGATCACCAACGCGATCTCGCTCGGCGCGACCCTCGATTTCGTCGGCACGGCCAACCTGACGCAGAACACCGGCGCCATCACCCTGACGGGTTCACGCGCGATCAACGTCGCCGCGAACACCCTGACGCTCAACGGCCTCGTCTCCGGCGCCGGCTTCGGCGTCACGAAGTCCGGGGCGGGCAAGCTCATCCTGGGCGGCGCCAACACCTTCGGCGGCGGGCTCACCCTCTCGGCCGGCACCCTGGTGCTCGCGAACAACGCCGCCCTCGGCACGGGCACCTTCACGGTCGACGGCGGCGTCGTGGACGCTTCGCCGGCGGTCACGATCACCAACGCCATCGCGCTCGGGGCGGACCTCACCTTCGCCGGCACGGCCAACCTGACCCAGGGCACCGGCGCGATCGCCCTCGGCGCGGACCGCGTCATCACCGTCAACGGCAGCACGCTGACCTTGGGCGGCGTCATCGGCGGCAGCGGCGCGGGCTTCACGAAGGCCGGCGCGGGCACGCTCAGGGTCACCGCGGCCAACACCTACTCCGGCGCGACGAACCTCGACGCCGGCACGCTCGTCCTGGCCTCCTCCTTCTTCGCCCTCGGCGGCTCCGGCTCCACGGCCGGCCTCTTCACCGTCAACGGCGGCGTCCTCGACGCCGCCTCCGGCGGCGCGACGATCACCAACGCGGTGACGCTGGCGGCCGACCTCAACTTCACGGGCTCCGGCAACCTGACGCAGAACACCGGCGCGATCACGCTGACCGGCTCGCGCTCCGTCTCCGTCGGCAGCACGGCGGCCGTGACCCTGGGTGGAGACGTCTCGGGCGACACCTTCAGCCTCACCAAGACCGGCACCGGCGGCCTCCACCTCCTGGGCGTCGTCGGCACGGGCACGGGCGGCGTGAGCGTCAGCGCGGGCACCCTCAGGCTCGCCGGCGTAAATACCTACACCGGCGACACCACCCTCACTGCGGGCACGCTCATCGCCGGCTCCGCGACCTATGCCTTCGGCGGCAGCGGCGGCGCCGCGGGTACGCTGTTCGTCAACGGCGGCACCCTCGACGCCACCGTCGCCGCCACGATCACCAACGCGGTGAACCTAGGCGGCAACCTGCTCTATGCCGGCACGGCCAGCCTGACCCAGAATACCGGCGCGATCACGCTCGGTGCGGCCAACCGCACGCTCCAGATCAGCGGCAGCACCGTCACGCTGGGAGGCGTCATCGGCGGCGACGCCGGCGTCGGCATCGCCAAACAAGGCGTCGGCACGCTGATCCTGGCCGGCGCCAACACCTACACCGGCGGCACGACCCTGACCCAGGGTCCGCTCGTCCTCGCCTCCGCCACGCACGCCCTCGGCGGCAGCGGCGGTACGGCCGGAACTTTCACGATCAACGGCGGCTCGGTGGACGCTTCCGTCAACGCCACGATCGCCAACGCGATCACGCTGGGCGCGGACTTCACCTTCACCGGCTCGGCCAACCTGACCCAGACCACCGGAGCCATCACGCTCGGCGCCAACCGTACGATCACGGTCGGCGGCAGCAGGCTCTCCCTCGGCGGCGTCGTCGGTGGCGCCACGTTCGGCATCACCAAGGCCGGCGCCGGCACCCTTGAGCTCGCGGGCATCAACACCTACACCGGCAACACGACCCTTTCCGCGGGCACGCTCGTCGCGGGTTCGGCGACCTTCGCCTTCGGCGGCAGCGGCTCCACCGCCGGCACCCTCGGACTCACCGGCGGCATCCTGGACGCCTCCGTCAACGCCACGATCACCAACGCGATCACTTTCGGCGCCAACCTGGTGTTCACGGGCACGGCCAACCTCACCCAGAACAGCGGGGCGATCAACCTCGGCGGCGCCAGCCGGACGATCACGGTGAACGGCAGCACGCTCACGCTCAACGGCGCGGTCAGCGGCACGGGCCTGGGCATCACGAAGGCCGGGACCGGCGCGCTGGTGTTAGGCGGCATCGTCGGCACGGGCACGGGCGGCTCCGTCACGGTCAACGCCGGCTCCCTCAGGCTCTCCGGCGTCAACACTTACACCGGGGGCACGACCCTCGCGGCCGGCGCCACGCTCTACGCCGGCAACAACAGCGCCTTCGGCACGGGCGCCCTCACCCTCAACGGCGGCACGTTGTCGAGTGCTTCCGCCACTGCCTACACGCTGGCGAACAACACGACCATCGCCGGAAACCTCGCGTTGGGCGACGGCGTCAACGTAGGCAACCTGACGCTCAACGGCACGGTCGGCCTCGGCGCCTCGGTCCGCTCCCTCACGGTCAGCTCCGGCGTCAACGTGACGATGAACGGCGTGATCTCGGGCGCCAACGGCGGCATCACCAAGCTCGGCGCGGGGACCCTCACGCTCGGCGGCGCCTCGGCCAATGCTTTCACCGGCGCGACGACCGTCAGCGAAGGCACCCTCGCGACGACCACGGCCGGCCGCTTCACCACGACCTCCGGCGTCTCCGTCGCGGCGGGCGCCACGCTCACCCTCGGCGCCAACGAGACGCTCAACGCGCTCACGACGGTCAACACCGCCAGCCTTGTCACGGGCAGCACGGTCAACCTGAACGGACCCGGCGTCGTCCTGTCGCTCGGCTCCGGCGTCACCTCGCTCAAGGGCGTCGTGACGGGCACGGGCAACCTGACCAAGAACAGCGCGGGGACGCTGACCCTGGATGCCGCCGGTCTCTTCGACTACGCGGGCACGACCACGATCTCGAACGGCACGCTCGCCTACGCCGCCGATGATCAGCTGGTCGGACCGGTCGTCGTCAACGGCGGCGCCTTCGCGATCGGCTCCTTCAGCGACACCGTCGCCTCCGTCCAGCTTACGGCGGGTTCCATCACCGGGACCGGCGGCGTGCTGACCAGTTCCGCCACCTACGACGTCCGGGCCGGCTCGGTCTCGGCCATCCTCGCGGGCGCCACGGGCGCGGTCGGCCTCACCAAGACGGGCGCCGGCACGGTCATCCTCTCCGGGACCAACACCTACGCGGGCACGACGACCGTCACCGCCGGCATCCTGCAGCTCGGCGCGAACAACGTCATCGCGGACGGCAGCGACCTCACGGTCAACGGCGGCACGTTCAACCTCGGCGGCTTCGCCGACACCGTCGGCAACGTCTCGCTGACCTCCGGCACGATCTCCAACGGCACCCTGACCGGCTCGGCCTACGCCTTCCAGGCCGGCACGGTCTCGGCCAAGCTCTCGGGCTCGGGCAACCTGACCAAGACCACCGGCGGCACGGTCTCCCTTTCCGGCGCCAACGACTTCACGGGCACCACCACGGTCTCGGAGGGTACGCTGTCGACCACGGGTAACGCCGTCCTGACCTCGAGCGCCTCGGTGACGGTCGCCTCCGGCGCCTTCCTGACGCTCGGCGGCAACGAGACGCTCAACACGATCTCGAACAGCGGCACGATCACGACGAACGGCGCCCTCACGACCGGCACCGCCGACGCCGATGGCACGATCGGGGGCGCCCTCGCCGGCACCGGCTCCCTGGTGAAATCCGGCACGGGCATCCTCACCGTCACCGGCGCCAACTCTTACTCGGGCGGCACCACCCTGAACGCAGGCGTCCTCCGCGCGGGCGGCGCCACGGCCTTCGGCACCGGCACGATCGACCTCGCCGGCGGCACCTTCTCGTCGGACGGCACCACCGCGCGGACGCTGGCCAACGCCCTCACGATCTCGGGCAACATCGCCCTCGGCGGGGCTACCGACGACGGCGCCCTCACCTTCTCCGGCACGGTCGGCCTCGGCGCCGCGGTCCGCACGCTGACCGTCGACTCCGCGGTCACCTTCAACGGCATCATCGGCGGAGCCCTCGGCGGCTTCGACAAGCAAGGCCTCGGCACGCTCACCCTCGGCGGCGCCAACACCTACACCGGCGCGACGACCGTCTCCGCCGGCACGCTCGTCACCACCGCGTCCAACCGGCTGGCCAACACTTCGGGCGTATCCGTCGCCGACGGCGCCACCCTCCGGCTCGGCGGCAGCGAGACGATCAACGCCCTCACGACGACGGCCTCCAGCACCATCGTCCTCGACGGAGCCGCGGTCACCCTCACCACGGGTGTCAACACGCTTTCCCTCTCCGGCGCCGTCAACGGCGCCGGCAACCTGACCAAGGCGGGCGCCGGCACGGTGACGCTGGATGCCGCCGGCACCTTCTCTTATGCCGGGCTGACGACCGTCTCCGCCGGCATCCTCGCCTACGCCGCCGACGACCAACTGGTCGGAGCGGTCACGGTTTCCGGCGGCACCTTCGGCGTCGGCGCCTTCACCGACACGATCGGCAAGCTCACCCTCTCGGGCGGCGCCATCACCGGCACCGGCGCCCTGACCGTCAACTCGACCGACACCATCGACCTGCGGGCTGGCTCCGCGGCCGTCGACCTCGACGGTACGGCCGCGGCCATCAAGACCACGGCCGGCATCGTCACCCTCACCGGCAACAACGGTTTCAGCGGCGGCTTCACGCTGACGACCGGCACGGTGCTCATCGGATCGGACACGGCCCTCGGCGCCAACGGCGTCGCGCTCAACGGCGGCACGCTCGCCAGCGACGCGACCATCGCCGCCGGCGGCGCCCGCACGATCGCCAACGATCTCTCCTTCGGCGGTGATGTCACGTTGGGCGACGCGGCCAATACCGGCGTACTGACCTTCACCGGAACGGCCGACCTCGGCGCGGCGACCCGGACTCTCACGACGGCCTCAGACGTGGTGATGAGCGGCGTCATCTCGAACGGCGCTCTGACCAAGGCCGGCACCGGCACCCTGACGCTGTCCGTCCTTAACACCTACGCCGGCCTGACCACGGTCACCGCCGGCACGCTCGTGACCTCCGGAGCCGGCATCCTGGCGAACACCTCCGGCATCAGCATCTCCTCCGGCGCGACCATCAGGCTGCAGGGCAACGAGACGCTGAATTCGATCGCCAACAGCGGCACGCTGACCCTCGACGGCGCCGGCGTCGTCCTGACCCTCGGCACGAACGACGTCGCGATGACGCTCGCCGGCCTGACCAACGGCGCAGGCTCGATCGTCAAGGACGGCACCTCCTCCCTGACGATCGGCAGCGCGGCGACCAACGCCTACGCGGGCGGATTCACGCTCAAATCCGGCAACCTCTACGCCGCGAGCAATTCGGCTTTCGGCACAGGAACGCTCACCATCACCGGTGGCGTCCTGTCCAGCGACGGCGCGACGGCCCGCACCTTCGGCAACGCGCTCTCGATCACCGGAGACATCGTCCTCGGCGACGCGGTGAGGAACGGCGCCCTCACTTTCCTCGGCGACCTGGACCTCGGCGGCTCGAACCGCACGGCCCAGATCGACTCCGCCGTCACCTTCTCCGGCGTCGTCTCGAACGGCCAGCTGCTCAAGACCGGCGCCGGCGTGCTGACGTTCACGAACGGCAACACCTACTCGGGCGGCACGACGATCGACGCCGGCACGGTCCGCTTCGGCGCCAGCAACACCCTGGACGACACCGGCTTCGTCACCGTCGCCACCGGCGGCACCCTGGACATCGCCACCTTCAGCGACTCGGTCGGACTGGTGCAGCTGTCCGGCGGCGCCATCACGGGCACGAGCGGCGTGCTCACCGGCTCAGCCTACGACCTGCAGTCAGGTTCGGCCTCGGCCATCTTGGGCGGCACGGGAATCGCCGCGGTGAAGTCCACCGCGGGCACGGTCACGCTTTCCGGGGCCAACACCTTCTCGGGCGGACTCGACCTCAACGGCGGCGTGCTCCAGGTCGGCAATAACTCCGCCCTCGGCACGGGCACGCTGATCCTCGCTTCCGGCAAGCTCTCGAGCAGCAGCACGACCGCCTACACGCTCGCCAACGCGGTCACGCTGGGCGGCGACGTCACCCTGGGCGACGCGGTCAACACCGGCGCCCTCACGTTCACGACCGGCATCGACCTCGGCGGCATCGGCCGCACGTTCACGACGGATTCGGCGGTCACGTTCTCGGGCGTGGTCTCCAACGGCGGGCTCATCAAGGAAGGTTCCGCCACCCTCACCCTTTCCGGCGCGAACACCTTCGCCGACGCGACCACCGTCAACGCCGGCACGCTCGCCACGTCGGGCGACGCCCGACTGGCGACCACCTCGGGCGTCACGACCCTCGCCGGCGCGACGCTCCGCCTCGGCGGCGCGGAGACGATCAACACCCTGAACAACGCCGGCGAGGTGGATCTCGCGGCAGCCGGCTCGGTCCTGACCACCGGAGCCTCGGATTACGCGCTCGGCGGCACGGTCTCCGGCCTGGGCTCGCTGATCAAGTCCGGCGCCGGCCTCCTGACCCTCGACGCCGCCGGCACCTTCAGCTACACGGGCGGCACCACCGTCAATGCCGGCAAACTCCTGCTCGGCGCGAACAGCCGCCTCGCCGACACCGGCGCGGTCACGGTCAACGGCGGCGCCTTCGACCTCGGGGGCTTCGCCGATACGGTCGGTACGGTCACCTTGACGGGAGGCACGATCGAAAACGGCACGCTGACGGTCAACGCGGCCGACACCTTCGCGCTCCAGGCCGGCACGGTCTCGGCCGACCTCGCCGGTACGGCCTCTCTTGATAAGACGACCGCCGGCACCGTCACGATCTCGGGCGCGAACACCTACTCCGGCACGACCACGGTATCGGCCGGTACGCTCGTCACGGATGCGGGGGCCCTCGGCGGCACCTCCGGCATCGCCGTCAACGACGCCACCCTCACCGCGGTCGACGCCAATGCCACCGCGACCCTGGCGCTCGACGGAACGGGCTTCGCCACGTTCTCCGCCACGGACCTTTTCCTCGGGGCGGTCACCAACGCCAACACCGCCGTCGGCGCCTTGGAGTTCACGGGCGTGACGGGCACGGTCACGATCGGCTCGCTCGGCGGCGGCGGCCATACCTCCTTCGCCAGCGATGCGGCCACCACCGGCGGCATCTCCGGCGGCACGGTCGTCGTCACGGGCCTGCTGACCTCCGCGATCTCAGGCGGCACGGTCTCCGCCGCTACGCTCAGTTCCGCTTCGGTCACCGGCGGCGCGACGACGATCGCCGGCGACGCGACCGTCACTTCCTTCAATCTGGGCACGCTCACCGTGGGCGGCGCCACGACGATCACGACGCTGACCGCGGGGACGGCCAACCTCAACGGCGCGACGGCTTCCGTGACGAACCTCGATGGCGGCACCGTCGCCCTCGGCGCGACGGTCCTCACCGTCTCGGCCGGCACGAGCGCCGGCGTCATCTCCGGCGCCGACGGATCCTTGGTCAAGACCGGTGCCGGCACCCTGACCCTTTCCGGGGCCAACACCTACGGCGGCACGACCACGGTGTCAGCCGGCACGCTCGTCACCGGCGCCGGCTCCCTTGCCGGCACCTCCGGCATCGTCGTCGACGGCGGCGTGCTCACGGCCTTCGATTACAACGCTGCCGCGACCTTGGACGTGGGGGCCATGGGCTCCGCCGTGATTTCGGGCACCGGCCTGACCCTCTCCGGGGCGGTCACCAACGCGAACCTGACGTCCGGCAGCCTGGACTTCACCGGGACCACGGACACCATCACCCTGGCCTCCCTCGCCGGCACCGGGTCCACCCGCTTCGGCAGCGCCGCCACGATCAGCGCCGGCGTCTCCGTCGGGACCGTCGAGGTCGTCGGCCTGCTCACCGCCGACATCTCCGGCGGCACGGTCGCCGCGGGCTCCCTCGCCTCCGCGTCCGTCACCGGCGGCACCACTTCCGTCACGGGCGCCGCCGGCGTGACGAGCCTCAACGGCGGCACGCTCACGGTCGGAGGGGTCGCCACGATCGGTACGCTCACCTCGGGCGCGGCGAACCTGAATGGCACCACCTCCTCGGTCGCCACGCTTGACGGCGGCACGGTCGCCCTCGGCACGACGGCCCTGACGGTATCGGCCGGCACGTTCGGAGGCTCGATCTCGGGCGTCGACGGCTCCCTGATCAAGGACTCCGGCGGAGTCCTCACGCTTACGGGTGCCAACACTTTCGGCGCCGGCACCACGCTTGCGGCGGGCACCCTCCTCGCGGGCGACGACGCCGCCCTCGGCACGGGGACCATCACGCTGGACGGCGGCAAGCTCGCCAGCATCGGCTCCGTCGCCCGCGCCTTCGCCAACGACCTGACGTTGGGCGGCGCGGTCACGCTCGGCGACGCCACGAACGACGGAGCGCTCGCCTTCGGCGGCGCGGTCGCCCTCGGCGGCGCCGTCCGTGCGGTGACCACGGTCGCCGACGTCACCTTCGCCGGCGTCGTCGCGGGCACCAACGGGGGCCTGACCAAGGACGGAGCCGGCACCCTCACGCTTTCCGCGGCCAACACCTTCACCGGCGGATTCACCCTGGATGCCGGCACGGTCTTCGCCGGCACGGATACCTCCTTCGGCACGGGGACGGTCACCCTCAACGCAGGCGTGATCTCGGCGGTCGGCTCGGCCGCCCGCATCTTCGGCAACGCGGTCGTCCTCGGCGGAGACCTCACCTTCGGCGCGACCGGCAACCTCGGCGCCCTCTCCTTCGGCGCGCTTTCCGTGGGCTCGTCCGACCGCACCCTCACCACCGATGCCGACACGTCCTTCACCGGCGAGTTCACGGGATCCGGCGACCTGACGAAGGAGGGCGCCGGCTCGCTGACCCTCGCCGGCGCCAGCACCTTCGCGGGCGGGGTGACGATCAATGATGGTTCGCTCGTGACCGTCGGCAACCACCGCTTGTCCGCCTCCTCCGGCGTCACCGTCGCCGCCGGCGCGGCCCTGTCACTCGGCGGCGACGAGACGATCGACGTCCTGCTCAACAGCGGCACGGTCACGATCGGCGGCATCCTGACGACCGGGGCTTCCGATTATACGCTCGGCGGCGTGCTCGACGGCACCGGCTCACTCAACAAGGCCGGCGCCGGCACCCTGACCCTCGCCCTGGCCGCCGATCACATCGGCGGCACGACGGTCTCGGCCGGGACGCTGCGCCTCGCCGCTGCCGAACGGCTCGCCGACACCGGCGCGCTCACCGTCGCCGGCGGCACCTTCGACCTCGGCGGCCACACCGAGACGGTCGGTGCGTTCGTCCTCGAAAGCGGCACGGTCACCGATGGCAACCTGGTCGCCAGCAGCTACGAACTGCAGTCGGGCTCCTTCCTGGCCGACCTCGCGGGCGCCGGCGTCTCCGCCCGCAAGACCACCGCCGGCGTCGTCATCCTCTCGGGCAACAACACCTTCGGCGGCGGCCTCATCCTCGATGCGGGCACCATCCGCGCCGGCAGCGACACCGCCTTCGGCACTGGCACGCTCTGCGTCAACGACCCGACGCTCACCAGCGTCGGCTCCGCTGCCCGCACCTTCGCCAACGACGTCGACATCAACGGCGACATCACCTTCGGCGATGCGCTCAATCTCGGCACCCTCACCTTCAACGGGCAGATCGACCTCGGCGCGGGCTCCTTCGTGATCGAAACGGTCGCCGACGTCACCTTCGCCAACACGGTCGCCGACGGCAACCTGGTCAAGACCGGCGCCGGCACCCTGACCCTCTCGGGCGCCAATACCTACGCCGGCACCACTTCCGTCAACGCCGGCACGCTCGCCACGGTCGGCGACGGCCGCCTCGCCAGCACTTCCGGGCTGACGGTCGCGTCCGGCGCCACGCTCGCCCTCGGCGGCGACGAGACGCTGAACACCCTCCACAACGCCGGCACGGTCACCCTGGCGCTCGCGAGCACCACCCTCACGACCGGGGCGACCGATTATACCCTCGGCGGCGCCGTCTCCGGCCTTGGCAACCTCCTCAAGGAAGGCGCCGGCACGCTGACGCTCTCCGCGACCGGCGTCTTCACCTACAAGGGCTCCACGATCATCAACGGAGGCACGATCCTCTACGCCGGCGCCGACCTGCTCGACGACGAGAGCACGGTCACCATCAACGCGGGGGGCACCCTCGACCTCAACGGCTTCGACGACACGGTCGGCACCATCACGCTCGCCGGCGGCAGCATCATCAACGGCACGCTGACGAGCGCCAATTACGAGCTGCAGTCCGGGACGGCCAGCACCGTCATCGACGGCGCGGCCAACGTCCTCAAGACGACCGCGGGCACCGTGACGATGGCCGGAGCCAATACTTACACGGGATACACTTCCATCAACGCGGGCGTGCTGCGCGTCGGCGACGCCGCCGCCTTCGGACCGAGCGGCCAGCTCCGCCTCCTGGGAGGCAGCCTCACCGGCATCGGCTCGGCGGCCCTCACCTTCGGCAACACGGTCCGTTTCGGCGGCGACTTCGCCTTCGGCAGCGTCGCGGACGACGCCGCGCTCACCTTCACGGGCGCGACCGACCTCGGCGGGGCGACCCGCACGGTCACGACCGTGGCCGACGTCGCCTTCACGAACACGGTCGCCAACGGCAGCCTGGTCAAGGACGGCGCCGGCGCGCTCACGCTCTCGGGCACCAACGGTTTCTCGGGCGGCCTCACCTTGAACGCCGGCGCGCTCCGGGCGGGCAGCGACACCGCCTTCGGGGACGGCACGCTCACCCTCAACGGCGGCACGCTCTCGAGCGACGGCTCCGCCGCGCGCTCCCTCGCCAACGATCTCGTCGCGAACACCGACGTCACCCTCGGTGACGCGACCCTCGACGGCGCGCTGACCTTCGGGGGCTCCCTCGACCTCGGCGGCGGCGAGCGCACGCTCACCACGGTTTCGGACGTCACGCTCGCCGGCATGGTCTTCAACGGCGGCCTGACCAAGGCCGGCGACGGTAAGCTCACGCTCTCGGGCCCGAACACCTACGCGGGCGCCACCTCCGTCACGGCCGGCACCCTCGCCACGGTCGGCAACTCGACCCTGACGGCGACCGCTTCCGTCAACGTCTCCGCCGGCGCCACGCTCGCCCTGGGCGGCGACGAAGCCCTCGAAGGCATCGCGAACGCCGGCACGATCACCCTTGGAGGCATCCTCACGACCGGCACTTCTTCGTACACGCTCGGCGGCGCGCTCGGCGGCGCCGGTTCGCTCGTCAAAGCAGGTGGCGGCACGCTCACGCTGACCTCGCTGACCACCCATGCCGGCGGCACCACCGTCGACGCCGGCACCCTCCTGCTCTCCGGCGCCGGCGACCACCTGGCCGATGCCGGTGCCTTGACCGTCAATGGCGGCGCGTTCGACCTCGGCACCCTTGCCGAGGCGGTCGGCGTGGTGACGCTCACCGGGGGCGCCATCGCCAACGGCACGCTCACGGCCACCTCCTTCGCTTTCGAGGCCGGCACGGTTTCCGCCGTCCTCGCCGGCGGCGGCGCCACGAAGACCACCGCGGGCACGCTCACGCTCTCCGGAGCCAACACCTTCGGCGGCGGTTTCACCCTCGGCGCCGGAGCGGTGCTCGCCGGCGATGACGGCGCCTTCGGCAGCGGCTTGCTCGCGCTGAACGGCGGCGTCCTCTCTTCGGCCGGCGCCGACGCCCGCGCCTTCGCGAACGCCGTCACGCTCGGAGGCGACGCCACGCTCGGCGACGCCACGAACAACGGGGCCCTCGCCTTCGCCGGCCTGATCGACCTGGGCGCGACGACCCGCACGCTCACCGTCGCTTCCGCCGTCGCCTTCGACGGCGTCGTGTCGGGAACGGCAGGCCTCACCAAGGCGGGCGCGGGCACGTTGACGCTCACGGCCGCCAACACGTTCTCCGGGGTCACCACGGTCGATGCCGGTTCGCTCGTGGCTTCCGCCGGCTCGCTCGGCGGGACCTCGTCCATCGCCGTCAACGGCGCCGGCCTCCTGGACGCGGTCGATTATAATCCTGCGGCGACCCTTGGCATCGCCGGGGCCGCCACCGTCACGATTTCCGGCGCCGGCCTGTCGCTCGGCGACGTCCAAAACGCCGGATCGCTCAGCTTCACGGGCGCGACCGGCGTCATCACGCTCGCCTCCCTGGGAGGCGGGGGCTCGGCCGCCTTCTCCAGCGACGCGACCATCTCCGCGCACGGCCTCTCCCAGGGCGTCGTCTCGGCAGCGGGCCTGCTGACCTCCGACATCTCCGGAGGCACGATCTCCGCCGGCAGCCTGGCCGCGACGACCATCAGCGGGGGCGCCACCGCCGTCAGCGGCATCGCCACCATCGGCACCCTCAGCGCCGGCACGGTCAGCCTCGGCGGTGCGACGGCGTCGATCGGCACGCTCGACGGCGGCGACGTCGCCCTCGGCGCCACGGCGCTCACGGTCGCCGGCGGGACCTTCGCCGGCACGCTCTCCGGCGCGAACGGTTCCCTCATCAAGGCCGGCGCCGGCACGCTCACGCTCTCCGGCGCCAACACGTTCGGCGGGGGCGCCACTTTGGACGACGGCCTGCTGCTCGCCGGGGCCGACGGCGCGCTCGGCACGGGCACGGTGACCTTCGCCGGCGGCACGCTCGCCGCCGTCGGCTCCTCGGCGCGCACCTTCACGAACGGCATCTCCCTCGCGGCCGACGCGACCTTCGGCGAGACCACGGCCAACAACGGCGCGCTGACCTTCGGCGGCGCGTCCGAACTCGGCTCCGTCGCCCGCACGGTGACCACCAACGCGGATACGACGCTTGCGGGCGTTGTCTCCGGATCGGCCGACCTCACCAAGGCCGGCGCCGCCACGCTGTCGCTCTCCGGAGCCAACACCTTCACGGGCTCCATCACCGTCGGCGCCGGCACCCTCACGGCGGCCGGCGGCTCGCTGGGCTCGACGTCCGCGATCCTGGTCGACGGCAACGCGGCTCTCTCGGCCGTCGATTACCACTCCTCGGCCACCCTCGGCGTCGCCGCCGGGGCCAACGCCACGATTTCCGGCACCGACCTTTCGCTCGCCGCCGTCACCAATGCAGGCACGGTCGCCTTCACCGGCACGACGGGCACCATCACCCTCGCTACGCTCGGAGGCGCGGGCACCACGACCTTCGCCTCCCATGCGAGCCTCACCGGCGGCATCAGCGGAGGCACGGTCGACGTGACCGGCGACCTCACGTCCGACATCTCCGCCGGTACGGTCACCGTCGACGGGAATGTCACGGCAGGGACGATCTCCGGGGGCACCCTCGCCTTCAACGGCGCCACCGCCGCCGTCAGCCGTCTCACCGGGGGAGACATCGCCCTCGCCGGCACGACGCTCTCGGTCTCCGAAGGCAGCACCGCCGGCATCATCAGCGGAACGGGCGGCCTGGACAAGACCGGCGCGGGCAGCCTCACCCTCCTCGGCGCGAATACCTTCAGCGGCACGACCACGGTCTCCGGCGGCACGCTCACCGCCGCCGCGGGGGCCCTGGGCGGCACGTCCGCCGTCTCGGTCGGAGCGGCCGCCACGCTCGTGGCCGTCGATCTCAACGGAAGCGCCACGCTGACGGTCGCCGCGACGGGCGCCGGCGACTTCTCCGGGGCCGGCCTCTCGCTCGGCACGGTGGCCAACGACGGCACGCTCAACTTCGGCGCCACCTCCGGCCTCATCACCCTGGGCTCCCTCAGCGGCGCGGGCACGACCCACTTCGCGGCCGACGCCTTCATCGTCGGCGGCATCAGCGGCGGCGTCGTCAACGTCGCCGGCAACCTCAAGTCGACCATCTCCGGCGGCATCGTCACGACCTTCTCGCTCGACACCACCTCCGTCACGGGCGGCGTCGTCACGGTCACGGGGGCCAATACGGCCGCGGGCGGCACCAATACCGTCTCCGGCGGCACCGTCCGCCTCGGCGACGACGCGGCCGTCGCCACGGGCGGGCTCGTGGTCGCAGGAGCAGCCACCTTCACGAGCGACGGCGCCGGCTCTCGCAATGTCGCGAGCGACGTCATCCTCGGCGGCGACGTCACCCTCGGCGACGCGACCTTCGGCGGCGAGCTGAACTTCACCGGCGCGGTCGACCTCGGGGCGGCCAGCCGCACGGTGACCACCGTCGCCGACGCGACCTTCGCCGGCGACATCACCGGGACGGGCGGCCTGACGAAATCCGGCGCCGGCACCCTCACGCTTTCGGGCGCGAACAACACCTTCACGGGCACGACGACCGTCGGGGCGGGCACGCTTGCGACCGTGGGCGATAACGTCCTCGCTTCCACGGCCGGCGTCAGCATCGCGAGCGGCGCCACGGTCCGGCTCGGCGGCGACGAGACGCTCAGCTCGATCGACAGCAGCGGGACCCTGCAGATCGACGCCACGCTCACCGCGGCCATCGCGACGGGCACCTCGACGCTCGGGGGACTTGTCTCCGGCGCCGGCGTGCTCATCAAGGACGGCGCCGGCACGCTCGTCGTCGACGGAGCCAACACCTTCACCGGAGGCACCACCGTCAACGCCGGCGTGCTCCAGGTCGGCCACGCCAGCGCCCTCGGCACCGCCGCCGTGACGCTCAACGCCGGCGCCTTCGCCGCCGCCGGCGCGGACGGAGTCGCCCTCGGCAACGACTTCAACGTCGCGGGCGACGTGACCCTCGGCGACGTGACCAACGCCGGCGCCCTCACCCTCTCGGGCACGGTCACCCTCGGCACGGACCGCACCCTCACCACGGCGGCCGACGTCACCCTCGCCGGCGCGGTCGTCGTCTCCGGCCTCACCAAGGAAGGCTCCGCCACGCTCACCCTCTCCGGCGCCGGCGCCGTCACCGGCGACATCGTCGTGAGCGCCGGCACCCTCGCCACGGGCGCGTCCGCGACCCTGGGGACGGCCGCCAGCGTCACCGTCGCCACGGGGGCCACCCTCAAGGTGAACGGAGCCGAGACCGTCGCCGCGCTGACGAACGCCGGTTCGGTCCTGCTTGCCGGCGGCTCGCTCACCACGGGCGACGCCGCCGACCGCGCCATGGCGGGTTCGATCGCCGGAACGGGCTCGCTGGTCAAGGCCGGCACGGGCGTCCTCACGCTCGCCGGCGCCTCCACCTTCGCCGGCGACACGGTGGTCGACGCGGGCACGCTGAACCTGACCCACGACGGCGCCCTCGGCACCAGCACGGTCACCGTCAACGCCGGCACGCTCGTCGCGAACCACGACCAAGGCAATGTCGTCAACCTGCTCGGCGGCTCCCTCCGGGGCGCGGGCGTCGTCGGGGCCACGACCATCGCCTCCGGCGCGATCCTCGCACCGGGCAATTCCCCCGGCACGCTCACCCACGCCAGCCTGACGCTCACGGGCGGCTCGATCATCGAATGGCAGGTCACCGACGCGCTCGCCGCAGGCATCAGCAAGACGGATTCCGCCCTGGTCGCCGGCTCGGCCTACGACACGCTGGCCATCACCGGCGTCCTTGACATCAGCGGCGCTTCGGCGGCCAACCCGATCACGGTGCGCGTCATCTCCCTGGCCAACCCGACCGACCTGACGCCGGGCGACGCCAATAACTTCGACACGATGAAGGTGAACCGGTTCAAGTTCGCCGAAGTCGGGAGCCTCGTCACGAACGCCACCCCGTTCGCCGACCTGTTCACCTACGACCTGTCGGGATTCACGGACTCCGACGGAGCCGCGAGCGAAACCGACCTCTGGGCGATGTCCTTCGAGTCCAACGTGCTGTGGCTCACGGCCGTGCCGCAGCTGCTCAGCTACGGCGTCCTCGCCCCCGGCAATGCGCCGGGCTTCCTCACGCTCGCGGACATCAACCTCACGGGACGCGGCACGTTCGAGATCTCGAAACTGCCTCAGGTCGGAGGACACTACAACGACACGGTCGAATTCACGGGCAAGGCCAACCTCAACCCGACGGGCGTGGGCGAAATCGCCATCGCCCGCTACGAACCGACGGGCGAGCTGCCCGACTATGGCCGCCGCTTCGTCCTCTTCAAGGGAGTCGGCACGCCCGTCACGGACCCGGCCTTGGTCTCGTCCTACTTCATCAACCCGACCCCATGGTCCGTGGTCAACCTCGACCCCGAAGCCCGCTACCTCGTCGTCGCCCCGGCCGCGATCGACGCCGGCGCCACCCCGTCGGCTTATGACGGCCAGGTCCGCAACGCCGACGGCCTCGTCCATCGCCCGAACGAGTACGCGGTCTACCTCGTGCGTGGGGCCGCCGGCTACGTCCAGCCGGGCGTCGGCCAGGGTCTGACCGGCTACGTCCAGGAGAAGGCCCTCACCCTGTCCGGACAGCCCCTCGAGCTGGGCGGCACGGTCTACGTCCCCGGCGCCCTCGACCCGCTCGTCGCGCAGCTCATGACGATGAGCGATCCGATGCTGTCGTCGGCCATGAACAGCCTTGAGCCCGCCTCGTTCGCGGCCGTGCCGGGCACCCTCGCCCTCGCCCAACGCTCCGCCGCCAACTCCCTCCACCGCGAACTCGCCGGACACCACTCGCCCAAGGATGGCTCCTGCGCGTGCTGCGATTGTTTCCATCCTTATAGCGAAGGATTCGTCTTGGTGAACACGTCCCGCTTCGTCGGCGGGACCGGGGCCGAGGCGGCCGACTTCAGCAGCCGCGCGGACGGGGTCATGGGCGGCCTGATGAAACGGACCTCCCGCCATGCCTCCTATGGCTTCGCCCTGGGACACGATACGACGAACGGCACCCTGGGCGGCGGCGGCACCATCGAAGGCAACACGATGCATGCGACGCTCTTCGCCACCTCGCTCCTCGGCGAGAAAACGGGGACGCCTTACCTCAATATCGGCGCCACCTTGGCCCGCACGGACAGCGAGACCGCCCGGACCACTTTCCTCGGCACGCAACGCGCCCAACCCACGGCCCAGTCCTTGGGTGGCTTCGCCCGCATCGGCGCCGACTATGGGCTCAAACAGGGCTTCACCCTTTCCCCTTACGCCGGGCTTGATTTCGTCCACGTCGACGGAGACGCCTTCACCGAGACGGGCGACCTCAGCGCCCTCGAAGTCCGGGGCTACTCCTACGACTCGACGCGCGCCACCCTCGGAACCAACCTCGGCTGGAGCACGGCCGGCATCGCTTCCTCGTTCAGGTTCTCGATCGAACTCGAAGCCTTCACCGAACTCGGCAGCCAGACCGCCGAATTCGACGCCGCTTTCGGCTCCGGCGACCGTTTCCTCACCGAAGGAAGGGTCGGCCCAGGCGCGGGCTTCCGCGTCGCGCCGTCCTTCATCTACCAGCCCGACCGGAACAGTTCGTATTACCTCACGCTGTCGCTCGAAAAAGCCGGCGAGACGAAGACCGAGGGCTTCGAAGTCGGCTACCGCCGCCGCTTCTGAGCCGAGGGATAAGGGTACGGGAAGCGATGTCATCGCATCCGTACCTGGGACAGAGGTAGGGCGGGTTCTCCGAACCCGCCGCCGAACGCACGGCTCGGAGAGTTGTCCCTACCAAAAAGGGATACCTCCGGCCCTCGGGCCCGCGAGTCCTCCAGTCCTCGACACCCCCACCCCCACCCCTACCCCTAATAGAAGCCCTTTTTCCCGCCTTTCCCCTTGCGGGAGGTGGGGGGTACCCTAACTTGCCCTTAACTTTCCCGACCCATGGTCACGGACAACAAACCTTCTCTGGTCACCATCAATGTCGATGGCGTCGAACATCAAGTCCCGGCCGGGGCCAACCTGGTCGACGCCCTCGGCAAGATCGGCAAGGAAGTCCCCCACTATTGCTACCACCCCAAGCTCCCGGTCGCCGGCAACTGCCGCATGTGCTTGGTCGAACTCGGTTCGCCGATGCGCGACCGGGCGACGAACGAGGTGATCATGGAGAACGGCCAGCCGAAGATCGGCTGGCAGCCCAAGCCGGCCATCGCCTGCGCCACCAACGTCACCCCGGGCCTGCATGTCCGCCTCGAATCGCCCGGCGTCAAGGCCTGCCGCGAAGGCGTGACGGAGATGCTCCTCCTCAACCACCCGCTCGACTGCCCGATCTGCGACCAGGCCGGCGAGTGCAAGCTCCAGGAATTCTCCGCCGAATACGGCCGCGGCTATTCGCGCTACGTCGACGAGAAGAACGCCAAGCCGAAGAAGACCCGCCTCGGGCCCCGCGTCACGCTCGACGACGAACGCTGCATCCTCTGCTCGCGCTGCGTGCGCTTCTCCAGCGAGATCGCCAAGGATCCCGTCCTAGGCTTCGTGAACCGCGGCTCCTACAACACGCTGACCTGCTTCCCGGGCCGCGAACTGGATAACAACTACTCGCTCAACACCGTCGACATCTGTCCCGTCGGCGCGCTCACGAGCACGGACTTCCGCTTCAAGATGCGCGTCTGGTTCCTGAAGCAGACCCCGAGCATCGACACCGAATCCTCCGCCGGCGCGAACACGACCGTCTGGTCCCGCGAAGGCAAGATCTACCGCGTCACTCCGCGCCGCAACGACGCGGTGAACGACACCTGGATGGCCGACTCCGGCCGCGAGCTCTTCAAGTCCGTCGACGCCCCGAACCGCGTGAACTACGCGACGGTGAAGACCGCCAAGGTCACGCTCGAGGCCGCCCTCGCGGCCGCTGACGAAGTCCTCGCCGCCGGCTCGCTCGCGATCGTCGGTTCTTCGCACATGTCCGTCGAAGAGCAGCGCCTCCTCGCGCGTCTCGCCAAGGCGAAGAACGCCACGGTCCACGTCCCGGCCCACGTGGGCAAGGGCGACGGCCTCCTGGTCTCGGAAGACCGCACCCCGAATTTCCGCGGCGCCCTCGTCACCGGCCTGACCGACCGCGCCCCCGTCGCCGACCTCAAGGCCCTCGCGGCCGACATCGACGCCGGCAAGGTGAAGTCCGTGCTCATCGTGCGCGAAGACGCCGCGCTGCTCGGCCTGCCCGCCTCGACGCTCGCCAAGGTCCGCAGCGTCGTGCTCGCCACGCATCACAACGTCACCACCGCGGCCGCCGAAGTCGTGCTGCCTGCGCTGACGGTCTTCGAGCGCAGCGGCACCTTCATCAACTGCCAGTTCCGCCTGCAGTCGTTCGCCCAGGCCGTCCCCGGCCCGGCCGGCACGCTGCCCGACGTCCAGACCCTCGCCCGCCTCGCCCGCGCCGACGCCGCCACGGTCTGGGCCGAGCTCTCCGCCGACGTCCCGATGCTCGCCGGCCTCGACGGCCGCCGGCTCCCCGCCGAGGGCGTGCAGCTCGACGGCGCCGCGTTCGCCGCCCACAGGTTCCCCGAAGGCAAGCTGCTGAAGTTCGCCCCGATCGCCATCGCCTGAGCCCGCGTCGACCATGGAACAACTCCTCCACGACCTCCTCCTCTCGCCGGCCTGGCATTTCACCGCGACGCGCGGCCTGACGCTGATCCTGATCGTGATGACGATCGCCGGTTACAGCGTGCTCCTCGAACGCAAGGCCTCCGCCTGGATCCAAGGCCGCATCGGTCCTAACCGCACCATGCACCCGCTCATCGGCTGGATCCCGTTCCTCGGGAACTTCCTGCAGAAGGGCGGCTTCATCCAGCCTGCGGCCGACGGCGGCAAGTTCCTCTTCAAGGAGGACGCCCTCCCCGGCCACGTCCGCAAGTTCTACTACGTCCTCGCCCCGATCGTCGCGCTCGCGCCGGCGCTCGCCGTGCTCGCGATGCTGCCCTTCGGCGAATTCGTCCACGAAGGGAAGCGTTACGCCGTCTCGCTCACGCAGGGCGCCGACGTCGGCGTGCTCCTGATGTTCGCGGTGAGCTCGCTCGGCGTCTACGGCATCGCCCTCGCCGGCTGGTCCGCCAACTCGAAGTTCCCCTTCCTCGGCGCCGTCCGCGGGGCCGCGCAGCTGATCTCCTACGAGCTGGCGATGGGCCTCTCGGTGCTGACCGTCTTCCTCGCGACCTCGGTCCCGGGCCAGGACCACGGCCTCAGCCTCGTCGCGATGGTCGACGCCCAGGACGGCGCCTGGAACATCCTCTGCCACCCCGTCGCCGCGCTGGTCTTCCTCATCTGCGTGTTCGCCGAGACCAACCGCCATCCGTTCGACATGCCGGAATCCGAGACCGACCTCGTCGGCGGCTTCCACACCGAGTACGGCGCGTTCAAGTTCGGCATCTTCTTCGTCGCGGAATACAGCCACATGGTCATCGGCTCCGCGCTCTTCATCCTGATGTTCCTCGGCGGCTGGCACGTCCTGCCCTGGATGCCGACCCTCGGCTCGGGCTGGGTCGCCTCGCTCATCGGCGTCGCCACGTTCTTCCTCAAGCTGTGCTTCTTCCTGTTCTTCTTCGTCTGGGTGCGCTGGACCATCCCGCGCTTCCGGTATGACCAGGTGATGCGCATCGGCTGGCGCGTGCTCCTGCCCCTGGCCGTCCTCAACCTCCTCGCCTATTTCGTCTGGTACGCGATCAACGGATAAAACCAAACCCATGGCCATCAAAGTCGTCGAACGCCGTCCGCTCACCCTCGCCGAGCGCACCTATCTTCCGCAGATCCTCGCAGGCCTCAAGGTCACCTGGGACAACATGGTGCGCCCGCCGGTGACGCTCCAGTACCCGGACGAACGTCCGGCCATCCCGCAGAACTACCGCGGCGTGCCCACGCTCGTCATGGACCCGAACGGCCGCGAGAAGTGCGTCTCCTGCCAGCTCTGCGAATTCGTCTGCCCGCCCAAGGCCATCCGCATCACCCCGGGCGAGATCGCCGACGACGCCCCGAACGCCCACGTCGAGAAGGCTCCGAAGGAGTTCGAGATCAACATGCTCCGCTGCATCTACTGCGGCCTGTGCCAGGAAGTCTGCCCCGAAGAAGCCATCTGGCTCCAGAGCCAGTATTCGATGACCGGCACCTCGCGCGAAGCGATGGTCAACAACAAGGCGAAGCTCTACGAACTCGGCGGCACCCTGCCCGACAACCACCACAAGTGGGACAAGAAGAAGGAAGAGGCCGAGAAGCAGGCCGGCGGACATCACTGAGATCAGGGCTAGGGACAGGGCTAGGGCTAGGTAATATTGGCAGGGTCGCGGGCGTATCGAGGCAGGGGTAGCACCGCGTGCTGCCCCGGTGTCATTCCTTTCCAGGTGGTGGGGGCAGCCCCAGGTGGCAGGCGGCGGGATGATGCCCGCTCAAAGGGAAACCGGAGACCGGGATATTGGCTGGGGAACTAAAAATACTTTCAGGTCCCAGGTCTCGGCCGTCGGGTATCTGGTGAGATATTCGGGTTCAGGTGGCGAGGTGCGGATGAAGGCATCGAGGTAGGGCTGACCACCCTTGGTCAGCCGCGGTTGAGCGAGGGCGCTCAACCCTACCCAAGGCAAAACCGACGCATCCTATCCGGTTTCCGGTCTCCCTTTGAGTGAAGGATTATCCCGATACAACGAGGGCAGCACGCGGTGCTGCCCCTACCAATATCACCTAGCCCTAGCTCTGGCCCTCCGCAGGCTTCAGCCTGCGGTCGGATAATCCGTATATCCCTTCGGGCCGGAGGCGTAGAAGGTGCTTTCGTCGGGGGTGTTGAGCGCGAGATTTTCCTTGAGGCGACGCGGGAGATCGGGGTTCGCGAGGAACGGCACGCCGAAAGCGACCGCGTCCGCCCAGCCTTCGGCGATGGCCTGCTCGGCCTGCGCGCGATCGAAACCGCCGGCGGTGATGAGCACGCCCTGGAAATCCTTACGCAGTTCCTCGGGTCCGACACCGGTCGTCGCGCCATGCGCGACGTCCTGGGCGGTGACGCGCGTGACGTGCGCGTAGGCGAGCTCGAGCTTGGAGAGTTCGCGGAGGACGTAGCCGAAGGTCTCGGCCGGGTCGGCGTCGGACATGTCATTGAACACGCCCCCGGGCGAAAGACGGATACCCACGCGGTCCGAGCCCCAGACGGAGACGCAGGCGTTGGCGACTTCGAGCGTCAGGCGGGCGCGGGCGGCGAGCGAACTGCCGTAACCGTCGGTGCGCGTGTTCGTGCCGCTGCGGAGGAACTGGTCGAGGAGGTAGCCGTTGGCATTGTGGATCTCGACGCCGTCGAAGCCGGCTTCCTTGGCCAGGCGCGCGCCGCGGACGTATTCGGCGACGATGCCGGGGATCTCTTCCAGTTGCAGGGCGCGGGGCGTGACGTAGTCGGCCATCGCCTTGCCGGTCCAGACCTGGCCCTTGGGCCTGATGGCGGACGGGGCGACGGGGAGTTCGCCGTTCGGCTGGTAATCCGGGTGCGAGATGCGACCCACATGCCAGAGCTGCAGGAAGATGCGGCCGCCCTTGGCATGCACGGCGGACGTGACCTTCTTCCAGCCCGCGACCTGTTCATCGGTGTAGATGCCAGGGGTGTTAGGGTAGCCATGGCCGCGGGGCGAGACCGTGGTGGCCTCGGCGATGATCAGGCCCGCGCCGGCGCGCTGGGCGTAATATTCCGCCATCAGGTCCGTCGGGACATTGGCCCCCTCGGCGCGACAACGGGTCAGCGGAGCCATCAGGATGCGGTTGGGCAGCGTCAGGGCGCCGACTTGGAGAGGAGTGAAGAGGGAGGACATTGGCGGAAGATAGAGGGACGAAGGAAAAGAGGACAGGAGGAAAGGAGGCGGGAGAGGTGGTAGCGGTTGGCGGTTAGCGGTTGGCGGATGGGGAGAGACGGAGGTTTCGAGGACCGGAGGGCAGGAGGGCTGAGGGCCCGAGGACCGGAGGACTGCGTTGAGGGCTGAATGGAGGGCTGCATCGATGACGGATGACAGAGGGCAGATTTCCTGAACCTGCACCTGAACCTGGAAACCCGTACCTGAGTCCTGATGGCCGAGACCTGGGACCTGAAAGTGGTCCCCCGCCGATCATCCGGTCTCCGGTTTCCCCTTGAGCTGATAGCCGTTGCCTCGGGTAGGGTCGGGACCGCGTCACGACATAGGGCCGCCGCAGGGCGGCCTCGGGTAGGGGCATGGCTTCGCCGCGCCCTCCGACAAAGGAGTGCACGATGAATCGTGCCCCTACCTGGACTCGCCCTGCGGCGAATCAGAGACAGCTAGGGCAGCACGCAGTGCCGACCCTGCCTCGAGCCCGTTCGCGCACGACAACGGTCAGACGCCTTTTCACAAAGCATCAATTAGGCAGGACAAAGGCGAGCTATCCGCTCACCGCCCTCACCTAAGCCATCCTCGGCTTCGCCCCATTAATCTTCCCTCCCGCGCGTCCCACCCTTACAAACGCCCTACGCCCTGCGTCGTCCGCCATGTCCGTCCCTCCTCCCCTGCCCCTGGCCCGTTCCGCCCAACCGACGTACATCATCGGCCATAAGAATCCTGACGCCGACGCCATCTGCTCCGCCCTCGCCTACGCCGCCTTCAAGGAAGCCTCCGGCCAGACCGGCTTCAAGCCCGCCCGCTGCGGCAATTCCAACGCGCGTATCGACGCGATCCTCGGTCGCTTCGGCGCCGCGCTGCCCGAATTCGTGGGCGACGTCATCCCGCGCATCGAGGACATCATGCACCGCGACCCGTTCAAGGTCAGCGTCGACGACACGTGCGCCCGCGCGCTCGAGCTCCTCGACCTGCATGACGTGCGCGCGCTCCCGGTCGTCGGCAAGGACGGCCGCCTCGAAGGCTACGTCTCCATCTTCAGCCTCGGCGACTACTTCATCCCGAAGCCCAAGCGCGCGACCTCGATGCGCAAGGTCACCAGCTCGATCAACGCCATCATCCGCTCCATCGGCGGCACCGAGGTCGTCGCCTACGACGCCGCGAGCGTCGAGGACCTCTACGTGCGCGTCGCCGCCATGGAACTCGATTCCTTCGGCAAGTCCGCGACGGTCGAAGGCATCCCGACGAACAAGAGCGTGATCGTCGTGGGCGACCGCGCCGACGTGCACCTGCGCGCCATCGAGATGGGCGTCCGCATCATCATCGTCACCGGCGGGCACCGCATGAGGCCCGAAGTCCTCGAGCGCGCCAAGGCCGCCAAGGTCTCAGTCGCCTACGCCGACACCGACAGCGCCACGACCGCCTGGGCCGTGCGCGCCTCCACGCTCGTGGGCGGCCTCGTCCAACGCGACGCCTTCACCTTCAAGCCGCAGGAGAAGCTCTCCGTGGCCCGCCGCCGCATCGTCCAGAACCCGGCCCTGATCTGCCATGTCGTCGACGAGGACGGCCGCCTGCTCGGCGTCTTCACCAAGTCGGACATCATCAACCCGCCGCGCGCCAAGCTCGTGCTCGTCGACCACAACGAGCTCTCGCAGGCCGTCGACGGCGCCGCCGAAGTCGAGATCGCCGAGGTCGTCGACCACCACCGCCTCGGCAACGCGCCGACGCACCAGCCGATCCTCTTCATCAACCGCCCGCTCGGCTCCACCTGCTCGATCGTCGCGGACATGTTCCGCACCGCCGACCTGAAGCCCACGCCGCAGATCGCCGGCCTGATGATGTGCGGCATCATCTCGGACACGCTGCTCCTGCAGAGCCCGACGACCACGCCGCTCGACGCCGACCTGCTCCAGTGGCTCGCGCGGATCGCCGACGCGGACCCGCGCCAGCTGGCCGACATGATCTTCAACGCCGGCTCGGTGCTCTCGACCCTCAGCCCGGCCGCCGCCGTCCGCGCGGACTGCAAGCAGTACCGCGAAGGCGAACGCCGCTTCTCGGTCTCGCAGGTCGAAGAGCTCGGCTTCACGAACTTCTGGAAGTGCGAGGACGCCCTCCTCGAAGCCCTCGAGAAATACCGGATGGAGAACGGCCTGAACTTCTCCTGCCTCCTCGTGACCGACATCGACACCCAGAGCTCGCTCTTCCTGATCCGCGGCGACGCCGAGGTCGTGCAGGCCATCACCTACCCGCAGAAACGCCCGCCGGACATCTTCGACCTGCCCGGCATCGTCAGCCGCAAGAAGCAGCTCATGCCCTACCTGGGCAGCCTGCTCGGAGGCGCGAACGAAAGCGCATGAGCGCCGAAGAAGTCCTCCTGAAGTTCCTCGCGCGTCCCGGCTACAAGCCGATGCGCCTCGAAGCCATCGTGCAGGCCCTCGGCGGCACGCGCGAAGACCTGCGACGCCTCAGCAAGACGATCCCCCGCCTCATCAAGGCCGGGGCGGTCGTGACCGTCAAAGGCCACCTGCTCGCCCTGCCCTCCGCCGGGCAGGGAGGCGGCGCCCGCAAGCCCGACGCCGAGCTCCTCGAGGGCACCATCCTCTTCCGCCCGAGCGGCTCCGCCCGCGTGGTCTTCGACGCCGTCCCCGGCTCGCCGCCCCGCGAACAGCTGCACATCGACGCCGACGACACGCACGTCGCGCTCCACGGCGACCGCGTGCTGGTGAAGCTCAACGCCAACCGCCGCGACCGCAACGGCGACGACTGGGGCACGGGCACGGTCGTGCGCGTCGTCAAGCGCGCGCTCACCCAGCTGACGGGCACGCTCGGCAACAACCGCCTGCAGTGGTTCGTCGTCCCGGACGATCCCCGCGTCTCGCGCGAGATCATCGTGCGCGACCCCGCCCGCGCCGGCCTGACGCCCGCGCCCAAGCCCGGCGACAAGGTCGTCGTCCGCCTCGACGCCTGGGAACGCCGCAACCTCAGCCCGACGGGCACGGTGACCGAAGTCCTCGGCGTCACCCACACGCCGATGGCCGAATACCTCGCCATCCTGCGCCGCTACGGCCTGAACCCGGAATTCCCGCCCGCGGTCGCCGCCGAGGCCAACGCCTTCGGGAAGGTCGTCACCAAGGCCGACTGCGTCGGCCGCGAGGACTTCCGCGCGATCCCGACGATCACCATCGACCCGGATGACGCGAAGGACTTCGACGACGCCCTGTCCGTGGAGCGCATGCCGAACGGCAACGTCCGCGTGGGCATCCACATCGCCGACGTCTCCTCCTACGTGAAGACCGGCTCGCCCCTCGACGTCGAGGCGCGCGAACGCGGCAACTCCACCTACCTCGTCGGCACGGTCATCCCGATGCTCCCGCACGCGCTCTCCAGCGGCCTCTGCTCGCTCGTCGAAGCCGAAGACCGCCTGGTCAAGACGGTGATCTGCGAGTTCACCCCGGACGCCCGCCTGGTGCGGACGGAGTTCGCGAACTCGGTCATCCGCAGCGTCAAGCGCCTGACCTACAAGCAGGCCTACGCGTTCCTGCGGCACCTGACGAAGGAACAGATCCGCGCCCTGCCCGCCCCGCCGCCGCACCAGACCGGCTCGCCGGGCCGCCCGCTCGCCGAACTCACCGACGCCGAGCTCGACCTGATCCAGGGCATGATCGACGACCTCTGGAACATCGCCAAGGTGCTCCGCGCCGAACGCTTCCGCGCCGGGTCGCTCGACCTGGAGATGAAGGAGATCAAGATCTACTGCGACAAGGACGGCTGGGCCGACCGCACGGAGGTCGTGCAGCACGACGAATCACACCAGCTGATCGAGGAGTTCATGCTCCTCGCCAACGAGAGCGTCGCGACGGCCCTCGACAAGGCCTCGATCCCGCACGTCAACCGCGTGCACGACGACCCCGACCCCGAGAAGCTCGCCGCCCTGCGCGAAGAACTCGCCGGCAACGGCTTCAAGGTCGGCGACCTCACGCACCGCTCCGAGATGGTCAAGCTGCTCGCCAGCCTCAAGGACCGCGAGGACGGGTATACGATCCGCATCCAGCTCCTGCGTTCGCTCAAGCAGGCCTGCTACCGTCCGTCGCCCGACGGCCACTTCGGCCTCGCGAAGCGGCACTACTCGCACTTCACGTCGCCGATCCGGCGTTACTCCGACCTGCTGGAGCACCGCATCTTCGACGCCTTCATCCAGAAGCAGGGCGTGCGCTCCGCGCCGAAGGAACCCCTGCGTTCGCCGGGCCTCAGCGAGCTGACGCGCTCCTGCGAGCACATCTCGATCACCGAGCGCAACAGCTCCGAAGCCGAGCGGGACTCGGTGAAGATCAAGCTCCTCGAGCTCTTCGAACGCGAAGCCGCCCGCCCGGACAAGCGTCCGTTCGAGGCCACGATCACCGACGTGAAACCCCACGGCCTCATGGTCGAACTCAACGCCTCGCAGGCCTACGGCCTCGTGCACATGTCGACGCTCACCGACGACTACTACCGCCTCAACGACCGCGGCAACATGCTCGTCGGCAGCCGCACCGGCCGGAAGTTCATGCCCGGCGGCGTCATCCAGGTGACCGTCGACCGCGTGGATCGCTTCAAGCGGCAGGTCGACTTCCGCCTCTACGACGATCGTCAGGTCCAGAAGGCCCGCGGACCGGAGCGACGGAAGGGACAGAGATAAGCACGTTCAGGGCTAGGGCTAGGGCTAGGGCTGGGGACAGGGCTGGGTAATTTTAGCTAAGAAGGCCTTACTTCTTTCCTCTGATGAACTTAACAGCCTGGCCCTAGCCCTGGCCCTAGCCCTAATTCACCCCTTGATAAGCCTCCCCCACGCCCGCGCGTAATCGCCGGCGGCTTTGCCGAGGCGGATGCGGCCGGCGTCGTCGTCGGTCCATTTGACGGGAATCTCGACGAGTTTGGCGCCCGCTCGGGCGAGACGCACGAAAGCTTCGGCGCCGAAAGAGAAGCCACGCGCCTCGGCCGGTATCTGGAGCTGAGCGAAGACGGAACGACGCGCAAGCTTCAGGCCGCAGCCCGGATCGGTCAGGCACGCGCCGGGCAGCATCCGCCAGAAGAAGGAAAGCGTCGCGGAGATGAGCGAGCGCTTCCAGGAGCGGCCGATGACCTGCGAGTCGCGATGCCAACGGGAGCCGGCGACGAGGTCAGCCTTCCCTTCCGCGATGAGACGGTAACCGCGCACCAAGGCTTCGGGATCCGTCGCCATGTCGGCGTCGCAGTAGGCGAGGACGTCATAGCCCTCCGGCGCCGACTCCCAGGCGGAGAAGATCGCGACGCCCTTGTCGCCATGATCGCACGCCCGATGGTAGACGACGCGATACGGGATCTTGGCGGACGCTTCGATGGCGACCGAACGCGTCCAATCCGTCGAGCCGTTGTCCGAAACCACGATCAGGGCGTCCGCGCAGCCGTTGGCCTGCAAGCTTTCGGCCAGCCGGGCCAAGCCCGGGCCCAGCCGACGCTCCTCATTACGGACCGGGATGACGATAAGGAGGGGCATCGGGGACGTTTAAAATCCTCCATTTCCCGAGATAACTCAACCCTTACGTCCATCCTTTGCGATTGAGATGAGATTGAGACTCATTTTCATATTTGACTGTTGAGACTGAATCTCAATTTTCGCAGGCCGACCCGCTTCCCATGCGTCCGCACCTCCTCTTCCTCCTCGCCGCCAGCCAGATCGCCGTGGCTCAGTCCGCCGCACCCGGCGTGAAGACCGGCGAACTGGCGCCCCTGACCGTGACCGGCATCGCGCCGGACGCCTTCACCCTGCCGGGTTCGGCGGTGATCCTGGACGGCGAAGAATTCCGCGCGCGCGGCTACACCAACCTGAAGCAGATCGCCGCGACCGCCCCCGGCGTGTTCGTGCGCGACGAAGACGGCTTCGGCAACTTCCCCAACATCTCCATCCGCGGCGTCGACGGCAACCGCAGCTCCAAGGTCACGCTGATGGAGGACGGCATCCTCACCGCGCCGTCGCCTTACTCCTCGCCCAACGCCTACTACGCCCCGAAGGCCGGCCGCATGGCGGGTATCGAGTTCCTCAAAGGATCGAGCCAGGTGATGTACGGCCCGCACACCACCGGCGGAGTCGTCAATTTCCTGTCCACCCCCATCCCGACGGAGGAACGTCGCTTCTTCTCGCGCCTGACCGCCGGCAGCTACGGCAACTTCTTCAACCACACCTGGCTCGGCGGCACCCAGCAGACCGAGGCCGGCAGCGTGGGCGCGGTCGTCGAACTGCACACGCAGCTGACCGACGGCTTCCGCGCGATCGACGGCATCGGCCGCCGCAGCGGATTCACCCTCACCGAACCGATGGTCAAGCTCTCGTGGGAGCCGAAGGGCGCCCTCCGGCAGCGCTTCGAGCTGAAGGTCGGGCAGACCGATTTCGACGCCGAAGAGACCTACGGCGGCCTGACCGAGGCCGACCTGCGCGCGAACCCTGACCGTCGCTACGCCTCGACCCAGTTCGACCACCACGTCGCCGAACAGTGGCGCACCTACCTGAAGTGGAGCGCCGAACCGGACAAGTCCCTGCGCCTGGACAGCGCGCTCTACTTCAACCAGTTCGACCGCAATTGGGACAAGCTCGACGGCCTCACCGGCGCGGGCCTCCGGACCAACGTCGCCGAAGCCCTCGCGCACGGCCCTTCCCTCGCGGTCCTGCGCGGCGACCTCTTCGCCGGCAACGACGGCGCGTTCGTGAACAACGACGCCACGCGCGACCACGAGGCCTACGGCTGGCAAGGCTCGGCGCGGAAGCAGTTCCAGGTCGGCGATATCCGGCATGAGCTCACGACGGGCCTGCGCATCCATCGTGACACCGCCGGCGGGACGAACCAACGCACCACCTACGCCGTCGACGACGGCGTGATCGGCGCCGGCACGCGGGGCGCGGTGACCTCGGCGGGTTTCCAGGAGACCCTGGCGGCGGCGGTCTTCGTCGAGGACGCGATCCGGCTCGGCGCGCTCACCCTGCGCCCCGGCGTGCGCTACGAATACCTCGACATGGCCAACACCACGTCCGCCGGCGCCACCACGCCGGTCGACAGCGAGATGGTCATGGGCGGACTCGGTTTCACCTATGAGCTCGGGACCGAGAAGACCTTGTTCGGCGGGGTCTACCGGGGCGGCTCGGCGGCGAACCCGGCCGGCTATGTCGCAGGCACGCGTTCCGAAGAAAGCCTCGGCAAGGAATTCGGCCTGCGCCACCGCGACCGCGCCACGAGCTGGGAGCTGGTCGCCTTCCACACGGATTTCCAGAACCTCATCTCGCCCGTCGTCGGCGTCGCCGGCGGCGGCCTGCTGGCGATGACCAACGGCGGCGCCGCGGAATCCTACGGCGTCGAGGCGCTGATCCGCCATGACCTCGCCCGCGGCGAAGGCCGGGGCTACGCCCTGCCCGTCTACGCCGGCCTGACGTGGACGCGCGCGCGTTTCACCGAGATCGAAGGCAGCCGGCTCGGCAACGGCGCGGGCCTGTTCGCCGGCGCCGAAAGCGGGAACGAGATCCCGTACGTGCCGGAATGGAAGCTAGCGGCCGGCATCGGCTTCGAACAGGGCCCGTGGGGCGGCTCGCTCGACCTCAGCTACTACTCCGGCACGTGGGGTACGGGCTACAACGGCGACCCGCGTCTCGTCGACGGCTCCGGCGCGCTCGCGAATCCCTCGACGATAGACGGACGCGTCGAAGGCCTCCTCACCGTGGACCTCAACCTGCGGTACCAGGTCACGCAGTCCTTCCGCCTCGTCGGCGGCGTCCAGAACCTCCTCGACAAGCGGGCCATCATCAGCCGCGCCCCGCTCGGACCCCGCGCCAACGCCCCGCGGACGCTCTTCTTCGGCGGCGAAGTGTCTTTCTGACCCACGGACACGACTTGCTTCCCCCGGTCCGCACTCGCATCGTCCTCTCCCCCGCGCATGCGTTCCGCGCCCGTCCAGCCTGACTCCGACCGCCTCCTCGATTTCGTCGTGGTGGCGCTCGGGGTCTTGGCCCTCGGCGTGTCGGTCAGCGGCCTGACGCAGGCGCCCCCGCGGCTCGAGCCCGCGACGCTCCCGCCCGCCAAGGCCAAGCCGGCGCTCGTGAAGCTCGACCCGACGAAGCTCCGCACCGCGCCCTCCGCGAACGCGGACAGCGCCGCGGTCGCCCCGGACGCCGCGTTGGCGCCCGCCCCCCTCGCGCCGATCACCTCGCTCCCGGACGTGCGTCTGCCGTCCCTCCCGCAGGTCCCCGCCACGACCGTCCGCCGCACGGCGACGCCGCCCGCCGTCCCGTCCGTCGGCAAGACCGGCGCGACCGGCGCGGCCCGCGGCGGCGTGACGGCCGGACCCATCGTGCTCGACGTCGCCGAGATGGCCGGCCGCCAGCCCTGGCCGGAATATCCGTACGAGTGCCTGCGTCGGCGCGAAAGCGGCGTCGTACGCGTCGAGTTCGAGGTCGGCGAGAGCGGCGCCGTGCGCCGCGCCCGCGCGGTCGATACCTCCGGCTGCCACCGACTCGACGAGGCCGCGACCGAGACCATCCTGCGCCGCTGGGAATTCCCCGCCGGCGAAGTCCGCCTCTACGAGATTTCCATCCACTTCCAACTCCAGTGACCATGCCCCTCGCCAACGTCCTCGTCGAGACCTTCCTCAAGGGAGGACCCATCATGTGGCCGATCCTCGTCTGCCTGATCGTCGCCCTCGCGACCGTGGCCGAGCGTCTGCTCTACTGGCGTAACGTCCGTCGCCTCCGCGCCGACAAGGCCTTCGGCGAAGCCCTCTGGGAAGTCCGGCTCGGCCAGTACGGTCCGGCCTGGCAGCGCACGTCCGGCGCGACCTCGCCCTTCCTCGTGGCGCTGCGCTCCGGCCTCGCCAACGGCCGCACCGAACCGGTGACCGCCATGCAGCTGCGCGCCGAGGAGACGCTCGAGGAGGCCGGCGCCCGCCAATGGCTGCTGAGCACCATCGTCACGCTCGCCCCGCTGCTCGGCCTGCTCGGCACCGTCGTCGGCATCATGGGCAGCTTCCAGTTCATCGGCTCCGAACAGCTCGCGGTCGCCAAGGTCAGCGGCGGCGTCGGCGAGGCCCTCATCGCGACCGCCGCCGGCCTGGGGATCGCGATCTTCTGCCTGATACCGCACAACTTCTTCCACCGCCGGGCGCAGTCGCTGCGGCACGACCTCGAGCAGGCCATCAACCAGGCCGAGATCGCGCTGAAGAGCGCCGCGGCCGCCGGCCAGCCGGTGAGCGAATTCCAACCTGCGCCCGACGAAGCCGGGCGCCGTCGCTGAGATGGCCGTCCGCCTCCGCCGGCCGAAGGACGAAGAGACGGGCGCGCGCATCGAGATCGTGCCGCTCATCGACATCATGTTCTTCCTGCTGGCCACGTTCATCCTCGCCACGCTCGGACTGACGCAGAGCCAGGCGCTCGCGCCGGTCCGTCTGCCGGCTTCCGCGGCGGCCACCGCCTCGGCCGAACGCGACCTGGTCGTCGCCGTCGACGCCGCGGGCACGCTCTCGCTCGAAGGTCGCGCGCTCGGCCGCAATGAGCTGGTCGCCGAACTCCGCCGCCGCGCCGCCGCCGCGCCGGGCCGGCCGGCCCTCGTGCAAGGCGACGCCCGCACGCCCTTCGCCGCGATGACCCGCGCCCTCGAGGCCGTGGGCGAAGCCGGCATCACCGAAGTGCGCTTCGCCGCGGAACCCGTCGAGAGCCGATGAGCCTGCGCGCCGTCCAGTTCGCCTTGATCGGCCTGCTCGTCGCCGTCGCGGGCTGGCAATGGCGGCGCGACCTCGGCCTGCGCGCGGACTACGCCGCCGAAGGCGCCACCCGCGCCAGGCTGGCCGCCGACCTCGCCCAGGCCCGCGCCGAAACCGAAGGCCTGAAGCAGGACCTCGCCGAACTGCGCACGCAGCTCGACCGTACGCGTGCGCTCCGCGCCGAAGCCGAAGCGGAGACCCGCAAGCAGGCCGCCGAATTCGTCGCCCGAACAAAGGACTGGCAGGCGGCCCTCCGCGGCTGGGAAGACGCCGTGAAGGCCCGCGACGCCCGCCTCGCCGCCCTGCAGGAACGCGAGAAGCTCATCCTCGGCCGGCTCACCGAAGCCGTGAAGCACGCCGAAGAAGCGACGGCCCGGGCGGAGGAGATGCGGGTGAGGATCGAGGAAGGGAAGAAGTGATGGTCAGACAGGGGTAGGGGTAGGGGTAGGGGTAGGGGTAGGGGTAGGGGTAGGGGTAGGGGTAGACGGAGATGGCTGAGTCGATGACAGAGGACAGAGGGCAGATTGGCTGCCACCTGCCACCTGGGGCTGCCACCCGCCACCTGAAACGGCACGATGACTGGATCGATGATGGAGGCAGAAGGCAGTGACATCCTCTGGTGACGGGTGACGGCCATCAGGGCATCAGCCACTCGGGGCTCAGCATTCCAGCCACCGGCAGCCGGGAACCGGAGGCCGGGAGCCGAAACCCGAACGGCCGAAACCTGGAGGGCTGACTCCCGTGGCTGGCACCCGTCACCCGAGAATGTATGCCCCAGCCAATCATCCGGTCTCCGGTTTCCTTTTGGGTTAATCTCGGCTACATAAAAGGACAGCACGTAGTGCTGTCCCTACCCATATTACCCGGCCCTAGCCCTAGTCCTGTCCCTAGCCCTAACTCAACCCACCTTCTCCCTGATCGCCGCAAGCATCTGGTCGGGGGCGAGGCCGTGGGCGGCGCGCAGGGTCTTCACGTCGGTGGCATGGCCGACGAAACGGTCGGGCCAGCCGAGGCGGAGCACCGGCGTGCGGACGCCGTATTCGGCGAGGGTCTCGAGCGCGCCCGTGCCGAAGCCGCCGGTGACGGCGCCGTCTTCGAGCGTGACGATGAGTTTCGCGGCCTTGGCCTGCGTGACGAGCAAGGCGGCGTCGATGGGCTTGGCGAAGCGCGCGTTGACCACGCCGACGGAAAGACCGGTCTGGGCGGCGAGCCGGTCGGCGAGCGCCTGGGCTTCGGGCACCATCGTGCCGAGAGCCCACAGCTGGACGTCGGCGCCAGGGCGCAGGACTTCGGCCTGGCCGAGCGGGATGAGCGCGGGCTGCGCCTTGATCGCCTTGCCGGCGGCGGCGCCGCGCGGGTAGCGGATGAACATCGGCGCGCCGGACTTCAGCGCGGTGTGCAGCATGTCCGCGAACTCGTCCTCGTCCTTCGGCTGCATCAGCGTGACGTTCGGGACGCAGCGCAGGTAGGCGATGTCGAAGAGACCGTGGTGCGTCGGGCCGTCGCTGGGCGAGACGCCGGCGCGGTCCATGCAGAAGGTGACCGGCAGGCGCTGCAGGCAGACGTCATGGATGACCATGTCGTAGGCGCGCTGCATGAAGGTGGAGTAGATCGCGCAGACCGGACGGAGGTCGCGGGCGGCGATGCCCGCGGCGAAGAGCGCGGCGTGCTCCTCGGCGATGCCGACGTCGTGATACTGGGCCGGCAGTTCCTTCTTCAGCTGGTTGAGGCCCGTGCCCGAAGGCATCGCGGCGGTGATGCCGACCACGCGGGCGTCGGCCTTGGCCTCACGGAGCAGCAGGGCGCCGAAGACGTCCTGCCAGGCCTTGGGAGCGCCGGCGGCGCCGGAAGCGAGCGAATCGCCCGTCTCGGGATCGAAGGCGCCCGTGCCGTGGAACTTCTCCGGATTCCTGAGCGCGGCGCCGAGGCCGCGGCCTTTCTCGGTGCGGACGTGCAGGAGGATCGGGCCTTGGGAGTCCTTGCAGAAATTCAGGTAGCGCTCGAGCGCGCCGAGGTCATGGCCGTCGATCGGACCGACGTAACGCACGCCGTACTGCTCGAAGAGCGAGGAGCTGTGCGTGTACCAGTTCTTCACGTGGCGCTTGAAGCTGCGGCCGAAGTCCAGGACCCTGGTGCCGAGGCGGCTCTTGCCGAGGAAGCGCTTCAGGCCCTGCTGGGAGTTGTTGTACGGGCTCGTGACGATGAGGCGGCTCAGGATGTCGGCGACCGCGCCGACGTTGCGGTCGATGGACCACTCGTTGTCGTTGAGCACGATGACCAGCCGCTTGGTCGACTTCGCGGCGTTGTTGAGCGCCTCCATCGTCACCCCGCAGGTGAGGGCCGCGTCGCCGATGAGGGCGACCACGTGCGAATCTTCGCCGAGGCGGTCGCGGGCGTTGGCGAGCCCGACGGCGGCCGAGAGCGCCGTGCCGGCGTGGCCCGCGCCGAAGACGTCGTGCAGGCTCTCCTCGCGATTCAGGAAGCCGCTCAGCCCGCCCGTGGTGCGGATACCGTCGAAGTCGGCGCCGTTGCGGCCGGTGAGGAGCTTGTGGACGTACCCCTGGTGGGCCACGTCGAAGACGAACTTGTCGCGCGGCGTGCCGAAGACGCGGTGCAGGGCGATCGAAAGCTCGACCACGCCGAGGTTCGGGCCGATGTGGCCGCCGTTCCGGGCCGTGACGGCCACGAGGCGTTCGCGGATCTCCTGCGCGAGGAGCGGGAGCTGCTCGGGCGCGAGGGCCTTGACGTCGGCCGGACCGCGGATGGACGCGAGGAGCGACATCAGCCCTGCGAGTCTTCGCCGCGCTTGCCGAGCTGCTCGATGCGCAGTTCGGCGGCTTCGAGCGACTTCTGGCAGGACTTCAGCAGGCGCATGCCTTCCTCATACTTCGCGACGAGCGCGTCGAGCGAGACGTCACCGGACTCGAGGGACTCGACGAGCTGCTCGAGCTGCTTGAGTTCGGCCTCGAAGCCTTCCTTGCCGGAAGCCGAGGCGGGTTTCTTGTCCGCGCACATGGGACTACTGTCGGCGGAGCCCCCTCCCCTCTCAAGCGGATTGTGCGGATTCCGGGCGAGAAACCGCGTCCGGCCCGCTCAGAGATACTGCGTCAGCGACCTGACCGTCGGCGCGTCGAGGCGGCGGACGAGCGCCACGGCCAGGTCGACGCAGGCCTGGAGGTCGGCGACGTCGATGACGGCATTGTGCGTGTGGATGTAGCGGGCCGGCACGCCGAGCACGATGACCGGGAGGCCCAGCCCGTGGGCCTGAAAGGAACGCGCGTCGGTGCCGCCGGTGCGGCGGACCGCCAGCTGGCAAGGGATGCCCTGCTCCGCCGCGAGCTGCAGCGTCAGGTCGACGAGGCGCGGGTTCATGATCGCCGTCGGATCGTAGGCGCGTACCTGCACGCCGCCGCCGAGGGCGCCTTGCGTCTCGCCGTGCGGCGCGAGTCCGGGCAGGTCGTCGGCCGGGGGGCCTTCGAGGACGATGACCACGTCGGGCTTGGCGAGGCGGGCCGCGACGACCGCGCCCCGGCAGCCGACTTCTTCCTGCGCCGTCGCGACCGCGAGGAGATCGGCGGCCGGCGGCGCGGCGTCGAGCGCGTGCGTGGCGAGCGTGAGCGCGGCCATGCCGACGCGGTTGTCGAAAGCCTTGGCGACGTAGAGTCCCGGTTCGGCGAGGGCCGTGAACGGACCTTCCGGCACGACCGGATCGCCGGGGCGGATGCCGAGCCGGGCGACGGCGTCGGCCGAGCGCGCGCCGATGTCGACGAGCACCTTGTCGGCGGAAGCGGCCTGGGCGCCGCCCTGATGAGGCGGCAGCGCGGCGACGACGCCGAGGAATTCCTTGCGCGCGGAGCGTGACCAGATGCGGAGACGCTGCGCGGCGAGCACGCCGTCGGGCCAGCCGCCGACCGGCACCAGGCGGAGGAAGCCGTCGGGGGTGACCGCCTGGACGAGGAAACCGATCTCATCCATGTGCGCCGTGAGCACCACGCGCGGACCGCCCTGCTCCTTGGCGGGCGCGGCGAGCACGCCGCCAAGGCCGTCGGCGCTGAACACGCGGCCGCGGAGCTCACGGACGAAGATCGCGCGGACCGCGTCCTCGTGACCGGACGTGCCGTGGGCCTGCGTATAGTCTTCGAGCAGGCGGAGGACTTCAGGGAGACGGGTCGGCATGGGAAAGAGGGCCAAGATGAAAGATGAGGGATGGACGATGGAGGACTCGAGTCACGAGGACACGAGGGCAAGAGGGCCGGAGGACTCGAGGGCAATACAGGGTTAGCAGGAGCTAAGATGAAGGAGATGTTGGCAAACGCAAGGGCTCGGGAACACGAGGAGATCAAGGATGGAGGATGCGAGGCACGAGGACACGTGGGCACGCGGGCACGTGGACTCGAGGGAAATACAGGGTTAGCAAGAGGTAAGATGAAGTGGGACTTAACATCAGGTCCTCGGGTCCTCCTGTCCTCGCGACTTCGTATCCTCGCGGCTCAGCGCGGCTGGCGGGTCTGCAGGCGCGGCTTCAAGCCGGCCTTGGCGGCGGCGTCGAGCGCGCCGACCGCGGCGCCCGTGAGCGAACGTTCGTCGGCGACGACGATGACCTCCGTGCCGGGCGACTTCAACGCATGGTCGACGAGGGCCTTGGCGAGCGCGTCGGCGGCGATGGGCTTGCCTTCGAGGTAGAGCTTGCCGTCCCGGTCGACGCCGACGACGAGCGACGTGGCCTCGGCGCCGACCGTGCCCGCCGAGGCCGTGGGCGGCACGATGGCGAGCGCGCGGGTCTGTTCGAAGCGGCCGCTCAGGAGCAGGAAGAAGATGAGCACCACCATCACGTCGATGAGCGGCACCACGTTGATGTCGGCGCGACGGCGGCGGGCGACGACGAGGCTCATCGGCGGCGGGCTTCGAGCGCCTCGACGAGGACGTCGATCCGCGAGGAAAGGACCTCGAGCCGGCGCGCGAGCCAGTTCGCGGCGAGGAGCGCGGGGATCGCGACGCAGAGGCCGATCATCGTCGTGCTGAGCGCGAGGCCCACGCCGCGCGTGAGCGTCTGCGTGTCCGGCAGGCCCTGCTCCGGGAAGAGCGTGGCGAGACCGGCGACCGTGCCGAGCAGGCCGAGCAAGGGCGCGCCGGCCACGATGCTGTCGAGCAGGTGGAGGCCGCGCTGCAGCCGGTTCAGTTCATGACGGGCCCAGGCCTTGAGCACTTCGCCGGAAGCGCCGTCCTTCCAGCGCTGCACGAGCCTTCCCGCGACGGATTCGCCGTCGGCGGCGCCCACATGCTCGAGCTGGCCGGCGAGGACCGCCTTGACGACGGATTCAGGGGCGACCCGGGAGACGCGGAGGGCGAGCGCGCGTTCGATGATCAGGTAGAGGGCGAGGAAGGAGCAGAAACCGAGCGGCCAGATGAAAGCGCCGGCACCTTGGATGAGGGTTTGCACCCCGCTAACCTCGGCAAACCCCCAGAGGTCGCAAGCACCCTCTTTAAATTGCAATTATTTGCTTATTTATGATTTTAAATGACATTTTATGATTTTAATCAATCTTTTGGAACAAATGTGTAAAACCAATCCTTTGACTTAGCCCTAGGGGGGTTTACTGTGATTTTACCCCAATTTCCCATGAGACTAAAACGCTCAGGTTTCTCCCTCGTTCTCTCGCTGACCATCATGGCGGCGATGGTGATGCTGGTGATCGTCCTCGCCTCTTTCCTGCAGGTGGAAAGCCGCCTGGCGCAGAGCCATGCGGGCTATCTGCGCGCCCGTTTCAACGCCCTCGCCTCGGCCCGCATCGCGATCGGCCAGCTGCAGGCCACGATGGGACCCGATCAACGCGTCTCCATGCGCGCGGACATGTTCTCCGCCGAAGTCCCGTCGCCCTCCGGCGACACCGCTCCGGCCGCCGCCAACAACCCGAACAAGCCGGCGGGCGGCACGGTCGCCCACCAGAAGCGCTACTGGACCGGGGTCTGGTCGACAGGTGGCGCCGATACGTCGAAGCCGCGCGACTGGAACGTGGCCGACCCGCATGACTCCCGGCTCTTCCTCGGCTGGCTGACTTCGCCCACGGCCGTCAACACGGGCGACCCCGAACTGGTCAACCCATCGGTCGCCTCGCTGAACTACTACTTGCCCAACCGAAATAATTTCGGCGCCGACGGCAAGGCGATCGGCGACGGTCAGATCCTGATCAACGCGCTCGGGACGCCGCTCGCCAGTGACTTCGTACGGCTCGTCGGCGGCTCTTCCGCGGCGAACGGACAGACGTCCGCCGGCAGCATCCAATGGCCGACCTCCGCGACGACGCCGAGCCAGCAGCGGTTCTACGGGGCGATCGACCTACCGCCGATGCCGTTGCCTGGTCCTTCCATCGCCGGCGGCGGCGGATTCGGCGTGAACGGAAGGTTTGCTTATTGGATCGGGGATGAAGGCATCAAGGCCAAGGTCAACCTGCCGGATGTCCATGCCGTCAGCAACACCGGCACTTCCCTCCCCGGCCTGACGGAGTGGGACAGAGGCTTCGCCGGGACCGCCGCCCAGCGGAGTTCCTTCGAGTCCGTAAGGCCTTCGCTGAACGCGACGGCCGCCCTGATGCCCGCCAATTTCGACAGCAACTACCTCGACCTGCGTAATCTGGACATCGTCGCCACGATCGGCAACCCCTTGGCGACCTGGAAAGACCTCGGTCTGGCGAGGACGCGGAGCCGCAGTGAGATCAATGCGTGGGCGAAGAACCTAGGCAACGATGCGGCCGGCAATGCCATCACCACGGCGAACCGTCTGCTCTGGCATGAGATCACGCCGTGGTCCTTCTCGGTGCTCAGCGACACCCTCAACGGCGGAGTGAAGACGGACCTCTCGACCGCCTTCGAGCTCCCCTACTCCGTCTTCCGCACGCTCGAGGTCTTCCCCGGACAGAAAGAAAGCACCTCGGCGGCGAACAACCGGAAGCAGTCCTTTTTCCATGGAGCACCGAATGCGACGTCCCCCGCCGGCTTCGCGTCAGATCTGGATTACAACCGGCCCAACCTGATGGACAAGCTGGGCAGCCCCTCCGAGGTGCTCAGGGCTTCCCCGCGTTCGCCGGAATGGGCGCCGCGCTACCTGAGCCAGCTGGGGAGCATCGGCACTCTCATCGCAACCGTCCGGGCACGCAACGGAGGGGAGACGCCTGAGCGCTTGGGTTTCGCCTACGAAGTCCCGCTCTCTTCGCGCTTCTTCAACCAGACCCGCATCGACGCCAACGTCCAAAGCGGCGCCGCCAGCGCTCCCAGCGACGTCTTCACCTGGCCCAACCTTTCGGAGACTCATCCAGACAACTGGACCGCCCGCATCGTCCGCGGCCCGACCTGGGACCTCTATCGCAACCACTACCGGATGTACAAACGCGAGATCGAAGCGGCGGCCGCCACCAGCGGCGCCCTCCGCGGCCAAGGCGCCCCCGCCGACGCCCTAGGCTACGTCGCCCGCGGCCTCGAACCCCTCACCTACGCGACCGGCCTCCGCGGCTTTCCCGTCCGTCTGGCCGATGCCGTAACGGGAGACACCACATTCCCCCCTCTCAACCCGAGGCCCGACAATTTCTTCAGCGATGGCAGCGTGCCCAGGAACTACCACTACCGGAACAACCTCGCCGACGGAGGAGTGGGGCCGGACTTCCTCGCCCAACGCCGTTACCGCGACCCTTTCACCACCGCCTACCGATTCAGCAACAGCAGCAACACCTCTACTCCGGTATTCAGGCCGACGAGTGGCGTCTCCAGCTACACCGCCGCCGGGCTCGGATCCCCCCCCACACCCCTTTCGCCTACGGCCCAAGACACTCGCGCATCCTCGACACGCACCTGGCCCACCAGTCCGGTCCTTGCTCCGACCATCCTGCGCTTCTCCACTAATTATTCGGCCGTCTGGCAGGGGAACGACCTCGGCATGACCGTCAACCCCTTGGTCGTCATCCACAACCCCTACGACGTGGCCTTGGAGTTCGAAGGCCTGGCGATGGTCGCCAACGCAAACAACAACCCCTTCCGTTTCGTCTTACAGACGCGGACGAGCTTCGCTTCTAGCGAACATTTATACCAACAAGCGCCCTGGGATCCAGTTCCCCCAGTCCCGCCGGCCAACTTCCTGAACAACCAACTCATTTCATTAGGCGACATCACCTTGGGCGGAGGCGAGAATGACAACCGTTCCTTCTCTTTCCGCATCGTCGCCGGCGCCGGCGGCACGACCGGGGGAGGCGGCAACGTAATCCGCCTCGAACCGGGCGAAATCAGGATCTTGGGAGCTGCGCCGTCGGCCGGCGGCCTCGTCAACAGCAGCAACACCAACGTCTCCATTCCTGCCAGCATCGGCTATACCATCGAAAACAAGGCCTTCTACAAGATGACGCCGTTCCATAATGTCCGTACCCGTTCGGGGTCGGGCGCCCGCAGCGCGGAACGCGTCCTCTGGACCCTCGGCTTCGAAATCTGCAAGATCTTCGCCGAATATCGGAATTCGAGCGACGTCCTCATCGATTGGAACACGTATCTGCTTACCAAAGACAAGGAGTATATCCGGCGTCTGTTTGACATCTGGGAGTCCGCCCAAGCGCAACGCAGGCTGCACGACGCCCTGCCCGGCTGGGATGGGTCCGCCGAAAGCCTGTACACGGCGCTGGGCGGCCGACCCATCGAAATCGTCCCCCGCAACAGCGGGTGGCTCAATTACAACGGGTTCGTCGTCGGGGCCGAACGGGAAATCCTCACGGTCACCGACAAGGGAGCCGACATGGTTCTCGGGACAGGGGACGATGTCCTCAGCTACACGGTCACGAATCCCGGCCAATATGTCGCCCCGGTCAGGCGGAACGGCAAGGTCTCCTTGGTCGGGAACCAAAGCTGGAACTTCTACCTCCTCGGCAAGAACAGCATCGACGGAGGAACCACGCTCAACACCCACCGACGCTGGTTCGGGACGCCGGACGAAACCCCCAGCAGCTTCATCACGGTCGGCATGAGCGACGGGACGACACGGAGGATCCGGAAGTTCGCCGAAGGCACCGAAACCGTCCGTGGCTTCAACTGCGTGGACGAAAGCCTCCTCCTTAATTTTCAGGCGATGACCGGGGGCTGGCCGATGTACAGCAACAGCAACAACGATTCGGCTTACCATACCGTACCCGACCATCAGCGCCGGGCAGGCAACCCGGCTTCGCTGACCCCCGACTATCGCATCGAAGGGAGCACGGGGCTGACCACTAATGACGGGCTCACGACGAGGCCCTTCCAGAAAGACCCGGAGTTCAACGACATCGAGCCCACCGCTTCCAAGTCGGACACTTTATTCCTTTCGGAAGAAACCACCCTGAACTACGGAAGCCCTAATTCTCCGGTGCTGATCCTCGATTTCGTCCTGCGGGCCGCCGACATGACGGGGAACACGGATGTCTGGTACCCAAAGAACAATTTCTCCGCCGCGGCTAATTTCGGCATGAAGTCTGGCGCACCTACGAGCGGCTATGGGCAGAACTTCAATCTCCAGACGCCAGAGGAGATGCGCAACGCGCCCATGACGCCCTATTTCCTGAGTTACCGCGCCCAACAGGCCCAGCTGTTCGGCTACGACGGAAAAGCCCATACGCCCGTCGGATGGGTCCAGGCCCAACGCAGCCTCGGCAGGGACCAGTCGATCGACAACTTCCCGACGACGGCCGACGGTCGGGCCTTCTGGGGACCGAGCATCGACGATGCCCGCGGGGGGAAGAGCAATGTCATCCTCTACTCGGTCCCGCGCCGCCCGCTGCTCTCGCTCTCGCAGCTCGGTACCGTCGCTTTCGCCGAAAAAAGCACGGACGCCGATTTCACCGTGGGCTCGTCGTTCGCCCACCCGGGCATCGGCGACCTGACCCGTATCGTCGAATGGCCGGGGCCGCGCGACCTCTTCCCGAGCGAAGCTTCCTTGCCGTCGGACGTCAAAGGTCCGGTGCCCGAGCTCGGCTACGTCGCCAAGCACATGGGCTCGTTGGTGCTCCGCAACCGGACCGACATCCGGACCGACCACGCGTTCGCGGCGAACCTGACGCTCTGGGACAGCTATTACTTCAGCGGGCTGAACCTCCAGGCGAACTCGTTCTCGCACCGCGACGGCATCCAGAACCCGTGGCCGAACTCAGGCGCGGATCTGCCGACCGACACCGAGGTGCGCACAGCCCAGGCCGCGGCGCTCGCCGCCGCCGGGCTCTCCAACCCGACCCGCTTCGACGAGTATAAGGTCCAGCTCAACGCCGGCCAAGCCCTCCTGGCCAACCGTCGCATGAAGTACCTGCCCGACGGCAAGCCCTCTTACACCACGAACGACGACTATAAAAACTCCCTCGAGCTGCCCGAGAGCGAATTCCCCCATCCGAAATACCTGGCGCGTAATTCGCTCTACGACGGCGGCTTCAACGTGAACTCGACCTCACGCGCGGCCTGGAAAGCCGTGCTGGCGGGACTGCGCGGGCAAGCCCTGCCTGACGCCACGAACCCGAAACCGGTCGGGACCGCCCTGACCAAGTTCGCGCGCGCCTTCGGTCAGCCTGCGGACAAGACCGGCAACGACCCTTGGACGAGTTACCGCGAACTGAACGACAAGCAGATCGACGACCTCGCCGGAGCCGTCGTCGAAGAGATCCGGAACCGGGGACCGTTCATGTCCCTGGCCGACTTCGTCAACCGCCGGCTGATCAATGACGACAACTTCGGCCTGAAGGGCGCCCTCCAAGCCGCGATCGACAAGACAACGATCAATGACACCGCCATCGCCGCCGCGGGCGGGACCTTCCAAGCCCCCCAGGCCCCGGCGGACTTGGCTGCGGAAGATCCGAACAGGCATCTGTTCGGAAACATGCTCACAACGAACGGGAATTGGTGGACCCAACGCAGCGCCTACCCTCCGATTTCGAAAAACCAACGGTTTCCCTCGCTTAGGGCGATGAGCAAGACCGCGTCGAATACCTCCATCATCGCCGGACTCGGCGCGCCCGGGATCGTCACCCAGATGGATGTGCTGAATTCCATCGGGCCCAACCTCACCGCCCGCTCCGACACCTTCGTCGTCCGCGCCTATGGCGAGGCCCTGGATGACGCGGGCAACGTGATCGGCAAGGCCTGGGTCGAAGTCGTCGTCCAACGCACCACCGAATACGTCGCCATGGCGGTCGGCCAGAAGTACCCCGACTTTGTCGAGCCTAACCGCCGCAGGCTGGCCTACCGGGTGAACTCGAGCGGAGGCAGGGAGTATGACCGTCAGGTGCTGCCGGAGATGTACGAAGTGTCGCCGCCGCCGAACCCTCCGGGTTCGAGCGCCCTGGAAAGGACCGCCCTGCTCCAGGAGCAAAGGATCAACCGCATCCTCGGCCGACGCTTCCGCCCGACCGCCCTGCGCTGGCTTGCCGCCAACGAAATCTGACATGTCCCTGCTCCGAATCCTTCCCGCCATGCTTGGCGGGAGTTGCCTCTTGCTCAGCCTGGCCCAAGCCCAGACGAAGCGCGAATCCGCCGCCGCAGAAAAGACGGCGGCCAGAGAATCGCGGCCGGCCCAAGGCCGTGCCGCCTCGAAGCCTCAGTCCGCGTGCAAGCTTCGCCTGGCTTGGTGGAGCGCGCCCGAAGAATTCCCGGAACTCGCCCTGATGATGGGCAAGGACCGCGTCCCGGTCTCCCCTGACGTCATGTCGCTGAGTTATACGGTCGACTACCAAGGCGATCCGAACGCCGTGATCGTCCGCAAGACCCTCACGCCGGAAGTGGATAAGGCCGGCAAACCCGTCTACGCCTGGGTGCCCTACTGCACCATCCCGATCGGGGAGCAGGACGTCGACCTGGGCGTCCTGCTCTTCCCCGACGAGAAGCGCGGCATCGCCCAGACCAAAGTCCTGGATTTCAGCCCCGAAGGATTCCCTTACGGGACGGTCCAGCTGATGAACTTCACCACCTCCCGGATCGCCGTGTCCATCAACGGAACCTCGTTCACGGCCAACAGCCGCAGCTCGGCGCGCTACCCGAAAGCCTTCGAGAAGCCCTCGACCTGCCGCTTCTTCATGGCCGCCGCCGAATCCAGCGGCGAACAGAAATTGCTCCGCTCGACCACGTTGATTTTCCGACCGACAAGCCGCTATCTCATCTTTGCGACCGAAAATCTGGCGGCCACCGAAGATGCGCGTTACCGGACCGCGTTCATCGTCGACCACCTCGTGGTGCGACCGACGACGACGGCCAAACCGGCCTCCGAGCCGAAGACCGGACAGACCGACACGCCTAAGGCCAAGCCGGCGCCGGAAGTCCCCGGCGGGACCCGCTGAGGCGCCGCCACCTTGCTCAGAGCTGCGCCGCGGCGTCCCGGTCGGCCAGCCAGGTGACGCGCGAGGCGAAGGCGCGCAGCGTCTGGCCGGGGTGCAAGTCGGGCTGGAACTCGCCGCAGGCGATCTCGCGCAAAGCGGTCGCCTTGGCGGCCCCGCCGACCAGCACGACGATCGAGGCGCATTGCGCGAGGCCGGCCTCGGTGATGGTCAGTCGCCAGCCGCGGCCCGGCCATTCCGTGGCGACGAAGCGGGGGCCCGACGGACGGCCGATGAGCGGACACTTAGGCCAGAGCGAGGCGATATGGCTGTCGTCGCCCAGGCCAAGCACGCAGAGGTCGAATGCCTTCGCGGCAGAGCGCGCGGCCCAGGCGGCCTCATAGGCGGCCGCGGCTTCGAGGGGCGGCAGTTCGACCGGCCAAGGGAAGCGGCGGGCGGCGGGCACGCCGAGCGTGTCGAGCATGCCGCGGGCCGCGTGGCCGAAATTGGAGTCATCCGACGAGAGCGGCACGCAACGCTCATCGCTCACGTGCCAGTCGATGCGGGCCAAGGCCTCGGCCGTGAGCGCGCCCGTGCGGACCACCCAGGCGTAGAAGGCCTTGGGCGTGGAACCCCCGCTGAGGCCGACGGAAGCCGGACCCTGCGCGGCCAGGGCGTTGATCCGACGGGCGAGCTCGGCGAAGGATTCCTCGCGGGTGAGGATCTCGACCGTGCCGGCGGAAGTGAGGAGGGAGGACATGACCGAAGGATAAACGATGAAGGATGGAAGATGGAAGAAAGATGCGAAGAGGACCCGAGGGCGCACAGTATCGAGTATGGAGTATCGAGTATCGGGGGAGTCCTTGCATTGAGGTAGGGCTGACCACCCATGGTCAGCCGCGGTTGAGCGAAGGCGCTCAACCCTACCTGAGCCAGAGACCATCAACTCAAAGGGAAACCGGAGTCCGGATGATGGGCGGGGGCGCACCCTTTAGGTAGGGACGGTTCTCCGAACCGTCCGTTCTCCCGGTCGAGCTCCGAATCTCCGTCGGCGAACGGACCGTTCGGAGAACCGTCCCTACCCGAAGCTCCTATGTCGTGACGCGGTCCCGACCCTACCCCAACAAGAAGGGCGTCCTTGCGGACGCCCTGGATTTTCCGGCCCTCCGGTCATCAGGCCCTGAGGCCCTCGAGTTAGGTCTACTGGCAGGCTTCGCAGGTGCCGCCGTTGCGCATGGCCTCGATGGAGCAGGCGTTCTTCTCTTCGGCCGTATATTCCTTCTTCTCGGCCTTGGGAGCCTTCTCGACCGTGGCCTTCTCGATGTTGGAAGCGCCGAGGGTGCGGAGGTAGTAGGTGGTCTTGAGACCGGTGCGCCAGGCGTACTGGTACATGTGCGAGAGCATCTTCAGGTCCGGCGTCGGGAGGAAGAGATTCAGCGACTGGGCCTGGTCGATCCACTTCTGGCGACGGGCTGCGGCGTCGATGAGCCACTTGTTCTCGATGGTGAAGGCCGTGAGGTACTTGTCCTTGATGGCCTGCGGGATCTCGGCGATGTCCTTGAGCTCGCCGTCGAAGTACTTGATCTGCTGCATCATGTCCTGGTTCCAGAGGCCCAGCTTCTTGAGGTCGCGCACCAGGTAGCCGTTGAGTTCGGTGAACTCGCCGGACAGGTTGCTCTTCACGAAGAGGTTCTTGTAGGTCGGCTCGATGCAGGGCGAACTGCCGACGATGTTGGAGATCGTGGCGGTCGGGGCGATGGCGAGGACGTTGGAGTTGCGCATGCCATGCTGGGCGATCTTGGCGCGGACCGGAGCCCAGTCCATGCGGCCGCCGCGCTTCACCTCGATCGGCTCGCCGCGTTCCTTCTCCAGGACGTCGACGGTGTCCTGCGGGAGCAGGCCGCGGTCCCACTTGGAGCCCTTGTAGCTGCTGTAGGTGCCGCGTTCGGCGGCGAGGTCGGCGGAGGTCTCGTAGGCGTAGTAGGCCACGGCTTCCATGATCTCGTCGTTGAACTCGACGGCGGCGTCGGAGGCGAAGGAGATGTCGCGACGGTAGAGGCAGTCCTGGAGCCCCATCACGCCCATGCCGACCGGGCGGTGGCGGAGGTTGGAGACCTCGGCGGCCTTGGTCGGGTAGAAATTGATGTCGATGACGTTGTCGAGGGCGCGGACGGCGACCGTGACGGTCTCGCGGAGCATCGCGTGGTCGATGCTGCCGTCGGCCTTGAGGTGGGAGTCGAGGACGACGGAGCCCAGGTTGCAGACGGCGGTCTCCTCGGCGCTCGTGTTGAGCGTGATCTCCGTGCAGAGGTTGGAGGAGTGGATGACGCCGACGTGGTCCTGCGGGGAGCGGACGTTGCAGGGATCCTTGAAGGTGATCCACGGGTGGCCGGTCTCGAAGATCATGCCGAGCATCTTCTTCCAGAGCTCGAGGGCCGGGATCTCCTTGCCGAAGATCTCGCCCTTCCTGGCGCGCTCCTCGTAGGCGACGTAGCGCTTCTCGAAGTCGGCGCCGAAGGTCTCGTGGAGGTCCGGGGTCTCGTTGGAGAGGAAGAGCGTCCAGGGCTGGCGGTTCTTGAGGCGCTTCATGAACAGGTCAGGGATCCAGTTGGCCGTGTTCATGTCGTGCGTGCGGCGACGGTCGTCGCCGGTGTTCTTACGGAGCTCGAGGAAGTCCTCGATGTCGTTGTGCCAGGTCTCGAGGTAGGCGCAGCCCGAGCCGCGGCGCTTGCCGCCCTGGTTGACGGCGACGAGCTGGTCGTTGTGGAGCTTGAGGAACGGGATGATGCCCTGGGATTCGCCGTTGGTGCCCTTGATGTAGGAGCCCGTGCCGCGGACGGAGGTCCAGGAGCCGCCGAGGCCGCCGGCCCACTTGGAGAGGAAGGCGTTCTCCGCGATGCCGCGGATCATGATGGACTCGATCGTGTCGTTGACCTGGTAGAGGTAGCAGGACGAGAGCTGGCTGTGGAGCGTGCCCGAGTTGAAGAGCGTCGGGGTCGAGCTGCAGAAGCGGCGGGACTTGTAGAGGGCGTGGAGGCGGATCACCCAGTCCTCGCGGTTCTTCTCCTCGCGGAGGAAGAGGCCCATCGCGACGCGCATCCAGAAGAACTGGGGCGTCTCGAGGCGGCGGGCCGGCTTGACCGTCTTGTCGATGATCAGGTAGCGGTCGTACATCGTCTGCACGCCGAGGAGCTCGAAGTCGAGGTCGGCCATCGGATCGAGGGCCGCGGCCAGTTTGGCGAGGTCGTACTTGCGCAGGTCGGGCGAGAGGCGGCCGATGGCGATGCCGCGTTCGACGTAGGCGGCGAACTTGGCGCGGTGGAATTCCTTGAGCTGCGCGACGCCGTCGCGGCTGATGCTCCAGCCGAGGACCTCCTCGTAGATGTAGGAGAGGCAGATGCGGGCGGCGAACTTGGCGAAGTCGGCGTCGACCTCGACGAGGCTCTTGGCGTTGAGCTCGATGGTCTTGCGGAGGTCGGCCTCGGAGATCTCGTTGAAGAGGCCGCGGCGGAGTTCGGATTCGATCTGGTCCGGGGTGCGGACGAGCTCGAGGCCGGCGGCGGCGAAGGCGATGCGCTTGCGCAGCTCGTCGCCGTTCCAGAGGTAGGTCGAGCCGTCGGCGGACTTGACGAGGATGAGGGACTCCTGGCGGTCATCGACGACGACCGGCTGGGCGGCGAGCTCCTCGCGGCGGCGGGCGCGGTAGGCGCGGTAGAGGATGTAGTTCTGCGCGACCTTGAAGTGGCCCTGGCGCATGAGCTCTTCCTGGACGAGGTCCTGGACTTCTTCGATGCCGATGATCGTCTGGCCGAGGTCGGCGACGCGACGGGTGACGGCGGCGGTCACGCGGACGGCCGGGGCGGGGTCCTGCTCGAGCGAGAGGAAGGCCATGCGGACGGCGGTCGTGATCTTGTTGGGCAGCCACGGCACCACCTGGCCGTTGCGGCGCATGAGGCGGGTCGCGATGGCGAGGGGATCGACCGGGGCGACTTCGCCGCCGCGGGAGAAGAGGAGGCTCTTGGCGACGTCGTGCCGGTTATAGCGCACGAGGGCGTCTTCGATGGCCTGGAGGACGAGCACTTCGCTCACCTGGACGCCGGACTGGGAGAGCACGCGGACGACGTCGCTGGCGACGGCGGCGACGAACTGGCGGTTGGACTCGGTGAAGATGTCCTGCTCCTGACGGGCGACGAGGAGGTCGGTGAGGGCGGCGCCGACGATGTCGGCGATCTGCGCAGCGTCGAGGCCGGCGGAAGCGGGCGCGGCCGCGGCGGGCAGCGACTCACGCCAGTTGAAGCGGGGCTTGGCGTCGGCGGGAGCGCGGACGGCGTGCTTGAGGGCGATGTCTTCGCGGAAGAAAGGGAGTTCGGATTTCATGTCAGAGAATGTGAGGGGGGACGGAGAGAGGGAGAGAACGAGGGAAGATGCGTCGGCGGCGGCCGGCGCAGGTTTTTTCAATGGAGAGGATGAGGGGTAAGAACAGGAAGCATGCCAAACCGGGAGCGGAGGGGGTGACGCCCGGATTCGGACAAGCGGACGCTCAGAGTTCGTCGTCGTTGACGATGCCCAGGGCGCCCTGCTTCTGGTATTCGGTGACGCGTCCTTCGAAGAAGTTCTGCTCCTTCTTGAGGTCCATCATCTCGGACAGCCAGGGGAAAGGATTGGTCGTCTCGGCGACGAGCGGATCGAGGCCGCAGTTACGCAGGCGACGGTCGGCGATGTAGTCGATGTACTGCTCGAACTCCTTGGCCGAGAGGCCGAGGGCGTTGACGGGCAGGCAGTCGCGGATGAAGTCCTTCTCGAGCGCCACGGCGGAGGCCATGAGCTGACGGAGCTCTTCCTTGAAGGCCGGCGTCCAGACGTCGGGGTTCTCCTTGACGAGCTCGGAGAGCAGGTTGCGGAAGAGGTCGATGTGGTTGGACTCGTCGCGCAGGGTGTAGCGGAACATCTGGCCGATGCCCGGGAACTTGTTCTGGCGCGCGAGGGAGAGCACCATGCCGAAGAGCCCGTAGAACTGGGTGCCTTCCATGCACTGGCCGAAGAGGAAGATGTTGTGGGCGAGGGCCTGCTTGTCCTCGAGCTTGGTGAGGTCGAGCTTGCGGCGCAGCGCACGGGAGTTGTTGACGACGAAGGCGGCCTTCTTGGCGATCGTCGGGATGTCCTCGAACATCGCCTCGCACTCGTGCGGGTTGATGCCGAGCGAGGAGATCATGTAGACGAGCGAGTCGGCGTGGATGTTCTCCTCGTGCGCGTGGCGGCCCAGGACGAGCTTGAGCTCGGGGGCGGTGACGACCTCGCGGACGACGTGGATGATGTTGTCGCCGACGATGCCTTCGGCGGCGGAGAAATAACCGATGGCCATCTTGACGATCCAGCGGTCGATCTCGGTGATCTGACCGGTCTGGTCGCGCCACTGTTCGCAGTCCTTCTGCATCGGGATGTCCTCCGGCTCCCAATGGTTGTTCTTCATCGTGCGATAGAGATCGTACGCCCACTGGTACTTCAGCGGGAGGATGTTGAAGAACATCGATTCGCGGCCGTTGATGACGCGCTTGTTGGCGAAGGCTTCTTCGGCCTTCGTCTTATCAAGGATGAAGGTTTTCTGACCTACTTTGATGGTGATGGATTCCATGGTGGAGAGTGGGGAAAAGGGCTCAATTAGTGGCCGGGAAGGCCGCTAGGTGATTGGTATGTCCGGGAGTAAAATACTAGATGTAGGGGCTGCAAATTTATTTCGACACTAGATGTAGTGATTTTACGCAAGCCGCTGTCACTCGTGCACTTAGGTAAGAAACTTTATTCACAATCAGGATTTTTGACGGATTTTTGATAAGACAGCGGCTTTAGGGTGAATGCCTCAACAAAATCGGGGTTCCGAACCGCGGGCAACCGCCACTTGTTGGTCTTGCTCACGGCCGGGGATTGCCCGGCGCCCTCCCCCGCCCCAGCATCCGGCCATGTCTTCGGCCGATCCCGCTCCCTCGACCACGGCTCCGGCCGGTTTCCTGGAAGCCAGCTGGTCGCCGGACGCGCTCGCCGAACGCGGCTGGCGCGGCGCGGCGAAAGCGCTCTGGCGCGTGCTCGCGACGACGGGGCACGGGATCCTCGCGCATCGCCTGCCGCAGCAGTCGGCGGCGCTCACCTACTATACGCTGATGTCGTTGGGGCCGCTGCTCGGCCTCGCGCTCACGGTCTCCGGCTTCATCCTGTCGCGCGCCGGCGGACAACAGGACAATCCGGCGAAGCGCGCGATCGTCGCCGCGGTGGAATACGCCGCGCCGCAGATCGTGGCGAAGGCGTCGACGCCGGACCATCACGCGACGCTGCGCGAGATCAACAAGGACCTCGACGCGCTCGTCGACCGGCTGCTGCAGACCGCGGCGAGCGGCGAGGCGGGCGTGATCGGCCTGCTGCTCATCCTCGGTCTCGCGGTGCTCATGCTGAGCCGCGTGGAGGACGCGTTGAACGGCATCTGGGGCGTGCGTTTCGGCCGCAGCTGGCGGGACCGTTT
>JBEEPO010000003.1:0-22500 GCA_041191065.1 Verrucomicrobiota bacterium | reverse complement strand
CGCACAGCAGACGAACGTGCGCGCGGAGAAAGGCGACGTCGTCGTGGGCACGGTGGCCTCGACTTTGCCGGCCTGCACCTCCCCGACCCTCACGCATACGGTCGCCAAGGACGCCAAGCCGACGACGCCGAGCCAGCAGATGGTGCGGCACAACTGCGCCTCGGCCCGCGCGATCCTCCAGCTGACCCGCGCCCAGTAAGCCTCGCTCAGGCGTGGCCGGGCGTACGCGGGTAGGCGATGACGTCGCGGATATTTCCTTCGCCGGTCACGAACATCAGCAGGCGTTCGAAGCCGAGGCCGAAACCAGCGTGCGGGACGGAGCCGAAGCGGCGCGTGTCGACATACCAGCCATAGCCTTCCAAATCGAGGCCGTGGGCCTGCATGGCCGCGACGAGGCGATCCAGGCGCTCTTCGCGCTGGCTGCCGCCGACGATCTCGCCGACGCCGGGCACGAGCACGTCCATGGCGGCGACGGTCTTCCCGTCGTCGTTCTGCCGCATATAGAAGGGCTTCGCGGCCTTCGGATAATCGCGGACGGTCACGGGGCACTTGAAGTGCTCCTCGGTGAGGTAACGCTCGTGCTCGGACTGGAGATTCTCGCCCCAGACGACCGGATACTCGAACTTGCGACCGGACTTGAGCAGGAGCTCCACGGCCTCGGTATAGGTCACGCGGGCGAACGGCCGTTCGGCCACGAAACGCAGGCGCTCCAGGAGGCCCTTGTCGACGAAGGCATTGAAGAACTCGAGCTCGTCGGCGCACTGCTCCAAGGCCGTCTTTACGAGGTGTTTCACCAGTTCTTCGGCGCAGCGCATGTCGCCCTCGAGGTCGCAGAAGGCCATCTCCGGCTCGATCATCCAGAATTCGCTGGCGTGACGGCTGGTGTGCGAGTTCTCGGCCCGGAACGTCGGTCCGAACGTATAGACGTCGCCCAGAGCGCACGCGAGGGTCTCGCCCTCGAGCTGGCCGGACACCGTCAGATAAGCCTGTTTGGCAAAGAAGTCCGCGGTCCAGTCGACCTTGCCGTCGGGGGTCTTCGGCGGCGCGACCGGATCGAGCGTCGTCACGCGGAAGAGCTCGCCGGCGCCTTCGCAATCGCTGGCGGTCACGATCGGTGTGTGCACATAGGCGAAGCCGCGCTGCTGGAAGAACTCATGCACGGCCATGGCCATGCGGCTGCGGACGCGCATCATCGATCCGAGGCGATTAGTGCGGGCACGCAGGTGCGGAATGGTCCGCAGGAACTCCACGGTATGCCCTTTCTTCTGGAGCGGGAAAGTCTCGTCGGCCCTTCCGAGCAAACGAAAGGCCGAAGCCTTGAGCTCCCACTTCTGGCCCTTGGCCGGGGACGGCACCAATTCGCCGTCCACGCTGACCGACGATCCCGTCAGCGCGTCTTTCAAGTGCTCCGCTCCCGGAACACCCGCGTCCACGACCACCTGGAGGTTCTTGAAGCAGGAACCGTCGTTGAGTTCGACGAAAGAAAAGTCCTTGGCGTCACGGCGGGTCCGGACCCAGCCCGAGACCGTGACACCCTGGAGCGGCTGCTCGGCCGAGAGCGCCTGCTTGACCTTGATTCGCATGGGGTAATCTGCACCAGCCTGCCCGCCGAAACAAGCGAGAGATGCCCGGATGGGCGGAGATGCCCGTTTTTTCGGGTCGGGCTGGACAACTCTGGGTCCTTTAACACGCTCCCAATCCTTCCACATGAACGCACTCGAACAGCTTCGCCAACACACCAAGGTCGTCGCCGACACCGGCGACTTCGCCGCCATGAAGGCCTTCAAGCCCTTGGACGCCACGACCAACCCGAGCCTCATCCTGAAGGCGGTCCAGATGCCGGAATACCAGGCCCTCCTCCAGAAGGCCGCCCAGGACAACAAGAGCAAGGGCGTCCAGGCCGCCGTCGACGCGCTCCTCATCTCCTTCGGCACCGAGATCCTCAAGATCGTCCCAGGCCGCGTCTCCACCGAAGTCGACGCCCGCCTCTCCTTCGACAAGACCGCCACCGTCGCCAAGGCCCGCGAGCTAATCGCTCTTTATAAGGCCGCCGGCATCCCCAAGGAGCGCATCCTCGTGAAGATGGCTTCCACCTGGGAAGGCATCCAGGCCGCCGCCGAGCTCGAAAAGGAAGGCATCCGCTGCAACCTGACCCTGCTCTTCTCGTTCGCCCAGGCCGTCGCCTGCGCCGACGCCAAGGTCCAGCTGATCTCGCCGTTCGTCGGCCGCATCTACGACTGGCACAAGAAGGCCCAAGGCGCCAACTGGAACGAAGCCGCCTCCGCGGGCGCGAACGATCCGGGCGTGCAGTCCGTCCGCCGCATCTACGCCTACTACAAGCGCAACGGCATCAAGACCGAAGTCATGGGCGCCTCCTTCCGTAACTGCGGCCAGATCAAGGCCCTCTGCGGTTGCGACCTCCTGACCATCGCCCCGAACCTCCTCGACGAGCTCTCCAAGGACTCCGCCGCGGTGCCCAAGGTGCTCGACGAAGCCGCCGCCAAGTCCGAAGGCGAAGCCGCCAAGGCCTGGGGCGAGAAGGAATTCCGCTGGCACCACAACGAAGACGCCATGGCCACCGAAAAGACCGCCGAAGGCATCCGCGCCTTCGCCGTCGACGGCAAGAAGCTGGACGACCTGGTCGCCAAGGCCATCGGCTAAGCGAATCGTCAGTCCTTCAAGCAAGGCCGGGCCGCAAGCCCGGCCTTCTTATTTGCGACGGACCCAGGCGAGCACGAGCAAGACCAAGCCGACCAGATCGAACAGCCAGCCCAAGGGGATAAACCCGAACGGCTCGTGCAGGACGCCGTCCTGGCCGACGGTCGCGCCAATGCGCGCATGGAGCATCTGAAACGTCCAGGAAGCGCAGAAACAAAGGACTGCCGCGAAGAAATAGCGGCGATGCATGGCCTACTTCCGGCGCTGGCGGACGGCCTCGAAGAGGCAGATCGCCGCCGCATTGGAGACATTGAGCGAGTCCGACAGCCCAGCCTGCGGGATCGAGATCTTCTCATCCGCGCCCTTGAGCCAGAAATCCGAAAGGCCGTCCTTCTCGGAGCCGAGCAGCAAAGCCACCGGGCCTCGGCAATCGACATCCCAGTAAGCCTTGGTCGCCGCCGGCGAGGTCGCGAGCGAACGCACGCCCTTGGCCTTCATCCAGGCGGCGGCTTCCTCCGAGGTGCAGACGGCGACCGGCATGGAGAAGAGCGCTCCCTGCGAGGAGCGGACGACGTTCGGATTGAAGACGTCGGTGATCGGATCGCAGACGATGAGGGCGTCGCACCCGGCGGAATCGGCCGTACGGAGCAGCGCGCCGAGATTGCCGGGCTTCTCGACCGATTCGGCGACGAGCAAGAGCGGATTGGCCGAAGGCTTGAGCTGGTCGAGCGAGCAGTTCCAGGTCCGGGCGACGCCGAGCAGGCCGTCGGGGCCCTCGCGGCCGCTGACCTTCTCGAAGGCGGAGGCGCCCAGCTCGCAGCAGTCGACACCGGCAACGCGGGCGTTGGTCACCAGCTCGGCGGCCTCGGAGCCGCGGAACATCGACGGACAGAAGTAGATCTCAAGCACCTCGACCTTACGCTCGATAGCCCGGGAAAGTTCGCGGAGGCCTTCAGCGATGAACAGGCCACGGGCTTCGCGCTCGGCGCGGTCGCGCAGGCGGGCCAACGCCTGCACGCGGGGATTCTGTCGGCTCTGGATGACCTCGTCGGGCACGGGCGAAGTGAGCACCAAGGGACGCCTGAGGGCAAGGATAGGCCTTCGGCGGGGATAAGTCTCGACCTCTCCGCCCGGAGGCGGACTTTATCGCCATGTCCGAATTCGAGCCGCCTCAGTCCCGCAAACCCGACGCCTCCAAGTTCCGGGAGGGCAAGTTCACCTATCACCAGGAGATCGAGGTCGAAATCGCGAGCCTGACCAACCTCGGCGAAGGCGTGGCCCGCGTCGACGGCTGGGTGGTCTTCATCGCCGGCGCCCTCGCGGGCGAGAAGGTCGTGGCCCGCATCTGGCATAACGCCGCCAACTTCTCCCGCGCCGACCTCGTCCGCGTCGTCGTGCCATCGCCGCATCGCGTCCAGCCCCGCTGCGACCTCTTCGGCGAATGCGGCGGCTGCCAGTACCAGAACCTCGCCTACCCGCAGCAGCTCGAATGGAAGCAGAAGCAGGTCGCGGAAGCCTTCGAGCGCCTCGGCGGCATCAAGACCAAGGTCGACCCCTGCCACCCTTCGCCGAAGCAGTACGGCTACCGTTCCAAGATCACGCCGCACTTCATGACGCCCCGCCGGGCGGACTTCCCGATCGGCTTCCTCGCCGCCGGCACCTCCCGCCGCGTCGTCGACGTGCCGAAGTGCCCCATCGCCACCGACGCCATCAACGCCGCCTACGTCCGCTCCCGCAAGGACATCAAGGCCAACCCTGGCCGCTTCGAACGCGGCGCCACCCTGCTCTTCCGCGACTGCGAGGAAGGCGTCGTCACCGACTCCCGTCAGGTCGTCACCGAGAAGGTCGGCGCGGTCCAGCTCAAGTTCCTCGCCGGCGAGTTCTTCCAGAACAACCCGTCCGTCCTCGAGCAGTTCGTCGGCCACGCCATCAGGCTCGCGCACGAATCCGGCGCCAAGCACCTCGTCGACACCTACTGCGGCTCGGGTCTCTTCGCCCTGTCCGGCGCCCGCCTCTTCGAGTCCGTCAACGGCATCGAAGTCAGCGCCGAAGCGGCTCGCAAGGCCGCCGAGAACGCCACGCTCAACCATCTGCTCAACTGCCGCTTCATCGCCGGCTCCGCCGAATCGATCTTCAAGAAGATCCCCGTCGAAGGCCGCGAATCGGCCGTGATCGTCGACCCGCCCCGCAAGGGCTGCGACGAAGCGTTCCTCGACCAGCTGGACGCGTTCGGCCCGCGGCGCATCGTCTACGTCAGCTGCGCCCCCGACACCCAGGCGCGCGACGTGAAGTATCTCTGCGCCAAGGGCTGGAAGGTCGTCTCGGTCCGTCCGTTCGACCTCTTCCCCCAGACCCGGCATGTCGAGTGCATCGCGGCGCTGGAACGCGCCTAAGCGCCCCTCCGGGGCACAAAAAAGGGGCGCCGTGAGGCGCCCCTTCTGCTTGGCCGCCCGGCCGGCTCAGGCCTGCGGCTTGGCGGCGTTCTCTTCCTCTTCCTCGGAACGCTCGACCTTCGAGATGCCCAGGAGCGATTCGCCTTCCTTGAGGCGCATGACGCGGACGCCCTTGGTGTTGCGGCCCGCCGTGCAGCGGATGTCGGACACCTTGGTGCGGATGGACTGGCCTCCCTTGGTGAGGAGCATGACCTCGTCCTCTTCCTGGACGCTGAGCGCGCCGGCGACGCCGACCTCGGTGGAGATGGCGATGACGCCCTTGCCGCCGCGGGACTGCTTGCGGTAGACCGGCTCCTTCGTCTCGGGATCGTCGAAGGGCGTGCGCTTGCCGATGCCGTCGATGCCGACGACGAGGAGCGTGCAAGCCGGGTCGACGACCTCCATCGCCTTCACCAGGTCGCCGCTCTCGAGGTTCATGCCGATCACGCCGGTCGTGTCGCGGCCCATGGAACGGACGTCGGACTCGTGGAAGCGGATGGACATCCCGGACTGCGAGATCATCACGACCTCGTTGTCGCCGTTGGTGAGCTTGGCCGCGATGAGCCGGTCGCCGTGCTCGATGTTGATGCCGATGATGCCGCCCTTGCGGTAGTTGGCGTACTTCGAGATCTCGGTCTTCTTGATCGTGCCGTTGGCGGTGCACATCATGAGGAACTTGCCCTCGTCGAAGTTCGAGACGCAGACCATCGCGGCCAGCTTCTCGTCGTCCTTGAGGTCGAGCAGGCGGGCGATCGACTTGCCGCGCGAGGCGCGGGCGGCCTCCTCGATCTCGTAGACCTTCTCCACGTAGACCCGGCCGTTGTTCATGAAGAACAGGATGTGGTCGTGCGTGTTGGCCGTGAAGAGGTGCTCGATGAAGTCGCTGTCCTCGTCGGACGCGGCCTTCGAGAGCTCGGCGCCCTTCGTGCCCTTGCCGCCGCGCTTCTGGAGGCGGTACTGGGCGACCGGGGTGCGCTTGATGAAGCCGGCGTGCGAGACGGTGACCACGCAGCCTTCGTTGGCCACGATGTCTTCCATCGACAGGTCGCCCTCCTGGGCCGTGACCTTCGTCTTGCGGGGGCCGACGTGCTTCTTGGCGGCGTCGCGCAGCTCCTTCTTGATGAGGGAGAGCAGCTTCGACTCGCTGGAGAGGATGCCGCGGAGCTCTTCGACGAGCGCCATCAGCTCGCGGTATTCGGCCTCGATCTTGTCGCGCTCCAGGCCGGTGAGCTGGTAGAGACGGAGGTCGAGGATGGCCACGGCCTGGCGTTCGCTGAGGCCGTACTTGGCCATGAGCTTCACCCGGGCCTCGTCGCGGTTGGACGCGGCGCGGATGATCTTCACGAAGTCGTCCAGGTTACGCAGGGCGATCTTGAAGCCTTCGAGGATATGGGCGCGGTCCTCGGCCTTGCGGAGGCGGAAGCGGGTGCGGCGGGTGACGACGTCGCGGCGGTGCTCGACGAAGCATTCGAGCAGCTCGCGGATGTTCATCTGCTTCGGACGACGCTTGTCGAGGGCCAGCAGGATGACGCCGAACGAGTTCTCGAAGTTCGTGTGCTTGTAGAGCTTGTTGATGACGACCTTCGGGTTCTCGTTGCGCTTGAGCTCGATGACCACGCGCGTGTTCTCGTCGGACTCGTCGCGGAGGTCGGAGACCTCGTCGAGGACCTTCTCGGCGCAGAGGTCGGCGATGTGCTTCACCAGGGAGGAGCGGTTGACGTTGTAGGGCAGCTCCGTGAGGACGATCTGCTCCTTGCCGTTCTTCATCTCCTCGGTGTGGGCCACGCCGCGGACGCGGATGATGCCGCGGCCGGTGCGGAGGTACTGCTTGATGCCTTCCTTGCCGTTGATGACGCCGCCGGTCGGGAAGTCCGGACCGATGATGACCTTCTCGAGGTCCTCGACGGTGGCGCTAGGCTTGTCGATGATGAGGCAGGTCGCCTCGACGAGCTCGGCGAGGTTGTGAGGCGGGATGTTGGTCGTCATGCCGACCGCGATGCCGGTCGAACCGTTCATCAGCAGGTGAGGCAAGGCGCACGGGAGGACGGTCGGCTCGGTGGTCGACTCCTTGTAGTTCGGGGTGAAGTCGACCGTGTCCTCGTCGATGTCGGCGAGGAGCTCGGAGGAGATCTCCGAGAGGCGGCACTCGGTGTAACGGTAGGCCGCGGGCGGATCGCCGTCGACGGAGCCGAAGTTGCCCTGCGGCTCGATCAGCTGGTAGCGCATGACCCAGTTCTGGGCGAGGCGGACGAGCGTGTCGTAGACGGAGCTGTCGCCGTGCGGGTGGTAGTTCTTCAGCACTTCGCCGACGACGCCGGCGCACTTGTCGAACGGGCGGTTGTGGACGAGGCCTTCGCGGAGCATCGCGTAGAGGATGCGGCGCTGCACGGGCTTCAGGCCGTCGCGGGCGTCCGGGAGGGCGCGGGAGACGATGACGGACATCGAGTAGTCGATGTAGGCCGTCTGCATGATGTCCGTGATGTTGGCGGACGTGAGCTTTTCCTTGTCAGAGTACATGTTCGAAGAGGTCTCGGGCGGGGTTCGTCAGGTCGATCAGACGTCGAGGTTGGAGGTGTTGAGCGCGTTGTCCTCGATGAAGGCGCGGCGGTTCGGGACGTCCTCGCCCATCAGCATGGCGAAGACGCGGTTGGCCTCGGCGGCGTCGGCGATGTCGACCTTGAGGAAGCGGCGCTTCGCCGGATCCATCGTGGTCTCGAAGAGCTGCTTGGGGTTCATTTCGCCCAGGCCCTTGTAGCGCTGGATCGTGAGGCCCTTGCGGCCGAACTGGCGGATCTGGCCGATGAGCTCGAGGATCGAGCCGAGCGGGATGGGCTCGGCCTTCTTGACGACCTTCTTGGCCGGCTTCTCCTCGCCCTTGGCCTCCTCTTCGCCTTCGGCGGCGGGGGCTTCCTCGGCGGTCGAGCCGTCGATCAGGTGGTAGCGCGGCTCCTCCCCGGCGGTGAATTTCTTCACGTCCATGCCCTGGGCTTCGAGCTCCTTGAGCACCTTGGTGATGGCGTCGTTCTCGAAGACCTCGATCACGTTGACGCGTTCCTGGACGACGGTGCCGTCCTTGAGCTTCTTCTCGCGGTCGATCTTGTCGGCGAGGAAGTCCTCGACGCCGGCCTTGCGCAGGTAGGCCTGCTTGGCGTCGGTATCGGCGAGGAACTCATAGGTCTCCTCGTTGCCCGTGCGCGTGCGCACGATGAAGCGCGGGAGGGCGTGGGTCTTGAGGTCCTGCTGGTCGAGGTATTCGCCGAGCTGGCAGCCCGTGCGGCCGATGCCGGCGCCGAGGGACTCGAGGCGGGCGAGGGATTCGACGATCTTGTCGAGTTTCTGGCCCGGGAAGACGTGCTTGTCGCGGAGGCGGAGCAGGTTCACGTCCTCGGAACCGAGCTCGAGGAGGATGCGGTTCAGTTCGGGGTCGTTGTCGACGTACTGCTCGCGCTTCTTGCGCTTGATGCGGTAGAGGGGCGGCTGGGCGATGTAGACGTAGCCGGCTTCGATGAGGCCGGGCATCTGACGGAAGAGGAACGTCAGCAGGAGCGTGCGGATGTGCGAGCCGTCGACGTCCGCGTCCGTCATGATGACCAGCTTGTGGTAGCGGCACTTCGTGACGTCGAAGGCGCCGTCGCCCTCGTGCTTGCCGATGCCGGTGCCGCAGGCGGTGATGATCGTGCGGATCTCCTCGTTGGAGAGGATCTTGTCGATGCGGGCCTTCTCGACGTTGAGGATCTTGCCCTTGATCGGGAGGATCGCCTGGTAGCGGCGGTCGCGGCCCTGCTTGGCGGAGCCGCCGGCCGAGTCGCCTTCGACGATGTAGAGCTCGCACACGGACGGATCGCTCTCGGAGCAGTCGGCCAGCTTGCCGGGGAGCCCGCCGGAGGACATGGCGGACTTGCGGACCGTCTCGCGGGCCTTGCGGGCGGCTTCGCGGGCGCGGGCGGCGTTGAGGCACTTGTCGACGATGCGCCGGCCGGTCTTCGGGTCGCGCTCGAGGTAGTACTTGAGCTGCTCGCCGACGACGGAGGTCACGATGCCTTCGACTTCCGGGTTCGTCAGGCGGGTCTTGTTCTGGGACTGGAACTTCGGGTCCGGGTGCTTGACCGAGATGACGGCCACGAGGCCTTCGCGCATGTCGTCGCCGTTGAGCTTGGCGTCCTTGTCCTTGATGAGGTTGTTGGACTTCGCGTAGTGGTTGATCACGCGGGTGAGCGCGGAACGGAAGCCGGAGAGGTGGGTGCCGCCTTCGGGCTGGTTGATCAGGTTGGCGTAGCTGAAGACCATCTCGTCATAGCGGTCGTTGTACTGCAGGGCCACGTCGAGGGTCATGCGGCGCATGCCCGGCTTAGGCTTCTCGCCGTCGGCCATCACGCGCGGGTTGGCGAGGTCGGTGAAGTCGACCTCGGCGGAGATCAGGATCGGCTTCTCGAAGAGACGCTCCTCGTTCGCGTTGAGGAACGAGACGTATTCGGCGATGCCTTCCTTGAACTCGAACTTGTCGGCGCGGTTGGAGCGATGGTCCTTCATCTCGACCGTGATGCCGGGGACGAGGAACGCCAGCTCGCGCATGCGGCGGACGAGCGTGTCGTACTTGAACTCCTGGGTGGCGAGGAAGATCTCCGGATCGGGATGGAAGGTGATCTTCGTGCCGGTGCGCTTCGTCTTGCCGATGACCTTGATGGACTGCGTGACTTCGCCGCGGCAGAACTTCATCTGGTGCACCTCGCCTTCGCGGCTGACCTCCGCGATGAAGCTGTCGGATAGGGCGTTGACGCACTTCGCGCCGACGCCGTTCAGGCCGCCGGACACCTGGTAGGCGCCTTTGTCGAACTTGCCGCCGGCGTGCAGGTTGGTGAGCACGAGCTCGAGCGTCGGGACTTTCTCTTCCGGGTGCATCGCGACGGGGATGCCGCGGCCGTCGTCTTCGACGGAAAGGGAGCCGTCCGCATGGATCTCGACCTTGATGCTCTTGCAATAACCGGCGAGGGCTTCGTCGATCGAGTTGTCGACGATCTCGTACACGCAGTGATGGAGACCCGTCTCGTTCGTATCACCGATATACATACCAGGTCGCTCGCGGACGGCCTTGAGGCCCTTGAGGCGCTTGATGTCGGCCGCGCCGTAGCTTTCGTTACCGGCGTGCTTGCCGCGATTCGGGGTTTTCTCGGAATTTTCGCTCATGTCTAGGTGGGTAAATAAATGATATTTCCCCGCCCGCAGGAGGGGTGTTTGCATGCTGTTTTTCACAGGGGTATCTGCAACAGGAAACACCCTCGTGGTGAATGTTTTTGGTCGCCCCGAAATAACTCACAATCAACCCCTTACGAAAACTTATAAGGGGTGTAAGAAACCGTTGCTCACACGTTGCTCACAGCCGTTTTCCGACCGAGCCCAAGCCCCCGCCGAACAGGGCTTCAGGCGGGTCCGAAAAAGGCCGTGATCGGACCCAGCGCCGCCTCACCCGCGTCTTCCAGGACGTAGTGGCCGGCGTCAGGCAAAAGGAGCTGCTGGGCCGAAGGGAAGCGCCGGACGAAACCCTCCAGGAAGGTCTGGTCGAAACAGAAGTCCCGCATGCCCCAGCAAAGCAGCATGGGCTTGCCTTTGAGGCCCGCCAGCGAGGCTTCCACCCCGGCCAAGACGCTCCGGGTGGGGTGCTCGGGCTCCATGGGGATATCGGCGACGAAGTCCGCGACCGCCCGGCGGACCGAAACGGACCCATAGGGCGCCAGGAAACCGGCCTTGGCGGCGGAGCTGAGCGGCTTTTCGACCGACATCCAGGTGGCCGGCCAGGCGAAGCCGTTGAGCCCTTGGACGATGAATCGGCCGATCAAGGGGGCTCGGCAGAGGGCGATGCGGGCCGGGATGCGCTCGGAGAGGAAGGCTCCGGTATTGGTGACGAGGATCTTCCCCACCCTCTCCGGGCGACGGCCGGCCACGCCGAAGCCGATGGCGCCGCCCCAGTCGTGCACGCCGAGGTCGAACTCCTTGAGCCCGAGGTGGGCGATGAGCGCTTCGACGTCGGCGATGCGGTCGGCCAGGCGGAGGAAACGGTCGGGGCGGGCGGACAGGCCCATGCCGACATGGTCGGGGGCGATGACGCGACGGCCTTGGGCGGCGAGCTTCAGGATGAGGTCGCGCCAAAGGAACGACCACGACGGATTGCCATGAAGCAGCAGGACCGGACGGCCGTCACGCGGGCCGTGGTCGACGTAACTCATGCGCCCCGAGAGCGCGGCGAAATCCTGCGGCGTGAACGGATAGAGCGCCTGCACGGCGGGTGAAAGCCTAACGGCGGTCATTGGCATTCGACGGCGAGCATCATGCTGGCGAGACCGCTGCCGATGCCCAGCAGCGCGACGCGTTCACCGGGCTTGATCCGGCCTTCGGCAATTCCCAAGGCAAGCGTGGCGGGCACCGAGACCGAGCCCACGTTGCCTAGCCGGTCGAAGCTCTGGTAATCCTTGGCGGGATCTAGGCCGAGTTTCTCGAACAGCAGCGACGAATGGCGGCGACCTACCTGGTGCGTCACCACGCGGTGCGGCGTGGATTCGTCCCAGCCGGTGACGCCTTTGAAGCGACCCCAGCAACGCTGGGCGAGCGCGACGCCCGCGGCGAGCAACGCTTCGGAGTCCGTGCGCATGTCGAGTTCGGCGAAGGACGTGTCGCCTTCGCAGAGGCCGTTCGCGGAAGAATCGGTCTCGGCGGCTCCGCCGAGGAGGCGGATGGCGCCGGGGCCGGCGAGGTCGTCGCGGGAGACCACCGCGGCCGCGCCGCCCGCGCCGATCGTGAGGTTGGCGAAGTACGGCTTGATGGTCTCACGCGTGAGCGCGAGGTCTTCGTTCAGCAGGCGGATCGTGCGCTCCACGAGCGGACGGCCGTCTTCGCCCGAGCAGACGAGCGCGCGCCGGATCTGGCCGGACTCCACCATGCCCGCGGCGAGCGCGACGGCGTTGAGGAAGCCCAGGCAGGCGTTGGAGACGTCGAGGATCTGCGCCTGCGGGCCGAGGCCGAGCAGGCCGTGCACGTAGGCGGCGGTCGAAGGCTCGAGGCGGTCGCGGCAGACCGAAGAATGGATGAGCAGGTCGACGTCGGCCGGGCCCACTCCGGCAGCTTGCATCGCGCGACGACCCGCCAAAGCGGAAGCGGCGGACGGACGGATGGCCTGCGGCCAGAAGCGACGCTCACGGATGCCCGTCATCAGCTCAAGACGGCCCTCCGGCAGCTTCAAGCGGCCATAGAGCGGGGCCAGACGACGTTCGACCTCGTCGGAGGTCCAGACTTCGGGAGGCAGTTCGGCGACGAGGCCGGAAAGGACGGTGCGCTGGAAGATCACGGGCCGGGGAGACGGGAAGAAGCGGCCACGAGTTCTTCGTCGAAGAAATTCCACCCCATGCCGGCGTCGACCACGATGCCCTGGCCGTTGACGCCGCTCGACCGCGGCGAGAGCAGCCAGACGGCCGTGTCGGCGACCTCCTGCGTCTTCAGGGCTTCCTTGCGGAAGGTCATCTTCTCGGCGTGCAGGTAGTTATGGAGATAACCCGGGATACCGGCGCTCGCGCTCGTCTTGAGCGGGCCGGCGTTGACGGAGTTGAAACGCACGCGCGAATCGGCCGAGAAGGATTTCGCGAGGAATCGGCTGGCGGATTCGAGGGCGGCCTTGATCGGCGACATGTAGCCGTAGTTCGAGGCGGTCACCTGCGAGGAGATGCCGATCGAGACGACGGACGCGTCCGACTTCAGGTGCGGCTTGAGCGCGCGGGCCAGTTCGACGAGCGAGAACGCGGAGATCGCGGTGGCCTGCAGGAAGTCGGCGCGGACCGTCTCATGGAACGGCTGCATGCCCTTGGAGAAATTGGCGAAGGCCACGCTGTGCAAGACGCCGTCGAGCGGGCCGTGTTCGCGGCCGACGGCGGCGGCGAGCTGCTGCGTCTGGGCTTCGTGCTCGAGGTCGCAGAGATAGACCGGCTTGCCGTCGAGCAGGCCCTTCAGGGAGTCGAGGCGGGCCTGCGAGCGCACCGAGTAGACGACCTTGGCGCCTTCGGATTCCAGGGTCTTGGCGACGTGCCAGGCGACGGACTTCCTGTTCGCGACGCCGAGGACGAGGTAGGTCTTGCCGGTGAGGCCGAGGAAGGACATGGGTCAGGCAGGTTGGTCGACGAGGGCGAGGGCGAAGCGGAGGGTCAGGACGGCCTTGCCATCCCGACGCACCGTGCCGGTCAGGAAATGGAACTGCTGGAGCGTCTCGACGTGCTTCACGTCGATCGAGACCGTGTCGCCGGGCTTCACCATCCCCTTGAACTTGGCCTCTTCGATGCGGCAGAGCACCGGGGTCTTACCGGCCGGGGCGCCGCCTTCGGACTGGAGCTTCTTGGTCAGGTATACCGCCCCCGCCTGGAAGACGGACTCGCAGAGCAGGACGCCCGGGGTGATCGGGTTGCCCGGGTAATGGCCGGAGTAGAAAGGCTCGTCGGCCCGGAAGGTGCGGGTGCAGGTGGCCCCATCGGCCCGGACCTCGTCGATGCGGTCCAGGAAGAGGAACGGCGGGCGATGAGGGATGGTGTCGAGGACGGCCTGCAACATGGGGTTATTTTTGCCCCCGGAAAGTCGGACAAGCGACACAAAACACCGGCGGTCGCGTTTGCCTTTTGCGGACGGGCGCCCAATCTGGAGCGTATGAAGACCCTCTTCGCCACCCTCCTCATGTCCCTCCTTCCCTTCTTCGGTGACGCGGCTGAAAAGCTCGCCGTCGGCGCCTCCATCCCGGACGTCACCTGCAACGACCAGGACGGCAACGCCGTCTCCCTCGCCAAGGAAGGCGCCAAGGGCTACCTTCTCGTCTACTTCTACCCGAAGGCCAAGACCGGCGGCTGCACCAAGCAGGGCTGCTCGCTCCGTGACAACTGGTCCGAACTCCAGAAGGCCGGCGTGAACGTCCTCGGCGTCAGCACCGACGACGAGAAGCTCCAGAAGGAGTTCAAGGAAGAGCAGAAGTTCCCCTTCCGCCTCCTGGCCGACAAGGAAAAGAAGGCCGTCACCGAGGCCTTTGGCGTGAAGAACATGATCGGCATGGCCGGCCGCAGCGCCTTCCTTTTCAAGGACGGCAAGTGCGTCTACGCCGACCACAAGGGTCACACCGGTGACCAGGCCCAGGTGATCCTCGCCTTCCTCGCCGGCGCGAAGAAGTAAGCCCTGCGGTCACCGCCAACAGAAAGGCCGCCTCGATCGAGGCGGCCTTTTTCGCGTCCGGACGCGGACCTCAATGTCCCTTGATCGGGAAGAGGTCGGTCACGCTGTTATTGCCGTGGATGCGACGGATCGCGTCGGACAGCAAAGGCGCGATGGAAAGCACCGTGATCGGCAGGTCCTTCGGCCAGTCGGCCGGGACGGAGTTGGTCGTGATGACCTCGTCGATGACGCCGCGGCGGAGGCGCTCGAAGGCGATCTCCTGGATCATGCAGTGCGAGACCACGGCGCGCACCGAGCGGGCGCCGTTCTTCTTGAGCAGTTCGGCGGCGGCCACGAGCGTGCCCGCGGTCTCCGTCATGTCGTCGACCAGGATGATGTCGCGGCCCTCGACTTCGCCGACGAGGCTCGTGGCCTGGACGGTGGTCGCGCTCGTGCGGCGCTTGGCCACGAAGCCGTAAGGCAGGTTGAGCATGTCGGCCACGGCCGAGGCGTACTTCAGGCCGCCCACGTCGGGCGAGAAGACCGTGGCGTCCTTGAGCCAAGGCTTGTCCTTGATGTGCTTGTAGAAGACCGGCGAAGCGTAGAGATGGTCGACCGGGATGTCGAAGAAGCCCTGGATCTGCTGGGCGTGCAGGTCGACCGTCAGGACGCGGTTCGCGCCGGCGGCGGTGAGCAGGTTGGCGACGAGCTTGGCCGTGATGGGCACGCGGGGCTTGTCCTTGCGGTCCTGGCGGGCGTAGCCGAAGAACGGGATCACGGCCGTGATGCGCGCGGCGGAAGCACGGCGCAGGGCGTCGATCATGATCAGCAGCTCCATGATGCGGTCGTTGGCCGGCGCGCAGGTCGGCTGGACGACGTAGACGTCGCAGCCGCGGATGTTCTCGTTGATCTGCACGAACGTCTCGCCGTCGGGGAAACGGTTGACGGTGGCGGTGCCGAGGGGGACGCCGAGATGCTCGCAGATTTCCTTGGCCAGCGCCGGGTTGGCGTTGCCGGTGAAAATCTTCATCTCAGGGAGGCTCATGTCGGTTAGCGTTCAGCAGAGTCCAAGGAGGCGGTCAGCGAATCAACCTTTTTGAACAGATCGGGCAGACGACGCGAAAGGACGACCAGGCGACGCTCCAGGCCGAAGGGCACGGCGGGCGTGCCGTTCATGAAACCGTCGGCGGACACGTCCTCGAACAGGCCCGCCTGGGCGCCGAGCTTGACGCGGTCGCCGAGGGTGAGGTGGCCGGCCACGCCGGACTGCCCGCCCAGGACGCAATGGTCGCCGAGGGTCGTGCTGCCGGCGATCCCGACCTGCGCGGTGATGAGGCACTGGCGGCCGATGCGGACGTTGTGGGCGATCTGGACGAGATTATCGATCTTGGTGCCCCGCCCGACCACCGTCTGGCTGAAGCGGGCGCGGTCGAGGGTCGAGTTGGCGCCGACCTCGACGTCGTCTTCGAGGACCACGTTGCCGATCTGCGGGATGCGGCGGATCTCGCCGCTGACGGGCTCGTAGCCGAAGCCATCGGAGCCGATGACGGCGCCCGACTGGATGCGGCAGCGGGCGCCGAGGACGCAATAGTCGCCGACGACGACCCCGGGCTTGAGCCAGCAATCGGCGCCGACGGAAGCGCGGGCGCCGACGTGGCAGCGGGCTTCGAGGACCGCGCCGGCGGCGACGACCGCCCCTTCGCCGATGACGCAGAGGGGGCCGACGTGGGCGGAGGGATCGACCTTGGCCGAAGCCGCGACGACGGCGGTGGCGTGGATGCCGGCCGGAGGACGCGGCCAGAGACGCGCTTCGAGCACGCCGCAGAACAGCGCGAGCGCGTAGGAAGGATTGGCGACGCGGAGGAAAGCCTGGCCGGCGGCCGGCTTGCCCGCGAAAGCGACCGGCACGAGGATCGCGCCGGCGCGCGAGGCGGCCACGGCGTCGGCATACTTGGCGTTACCGAGGAAAGAAAGGTCGGCGGAAGTCGCCTCGGCCAAGGCGGAGACGCCGGTGATCGGACCGGCGCAGGCACCCTCGACGGCGTCGGCCGCGGTGAGGGCGGCGAGTTCGGCGAGGGTGAAGGAAGTCGTCATGGTCCTAAATGAAGCGCCCCTGACTGGCAGGGGCGCGGCAGAGTCTTACTTGGCGGCCGGCTTGTCGCCGGCGGCGGGGGCAGGCGCGGCGGGGGCGGCCGGGGCAGGCGCGGCGGGGGCGGCCGGGGCAGCCGGAGCGGCGACCGGAGCCGCAGCCTTGTAGGCCGCGTTGAGCTCCTTGAGCACGTCCTGCGTGACATCGAGGGAAGAGTCGGCGAAGAAAGCCTGTCCCTTTCCTAGGACGAGCTGGAGGCCCTTGGCCTTGGCGACCTTCTCGGCCTGCGTCCGGGCGTCGGCGAGGATCTGCTTGTTCATCTCGCCCACGCGCTGCTGGATGGCTCCACGGGCTTCGTTGACGAAGTTCTGGAGCTCGGCGCGACGCTGCTGGAAGACGCCGTTCTTCTGCTGGAGCTCGGCCTCGACGGCCTTCTTGCCGTTCTCGCTGAGCATCGGATCCTGACCGCGCTTCTGGGCGGCGACCAGGTCGGCCTGCAGCTGCTCGACGACCTTGACGCGCTCGCCGACGGAAGCCTGGGCGGATTCCTCGGACTTGCGGATCTCGGCCTGCAGGTCCGCGGCCTTGGCGTAGCCCTTGAAGATCTCCTGCTCGTCGATGAGACCGACGTTGGGAGCCGCGGCGAAGACCGACGCGGAGGCGAGGAGGAGGGCGGAGAAGGACTTCATGAGGATGGGGTTTAAGAAGCGGTTGGGCGGAGGGTTGGCAATCAAAAGACCGTGCCGAAGCTGAAGTTGAACTTCATCCCGTCCTCGTTGACGGTGGCGCCGGCGTTAGGCTGGCCGGCCGGGACCTGGGTCATCTGCAGCGGGAAGCCGAAATCGAGGCGCATGACGGCTCCGCCGAGGAGGATGCGCATGCCGATGCCGTAATTCGAGTTGGCTTCGGCGAGGCCGAAGTCGCTCTCGCCGCGATTGACGATGCCGTGGTCATAGAAGGCGGCGAAACGGAGGTTGTCGGCCACCTTGATCGTGTATTCGGCGCTGAAGTAACCGTAGGTCAGGCCGCCCATCGGCTCGTTGCCGAACTGGGTGTCGTAGGTCGAGTAACCGCCGACGTCGTTGAAATTGAAGCCGCGCATGTCGTAGGCGCCGCCGAGGTAGAAGCGCTCGTAGAACGGCAGCTGGCCGGCGGTGCCGGTGAGCAGGCCGACGCGGCCGATGACGCCGAGGGTCTGCTCGGCGGTCGGCGAGACCAGGAACCAGCGGCCGGTGCGGAGCTCGGAACGGAGGTATTTCAGGTCGCCGCCGAAACCGTTGCCGGCGAGTTCCTCGGTGAGCGAGATGCGCGAACCACGGGTCGGGAAGTTGAACTCGTCGCGGGTGTCGTAGATGAGCGAGGCGGAGACGGAGGAGATCACCTTGCCGCCGGAGGCGCCTTCGTTCACGACCTCGAGGGGCGCCGTGGCGCTGACGTTGTCGACGGAGACGCGGCGCAGGTTATAGCCGACGCGGCCTTCGACGTTGCCGAAGACGCGGCGGCGGGCGTAGAGGTTCACGCCTTCCGTGAGGACCGCGTAGTCGGCGGAGGCGAAGCCGGCGAAACGACGCTCGATGGAGTAGCCCACGGCGAGGTCGCGTTCCCAGAGGGCGGGCTCTTCGAAGGAATGCTCGAAGGAATTGGTCAGGCTGCCGACGGAGAGGCGGACGCGGAACTTCTGGCCGTCGCCGCGGTACCAGCCTTCCGGATTGGAGAAGTCGAAATTAGCTTCGGAGTATTCGACGAAGCCGACGAGTCCTTCGACGGTGCTGAAGCCGGCGCCGAAGCTGACCTGGCCGGTCGGACCTTCCTTGACCGTGACGCGCAGGTCGCTCTGGCCGGGGACGGGCGTCGGCACGGGGGCCACGCGGACTTCCTGGAAGAACTGCGTGTTGCGGAGGCGAGCCTCGGAGACGCGGGTGCGGGCGAGGTCGAAGACTTCGCCGGGCCCGAGCGCCAGTTCGCGCGCGATGGCGGTGGAACGGGTCTTCGTGTTGCCCTGGATCTCGACGGCGCGGACGGTGTGACGCTGCCCTTCCTCGATGATGAAGCGGACGTCGATGGCGCCGGTCGTCAGGTCGGGCTTGCGGACCGTCTCGACGCGGGCGTTGATGTAGCCCATCTGGCCGTAGTATTCCTTGAGCTTGTCGGCGGCGGCCTCGATGGCGGGGACGGCGAACGCTTCGCCGGACTTCAGCCGGTCGAACTCGGCCGGATGCGCGCCCCGGCGGAGCGACGGCTCGGCCAGGACCTTACGGAGCGCGGCCTCGGCGAAGAGCGGATCGGCGGCGCCGAGACGGTTGCCCTCGATGGCCACGGCGCCGACGGTATAACGGCGGCCCTCGGTGAGCTTGAAGACGACGTCGAGCCAGCCTTCGGAACCGCTGACGTCCTTGACGACGCAGATCTTCTCGGGGTCGGCGTCCTCGACCTGGACGTCGAGATAACCCTTGGTGCGATAGAATTCGCGGAGTTTGCGGCAATCCTCGCGATATTGCTCCGGGTCGAGGCGACCCGAGCCGAGCATCCAGGACCACTTATACCAGCGGTATTCGCTCGTCGCGAGACCCGCGCCGTCCGCCAGCTCGGAACGGTCGAAGGACTTCGCGCCTTCGAAGCGGAAAGTGTCGATCTTGAGCTCGATGCCTTCGTTGACGACGACGGACACCATCTTGCCGCCGGGGACGTCGCGGAGCTGGGAAGAGACGCGCGTGAACGGACGCTTCTTGCGGAGGGTCTCCTGCAGCTTGACCTCGGCGCGCCGGAGCTGGGCCATGTCGAGAGGCTCCCCCAGGCGCATGTCCTCGAGTTCCTCGCCGCCGAACCAGGAGGCGTCGGCGCCGACGAGGCCGTCCCCGCCGATGTACTCGATGCCCTTCAGGATCGGGCGGGGTTCGACGGTGACGACGACGTCGACCTCGCCGGTCTTCGGGTCGAGGACGGGCTCGACCGAGGCCTGGGCGAAGCGGCCGGTGGCGTAAAGGGAGCGGACGGTGCTGGCGACCGCTTCCTTGGAGAAGGACTCGCCTTCGCGCAGGGCGACGAAGCCGCGCACGAACTGCTCGGAGACCGCGGAGCCGGCCGCCTGGATGCGGATGGTCCGGACCTTGGGGGCCTTCGGCCCGGGCGCGTTCTGGGCCCCTCCGACGAGCGGCACCATGGCGAGGGCGAAGCACGCGGCGCGGAGCCAGCTGCGGCGAAAGGATGTCTTAGTCATTATTGCGGTAGTCTCTAGCCGGTGATTCGAAGCGTGTCAGCCCCGGATTGAAGAGCAAGTTGATGTCGGAGGTGGGTCCGTTACGATTCTTCGCCACGATCAGCTGCCGGGCGTAACATCCGTCCTGGCCGGCCTGTTCGGCCTCCGCCTCGGCGGCCTTGCCCTGGCTGACCGGCGGCTTGGAGATCAGCATGACGATGTCGGCGTCCTGTTCGATGGAGCCGGACTCGCGGAGGTCGGACATGCGTGGCTGGCGGGCCTCGTCCTCGGACTTACGGTTGAGCTGGGCGAGGGCGATGATCGGGATCTTGAACTCCTTGGCCATGGCCTTGATGCTGCGGGAGACCTCGGCGATCTGCTGTTCGCGGGGCAGGCCCGAGTCCAGGCCGTTGATGAGCTGGATGTAGTCGATGACCACCATGTCGAGGGGCGTGCGGGCATGGACGCGCCGGCACTTGGCGCGGATCTCGAGGATGTTCTGGCCGCCGTTGTCGTCGACCACCAACGGGAGCCCTTTGTACTCGTTGGCCGCCTGGACGAGGTCGACCTGCATGCGCTCGTCGGGATGGGCGGTGCGCAGCTTCTGCATGTTCACGCGGGCGCGGGAGCAGAGCAGACGGAGGGCCAGCTCGCGGGCGGGCATTTCCAGGGAGAAGAGCAGGACGTTGGACGGCTTGCGGCTCTCGCTAGGCTTGGGGAACAAAGCGGCCTCGATGAAGTTGAGGGCGATGGAGGTCTTGCCCATGCCGGGGCGGGCGGCGACGACGATCATCTGGCCCGGCTGGAAACCGAAGGTCATCGCGTCGAGGTCCGGGAAGCCCGTCGGGACGCCTTGGACCGAATTGCGGTCGCGGATGATGCGCTGGACGAGCTCCATCGCCTCGGCGATGGGTCCGTCGATCGTCTGGGCGGATTCGGAGATGCGGTCCTCGCTGATGCGGAAGAAGGACTGCTCGACCTCCTCGAGGAGCCGCTCGATGCCTTCCGCGTGCGCATGGGCCTTCTCGACCGTCGTGACGGCGGTGGAGATGAGCTGCCGCAGGAAGTGCTTCTCGCGGATGATGGCGAGCCAGTGCGGCGCGTGCGCGCTCGAAGAGATGAGGCCCGTCAGCTCGTTGACGTAGGTCGCGCCACCGGCGGACTCCAGCTTGCCCTCCCGACGGAGCTGTTCGGTGAGCGTGATCTCGTCGATGCCCGTGCTCGCCTGGTTCAACCGTACGGCGACGGCGTAGATGTCCTGGTGCTTCGGGTCGAAGAAGTAATCTGAAGTGACGCGCTGCTCGAGGCAGCGCTGCAAGGTGTCGCCGCCGTCGATGACGATGCTCGCGATCAGCCCGCGCTCGGCGTCGAGGTTATGGGGCGGGACGCGGTCGCCGTAGTTGGGGGCGGCTTCGCGGCGCTGGCGCTGGGGTCGTTCAGCCATGGGAAAGGGTGCACTATGGATGCGGGAAGCCCGGTGGACAGCGCCAAACTGGCGGGCCGTTCACGCCTTGTTCACCGCCTATTCACAGGCGCGGGGACTCCGGAAAAGAAAAAGGCGCGAAGCGGGTGCTTCGCGCCATTCCGGGGAGCCGGTTCCGCTTACTCGGACTTGGCGGCCTTTTCCTTGCGGGGCTTGCGGGCCTTCTTGTCGTCGCGGTACTCGCGTTCTTCGGCCTCGGGGGCCTCTTCGGCGGCGACTTCGATCGGGTTCTCGGAGACGACCTCGAACTCCTGCTCGACCATGACGGAGCCATGGAGACGGATGCTCGTGGTGTGCTTGCCGAGGAGCTTGACCGGGCCCTGGCCGAGGTGGATGCGCTTGCGCTCGATCTCGATGCCGTGTTCGCCGAGCTTGGCGGAGATTTCGGCGGTGCTGATCGCGCCGAACATCTTGCCTCCCTCGCCGGTCTTGACGGCGAAGACGAGCTTGACGGCGGCCAGCTTGGCGGCGGTCTCGTTGGCGACCTCGAGGTCGCGGGCTTCCCGGACTTCGCGGGCCTTCTTCAGGGCCTCGACGTACTTCGTGTTGGAGCGGTTGACGGGGAGCGCGATGCCCTGCGGGAGCAGGAAGTTACGGGCGAAGCCCGCGCGGACGCGGACCTGCTCGCCTTCGGCGCCTAGGCCGTCGACGGGCTTGATGAGGAGGACTTCGGTGGATGCCATGATCTTGCTTGGGTTATAAGGTTAGGATGGGAAAGTTCAGAACGGGACGTCGTCGCCGCCGTGGTCGCCGGATGGAGCCGGGGTGTCGTTGCCGCCGCGGGAACGGGGGGCGGAACCGCCCTCTTCGCCGCCCTGGGACTTGCCGCCGATGAAGGTGAAGTTCTCGAGGACGACGCCGAGGCGCGAGCGCTTCTCGCCGGTCTTCTTGTCCTCCCACTGGTCGAGCTTGAGGCGGCCTTCGACGAGGATGCCGGAGCCCTTGCCGCAGTACTTGGCGATGATCTCGGCCTGCTTTCCGTAGCTCTCGATGTCGACGTAGGTGACTTCCTCGCGCTTCTCGCCTTCCTTGGTGGTGTAGGCGCGGTTGACGGCGAGGGAGAACTTCGTGAGGGCCTGGCCGGACGGGAGGGCGCGGGCCTCGGGATCGCGGGTCATGTTGCCCGCGAGGATCACGCGATTGAAGGAAGAGGCCACGGCGAGGCGAGGTCGGGGATTACTTGGTCACCTGCACGAGCAGGCGGTTGACGGTGCGGTCGAGACGAAGCTTCTCGCGGAAGGTCGTCGGGGCGTTGACCGGGCCTTCGAAGTGGAACTGGACGTACAGGCCGGAAGGGAACTTGCGGTCGACGACGCGCGAGAACTCCTTCTGGCCGAGGTTTTCGACCTCGTTGACCTTGCAGTCGATGGACTTCAGGACGTCCTTGAGCTTGTCGATGACGGTCTCGGGCGCATCCGTCGAGCCGCGGAGGTCGAGGATGAGGCTGGCGCGGTAGGCGCGGCGGATCGTGGCG
>JBEEPO010000002.1:0-252005 GCA_041191065.1 Verrucomicrobiota bacterium | reverse complement strand
AGCAACGGCGCCGACTTCGGCGGCCCTGGCCACGTCCGTCTCAACTTCGGATGCCCGCGGGAACGCCTGCGTGAGATCCTGCGTCGGATGAAGGCCGTCGTGGCGAGGGCGCCGGGAAGAGGGAAGTAAAGTTAGGGGTAGGGGTAGGGGTAGGGGTAGGGGTAGGGGTAGGGGTAGGGGTAGTTACCGACGCGGCTTATCAGGGGAGTTGTCTGGCGCGAACGCATTTGATTCGCGCGCTAGTCGCCGGGCTTTGAGGACTCCGGCGACGAGGCGGAGGATCTCTTCACATTGAGCTAAGACGGGAGCCGCTTCTTGTTGGGTCATAAGCTCCGCGAGCTGCGCCACCTTGATCTGCGTAAGCACTTCGGCGCAGGAACCTTTTGCGATGAGGTAGAAGCGTTCGGTATCTTTCTCCGCTCTTCGTTCATAGCCTTCGGCGATGTTGCTGGGGACCGACAAGGCGGCGCGCCTGAGTTGGTCGCACGCCCAGAGATGACGGCTGAGCGAAGGGCGCTGGGTGAGCTTGATCACGTCGGCGGCAAGCCGGACGGATTTCTGCCAGGTGACAAAGTTAGGGAGGCTCGCGATTTCCATCCCGCAAGCAGACCGACGCTCGTTCCTCCTGCCAACGGTTCACCTCTGATGCCCATCACCTGACTGCCTCTACCTACCCCTACCCCCACCCCTGCCCCTATCCCTTGCGTGTTTCCGGTGTTTTTTGGCACTCCTTTCTTTTTGACGAACCGACCGAGAGTCCCATCGTCAGACGACTCAGGACAGTCCGATGGTGTAATGGTAGCACAGGAGATTCTGATTCTCCTTGTCTAGGTTCGAATCCTAGTCGGACTATTTCCTGAAAGCAAAAAACCCTCTCACGAGGGCTTTTTCATGCCTATCCCGGACGCCTCAGCGGGCGTTCCAGAAGATCATGAGGTTCTTGGTGTGGCGGCCGGCGACGATGAGGTCGGTCTTGCCGTCGCCGTCCAGGTCGGCGGCCTTGAAGTCTTCGACGGCGATCGCCTCGGTCGAGATGACGTCCGTGCGCCAGGTCTTCCCGGCGTCGTCGAGCGGGGTGAGCAGGCGGATGCCGCGGTCGGCGGGCTTGGCGCCACGCCAGCCGACCATGACCTGGTCGCTGCCGGTGCCGAGGAAGTCGGCGCAGGCGACGGCATGGCCGTCCTTATAGCCGTCGAGGATCTGCCGGCGTTGCCAGACGCCGCCGGCGTCTCGCGTATAGACCGCGGACTTCGTGCCGTGGAAGGGCTCGACGGTCGCGATCATGACTCCGGAGGGCAGCTTGCCGGCGCGGAGTTCGCCGACCGGTTCGGTGGTCAGCTGCGTGTGGCTCCATTTGCCGTCGGCGAAGGAGTTGAACCAGATGCCTTCCTTGGAGCCCGTCAGGATCTGCTGGCCGATGTGCCGCTGCCAGCGGACGGGCTCGAGGTTGTGCGTGATGTGGCTGACGTCGTTGACGACCTCGGTCGTCCACTCGTCCTTCGGGTCGGCGGGCTTGCGGTAGGCGAGCAACTTGGCGCCCGCGCCGACGCCGCCTTTGTTGCCGACGCCGTGGAGGGGCTGGACGACGAGGTCCCAGCGGCCGGTGGAGACTTCGACCCAGGCCATGCGGTGCACGGTCGGTTCATGGTGGAGCTTCACCGCTCCCCACTTCTGGGTGCGGTCGGCCGGCGGGAGGAGGTAGAACACCGCGCCGCTCTTCACCGTGTCGCCGGGATTCCAGCCCGCGCCCACGGCGATCTCGGCCTTGCCGTCTCCGTCGAGGTCATGGGCCGCGACGCAGACGTTATCTTCCTTCGTGAGGTTCTCGGCGATGACGTGCTTCTTCCACGTAGGATTCTGATACCACTGGATCGTGGTCTTGTCGGCCAGGACGATGTCCTTCTTGCCGTCGCCGTCGACGTCGGCGATCGCGAGGCCGTAGCCGATCTCGATCTGGCCGATCTCCTGCGGACGGAATTTCGGTTCCGGCGCGGCGGACGCGACGGCGGCAAGAACGAGGGCGAGGAGCGGGGTCGGCTTCATGGACGATGGGATAACCTGTCCGACCCGGCCTGTCGACCGCGGTTCCGCGGCATAGCGGGCAGGGACAGCACCCCGCGCTGTCCTCCTTTGTCTTGGGTAGGGTTGAGCGCCCTCGCTCAACCGCGGCTGACCAAGGGTGGTCAGCCCTACCTTAAGACAGCTGGGGCAGCACGCGGTGCTGCCCCTACCCGCTGCATCGCTCCTGCCCTCGTGATTATCTTACGCCGTGAGGCGCTCGAGGCACTCCGCGTAGAGGGCTTGCGTCTTCCGCACGACATCGTCCGGCAAGGTCGGGCCCGGCGCGGTCTTGTCCCAGGGCTGGGTCTCGAGCCAGTCGCGGACGAACTGCTTGTCGTACGAAGGCTGGGCCCGGCCGGGCTGCCAGGTGGCGGCGGGCCAGTAACGGGAAGAGTCGGGCGTCAGGACTTCGTCGATCAGGACGAGCGAGCCGTCGGGGGCGCTGCCGAACTCGAACTTCGTGTCGGCGAGGATCACGCCGGCCTTGGCCGCGCGTTCGGCGCCCATGCGGTAGAGCGCGAGGGACGTCTCCTGGATCGTACGGAAGACCTTCTCGCCGAGGATCTCGCCGCAGCGGGCGCGGGTGATGGCCTCGTCGTGGCCTTCGGCGGCCTTGGTCGAAGGGGTGAAGATCGGTTGCGGGAGCTTGGAGCCGTCGAGCAGTCCGGCCGGGAGCGGGTGGTCGAGGATCGCGCCGGTCTTCTGGTATTCCTTGAAGCCGCCGCCGGCGAGGTAGCCGCGGACGACCGCCTCGACGGGCAGGGGCCTGAGCTTGCGCACGAGCATCGAGCGCGGGATCAGGTGTTCGTGGCCGTGCAGGGCCTTGGCCAGCGCGTTGGCGTGGTCGGGGACGAGATGGGTCGGGAAGACGAGGCGGGCCTGGTCGAACCACCAGAGGCTGATCTGGGTGAGCAGGATGCCTTTGCCCGGGACGCCGTTGGGCATGACCACGTCGAACGCCGAGAGACGGTCCGTCGCGACGATCAGGTAATGCGCGCCGAGGTCGAAGACTTCGCGGACCTTGCCCTTCGCCTTGAGCGGGTAGGGCAGGCCGGCGACGGTCATCAGCGCTTCGGCGGGCAGGGGCGGCGTCTTCATCCTGCCACGGAGATAGGGCAGGGCGGGGCGGCAGGGCAAGGTGGTTCGTCGTTGAGGCGGCGGCGTCCGCAGTCAGCCTCGGACGGACCGATGGAACTCCGCGACGCCCATTGCCACTACCAGTTCGCCGAAGTGCCGTATGCGGCGGTCGAGCAGGCCCGGGCCGACGGCGTCGGTCAGGCGATGATCAACGGCAGCGCGCCCGCCGACTGGGCGGAAGTGGCCGCCCTCGCCCGTCGTGATCCGCTTAACCGCGTCTCGTTCGGCCTGCATCCGTGGGACGTCCCCACGGCGCCGCCGGGCTGGCCGGCGGAACTGCGCGCCATCCTGCGCGCGCACCCGACCGCCGGCGTCGGCGAGACGGGCCTCGACCGCTGGGTGAAGGACTTCGATCCCGTCGCCCAGGAGCAGGCTTTCCGGACGCAGCTCGCGCTCGCCGTCGAACTCGACCGCGCGCTCACCATCCACGCCGTCAAGGCGATGGGTCCGCTCATGGACATCCTGCGCGCCGCCGAATTGCCGCGGCGCGGCTTCCTGCTGCACAGCTGGAACGGTCCGGTCGAGCTCGTGCCGGAGCTCGCGCGGCTCGGGGCGTATTTCTCTTTCAGCGCGCACCATCTCATCCCGCGCAAGGCCGACCTGCGCGTCCAGTTCGCCGCGGCCATCCCGCGCGAACGGATCCTCGTCGAGACCGACGCGCCCGCGCTCTGCCCCGCGCCGGAATTCCGCCTCCGCGAGCTCGCGCCGGACGCGGCCGGCACGGAGCAGAACCATCCGTCGAACCTCGTGCGGAACAACGCCGAGCTCGCCCGGACCATGGGCGTCACGCCCGAGGCCTCCGCCGCGCTGACCTCCGCGAACTTCGCGCGCCTATTCGGGGCGTAAGAGCGAGAGCCGCAACGCCTCGCCCGCGGCCGCGAGGCCGAACGCGCCGGCCACGTGGGCGGCCGTGCCGTAGCCCCATTCGCAGTTCGGGCGCAGGTCTTCGCCTTCGGGGATCTCGCCGCCGGGCAGGCCTTCGCAGTCCGTCGGCTGCGTGAACGGTTCGTCGGACCACACGCAGGAGACGCCGAAGGGCGTCTTGCCGCGGGGGAAGTCGAAGTTCTGGCGCAGGCGCTTGCGCACGAGCATCATCAGCGGGTCGTCGCGCGAGTCGCGCAGGTCGGCGATCCTGAGCCGCGTGCCGTCGAGGCGTCCCGCGCAGCCGCCCACCGTCACGACGGGCAGCTTGCGGTTCACGGCCTCGGCGATCAGGCCGCACTTCGGCGAAAGCGCGTCCATCGCGTCGACGACGACGCCGTCGAAATCCGCGAGCACCTCGTGCGGGTTGAAGCGCGAGAGGAAGCGCTGGTGGAGCGTCGTGCGGATGGCGGGGTGGATCGCGCGGGCGCGTTCGGCGACCGCCTCCGTCTTCGGCCGGCCTTCGTTGCCGGCGACGGCGTGCAATTGCCGGTTCGTGTTCGAGACGCAGACCGCGTCGCCGTCGACGAGCGCCAGGCGGCCCACGCCGGAACGCGCGAGGGCTTCGACGGTCCAGGAACCCACGCCGCCGAGGCCGACGACGAGGAACGACGCGCGGGCGAGACGTTCCATGCCGGCGCGGCCGTAGAGGCGGCCGATGCCGGCGAAGCGTTGCAGGTGGTCCGCGTCCATGCGCCCAATGAAGCGGGGAAGCGGGCGCACTCCAAGGCGGAAGCGTCGGCGGGGCTCCGGGCTTGCTGGCCGGCGCGGGCGAGGCATCCTCATCGGCGATGCCCGCGCGTCCCGCCGTCCAGCCCCTCCGTCCCCCCGCCGAATCTCTTCTGCGGGCCGGGCTCCGGGCCGGCGTGCTCGGCCTCGGCCTCGGCCTCTTCGGCGCCGCCCTCTTCATCATCCCGCAGCAGCGGCCGGCCAACGCCGTGCTCAAGGTCTTCAGCGAAGCCCGCGGCGCCCTGCTCTCGGAGCGCTCCGAACGTCGGGACTGGCCGGCCGACGGCGAGCTCGCCGCCTCCCTCGGCGCCGCCCGCGCCCGCCGCATCCATCGCCTCATCACGGAATGCCCGCTGGAGGGCGCCTGGCGCTTCGCCGGCGCCAAGGCCACGGGCGGGCCCATGATCGTGTTCACGCCCGCCGAACCAGGACTGGCGTACGAGCGCTGCCTCCGGCTCGTGGACGCGTGGATCGACGACGGCGATCCGGCGGCCGGCGACTTCGTCGTCGCCGCCGACCAGGCGCGGCTCCGCCTCAGCGCCGAGTGATCGCTTCGGCCCGCTGGCGCAGGTCGGCGTCGAACAGCGCGTCGATCAGCGCGTCGAGGTCGCCTTCGAGCACCTGCTCGATGCCGTGGACCGTGAGGTCGATGCGGTGGTCGGTGATGCGGTTCTGGGGGAAGTTGTAAGTACGGATGCGTTCGGAGCGGTCGCCCGACCCCACCTGCGTCTTGCGGTCCTGGGCGCGCGCCTCGCGTTCCTTGGCGCGGGTCAGGTCGAGCAGGCGGGAGCGGAGGACGCGCAGGGCCTTCTGGCGGTTGCGCAGCTGCGAACGTTCGTCGGCGCAGTAGACCATGAGCCCCGTCGGCTTGTGGATGATCTGCACCGCGGACTCCGTCTTGTTGACGTGCTGGCCGCCGGCGCCGCTCGCCCGGGCCACGGACATGTCGAGGTCTTCCGGCTTCAGCACCACCTCGGCCTCTTCGGCCTCGGGGAGGACGGCGACCGTGGCGGCCGACGTGTGCACGCGGCCCGAGGCCTCGGTGGCGGGCACGCGCTGGACGCGGTGCACGCCGGCCTCGTGGCGGAGGTGGGCCATGGCGCCTTCGCCTTCGATGAGCAGGACCGCGTCGCGGACGCCGCCCAGGTCGGACGGCGACAGGGACATCAGTTCGTGCTTCCAGCCGCGCTTCTCGGCGAAGCGGGTGTAGGCCCGGAGGAGCTCGGCGGCGAAGAGGGAGGCCTCCTCGCCCCCCGTCCCGGCGCGTATTTCTACAAGAGCATTACGAGAATCGTCCGGATCGGGCGGAATGATGGCCCGGATGAGCTGTCCGCGGGCCGCCTCGACGGCCGGGGCGAGGCGGGCGACCTCGTCGGCGGCCATCGCGCGGAGCTCCGGATCGGCTTCGGCGCCCATCGCGCGGGCGTCCGCGAGCTCCTTTTCCAGGCCCGCCAGCACGTCGTCGGCCTTGACCGCCTTGGACGTGAAGCGGAGTTCGGCGCCGAGGGCGGCCGCCCGGCGGTTGTCGGCGAACGTCGCCGGATCGGCGAGCAGCCCCTCGAGCTCGGCCAGGCGGCGGCGGAAGCCGGTCAGGTCGGGGCGGAGGGGGTCGGCGGACATCGGAGAAGGGGTTAATCGGGCTTGGACAGAAGACGTCCGTTCGTTATTCAATGGAGTGCGGCAGGCTCCCCTCCGCAAGCCCGACCTTCATCCCTTCCCGACCGATATGCAGCCCAAGGAACCCGCGCTCCGCGGCACCCACGTCGTCACCTGCGTGTGGGATTTCGACAAGACCCTCTGTCCCGGGTACATGCAGACCCCGCTTTTCAAGGCCTTCGGCGTCGATGAGGAGCAGTTCTGGAAGGAGACCAACCAGCTGCCGGCCCTGTACGCGCGCAAGGGCATCCGGACGCCCAAGGATTCCGTCTACCTCAACCACCTGCTCAGCTACGTGAAGTCCGGCCTCATGAAGGGCCTGACCAACCGCCGCCTCCGCGAGCTCGGGGCCGAGATCGAGCTCTGCCCGGGCCTGCCGCAGTTCTTCCCCGCGCTCAAGGAGCATGTCCGCGAGCTCGGCCGGAAGCACAACGTCGAGGTCATCCTCGAGCATTACGTCATCAGCACCGGCCTCGCCGAGATGATCCGCGGCACCTCGCTCGCCGCGCATTGCGACGGCATCTACGGCTGCGAGTTCCTCGAACACCCGCTGCCCCCGCACTTCACCAAGCAGGACGAGCTCTCGCTGGACCTGCCGACCGAGATCACCCAGGTCGCCGCGATGGTCGACAATACCATCAAGACCCGCTTCCTCTTCGAGATCAACAAGGGTTCGAACAAGAACGCCGAGATCGACGTCAACGCCGTCGTCCGCCCCGAAGACCGGCGCGTGCCCTTCGAGAACATGATCTACGTCGCCGACGGCCCGAGCGACGTCCCGGTCTTCTCGCTCCTGCGGAAGAACGGCGGCAAGGCCTTCGCGGTCTACGTGCCCGAGAGCGAAGCCGAGTTCGCGCAGAACGACGCCCTCCTGCAGGCCGGTCGCGTGCACGGCTACGGCCCGTGCGATTATTCCGCCGCGTCCTTCACCCCGAAGTGGATCCGCCACGCCCTCGCCGGCATGGTCGAGCGCCTCGCCCAGGAACGCGCCCGCGCCCTCGCCGCGCGCGTCACCCGTCCGCCCCGCCACATCCACGCCGATCCGCTGCCGCCCGGCGCCGCGGACGCCGCTTCGCAGGGCACCCTTTTCGGCGAATAACCATGCCCGCTCCCGCCCGCAAACGTTCCGCCACGCTCGCCCGACCGGCCAGCGAGAGCCGACCGATCCTCGCCGCCGTCCTCGCGCTCGGCGCCGCCTACCTGCTCGTGGCGATGCTCTTCAAGGGCGCCGCCGACCAGAACCTCCTCCCGCAGTGGCTCGAGCAGACCTTCGGCCTGCCGGCCGCCTCCGACGCGACCCTGACCGACAACCCGTGCGGCGCCTTCGGCGCCACGCTCGCGGTGGTCGTCTTCGCCCTGTTCGGCTACGCCGCCTTCCTCATCCCGTTCTTCCTCTTCGCCGCGGCGTGGTTCGCGCTCAACCAGCGCGCGCACACCCTGTGGCCGGTCAAGGTCACGCTGATGGCGCTGTGCGTCATCCTCTTCGCACCCATCCTGACGCTGTGGCTCGGCACCGCCCGGGACGTCGCCATCGCCTTCGACCCGCGCGGCGCCGGCGGCGTGCTCGGCGAGACGCTCGACGGCGCGGTCTTCCGTCCGATCCTCGGAGACTACGGCACCTGGATCCTCGTCTTCCCTTACGGCTTCTGCCTCCTCGGCGCCCTCGCCGACGACCCCAAGGCCACGCTGTCCTCCTGGATCGCCGAGATGCGCGACGCCTTCGGCGCGTGGAACGCCGAACGCAAGGCCGCCGCCCTGAAGGCCGCCGAAGAACAGCGCCGGCGCGACCAGGCCGCCGCCGAACTCCGCCGCAAGCAGCAGGAAGTCGTCGGCGCCGTGATGTCCGTCCCGCAGCCGAAGGAGGCCGCGAAGCCCGTCTCGAAATCCGTCCCGGCCGAAGTCGACACGCCGCATGAAGGCCCCGCCGAGGAAGAAGACGTCGGCCCCGACCTCGTCCGGCCCGACAACGTGAGCATCTCGCCCGCCGAGACGCCCAAGCCCGAGAAGGCCAAGGCGAAGAAGGACGAGCCGGAAGAGGCCGGAGAAGCAGTCCCCGAAACCCGGCCCCCGCGCAAGGCCCCGGAACCGCTCGGCCCCAACGCCGGCAAGGTGCTCGTCGTCCAGCCCGACAAGATCGAGAAGGCCCGCGCCAGCCAGGTCATCAAGAAGCGCGGCGACTACGTGTTCCCGGAGATCAAGATGCTCAATGAGCCGTCCGTGAACTCGAAGCTCGAGCCCGAGGATTTCCGCAAGCGCGCCGCCGACCTCATCGAGACCCTCAAGCAGTTCAAGGTCGACTGCGTGCCCGTCGACCCGGCCAACGGCGTCGACGTCGGCATCCAGCAGGGCCCGTCCATCACCCGTTACGAGATCAAGCCCGCCCCGGGCGTGCGCGTGGAGAAGATCTCCAACCTCTCGAACAACATCGCGATGAACCTCGAGGCCGTCGCCGTGCGCATCCTGGCGCCCGTGCCGGGCAAGGGCACCGTCGGCATCGAGATCCCGAACAAGAACCGCAAGTCCGTCCTCCTGCGCGAGATCATCGAATCCAAGGCCTGGGCCGAGGCCCAGATGGAGCTGCCCGTGGTGCTCGGCGTCGACAGCGTCACGAACAAGCCCGTCATCCAGGACCTCGCCAAGATGCCGCACGCGCTCATCGCCGGCGCCACCGGCCAGGGCAAGTCGGTCTGCATCAATTCGGTCATCGTCTCGCTCCTCTACCGCTGCACGCCGCAGGACCTGCGCTTCATCATGGTCGATCCCAAGGTGGTCGAGCTGCAGATCTACAACAACCTGCCGCACCTCCTCATCCCGGTCGAGACCGACCCCAAGCGCGTGCCCGCCGCCCTCAAGTGGCTCATCGCGGAGATGTCGCAGCGCTACAAGATCTTCGCCAAGTGCGGCGTGAAGAACATCACCGGCTTCAACGCCAAGATCGCCAAGGAGGCCGGCGCGCCGAAGCAGGAAGAGCTCCCGCTCAGCCCCGAAGAGCAGGCCGCCGCCGCGGCCGCGGCCGAGGAAGCCGTCGACGACGGCGTCCGCGTCCAGACCGAGAAGCTGCCTTACATCGTCTGCATCATCGACGAGATGGCCGACCTCATGATGGTCGCCGCGCAGGACATCGAGACCTCCGTCGCGCGCATCGCCCAGCTGGCCCGCGCCGCCGGCATCCACCTCGTGCTCGCCACGCAGCGTCCGTCGACGGACGTCATCACCGGCCTGATCAAGGCCAACCTGCCTACGCGCATCGGCTTCAAGGTCACCTCGCAGATCGACTCGCGCACCATCCTCGACCGCGGCGGCGCCGAGACCCTCATCGGCAACGGCGACATGCTCTTCGTGCCGCCCGGCAGCGCCACGCTCAACCGCGTGCAGGGCGCGTTCGTCGGCGAGCAGGAGGTCGCCGCCATCGTCGAGTTCCTCGCCGAGAAGAACGGCAAGCCCGAGTTCGCCCAGGACGTCATCAAGGCCATCAAGGACGGCGCCGAAGGCGGCGAGGACGGCGCCGAGGGCGAGGAAGGCGAAGACCCGCTGGTGGCCCAGAGCTGGGCGATCATCAAGGAGACCCGCCGCGCCTCGGTCTCGATGCTGCAGCGCCGCCTCAAGCTCGGCTACAACCGCGCCGCCCGCATCATGGACATCCTCCACGACAAGGGTTACGTCGGTCCCGAGAACGGTTCGAGTCCCCGCGAGATCCTGGTGGATTAGTTTTTAGGGCCAGGGCCAGGGCTAGGGCTAGGGCTAGGGCTTGTCATCACTTCGGGTGGCAGGTGGCGGCCTCGGGTGTCGGGTGGCAGGGTTGAGCCACCTCGCGCAACTGCGACTGATCAAGGGTGATCAGCCTTGCCGCGAAGCAGTTATGTCATGACGCGTCCCCGGCTAATATTGCCTAGCCCTGTCCCTAGCCCTGTCCCTGCCGCAGGCTCACTTCTTCTCCTTCTTCTTCTTACGCTCGGGGACGACGGGCTTCTTCTTTTTCTCGGGCTCGGGGAGCGATGGTTCCGGCGTAGGCTGGGTCGGATCGACGGTGGGGGCGGGCGCGTTCGGATCGAAGAAAGGCTTCGGTGCGGCGGGCGCGGGCGCGGGCGGAGTCGGGGCGGCTTCCTTGACGGGTTCGGCGGCGACGGCCAGGGCGGCCACGAAGAGCAGGGCGAGCGTGCGCATGGGGTTACGGATTAAACATCGTGGGTGAGGGGAAGTTGCAAGCCTCCCGCGGTGGGCATGAAAAAGCCCCGTCGGGCGGGGCTTCCTCGGGATGGAGCTGGGCCGTTCAGGCGCCGGCAGCCTTCTTGGGCTTCTCGGGCGTCGGTTTCTTCTCGGACTTCGGCTCGGGCTTTTCGGGCTTCTTGGATTCCGGCTTTTTCGTCTCCGGCTGGGCTTCATCGGATTCTTTCTTCGGCTTGGAGAGTTCCTTGGCGACGGCGGCGCCGGTGACGACCGCGGCTTCGGCGAGTTTGGCGTTGGAGGCTGAGCCGACGACCTTGCCCGTGCCGATGGCGGCGAGCTTGTCGGCCTCGGCCTGCGCGGCCTTCGCGGCGTCCAGGGCCATCTGCGTCGTGGCGTCGACCGTCTGCACGACGAGCGAGACGGGATCGGCCGCGGCCTCGGGGGCGGCGGTCGGCGCTTCGGCTTTGGCTCCCTTCTTCGGCTTCTGCTCCTTCTCCGCCTTCTCCGTGGCGGCCGTCTTGTTGCCGCCAGGCGGCGTCGGGCCGCTCGGCTTCTTGGTGGTGCCGGTGTTGGCGGCGAACGCGACGGATGCGGCGGCGAGCCAGGCGAGCAGGGGTGTCTTCATCTTGTGGATATTACACCGCGGCGCGGGCGGAGTTTCAACCTTGGTCCGGCCGGAAGATGAAGAAAACCGCCCCCAGGAGGCAGCAAAACGCCCATAAATAGTCCCATTTCCACTTTTCGCCTAAGAAGAAGAGCATGAAAGGCACGAAGATCGCGAGCGTCACGCACTCCTGAATGATCTTCAGTTGGGCGCCGGAGAGACCCCCGCCATGGCCCAGCCGGTTGGCCGGGACCATGATCAGGTATTCTCCGAGGGCGATCCCCCAGCTGACCAAGGCGGCCGCCCACCATGGGCTCTGCTGCATGGTACGTAGGTGCCCATACCAGGCGAAGGTCATGAAAATGTTCGAGAGGCTGAGCAGGCCGACGGTGAGCAGGGCGGGTTTGAGCAGTTCGGGGCGCATCTTGGGAATGGCCGGAAGGACGCCGATTCGTCACCGGATATCAGCATTAAAGTCTTAGATGGGGTTCAGGTGCGGACAGGCTTGAACCTTCGGCATCGTAAATTATCTATGTTGCCCATACCCCCATGTCCGAATCCTCCGACCTTTCGCCCGTCTCTCCCGCTCCTTCGTCAGCCTGGAGTTCCCTGCCCAAGGACCTCGCCGCCGGACTGGTCGTCTTCCTCGTCGCGCTGCCTTTGTGCCTCGGCATCGCCCTGGCCTCGGGCGCCCCGATGGTGGCGGGCATCGTCAGCGGAGTGGTGGGGGGCCTCCTGGTCTCATGGCTGAGCGGCTCGCATACCAGCGTGAGCGGCCCGGCGGCGGGCTTGGTCGCCGTGGTGCTGGCACAGGTCGCGGTGCTCGGTTCCTATGAGGCTTTCCTCGTGGCGGTGATCCTGGCGGGGGCGATCCAAGTCCTCCTCGGGGCGTTGCGCGCCGGATTCATCGCGGCGTTCTTCCCCTCGAGCGTCATCAAGGGCCTGCTCGCCGCGATCGGGCTCATCCTCATCCTCAAGCAGATCCCCCACATGGTCGGCCATGACGCGGATCCGGAAGGAGACATGGGCTTCCTGCAGGTCGACGGCAAGAACACGCTCTCGGAGCTGTTCTCCTCCTTGTTCGACCTGGATCCCGGCGCGATGATGGTCGGGCTGGTGTCGCTCGCGGTCCTGCTCGCGTGGGATCGGAGCCGGTTCAAGAACTCGCTGATCCCCGCTCCGCTGGTGGTGGTGCTGCTCGGCGTGGCGGCCAACCTGGTCTTCAAGGTAGCGGGCAGCCCGTGGGTCATCGGGCCCTCCCACCTGGTGCAGCTGCCGACGGTGACCGGGCTAGGGGATTTCCTGCGGGCCCTGCCCAGCCCGGACCTCAAGGCCTTCGGCAACCCCGCCATCGTCATGGCCGCCGTCACCATCGCCGTCGTCGCCTCGCTCGAGACGCTCCTCAATCTCGAGGCCGTGGACAAGCTGGACCCGCGCAAACGGGTGAGTCCGCCGAACCGGGAGCTCATGGCGCAGGGTGCCGGTAACATCGTGTCAGGCCTCCTCGGCGGCCTGCCGATCACCTCGGTCATCGTCCGCAGCTCGGTCAACATCAACGCGGGCGCGGCGAGCCGCCTCTCGGCCTTCTTCCACGGCGCGCTCCTCTGCCTGCTGGTGCTCTTCGCCCCGCGTTGGCTGAACGAGATCCCGCTGGCCTCGCTGGCCGCGGTGCTGATCGTCACGGGCCTGAAGCTGGCCAGCCCGGCGCTCTTCCGCCAGATGTGGACGGAGGGCCGCAGCCAGTTCGTCCCCTTCGTCGTCACGGTCGCGGCCATCGTGTTCACGGACCTGCTGGTCGGCGTCCTCATCGGCCTCGGCACCGGCCTGGCCTTCATCCTGCACAGCAACTACCGCCGCCCCATGCTCCGCTTCATGGAGCGCCACGTGAGCGGCGACGTCCTCCGGATCGAGTTCGCCAACCAGGTGAGCTTCCTCAACCGCGCCGCGCTCGAGCAGGCCCTCGAAGCCGTGCCGTCGAACGGCCACGTGGTGCTGGATGCCCGGAACACGGACTACATCGACCCGGACATCCTCGACCTGATCGAAGACTTCCGCAGGCAGACCGCGACGGCCCGCAACCTCAAGGTGAGCCTAGTGGGCTTCAAGGAGCGCTACGTGATGGCGGACGAGATCCAGTTCGTGGACGTCAGCACCCGCGAGGTGCAGGCGCAGCTGACCCCGGAGCGCGTCCTCCAGTTCCTCAAGGAAGGCAACGAACGGTTCGTGACCGGCCGCCGCCTCACGCGGGACCTTTCCCGCCAGGTCGACGCGACGGCCGCCGCCCAATATCCGATGGCGGTCGTGCTCAGTTGCATCGACTCTCGCAGCCCCGTGGAACTGATCTTCGACATGGGCGTCGGCGACGCCTTCGTCATCCGCATCGCGGGCAACGTGGCCAAGGAGAAGGTCCTCGGCAGCATGGAATTCGCCTGCGCGTTGGCCGGCTCCCGGCTCGTGCTCGTTATGGGCCACACCGGCTGCGGCGCGGTCAAGGCCGCGGTGGAGCTGTTCGAGACCGGCAACACCGCCTCGAAGGCGACCGGGTGCGAGCATCTCGACGCGCTGGTCAATGAGATCCAGAAGTCCATCGAACCGGGCACCAAGCCGCACGGCGGTTGGGTGACCCCGGAGACGAAGCTGGTCTTCGTGGACGACGTGGCCACGCGCAACGTGGTCCGGACGATCGCCAGCATCCGTTCCGCCAGCCGTACGCTGCGTGAGCTGGAGGCGGCGGGGAAGATCGCCATCCATGGCGCCATGTACGACCTCAAGACCGGCAAGGTCACCTTCCTCGACGAGAAGGCCGGCGGCGCGGCCTGAAGGGTTCCGCTGGGGCATAACCTGCGTTGTGCCCGCGGGCGGCCGCGACGCTCATCGGAGGATGCAACCTCCGGAAGATCGTCCGCGCGAACGCCTCGTCCGCCTCGGGCCGCGCGCCCTCCTCGACGCCGAGCTCATCGAACTGCTGATCGGCGCGGGCACCAAGGGCGCGCCCGCGCCCGTCGTCGCCTCGGCCTTGCTCGCCGAATCCGGCACGTTGGCCGCCCTCGCGACCTGGGACACGCACGACTTCGGGCGCGTCCACGGGCTCGGCCCCGCCAAGGCCGCCGAGCTGGCGGCCGCGATGGAGCTGGCCCGGCGGATCCGCGAACGCGCGCAGGATCCCGGGGAGAAGCTCGACGCGCCGGCGAAGGTCTGGGCGCGGCTCGAGCCTTTCGCGGCCGGGCTCGCCGTGGAGAAGTGCTGGGTGCTCTGCCTCAACCGCCGGAACCGCCTGCTCGCCCTGCATGAGGTCAGCTCCGGCACCGCGACGAGCGCGCTCCTGCATCCGCGCGAGGTCTTCCGGCACGCGCTCAAGCACGCCGCCTCGGCGGCCATCGTCGCCCATAATCATCCGAGCGGCGACCCGACGCCGAGTCCGGCGGACCGGGCGGTGACGCGGCAGCTCGCCGACGCGGGGAGGGTGGTCGGCGTCGAATTATTGGACCACGTCGTCGTGGGCCGCCCGGAGGCCGATCCGGCGGGGAAAGGCTGGTTCAGTTTCGGAGAGGCGGGCTTGATTTAGGGAAACTATCGTGTGTCCTTGAGGGTCATAACCCCATGCCCATCTCCCGGTCCATCAAGGTCGGACTCGCCGTCGTCGGCGTGGCCGTCCTCGCCTTCGCCGGCCGCCAAGGTCAGCGCTATCATAAGAAGAACCTGGCCGCGCCCCGGGCCGGCGAAGCCGTCTACCGTCAGGATTGCATGGGCTGCCATGGGCCGGCGGGCGAAGGCGTCGCCGGCAAGTCGGACGAGCCCCTCGTCGGGGAGAAGTCGGTCGCGTCCCTGGCCAAGTACATCGCCCGTGAGATGCCCGAGGACGATCCCGGCACCCTCTCGATGGCCGACGCCACCGCCGTCGCCGAGCATATCCATCAGGCCTTCTACTCCGCCGAGGCCCGCGCGCGGAACCATCCGCCGCGGATCGAACTCGCCCACCTCACCGTCCGCCAGTACCGCGAGAGCATCGCCGACCTGCTCGGGTCGCTCCGTGGCGCCACCGGTACGACCGAGTCGGGCGGCCTGGCCGGCACCTACCGCGAGCGCCCGGAGCGCGACCCCAAGATGCCGGACCGCAACCGGCCGGAGACGACCTTCAAGAAGCAGGTCGACCCCGTCATCGACTTCGACTTCGGCGACAAGGCTCCCGAGAAGGGCACCTATGCCGCCCAGTTTTCGATCAACTGGACCGGCTCCGTGCTCGCCCCCGATACCGGAGAATACGAATTCCGCGTCACCTCGCCCAATGGCGTCCGCTTGTACGTGAATCCGCCGGAAGGCGGCAACGAGAAGAACGCCCTCATCGACCTCTGGGTGAGCTCCGGCATGTCGCGTTCGGCCCACGCCTCCGTCTTCCTGCTCGGCGGGCGCAGCTACCCCATCAAGGTCGAGTTCTTCAAGTACAAGGACAAGACCGCAGGCTTGAAGCTCGAGTGGCGTCCGCCCGGCGGCGACTGGACCGTGGTCCCGCGCGCGCGCCTTTCGCCGGCCTGGTCTTCCCATGTCAACGTCGTCTCCGTGCCGCTGCCGCCGGATGACGGCAGCATCGGCTACGAACGCGGTTCCTCCGTCTCACGGGAATGGACCGAGGCCGTCGCCAAGGGCGCGCTGCAGGTCTCCGCGATGATCGGCCCGGGCGTGTTCGGCCTCGCCGGTACCAAGGCCGACGCCCCGGACCGCGCCGAGAAGCTCAAGGCCTTCTCGCTGCGCTTCGCCCAGCTCGCCTACCGCCGGCCGCTGACCGACGAGCAGAAGGCCGACCTCGCCGCGCTCTACGCCGGCGACGTCGCCCCGGAGGTCGCCGCCAAGCGCGCCTTCATCTTCACGCTCTCCAACCCCGCCTTCCTGTACCCCGGCATCGGTCCGCAGGACGACTACGCCGTCGCCTCGCGCCTCGCCCTCGCGCTCTGGGATTCCGTCCCTGATGCCACGCTGCTGAAGGCCGCCGCCGCCGGCCAGCTGCAGACCGAAGCCCAGGTCCGCCCGCACGCCCAGCGCATGATGAAGGACCCGCGCGCCAAGGCCAAGCTGCGCGACTTCCTGCATGATTGGCTGCACGTCGAGGAAGGCGCCGAGATCGCCAAGGACCAGAAGGAATATCCCGGCTTCGACCAGGGCGTGGTCATGGACCTGCGCACCTCGCTCGACCTCTTCGCCGAGAGCATCGTCTGGTCGGAGAAGTCGGACTACCGCCAGCTCCTCCTCGGCGACACCATCCTGATGAACCAGCGCCTCGCGAAGTTCTACGGCCAGAAGATCGCGCCGGGCGACGGCTTCCAGCCGGTGAAGATGGACGCCGACCAGCGCGCCGGCGTGCTGACGCATCCTTACCTCCTAGCGACCTTCTCGTACACCAAGTCCACTTCTCCGATCCATCGCGGCGTCTTCGTGACGCGTAACATCCTCGGGCGCATGCTCAAGCCGCCGCCCATGGCCATCGCCTTCATGGACGACAAGTTCGACCCCTCGTTCACCATGCGTGAGAAGGTCACCGAACTGACCTCCAAGCCCGCCTGCATGTCGTGCCACGTCACCATCAATCCGCTCGGCTTCAGCTTCGAGCGTTTCGACGCCGTCGGGCGCGTGCGCGCCACCGACAACCAGAAGCCCGTCGACCCGGTCTCCGAGTACGTCGCCGCGGACGGCACGGTGCTCAAGCTCACCGGCGCCCGCGACGTGGGCCTCCATGCCGCGGAGAGCCAGGCCGGCCAGGCCGGCTTCGTGCGCAACCTCTTCCACTCGCTCGTGAAGCAGCCCCCGGCCGCCTATTCGCCCGAGCTCGTCGGCCGGCTGACGGACAAGTTCCGCGCCGACGGCTTCCATGTCCGCAACCTCGCCGTCGAGGTCGCGGTCGTCGCCGCCCTGCGTCCGACCGTCACCGCCCCCGCCGCCCCTTCCGCCCGCTAAGCCCATGACCCTCCAACATCGTCGCGAATTCCTCCGTCGCCTCGGCCTTTCGGCCGCCGCGTTGCCGCTCCTCGGCGGTCTCGCCACGCTCGGCGCCGCCGAGCCGGCCCCCGGCCGCCGCCAGCGCGTGATCTTCGTCTTCTCGCCCAACGGCGTCGTCCCGCCCGCCTTCTGGCCTGACGAGGAAGGCGCGAATTTCAGGCTCAAGGCGATCATGAAGCCCTTCGAGCCTTTCAAGGACAAGCTGCTCACGCTCAAGGGCGTCAATAACCGCGTCCGCGGCGACGGCGATTCGCACATGCGCGGCATGAGCTGCCTGCTCACCGGCATCGAGCTCTTCCCTGGCAACATCATGGGCGGCGGCGGCGCGCCGGCCGGCTGGGCCAGCGGTCCTTCCGTCGACCAGGTCATCCGCGCCCATCTCCAGGCCGACCCGCGCACCAAGACCCGCCTCGGCTCGCTCGAGGTCGGCGTCGCCGTCGGGAACCGCGCCGACCCTTGGACGCGCTGGAGCTACGCGGGCCCCAACCAGCCGGTCGCGCCCATCTCCAGCCCTTACGAACTCTTCGACAAGCTCTACGGTTCGATGAAGGAAGGCGAGAACCTCGGCTCCGTCCTCGACGGCCTCAAGGACGACATCGCCAAGGTCGCCGCCGCCGTGGACAAGGGCGACCGCGCCTTGCTTGACCAGCACGCGACCGCGCTGCGCGAGCTCGAACGAGGCCTCAAGGAAAGCCGATCCCAGGCGGCCCTCAAGGTGCCGCATCCGCCGGAACCGGGCGTGCCGCTCGAGAACGACAGCATCCCGCAGATCACGCGCCTGCAGGCCGAGCTCCTCATCAGCGCGTTCCAGAACGACCTCGCGCGCGTCTCGACGTTCCAGTTCACCAACTCCGTGGGCGGCGCCCGCATGAAATGGATCGGCATCGAGGAAGGCCACCATGCGCTGTCGCACGACCCGGACCTCAACAGCAGCTCGGTCGAGAAGCTCACCAAGATCAACTCCTGGTTCGCCGGGCAGATCGCGCACCTGGCCAAGCGTCTGCAGGAGACCCCCGAGCCGGACGGCAAAGGCAACATGCTGGACAACACCACCATCGTCTGGACCAACGAGCTCGGGAAGGGCAACAGCCACACGCTCGAGGACATCCCCTGGGTGCTCATCGGCGGCGGCCTCGGCTTCAAGACCGGCCGCGCTCTCAAGTTCAAGAAGGAGCCGCACAACCGTCTGCTCATGGCGATCGCCCAAGGCTTCGGTCATCCCATGAAGACCTTCGGCAATCCGACCCTCTGCGAAGGCGGGGCGTTGAAGCTGGGTTAAGCGCAGCTTAAAGCGGTTGGCGGATAGCGGTTGGCGGTTAGGCCAATACGTGAACGCAAGGTAGGGGCGTGGCTACGCCGCGCCCTTTTCAGAGTAGAGGGCATGACGCGGTCCCGATCCTGCCTCGGGTCAGCCGGATGCGATGTCACCGCATCCCTACCCATCGCTCAACTTCCATCCGCCATCTCAAATCTGTCTCTCAAAAAAGGTCCCCCGCCTGTGCCGATTCCGATTGGAGCTCCACTTGTTCCTGGATTTAGGTGGGCGGTACGTTGCCACGGCTCGGACGAGGCCGGTCGGGTCGCACCTCCCGTATATTATGTTCGTAGGGAAGGGAGGCTGCCGCGGGTGTCGAACACCGCAGGGGACATACAACATGAAGAAAAACTCCCTGGAAAGCAAGCGGGGGAGAGAAGAAGGTAGATTCGCCCCTCGGTATCCGTAAACAAGGACGCATGCGATACCCCAGCGCGTTCCTGTTCCTTTGTCTCGGTCTGGTCGGCTGCCAGCAGACCCAGCCCCGTCCGGACATCGTCCCGCCCGAGTATGTCGGCCGGCTCGCGCCGAAGACTCCGGCCCCGTTGCTGCAGAAGGGCGACCGGCTCGCGATCTGCGGAGACTCCATCACCGAGCAGAAGATGTACAGCCTGCTGATGGAAGCGTACATCGTCGCCGCCCGCTCCGACCTGCATGTCACCGTCCGCCAGTACGGGTGGAGCGGCGAGCAGGCCGGCGGTTTCCTCAAGCGCATGGACAACGACGTCCTGCGCTTCAAGCCGACCATCGCGACCACCTGTTACGGCATGAACGATTTCCGCTACGTGCCGCAGGACGACGCCCTCGCCGCGACCTATCGCGCGAACCAGACCGCCGTCGTGCGTAAGTTCAAGGCAGCCGGGGTGCGCGTCGTGCTCGGCTCCGCCGGCACGATCCATTCCGTCCCGCCGTGGGTGAAGACGGCGAAGGGCACCTGGCAGGAGCTCAACCTCGCGTTGCTCAACTTCCGCAACATCGGCATCGAGGTCGCGCAGGCCGAGCAGGTCGCCTTCGCCGACGTCTATTGGCCGATGCTCGTGAAGGGCCATCAGGCGCGCGCCAAGTACGGCGAAGGCTTCAAGCTCGAAGGCAACGACGGGGTGCACCCCGGTTGGGCCGGCCATGTCGTGATGGCGACCGCCTTCCTCGAAGGCCTCGGCCTGCGCGGCGACGTCGGCCAGATCGACGTGGACCTGGCGACCGGCAAGGCGGACGCCCGTTACGGCCAGCGCATCATGAAGGCCGAAGGCGGCGTGATCTCGCTGCGGAGCTTCCGCCTCCCCGCTTCGTTCGAACCGGGCGACGTCACCAAGGACGGCACGATCGCCGCCGGCGTGGCGTTGGCCGATTTCCAGAAGAAGCTGAACCGACTGACCCTGCGGGTCGTCGGCGCCAAGAGCGCGCAGGTCAAGGTCACCTGGGGTGACGTCGCGAAGATCTTCACCGCTGCCGAGCTCGCCAAGGGCGTGAACCTCGCGGCCGAGTTCCCGCAGAACCCCACCTCGCCGGCGTTCGCCAAGATCTGGAAGGCCGTGGCCGAGAAGCAGGCTTACGAGACCAAGCAGATCAAGACGCTTTTCCGGGGTCCTGAAGCCAAGAAGGACATCGAGGCCGTCGTGAAGACCTCCCAGGTCGAGTTCGACCGACTGGCCGCCGCGCTCAAGGCGACGATCAAGCCCGTCGATTCGACCCTCAAGGTCGAAGAGGTGCGCTGAGCGGACTCCGTCAATGAAACGGGCCGCACTTTCGTGCGGCCCGGGCTATGGCTAGCCAACAACGATGGGTTATTCGGCCGTGACGTTCTCGGCGACGCCGACGCCGAGGGTCATGCCGCCGACGACCTGGACCTTCTCCATGATGGTCTTCTGGAGTTCCTCCAGGACCTTCGGGTTCTTGATGAGGTAGTCCTTGGCGGCTTCGCGGCCCTGGCCGATGAGCTGTCCGTTATAGGCGATCCAGGCGCCCTTCTTCTCGAGGATCTTGTGTTCGATGCCGAGATCGAGGACGGAGCCGGAGCGGGAGATGCCTTCGGTGTACATGATGTCGAACTCGCACTCCGTGAAGGGAGGGGCGACCTTGTTCTTCACGACCTTGACCTTGGTGCGGTTGCCGATGACCTTGCCGGAAGGCTCCTTGATCTGGCCGATGCGACGGATGTCGATACGGACGGAGGAGAAGAACTTCAGGGCGCGGCCGCCGGGGGTGGTCTCGGGGCTGCCGAACATCACGCCGATCTTTTCGCGGATCTGATTGGTGAAGATCACCACGCAGTTCGTGCGGCTGATGGCGGCCGTGAGGCGGCGCATGGCCTGGCTCATCATGCGGGCCTGGACGCCGACGGTGGAGTCGCCCATCTGGCCGTCGAGCTCCTGCTTGGAGACGAGGGCGGCGACGGAGTCGATGACGATGACGTCGACCGCGCCGGAGCGGATGAGGGTCTCGGCGATGTTGAGGGCGTCTTCGCCGGATTCGGGCTGGGAGACCAGGAGGTTGTCGAGGTCGACGCCGACGACCTTGGAGTAGCGGGGGTCGAGGGCGTGCTCGACGTCCACGAAGACGGCGTTGCCGCCCTGGCGCTGGATCTCGGCGATGATGGAGAGACAGAGGGTCGTCTTACCGGAGGATTCCGGGCCGAAGATCTCGACGATACGGCCGCGGGGGAGGCCGCCGACGCCCAAGGCGAGGTCGATGGCCACCGAGCCGGTGGACACGGTCGAGACCTGCATCTTGGTCGCGTCTCCCATGCGCATCAGGGTGCCGTCGCCATACTGCTTGTTGATGGCGGAGAGAGCCAGATCGAGGGTCTTCTTCTCGGCTGCCTGGTTGGCAGATTTTTCCTTAGCGGTGGGTTCGGATTTGGCGGACATAACGTTGGGTATGCGGAATCGAAATTGCCGCGCCCAGCGAACGTGGCAAGCAAAATGAACAAATGTTCACTACTTCTTTCCACCCCCTTCCGGCCGGGGGTTAGAAGCTAAACAAATCCCCCAGCCAGTCCCAGAAACCGGGCTCTTCCTTGGGTTTTACGATGACTTTGGGGGCCGGCTTGAGCGCCGGGAGCCGGGGCTGGGCTTGGAGTTTGGCCAGGCCGGCCTTCATCAGATCGGCGGCCAGTTGGTCGCGGAGTCGTTGCTCGGCCTTGGCACCTAAGGGGCTCTGGCAGCCCAGCACGACCGCGATGACCCGATGTTCGCCGACCTTGGCGGTGGTGACGATCGAGGCGTCGGCTGCTTCCGTCCAGCCGGTCTTCAGGCCGTCGCAACCGGGGAAGGAATCCAGCAGGTGGTTATGGTTCAGCACCTCCATCGGCTTGAGCGGGCGACGGAGGACGTACCGCCTGGCCGACGTGAAGCGGAGGGCTTCCGGCATGCCGCAGAGGACGACGGCGAGCTTGGCGAGATCGCGCGCGGTCGTGGCGTCATGGGGGCCCTTGCCGTAGGTCAGGCCGTTGGGGGTGACGAAGCGGGTGCGGGTCATGCCGAGTTCGGCGGCCCGGCGGTTCATGCGGGCGACGAAGTCCGGCGTGCTGCCGGCGCGGTCGACCGCCAGCGCCACCGCGACGTCGTTGGCGGACTTCAGCATCAGGGCGTAGAGCATGTCTTCCGCCGTGAAGGTCTCGCCCACGGCCAGCCAGATCTGCGAGCCGCCCGTGCCGGCCGCTTCCTTGGTGACGCCGACCCGGCTGCGCAGCGTCATCTTGCCGTCGCGGATGTCCTCGAGGACCAGCAGGAGCGTCATGAGCTTGGTCACGCTGGCCGGGCTGCCCGGATAATCGGCGGTGGTCTGCGCGAGGACGGCCCCCGTCGCCGCGTCGACGCAGATCGTGCCGTCCACCCGCATGCCTTGGGACGAGTAACGCGTCTGGGCGGCCGTCTCCGCGGGGAGCGCGGCGCAGAGGAGGAGGGCGGTCGCGACGAAGCGCACGGGCGATTGGTTGACGGACGGGACGGCGGAGCAAGTCCGATTTGCATCGGCTCCGCCGGTCGTCACCTTCCCGCCATGCGACTTTACCTGCTCCGCCATGCCGAAGCCGTCCCCGGGACGCCGGACGTCTCGCGCGACCTCACGGCCCACGGGCAGCGGCAGGTCGCCCTGCTGGCGCAGGGCGCAGGCCTCGCGCCCTTGGCGGAAGTCGACGCGATCGAACACAGCCCGCTGGTGCGCGCGGTCCGGACGGCGCAGCTGCTCCGGCTGGCGACCCGCTCCGCCTTGCCGTTGAAAGTGTTCGCCGGACTCGAGCCGGAGGCCGACCCGCGCAAGACCGCGGCGATCGTCGCCAAGGCCCGGCGGAGCCGCCTGCTCGTCGGTCATAATCCGCACCTTGCGGAGCTGGCCGCGCTCCTGCTCGGTCTGCCCGACGGCGGCGAAGGGATCCGTTTCCGCAAGGCCGGGCTGATGGCTTTGGAACGGCGGAGCAAGCCGGACCGGGCGAGGCCGTTCGGCGCCTGGAGCCTGCTGTGGATGGTGCCGCCCGACCTCACGAAATGACACGCCCCGTTCTTGACTGAACTCGCCGTCGCTCCGACCCTCCCTGCGTGTCTGACCGCCGCCGTCATCGTCTGATCTGGACCGCGGTGGCCTGCGTCCACGCGATGGCTTTGGGCGCCGTCTGGATCGGCGGCCTGCGCGGCGCCGGCGAGCCGACCACGGAGGGCGGCCATATCCTCGTGACCTTGATGCCGGAGCCCGTCGCTTTGCCCGGCGAGGCCAAGGAAGGCGCCGCCCTCGGCGCGGGGCTGACCCTGCCCGTGACCCCGGCCTTCGTCCCCGTGCCGGCCGCCGTGCTCCCCCCGGCGACCGCCCCGGTGGCCGCTGCGCCCGCCGTCGTGGCGCCCGTGGCGGCCGAGCCTCGCGGCATGGCGGTCGCCGCTCCCGCCCCCGTCATGGAGATCTTCGTGCCGCCCGCTTTCCGTACGCGGCATGAGCCCGCCTATCCGGAGCGGGCGCGTCGCGCCGGCGTCGCCGGCGTCGTCGGCGTCCGCATCGCGCTCGCCGCCGACGGCACCGTGCGCGCGGTCGAGCTCACCGCCAGTTCGGGCAGCCGCCTGCTCGACGAGGCCGCGTTGGCGGCCGCCCGGGCGTCGACCTTCGAGCCCGCCACGCGCAACCGCGCCCCGGTCGAGTCGGAGGCCGTCGCCAGCTATCGTTTCGAACTCCGCTGACCCATGCGTGTCCTGGTCGCATCCTCCAACCGCGGCGTGAACGGCGCGGCCGTCTACGCCCGCCGTATCCTGTGGCAGCTCCGCGCCGCAGGGCACGACGCCGCCTTGGCCTGCGAGGAGGACTCGTGGGTCGGGCGCGACCTTCCGGCCGACGTCCCGGTGCTGCGCACCGACTTCACGCGCTGGCCGTTCGACGAGGGCGACCGCGCGGCCGCCTGGTGCCGGCGGCACGGCATCGAACTGATCCACTCCCACCTGACGCGGTCCGGCAACTTCGCCGCCATCCTCCGCCAACGGCACGGCATCCGGAGCGTGGCGCACCTGCACGCGAACCATCCGCAGCTGCATACCGGCTTCCATGACCTGCTGATCGCCGTGTCCGCCGACGTCGCGCGCCGCCATCGGCTGCTGCCGTGGAACTGGATGACCGAAGTCGTCACCTTGCCTAACTTCGTCGACGCCGCCGATTTCAGTCCGGCGTCCGCCGGCGAGCCTGACCCCTTGCGCGACGCGCTCGGTGTCGCGGCCGGCACCCCGGTCGTCGCGGTCGTCGGCCTCATCTCGCGCCGCAAAGGCCAGGACCTCGCCGTGCGCGCCTTCGCGGAACTGCGCCGCGCCCGGCCCGACGCCGTGCTCGCCGTCATCGGCGGCGGCGAGCTGCCTTCAGGACTGCCGCTTGAAGGCGTCCGCCTGCTGGGCCATCGCGAAGACGTCGCCCTCCTGCTGCCGCACGCTTCCGTGGTCGTCGTGCCTTCGCGCGAGGAGCCCTTCGGCCTGGCCGCGATCGAGGCCATGGCCTGCGAAGTCCCGGTGGTCGCCTTCGCGGTCGGCGGCCTGGCGGAGGTCATCGGCGGCGGCGCCGGCGTCGCCGTGCCGTCGGGCGACTGCGGGGCCATGGCCGCCGCGACGAGGGCCCTGCTGTCGGATGAGGCCGCCCGCCGCGGGCAGGCGCGTGCCGGCCGGGCGAGCGCGCTCGCCCGTTACGGCAAGGAGGCGCACCTGGCGGCCTTGGTCGCCCACTTCCGGCGCGTGCTCGCTCAGTAAGGGCTGACGGGATTGCCTTTGAAGCCCTTGAAGCGGCGATGGACCCAGAGGTACTGCTCGGGGGCCGCGCGGACGGCGTCTTCCAGCATCGCCGTCAGGCGCAAGGTGTCGGCTTCCGGATCGGCGGTAGGGAAGTCGGCCAGCGCGGGGCTGATCGTGAGCACGTAGGCGCCGTCCTTCTCGCGGCGCGGGAAGAAGGTGAACACCGCGGCGCCGGACATCTTCGCCAGGCGCGACGTCGACAGGTTGGTGATGGCGGGCCGGCCGAAGAACGGGAGCACCGCCGACTGCGGCGTCCACTTGCCTTGGTCGGGCGCGTACCAGACCGCTTCGCCGTCGCGGAGGGCGCGCATGAGGCCGGACATGTCGCGCATCTCGATGGCGCGGTTGGCCCAGGCCGTACGGTGCTTGCGGAGCAGGTCGGCCAGCACGGGATTGTTCGGGTCGCGGTAGAGGCAGCAGATCGGCGTCCGCAGGGCGAGCATGCGGCCGGCTATCTCGAGCGTCGTGAAGTGGCCGGAGACCAGCAGCACGCCGCGTCCCGTCGCCAAGGTCTTCTCCAGCGCTTCGACGCCTTCGATGCGGCAAGGGGGCAGGGCCGCTGGCCGTCGCCACCAGCAACGCGCGACTTCCAGGATGCCGAGGGCGAGGGACTGGTAGTGACGGCGCGCCAACGTGCGGCGGGCGGATTCGGCGAGTTCCGGGAAACACACGCGAAGATTGACGAGCGTCACATGGCGGCGGATCCGCAGGACGTGGAAGGCGAAGGCGCCGAAAGCGTCGGCGAGGCCGCGCTGCCAGGACCAAGGCAGCCAGGCGACGAGCCAGAGGCAACCCAACGCGACGCGGGTGAAGGCGGCGCTGGAGAGTCGGGCGAGGCGGGGGGCGGGCATGGCGGGCGGGTTCAGCGGCTACGTTGCCAGGCCTTCACCCAATCGACCTCGAAGGTGTTCTGCGAGGCTGACTTGAGGCCGTAGCCTTCCTTCGGGCGTTCGCCGTTCCAGCCTTTGATGTTGGATTCGCTCGTGAGCAGGAAGAATTGGGGCGCCTTGGAGCCGGGGCATTTCGTGTCCGTCCAGGCCACCTTGCCGTCGAAGCTGAACCGGTAGCCGGAGTCATCCCATTCGACCCCGTACTCGTGCCACTCGCCGCCGACGGGCGCCGGATGCTGCGCCGAACTGCTTTTCTTCTCCGTCGCGTGCTTGTACGGCCCCCAGTGCAGTACGGACTGATAGCCGCCTTTCTTCAGGCCGGTCGTCTCGAGGATGTCCATCTCGACGCCGTCGGCGGCCGCGCCGGCGGCCGCGCCGGACTTGCCGTAGGTCGGCGACTGCGACCAGAAAGCGACCTGCGTGCCGGGCTGGACGGAGAAACGGCAGCGGGCCGCGACCTTGCCTTGGACGAGGGCGAACTTCTTCCGCGTCGTGACGAAGCCGCAGTAGGTCGTGCCGTCGGCGTCGGTCCACGTCGTGATCTTCAGCACGCCGTCCTGGAGGTCGACCGCCTTGGGCGAGTTGAGCGAATCGCGACGCTTGCCGGTCTCGATGGTCCAGGTCTTCGCGTCGAGCTCCGCGCCGTCGAACCCGTCGTCGAGCACGAGCCGGAAGGCGGGGTCGTCGGCGAAGGCGGAGGCTCCGAGCAACAGGAGGAGGACGCGCATGTTATTCGATTTCGATGAAACGGGGTTCGGACCCCGAGAGCAAGGCGCCGAGTCGGCCCCAGTCGCCGTCCCGGATGCTCCGATCCATGATGAGCGTCGTGTCGGCGAGCGTGCCGCCCGGGGCGCAACGCACGGACCATAGCGGGCGGCCGCTGGTCGGGAGCATCGCGAAGCGGATGTCGCCGACGAGGATCGCGCCGTCGGCCTGGTCGTAGGTGTTCCACCCGCCGGTGAAGCGGGAGAAGTCGGCGATCAGGTGGGAGCCCTCGGAGAAGGGCGGGGGATTGCCGGCGGACGTCGGCGTCCAGGCCGCGCGGGTCTCGCCGACCGCGAGGCGCGTGCGCGTGAACGGTACGTTGCGCACCGCCGCGACGTGCCAGCGACCTTCGTGCAGCCAGACCGCGCGCCACACGATGAGGTTGGAGACCGTCGGCTTGACCGCCAGACGCTCGGGCACGACGGCCTGCGCCGCCAGCCAGGCCCGCAGGCTGCGTTCGGCGCGGGCCTGCTGCGTCAGGCCGAGCGCCGCGTAGGCGCCGAACCAGAGCAGCGCGTAAGCCGCGAGCCGCGGCGAGTGGCGGCGCCAGGCGAGCACGGCGAGCGTCAGCACCGGCAGCGTGACCATGAGGTCGACGATGGGCAGGCAGTCCCAGGCGTAACGGGTCTCCGTGAACGGCCACAGCAGCATCGTGCCGTAGCTCGTGCAGCCGTCGCAGAGCAGGTGCGTGAGCGCGCCGGCCAGGCCGGGCAGGAACAGTTCGCGCCAGCCGACGTTGTGCCGGCGGCGGAAGAGCCACGCCGTCAGCCAGGCGGCGACGAACGCCAGGACCGGCATGAAGACGAAGCTATGCGTGAAGTGGCGGTGCCAGCGGAAGGCGACGAGCGGGTCGTCGGCGGCCCGGATGAAGACGTCGAGGTCGGGGGCCTCGGACGCGAGCAGGGCGGCCACCGCGGCGGCGGAGACCGAGCCTCCGCGGCGATGGACGGCGATCCCGGCGGCGATGCCGAGGGCGGCGTGCGTGAGGTTGTCCATGCGTCGAACTTACGGGCCTCGGCTCCGGAAGGAAGGCGGACTTTCGTTTTTCCGGCCCGGGCCGCCAATAGGCTGGAACCCGCGGGCATCCCCGTCGTCTAATCCCGGACCCCCATGAGACCGCTCTTCTCCGTCTTGGCGCTGTGCGCCGCCGTCCTCGGCCAGGCCGCCGACCAGGATCTCCCGCTCCTCGAAGCCCGGGAGGTCACGCCGCGCGGAGGGCTCCCGAATTTCTTCCGCAAGGCCCAGACGACCGGAGCGGAGATCAAGGTCGGCTACCTCGGCGGCTCGATCACCGCCCAGAACGGCTGGCGCGTGCAGACCCTCGCCCATTTCAGGCAGGCCTACCCGCAGGCCAGTTTCACCGAAATCAACGCCGCCATCGGTGGCACCGGTTCGGATCTCGGCGCGTTCCGCGTGCAGCAGGACGTCCTCTCGAAAGGGCCGGACCTTCTCTTCGTCGAGTTCGCCGTCAACGACGGCGGCGCCGACCCGCGGCGCATCATCCGCGCCATGGAAGGCATCGTGCGCCAGACCTGGAAGGCCAACCCTAGCACCGACATCTGTTTCGTCTATACCCTCACCGAAGCGCTTTCGCCGCCGATGCTCGAGGGCAAGCTGCAGCGCTCCGCGAGCGCCATGGAGAAGGTCGCCGACTTCTATGGCATCCCGTCGATCGCCCTCGGCATGGAAGTCGCGAAGCTGGCCAAGGCCGGCCAGCTCGCCTGGCGAGCCAAGCTCCCGAAGACCGATGCCGAGAAGGCCGCCCTCGCCGGGAAGTTCGTCTTCGCGCCGGACAGCGTGCACCCGCATGAGTCCACCGGACATGTGCTTTACACCCAGGCCATCGTCCGTTCGCTGCCGGCCCTTGCGATCGCCAACGCCACGCCGACCGCCCACGTGACCGGCCCCGCCCTCGATCCGGCGAACTGGGAGCGCGCGAAGCTCGCGCCGATCACCGCGGCCAAGCTCTCCGCCGGCCTCGCGTCGGCGGATTCGGCGACCGACGCCCAGGCCAAGGTCTGGGCGAAGCGTCTGCCGGCCATGGTCAAGCTGACCCGGCCCGGCCAGAGCGTCGAATTCAAGTTCCAGGGCACGCATTGCGCCGTCTACGACGTCGTCGGCCCGGCCGGCGGCATGGTCGCCGTCACGCTCGATGGCAAGGCCCTGAAGCCCGTCCCGCGCATCGACGCCTATTGCACTTACCCGCGCCTGAGCACCTTCGTCGTCGGCGCCGACCTGCCGGAGGGCGTCCACAGCGTCCGGCTGGAACTGCTGGCCGACCCGATCGACAAGGCCTCCGTCCTGGCGAAGAACAAGAACAAGATCGATAAGCCCGAGCGCTTCGCGCCGCTCGAATTCCACCCCGGCGGCCTGCTGATCCTCGGCGAACTCGTCCCCTGAGAGCCCCTGACCCATCGCCCAGCCTTGACCACCCCCTGAGCCCCTCTGAAACTCCGCACCTCCCCCTCACCCACACCAACATGCGTTTCGGCCTCAATACGTTCCTCTACGCCTCTCCGTTCACCAACGAGAGCGTGCACCTCTTCAAGAAGCTCAAGAACTGGGGCTTCGATTCCGTCGAGATCCCGATCGAGGATCCTTCGCACGTCGACCCGAAGTTCCTCAAGGCCGCCGCCGCCAAGGCCGGCATCGCCATCGGCTCCATCTGCGCCGCCATGGGCCCGGGGCGCGACCTCCGCGGTTCCGCCAAGGACCAGGCCAACGGCCGCAAGTACATCACGGCCCTGATCGACCAGGCCGCCGAGATGGGCTGCCCGCGCCTCATCGGCCCGCTCTACTCCGTCGTCGGCCTCATCGGCGCCCATGACGACAAGACCAAGGCCAAGCACTTCAAGCTCGTCGTCAAGAACCTCAAGGTCCTCGGCAAGCACGCCCAGAAGAAGGGCGTCGAACTCGACATCGAGCCGCTGAACCGCTTCGAGACCGACTTCCTCAACACCTGCGACCAAGGCCTGCGTCTCGTCAAGGCCGTCAACCTCCCGAACGTGAAGCTCCATCTCGACACGTTCCACATGAACATCGAGGAGAAGAACCAGGCCGCCGCCATCCTCAAGGCCGGCAAGCACCTCGGCCACTTCCACGCCTGCGGCACCGACCGCGGCACCCCCGGCAACGATTCGCTCGACTGGAAGCCCATCGTCGCCGCCCTGAAGAAGATCGGCTACAAGCAGGAGGTCGTCATCGAATCCTTCACCACCGACGTCAAGGTGATCGCCCGCGCCGCCGCCATCTGGCGCGCCATGGAGCCCCGCCGCGACGACATCGCCGTGAAGGGCCTGAAGAACCTGCACCGCTTCTTCGGTCGCAAGAAGTAACCGACGGCCGACCTCGTCATGAAGCTGCTCGCCCCCGTCCTCGCCCTCGCCGCGCTCTGCGCGTCGGTCTCCGCCGAGGACAAATCCCTCTTCAACGGCAAGGATCTCACGGGCTGGAAAGGCCTGGATTTCTGGTCCGTCGAAGACGGCGTCATCACCGGCCGCACGACCAAGGAGAAGCCCACCAAGGGCAACACCTTCCTCGTCTGGGAAGGCGAGGTCGCCGACTTCGAGCTCACGTTCCAGTACAAGATCGTCGGCGGCAACTCCGGCGTCCAGTACCGCAGCAGGCTCGTCGACGAGAAAGGCTTCGTGATCGCCGGCTACCAGGGCGATTTCGAGGCGGGCAAGACCTACTCCGGCATCCTCTACGAGGAGAAGGGCCGCGGCATCCTCGCCAAGCGCGGCCAGAAGGTCGTCGTCAAGGAAGGCGCCGACGCCAAGAAGCCGAAGATCGAGGTCGTCGGCTCGCTCGGCAACACCGACGAGATCCAGGCCAAGATCAAGGCCGAGGCCTGGAACGAATACCGCGTCGTCGCCAAGGGCGGCCACCTGCGGCACTTCATCAACGGCGTCCAGACCGTCGACGTCACCGACGAGACCGCCGCCGGCGCCAAGAAGGGCCTCCTCGCCCTCCAGCTCCACGCCGGCCCGCCCATGGTGGTCCAGTTCAAGGACCTCGTCCTCAAGGAGATCAAGTAAACCGTCATGAAGAAGTCCTTCCTCAGCCTCCTCCTGCTCTCGGCCGCGTTCGTCTCGGCCGCGGACAAGAAGAACGTCCTCCTGATCGCCGGCAAGCCGAGCCATGCGCCCGGCGAGCATGAGCATAACGCCGGCATCCAGCTGCTGGCCGCCGGCCTGAAGCAGGGCGCGGCCGACCTCGTGAACGTCGACGTCGCCCTCAACGGCGAATGGCCCTCCGACGAGCGCGTCGCCAAGGCCGACACCATCGTGATCTACTCCGACGGCGGCAACGGCCACCCGGCCCTTCCGCACCTCGACCAGCTCGCCAAGAAGATGGCGGCCGGCACCGGTTTCGTCTGCCTGCACTACGCCGTCGAGCCCGCCTACGAGCGCGCCGGCTGGCTGAGCGTCGACGGCAAGCCCGTGAGTCCGCCTCCGTCCGGGCGTTCTTCGACGGGCAAGGGCGCCCTCGAGTTCAAGGACTGGCTCGGCGGCTACTTCGAGCAGCACTGGTCGGTGAACCCGCACTGGACCGCCGACTTCAAGGTCATCCCCGACCATCCGGCCAGCCGGGGCGTGAAGCCGTTCGGCTCCAACGACGAGTGGTATTTCAACATGCGCTTCCGTGACGGCATGGAAGGCGTCACGCCGCTGCTGTCCGCGGTCGCCCCCGCCGACACCATGAGCCGCAACGAAGGCCCGCACTCCGGCAACCCGGACGTCAAGAAGCTCGTCCTCGAAGAGAAGAAGCCGCAGGTCGTCGCCTGGGCCGTCGAACGCAAGGACGGCGGTCGCGGCTTCGGCTTCACCGGCGGACATTATCACCGCGGCTGGGCCAATGACAGCCAGCGCACGCTCGTCCTCAACGCGATCGTCTGGACCGCGAAGGCCGAAGTCCCCGCCGCCGGCGTCGCCTCCAAGTTCTCGGAAGAAGAGCTCAAGGCGAACCAGGACAAGAAGGTCCCGCGCAAGCCTGCGGCGCCGAAGAAGAAGTAAGCGGCCTGCCGGTCGCCCGCACCAGGCCGGAGGCGAACCTCCGGCCTTTTTCGTGTCCGGAAAAGGCATGGGTCGTTTGACCCGGAAGGCCGGCCCGCAACCTTGCGGCCATGTCCAAGCACATCGCGATCATCGGCGGCACCTCCGGCATCGGCCGCGCGACCGTCGCGCAACTCCAGTCCGACGGACACACGGTCCACGCCGCCTGCCGTTCGCCCGAGAAGCTCGCCGACCTCGGGATCGTCGCGCAGCCGTTCGACGCCGCCGCGCCCGGCCCGCTCACCTGGCCCGAACGCCTCGACGGCTTCGTCTACTTCCCCGGCTCGATCTCGCTCAAACCGTTCCATCGCCTCACGCCGGAAGACTTCCAGCGCGACCTGCAGGTGAACCTCTTCGGCGCCATCGCCGCGCTCCAGTCGGCGCTTCCCGCGCTGAAGGCTTCGGGCAACGCGTCCGTCGTGCTCTTCTCCACCGTCGCCGTCGCGCAGGGCATGCCCATGCATGCGAGCATCGCCGCCGCCAAGGGCGCCGTCGAAGCGCTCGCCCGGAGCCTCGCCGCCGAATGGGCGCCGACCATCCGCGTGAACGTCATCGCGCCGTCGCTGACCGACACCCCGCTCGCCGGCGCGTTGCTGAACTCCGACCTCAAGAAGGAAGCCGCCGGGAAGCGGCACCCGCTGCAGCAGGTCGGCCGCTCCGAGGACATGGCCGCGCTCGTCGCGCACCTCCTCTCCGGGCACTCCCGTTTCATGACCGGCCAGGTATTGCACGTGGACGGCGGCCTTTCGGCGGTGCGGACGTTCTGAGAGGCGCGCAAAAAAACCCGGGCGCCTCGCGGGCCCGGGTTTCAGGAGGGCGGCCGTCCTGCTCAGATCAGCATCAGCGCCGGTTCTTCGAGGAGCTGCTTGAGCGCCTGGAGGAACTGCGCGCCGTTGGCGCCGTCGACCACGCGGTGGTCGCCGGAGAGGCCGATCACCATGCGGTGGCCGATGACCAGGCGGTCCTGGGCGTCGACGACGGGCTTCTTGATGGTCGCGCCGACGGAGAGGATCGCGGCGTTGGGCACGTTGATGATGCCGAAGAAGCCGGTGACGCCGTACATGCCGAGGTTGGTGACCGTGAAGGTCGAACCCGACATCTCGTTCGGCGTGAGCTTCTTCGAGCGGGCCTTGCCGATGAGGGACTTCGCCTCGACGGCGATATCCTTCAGCGTCTTGGCGTGCGCGTCGCGGATGACCGGGGTGACCAGGCCGTCCTCGAGGGCGACGCCGAAGGAGAGGTGCACCGCGCCGTGGGTGCGGATGCTCGTGCCGGCCCAGGAGGCGTTGACCGCGGGGACGCGGCGGAGGGCTTCGGCGGAGGCCTTCAGGATGAAGTCGTTGACCGAGAGCTTGATCGCGTCGGCACCGGCTTCGGCGAGGCGCTTGTTCAGCGATTCGCGCATCGCCATGAGCGGAGCGGCGTCGACTTCGACCTCGAGATAGAAGTGCGGGACGGTGACCTTGGACTCCAGGAGCCGGCGGGCGATCGTCTGGCGCATGCCGCCCACGGGGACGTCGGCGTCAGGCTGGATGCCCTTGCCGTCGGCGGGCGGAGCGACCGCGACGTTGAGCGGGCCGGAAGGAGCGGCGGCGGCCGGAGCCGAAGCGGCGGCGGCGACATCGCGGCCGACGACGCGGCCACCGGGGCCGGTGCCGGCCAGGGCGGCGACGTTGAGCGCGGCCTTCTCGGCCATGCGCTTGGCGTAAGGCGAGGCCTTGGCGCGGGAGGCGTCGGACTGCGGAGCGACGGAGCCGGAGGAAACGGGCGCCGCGGGGATGCAGCTCACGTCGGTCTTCTCGGGGATCGCCGGGACGGCGGTCGCGGGAGCGGCGGCCTTGGGGGCCGGCGCGGCGGAAGGTTCCGGGGCGGCTTCGCCTTTCTTGCCGATGGCGCAGATCGGCGCGCCCACGGGCAGCTGCGAGCCGGCGGGAGCGTAGATCTTGAGGATCGTGCCCGGCACCGTGCAGGAGAGTTCCATCGTGGCCTTGTCGGTCTCGACTTCGCCCAGGATGTCGCCGAAGGCCACGGTCTGGCCTTCCTTGATGTTCCATTTCACCAGAGTCCCCACCGACATCGTGTCGGAGAGCTTCGGCATATCGATAATTTCAGCCATCGGATTTGAGAGGGTGGGGCTTAGGCGAGGACCTTGAGGGCTTCGCGGACGACGCGGTTCACGTCGGGGAGCTGCTGGTCTTCCATGCGCTTGCAGTAGATCTGCGGGGCGTCGATGGAGGACACGCGGTGGATCGGGGCGTCGAGCTCGTCGAACGCCTTCGACTGGATGAGGTAGGCCACCTGGGCGTCGACGCCGCAGAAGGGCTTGTTCTCTTCGACCAGCAGGGCGCGGTGCGTCTTGCGGACGGACGCGAGGATCGTCTCCTCGTCGAGCGGGCGGATCGAGCGGAGGTCGACGACCTCGACGCTGACGCCGTGTTCCTTCTCGAGGATCTCGGCGGCCTTGAGGCTCGTGATGACGGCGCGGCCGTGGGCGACGATCGTCAGGTCGGTGCCTTCGCGCTTCACGTCGGCGACGCCGAGCGGCACGATGTAGTCCTCGTCCGGCACTTCGCCTTTGTCGTTATAAAGGATGGTGTTCTCCATCACGTAGACCGGGTCGTTGTCGCGGATGGCCGCCTTGAGGAGGCCCTTGGCGTCGTACGGGGTGGCCGGGCAGACGACCTTGATGCCCGGGTGGGAGGCGAGGATGGCCTCGGGCGTGTGGGAGTGGGTGGCGCCGACGTTGGTGCCGCCGTTGGCCGGACCGCGGATGACGATCGGGCAGTTGATGAGGCCGCCGGACATGTAGCGGATGTTGCCGGCGTTGTTCACGATCTGGTCGAACGCGACGTACGAGAAGGACCAGAACATCAGTTCCATCACCGGGCGGATGCCGAGCATCGAGGCGCCGATGCCGAGGCCGATGAAGCCCGCTTCGGAGATCGGGGTGTCGACGACGCGCTTCGGGCCGAACTCCTTGAGGAGGCCTTCGGTCACCTTGTAGGCGCCGTTGAACTGGGCGACTTCTTCGCCCATGAGGACGACCTTGTCGTCGCGCTTGAGCTCTTCGCGCATCGCGGCGCGGAGCGCTTCGCGGTAGGAAATGACGGCCATGGCGGTAGGTGCGAAGAAGGATTATTCGAAGATGATGGTGCCGCGGCTGGTCGTGTCCGGACCGCGGTTGTCCTCTTCCCAGTAGATGTGCTTGGTGATGTCGGCGACGGTGGGATCCGGCGACTCGTCGGCGAAGACGGCGGCCTTGTCGGCCTCGGCCATCGCGGCGTCGTTGATTTCCTGGGAAAGCGCCGGAGTGAGCACCTTCTCGCGCAGGAGTTCCTGTTCGAAGGCGAGGACCGGGTCCTTCTTCTCGCGGTATTCCTTGATCTCCTCCTTGTCGCGGTACGTCTTGTCCGGGTCGGCCATGGAGTGGCCGAAGTAACGGTAGGTGAAGATCTCGAGGACGGTCGGCTTGGACTCTTCGTGGGCGCGCTTGAGGGCGACCGCGGTCTTGGCGCGGACTTCGTAGACGTCGTGGCCGTTGATGACGTCCCAGGCCATGCCGTAGCCTTCGGCGCGCTTGGCGAGGCAGCCCGGGTGGGCGGTGGAGCGCTCCTGGGACGTGCCCATGGAGTAGCCGTTGTTCTCGATGACGAAGATCATCGGCAGGTCCCAGAGGGCCGCCAGGTTGTAGGCTTCATGGACCGCGCCTTGGTTGACGGCGCCGTCGCCCATGTAGGCGAGGCAGCTGCCCTTCAGGCCCATGTACTTGACGGCGTAGGCGAGGCCGGTGCCGAGCGGGGCCTGGCCGCCGACGATGCCGTGGCCGCCCCAATAGTTCTTGTCCGGGGCGAAATAGTGCATCGAACCTCCTTTGCCCTGGGAGCAACCGGTGACGCGTCCGGTCAGTTCGGCCATGCACTCGTTCATGCCCATGCCGACCATCAGGCCGTGGCCGTGGTCGCGGTAGCCCGTGATGATATGGTCGTGCTTGCCCAGCAGGGAGATCGTCCCGGCGGCGACGGCCTCCTGGCCGACGTAAAGGTGGAGGAATCCCCCGATCTTGCCCTGCTGGTAGATGCGGATGCAGCGCTGCTCGAAATGGCGGATACGGGCCATTTTCGTGTAAAGGGCGATTTTCTCGGCCTTCGACATCGAGGCGTTGACCGGATCCTTGGCGTATTCGGAAGGCCCGGCGGGGCGCTTCAGGGATTCGGGGTGGGTAAGGACAGCGGGCTTGGCCACGGTAGTTCGTTTGGTTGGATTGGAGGGGTCTGGCGAGGAAGGTCAAGCGTCCCCTCCCATCGGGTCAATTTGCCTTGACCCGACTTGCGGGGGGCCTCCCCCTTGACCTATCCTGTGAGCCGACTCCCAGGCCCTTTTTACCTATGGAAGAAACCCACGAGGCTTCGGCCCGCGAATTCACCGTCCAGAACCGCATGGGAATCCACACCCGTCCGGCCGCCCAGATCGTCCGGTTGGCCAACCGCTACCCGGACGTCGAGATCACCGTCTCCAAGGACGATGAATCCGTGAACGGCAAGAGCATCATGGGCCTCATGATGCTTGCCGCCGGCCTCGGCTCGAAGTTGCGCTTCTCCGCCAAGGGCAAGGATTCCGCCGCCCTGCTGTCCGAGATGGAAGCGCTATTCGCCCGTAAGTTCGACGAATCCTAAGCCGTCCTATGTTCGCCTTGCTCGCCTCCCTCCTGACGCTCGCCGCGGGCGTGGCGGCCGCGCCGCCTGCCGTCACCGACGAAGAAGTCGTACGTCAGCTCAAGCCGGCCGAGCTCGCCGAGTGGCATAACGCCATGCGCATCACCGCCTTAGGGCAGGCGCGCATCCGGCAGGGCCAGAGCATCATGGAGACCAGCATCGCGGCGGCCGCCTCGACCAAGGGCATGAAGTCCGGCGGACTCACCGAGACTCCTGAGCAGATCAAACTCCGGGCGCAAAAGATCATCGACGAAGGCAAACTGCAGGTCCAGCAAGCCGTGCCATCCTTGGCGCGGCTCCGTCAGGCCGCGGCCCAGCGGATCGCCGAGAAGATGAAGCCGGTCGATTTCACCGCCGAGTTCGCGGCCGCCGCGCCGCCCGTCGCCCTCGACGCCGCCGTCGGCCGTCTGCATAAGCAGGCCGTCGACCTCGGCTACCCCTCCGCCCATCTCATCGGCTCGTTACGTGTCAGCGCCGTCGGTCTCGAGCGACCGGCCGAGCTGACCGCCGAATTGCGCGCCGCCTGGTCGCGTCGCACCGGCGTCGCGTTGGCCGCCGTCCCGGCCGAAGGTTACGCTTACGTGCCCGCGGTCGCGCCGGCCGCGCCGGCCTTGTCCAAGGGGCTCAAGCCGGCGGACGCTCCCAGGCAGCTCGCCGTGCTCTGGGCCGAGCAGTATGTCGTCGGCGCGCGCGGCACGCAGACCCTCCTTTTCCTCCGTCTGGCGGACGCCCATTCCTTCCGCCTCATCGCCTCGGAACTCGTCCTGACCGACGCGTCCGCTCCGCCCGTCGTCGGCGCCGTCGCCTTGCGCGATGAGCGCAGCTTCATCCCGCGCCTCGCGCAGAACGGCGAATGGACTTTCGGTTTCGAGCGCGACAGCCATCCCGTGGGTTCGGCCTTGCTCGCCCATCTCTGCCTGACGCAGACCAAGCTTTCCGTCGCGGGCGACGCCTACGTCGCCATCGTCGCCGGCGGCGGTCCGGCCGGGGGCGAAGTCGGGGCCAGGTGGCGCGCGACCGTGGTCGAGTCGCCGGCCGGCGTGAGCGCTTTCCGGATCGAGGGCATCCCGGCCGGCGGCGCCGCGGTGGCCGTCGGGTCGCTCACCCTCCGCGTCGGCCCTGCGGGCGCCAAGTGATCAGGCCTGCTTGCGCGCCGCCTTCATCTCGGCGGTCGTCGCGCGCTTGAGCTTCTTGACCTTCGCCGCCGTCAGCAGCCGGTGGGCGCGCGTCATGCGGTCGATGAAGAGCACGCCCTGGCAATGGTCATGCTCGTGCTGCACGCAGCGCGCGAGCAGCCCGGCGCATTCGAGGACGTGGGGCGCGCCGTCGGCGTCGCGGTAGCGCACGATCGCGCGTTCGACGCGCTCGACGTCGCCGGTGATGCCCGGGAAGGACAGGCAGCCTTCGGCGTACGTCTCCGGTTCGCCCGCGGGGATGGTCACCGTCGCGTTGGCCAGCAGCATCGGCATGATGTCCTCGGGCTTCCGCTCCTGGCCGTCGAGCACGGGCGCGAAATCCTCGTCATGGACGTCCATCACGAAGAGCTGCAAGGAAAGCCCCACCTGCGGGGCCGCCAGTCCGATGCCCTTGGCGGCCTTCATCGCGCGCAGCATCGCGTCGCCGAGGGCGCGGAGGGGCGCGCCGAATTCGCGCACGGGCTCGCCCACCGCCCGGAGGACCGGGTCGCCGTAGGGGCGGATGGTGAATTCGGCCATGCCTTCTGGTTACCTTTTCGCGTCGGCTGGGAAAGCGAAAACGCTCATTTCCCGGCGCCGTAGTCGCCTTTCTCGCAGCGGCGGACGAACGTCTCGGCGCGCTTGCGCAGGCCGTTCCATTTGGCGCGCAGCGCCTGCGTCTCATCCGGCGTCACGCGCCGGTCCGCGATGGCGTCGGCCACGTCGGCGATGAGCAGGCCGAATTCGCGGACGAGAGTGTTGGCCGCCTGGTCGAGGGCGCCGGCGGCGGGTTCGGTCTCGACCGGCGTGAACTGCCCGCCGGCTTTCTCCGCCAGCCAGTCGAGGATGCGCGTGTCGCCGGTGAGCACGATGAGCTGCGCCGTGCGGTGGAGCGGGTTGGGCTGGCCGCTGCCTTGGTCCGCCGGCTCGCGCCATTTGTACAGCATGGACGGCGAGACCCCGAGGGACTTCGCGACCTGTCCGTGGACCTGGGCCTGATCGCCCGGTCGGCCTTCGCCGGCCTTACGCAAGGCGTCTTCCAGGACATGGTGGGCTTCCTTGATCCGGCTTCGGCGCGGGGCGGCGGGCTTCTTGGGCATGGGGCAGGCTAGGGCGGACGGGTGCGGTTCCGCAAGCGAGACAGAGCCCTTACAACCGGACTCCGGCTTTGTAGCCGCCCTCCTCGGAAAAGATTGGAAAGGCCGCCCGGCCGCGGCATCGTTCCCGGCATGGACGAAGTCTCCCTTGTGCTGCCGGTCAGCCTGCTCGTGGCCGGCCTGCTCCTGATCGCCGCCGAATTCTTCCTGCCGACCGTGTTCCTCGGGTTCGTCGGCGCCGCCGTCTCCTTCGCCGGCATCTATCTGTCCGCCGCGGCGGGCGCTTTCACCTGCGCGCTCTTCTGCGTCGCCTTCCTCGTCGTCCTCGCCCTGGAGTTCTTCGCCTTCCGCCGGCTCCTGCCGCAGACCGGCATCGGCCGCGCGATGATCAACGTCAGCAGCAACGACGGCGCCGCCGTCCCCTCCGCCGCGGGCTTCGCCGTGTATGTCGGCAAGACCGGCAAAGCCGTCACCGTGCTGGCCCCTTCCGGCACCGCCGAGGTCGACGGCGCGTTGCTCGAAGCCTTCTCGCTCGACGGCTTCGTCGAACGCGGCGCCCCCGTCGTGGTCGTCGAAGCCGGCGCCGGCCGCGTCACCGTGCGCCGCGCGCGCTGAACCTTTCCCGCTTACCCCCATGGATATCCCTAACGTCGTCATCTGGGTCGCCGCCGGAGCCCTGCTCCTGCTCGTCCTCTTCCTGCTCACCTTCCTGGCCGTCTGGGTCCGCGCCCGCCTCGCCGGCGCCGAGGTCGGGATCTTCGACCTCGTGGGCATGCGCCTGCGCGGCGTGCCTTACAGCGTGATCGTCGACGCCAAGATCGCCGCCACCAAGGCCGGCCTCTCGGTCGACGTCGAGAAGATCGACGCGCACTACCTGGCCGGCGGCAACATCGTGCAGACCGTCCAGGCGCTCATCGCCGCGCAGAAGGCCGGCCTGCACCTCGACTGGAACCGCGCCTGCGCGATCGACATCGCCACCCGCGGCACGAACAAGTCCGTGCTCGAGGCCGTCCTCACCTCCGTGAGCCCCAAGGTCATCGACTGCCCGAATCCTTCCAGCGGCCGCACCACCATCGACGCCGTGGCCAAGGACGGCATCCAGGTGAAGGTGAAGGCCCGCGTGACCGTGCGCACCAACCTCGACCGCTTCGTCGGCGGCGCGCAGGAGGAGACCATCATCGCCCGCGTCGGCGAAGGCATCGTGACGACCATCGGTTCCTCCGAGAGCTACAAGTTCGTCCTCGAGAACCCCGACCGCATCTCCAAGACCGTGCTCGAGCGCGGTCTCGACGCCAACACCGCCTACGAGATCATGTCGATCGACATCGCCGACGTGGACGTCGGCGAGAACATCGGCGCCACCCTCCAGGAAGCGCAGGCCAACGCGAACAAGAACATGGCGCAGGCCCAGGCCGAGATCCGGCGCGCCGCCGCCGTCGCCCTCGAGCAGGAGATGCGCGCCCGCGTCGAAGAGATGCGCGCGCGCGTCGTCGAGGCCGAAGCCCAGATCCCGCAGGCCCTCGCCGAGGCCCTGCGTTCGGGCCGCATGGGCTACCTGGATTTCCAGCGGCTCGAGAACCTCCGCTCCGACACCGAGATGCGCAAGGGCATCGCCGGCGACGGTCCCGCGCCGGGCGCCAAGGCCTGAACATGGAAGGCGCGCTCATCCTGAAGCTGCTCCTGGCCGCCGGCGGCTTCGCCGTGTGGGCCTATCAGCAGGTGAAGGCGAAGGCCGAGCAGCCGCCCGCGCCCATCATGGCCGCGCCGCCGCCCATCCCGCGCCGCATCCGCAAGCCGCGCGTCACCGCCAAGGCCGCCGCGCAAGCGGCCGAGGAAGCCGCCGAAGGACCCGCCCGCCCGGCGGCCGCGCCGCATCGCGACGCGACGGACCTCGTGGTCACCCGCCCGGCCCGCGCCCTTTCCCGCTCGCAGTTCCGCGGCGCGGCCGCGCTGCGCCAGGCGATCGTCGCCCGCGAGGTGCTCGGTCCGCCCCTCTGCCTCCGCCCGCCGCGCTTCTGATCAGCGCCGCGGCGCGAAGAGCCGCGCGAGCAGGTACGGGACCGCGCAGCACAGCACGATGCCGGCGCCCGAAGGCACCGCCGGCAGGTGATACGAGAGATACAGGCCCGACACGCCGCCCGCGAGCGCGCACCCGACGCCCCAGGCCATGACCTGCGGGACCGTGCGGCCGAGGAGCACGCCCGTCGCCGCCGGGATCACGAAGAGCGCGGTGGTGAGGAGCGCGCCGACGAGGCTCACGCAGGACACCGCGCCGAGCGCGACCAGCGCGAGCAGCACGCCGCGCATGAGGCCGGGACGCGCGCCGAGCAGCGCCGCATATTCTTCGTCGAAGGAGGCCAGCTCCAGTTCCTTGTGCAGGACGCGCAGGCCGAAGAGCACGCCGGCCGCGGTCGCGGCGATCACCATGAGGTCGGCCGCGCCGACCGCCACCACGCTGCCGAAGAGCAGTCCGGCGAAGTCGCGCCACGAGTTCGCCTGCTGCATGAGCGCGACGCCCGCCGCGAACATCACCGAAAGCATCACGCCGATGGCGCTGTCCTCGCTGGCGCCCTTGCGGGCCGCGAGCCAGGCCGCGCCGCCGGCGGTGAGCAGCGCGGCCGCGAGCGCGCCGAGGTAGGGCGAGAAACCGAGCAGCAGGGCGCCGACCACGCCGGGCAGGATGGAGTGGGTGAGGGCCGTGCTCACGAACGCCATGCGGCGCAGCACCACGTAGGCGCCGAGGCAGGCGCACGTCACGCCGCCGAGGGCGACGGCGAGGAGCGCGCGCACGAAGAAGGGTTCCGACAGCGGCTCGAGCAGGAGTTCAAGCATGGCGGTGGTCGTGGCCCGAACAGGCGTGCTTCGTGAGGACGGCGCCGCCGCGCAGTTCGAGGATGCGGTCGAAGCGGGCGAGGTCGGCCGGGTCGTGCGTGGCCATCAGGACCGTGAAGGCGTGGCCTTGGTCGAAGAGGAAGCGTTCGATGATCAGGCGGCTCTCGGCGTCGAGCGCGGCGTACGGTTCGTCGAGCAGCAGCACCTCGGCGCCCTGCACGAAGGCGCGGGCGATGAGCGCGCGCTGCAGCTGGCCGCCGGAAAGCGCGTGCACCGGCCGGTCGGCCAGTTCCGTCAGGCCCAGCTGCGCCAAGGCGCGGTCGACGGCGTCCTCGCCGTGGCGGCATTCCTCGAACCAGCCGTGGTGGGCATACGTCCCCATCTGCACCAGGCGCCGGAGCCGCAGGGGGAAGCCTTCCGTCAGTTGCGGACGTTGCGAGAGGTAGGCGATCCGGCTACGGCCCAGCGCCGGCGCCGCGCCGGCGACGAAGGCTTCGCCGGCTTGCGGCGGGACGAGTCCGGCCAGGACGCGGAGGAGGGTGGATTTGCCGGAGCCATTGGGTCCGATCAAAGCCGTGCGGCAGCCGCAGGGGATGGAGAAATCCGCCGCATGGAATGCCGGCGGACCATCGGGGCGGGCGCCGGCCGTCAGGCCGCGGGCGACGACGGCTTCGCCGGCGCAGTCCTTCTTCTCCGGGCGGGAGTAGGGGAGGGTGGGGACGAGCGCGAAGGCTGCGTCACCGACCTGCCGGGCGAGCCGTTGCCAGAAAGGGGTCATCGGGTGGACAGGGCCTCGTGGAGGCGGCGGCCGTTGAGGAGCATCATGCCGGTCCAACTGTCACCTGGCCGGCCGGTTGGTTCAAGGTATTCGAAGGAAAGGCTCAGCGGCGGAGGGATTCCGGCGTCTTCGGCCAGTCGTCGGGCGAAGACGTCGCTCTGTCCCGCGTCGGTGACGATCACCCGGATGCCCTCGCGGCGGATGAGGGCCAGGATTTCGGAGAAGTGGCGGGCTGAGGGGTCGGCGGATTCGGCGGAACTGCTCGCAAGGATCGTCCGGGCGACCCGCAGGCCGTAGTTTCCCGCGAAGTGTCCAAGGTTGGCATGCTGGGTCACGAGGCTACGCCGGTCGGGCGGCAAGGTCGCGAACAGGCGACGGAGCTCCTCATCGACGCGCTCGATTTCCTTAACATATTGACTATAAGAGTTTTGAGCAATTTTAGGCGAGCCGATGTCTCCGAGCCGAGCAGCGAGGGATCCGACCATTTTTTTCACTTCGGAGGGATTCGTCCAGGCGTGCGGGTCCGAACCATGGGCATGGCCGGTGTGGTCGGCCTGACGGTCATCGAACAGCCAGAGCAGATGGGCGGTACGGTCGTTGGCTTTGGCCCACGCTTCCAGCCAAGGCTCGAGCGTGGGGCTCATGCCGACGATCAGGCTGGCCCGGCGGAGGTCGCGGGCATTGCGCGCGCTTAATTGGTAGCCGTGGGTTTCGCTATGGGAAGGAACCAAGTTTACTCGTTCAAACTGTTCACCTCCAATTACTTGCACCCAGTCAGCGATGATCGTGAAACTGGAGACCACCAAGGGCTTGGCCGGCTCCGCGGCGGCGAGGAGCTCGGCCGACGAAAGGACGAGGGAGCAAACGATGAAGCTAAGGAGGCGGCGCACGCAAAAATTGATGATTCAGACGTGGGGATTAAACGCAAGATATTTGCATTAAACAAATGTTCCCCGGGCCTCTGTTTTTGCGTTTGCCACCCGCTTCGGCGAAAGACACGTTTCTCCTCCCCATGCCCCAAGTACGTGCTGTTTTTACCAGCCTAATGGCGTTCTGCTTGTCCGTTGCCGGCCTCCTCGCCCAAGCGGGGAAGGCGGATGTGAACGCGGGGAAAAGCGCCGTCAACGTGCGTTCCGTCCATTTCGACCCCGTCAAGTTGGGCGGACAGCAGAACCCCTGGATTCGCACGCAGGTCGAACTGCACGCGAATTTCAATCCCGAGGCCAAGGCCGCTCCGGAAGCCGAAGCCGGCCCCAAGAAGCCCGTCAACAAGAACTGGGTCGACAAGGTCAAGGTGACCCTGACCCTCATCTTCAAGCCCATCGGGACCACGACCGCCGCCGAGTTCGCTTATTATCGTTCGAGCGCGACCGTGCTCACCATGGAAGTGAACACCGATCGCTCGGTCTACTTCTACCTGCCCGGGGACATCGTGAAGCGTGACCGTCTCAAGATGCAGCCCGACTATTATTACGTCCAGATCGAGGTCGGCGGCAGCGAACAGCCTCTGTTCAACGAAGCCGGCCGGCCGGTCGCCGACATGGCCAACGCCCTGCACAAGCAGTTCCTCGACAAGAAGATCTTCGACGGCGCCCGTTCCGAGGCGGATCGGGCCGTCAATGCCAACAACGGCATGCTCCGCCCTCACTACCTCGTCCCCGCCGCTTTCTACGACAGCCTGCCGCAGGGATCGCCGCAACCGGAGTTCATCCGGGAAGACGCCGGTTCGCGCTAACCCCCTTCCCCGCTTCCCCGCATGAGCCAGAAGAAGGCCACCATCGTCAATCTCGCCGCTTCCAACGTCTCGGTCTCGTATTTCTCCGCCGCCGCCGGCACGCTCGTGCTCGAGCAGTTCTACGTCGAAGAAATCGCCCCCGGCCTGACGGGCGACGACGAGTGGTTGAACGCGGCCATCGCCGCGCTCGCCAACCTGGTGAACCAGCATGGGCTCAAGGGCCGGGTCACCGTCATCGCGCCGGCCTTCCTGCTGCTCCAGAAGCCGCTCCGCGTCCCGCAGGTGGAGCGCGCCCGCCAAGCCCAGATCGTGGCCTTCGAGGCCCAGAACGCCATCCCCTATCCGCTCAACGAGGTCATCTGGGACAGCCAGCTGATGGCTTCCGACGGCGTCGAAGCCGAGGTCCTGCTGTTCGCGTTGCGCACCGAAGTCGCCACGCGCATCGCCAACCTGGTGACTTCGACGGGCCTGCGGCCCATGTCGATCCAGGCCGCGCCCCTCCTGGACAGCCAGGCTTTCCGGCTGGGCGGCGGCTCGTCGGCCGAAGAAGTCCTCATCGTCAACGTCGGCGCCCGTTCCACCACGCTGAGCTTCGTCGGACCGAGCGGCGTCAACATCCAGACCGCCACGAACATGGGCGGCAACCTGCTCACCCAGGGTGTCTCGGACAACACCGGACAACCGTTCGCGACCTGCGAGGCCCTCAAGGTGGGTTACTTCTCCGGCGTCCTCCAGCTCGCCGAGTCCGATCCGCTCATCGCCGTCCTCCAGGCCAACGCCCAGACCTTCATCCGTCGTCTGGCGCAGGACATCAACCGTCGCCTCATCAATGTCCGCCGCGGCGCCAACGGCCGTCAGCCGGCCCGCATCCTCGTGACCGGGCGCGGCTCGCAGGTGCCCGGCCTCGCCGAGCAGCTCTGCGAGACCCTGCGACTCGGCGTCGAACCCTTCGATCCCTCGTCCGTCGTCACGCCGGGCGAAGGCATCACCGCCGAGCAGCTCCAGCGCGCCAAGCATCAGATCACCGAGGTCATCGGCGAGGCCGCCCGGCTCGTCCTGACCCAGCCCAGCGGCGTCAACCTGATCCCGCGCGACATCGCCGCCCAGCAGGCCTTCGACGCCCGCAAGCCGCGTCTGCTCGCCGCCGCCGCCCTCGCCGCCGCCGCGCCGTTCTGCGTCTGGCTGGCCCTCGCTTCGTCCGAAGGCTGGAACAAGGAGCAGATCGTCGAAGTCCAGAAGCGACAGGCCGAGCTCTCCGCCCGCCGGGACGCCATCGAAGAATCCCGCAAGCAGGCCCTCGACCTCGCCGCCAAGTGCAAGGAACTGGAGCACGTCATCCTCAACCGCTCCAATTGGCCGGCTTTCCTCGGCGACCTGCAGTCCCGGGTCGGCGCCTGCAAGAACACCTGGATCGAGCAGATGCACGTCAAGTACGAGACGCAGCCCGCACCTCCCGCGCCGGAAGGCCAGCCGACGCCTCCGCCCGTCGTCGTCACTAAGGTCATCCTCACCGTCCGCTTCCTGTTCCTCGATGTCCCGCTCGAAGAGAAGCGTTATCGTTCCGCCCCGGAGAAGGTGCACATCGCCCGGCTGGTCGAAGCGGTCCGCAAGTCGCCTTTCGTCGGCAACGTCCCGGAGAACGAGATCAGCGTGACGGACCAGAACACCATCCGCACGCCGAAGGCCACGCTCACCCTCGTCATCCAGAAGGACAAGGCCCTCTAAGAACATGAACGCTTTCAGGAAGAATCTCGGCTTCAACCTCGGACTCATCGTGCTCGGAGCGCTTTTCGTCGCCGGTCTGGTCGCGGCCTATCTCGCTTACAGCGGCGGCGTCGAGACCGCCGCGGCGTTACGGCGCAGCACCACCACCGAAGCGGCCCTCCTGGCCGGCCACTCCTTCGGGCCGGGCCAAGCCCCGGTCTCCCTCAACGAGGACAACGTCAAGGCCGCCCAGGCCGATGTCGCCGAACTCGCCACGCATCGCGATAACCTGCGCGCCGCCATCGCCGGGAATCCCGAACTGGCCATCCGTGGCAAGGCGACCACCAACGGCACCGAGCTCAGCGCCTTGCTCCGCGAATCCGTCGACGGTTGGCGCAAACTGGCGTCCGACCAAGGCGTGAAGTTCGCCCCGAACGACCCGACCGCCTTCGGCTTCCATCGCTACATCCATAACCAAGGGACTTCCCCGAAGCGCGACTTCCAGAAAGTCGATCAGCAGCGGCTCATCATCGATTTCCTCGTCCGTCAGCTCATCGAGTCCCGTCCGCCGGGTTCGCCTCTGCTGATCGAATCGGTCGACCGCGAGCCCGTCGAGACGTTCGTCCTCATCCCCGAAGGCCGTCCCGGGGCCGGGACTTATGGCCCCGACGCGGAAGCCACCCGCAACGAAGTCGACGAATTCAAGCCGGTCCGCACGCTGGCCCGCGAAGGTCTCGTGGAGGCCCTCTCCTTCCGCGTCCGTTTCGTCGGACACACCCCGACTTTGCGCACCTTCGTCAACAAGATCCGCAACTCCGGGCGCCCGCTCGCGGTGACTTCCGTGGACGTCGGCACTTCCACCCCCGAGTTCGAAAAGCTCCTGGGCGCCCCGGCCCCGGCGTTCGCCGCGCCGGGCGCCTCGTCTTCGCCGGCCGCCGCCGCCGCCACCCTTTCGTTCTTCGATCAGGCTCCCGCGGCCGCCGCCACGCCGGACGCCGGCGCTTCGCCGGAAGAACGCCGCATCACGGTCGTGCAGCGCAAGCTTTCGACGTTCGTGGTCCAGATAGATTACCTCTCGCTCCCCGAGGAAAAGCCCGCCGCCGGCTCCGAAGGCGAACCCAAGAAATAAAGCATCCCGGCCATGAATCTACGAAAGGACATCCTTCTCATCTCCCTGGGAGCCCTCTTGTTCGCCGCCGGCCTGACCGTCTACCTGAACCCAGGACTGATCACTCCGCCCGTGCCCGACGAAGAGGCCAAGTCCGCCATCCTTAGCAAGCTGCGCTTGGCGTCACCCGCCGGCGGAGCTTACCCCGGCACCGCCCGCGCCTCGCTGGAAGACAACGTCAAGGACTGGCTCAGCCCGGAGGAGGACGAAGACAACTGGGACTACGATCTTTTCACCACGATCGACGTCGCCTGGGATCCGGCGACCAAGGAGTACGTCCCGCGTAGCCGCAAGGCCGAGGTCCTGCCCCCGTTCGGGGTGGCCCTGGTCTCGGTCGGTTACCCGACCTACACTTTCATGCTCAGTTCTTCTTCGCTGCCGCCCGGCAGGAAAGAGGAAGACCGCCTCTTCTCGTTGAAGAACGTGAAGACCAATCGTTACCTTGACGACTGTAAGCTGAACCGGCCCATCCCCGAGGCTCCGTATCTCACCTTGAAGGCTTACCGGGTCGAGAAGGGCAAGGACGCCGACGGTTTCCCCTTCGTGCGCAACGTCCTCACGGTCGATGACCGCCAATTTGGTCAGGTATTGGAAATCGACGACGAGAAGCCCCTCGAGTTCAAGAAACGCGTCGATATCGTCCTTCGCTCGACGGATGATCCGTCCTGGAGCCAGACCCTCCATCAGGTCGGTGATAAGTTCGAGCTCAACGGGGCGTCCTTCGTGGTCAAAGGCATTGACTTGCCGGGCAAGAGCGTGACTTTTGAGAAGACCATCGTCCTCAACCCCAAGAGGCCCAAGAAGCTCACCTTCGACCAGCAGACGCTGGTCGTTCCGGCCCCCCCGCCTCCCGCCCCCAAGGGCAAGTCCGCCCCGCCCGCGCCGAAGGCCCCCGTCACCAAGTAATTTTCAAAGCCCCCACTCATGAAAAAAATCCACCGTTCACAGCTCGCTTGGGCCGCTTTCGCTCTCGCGGTCGCCGCCGGCTCGCTCGTCGCCCAGGATGGCGACGCCGCCGCGCGCAAGCCGATGCTGCTCGCCGAGGCCCTCAAGGCCCGCGATGAAGGCAATCTGCAGGTCGCCAAGGAGAAGTTCGAAGCGATCCTCGCGATCGACCCCAAGGACATGGGCGCGAACGAAGGCCTGACTTCCGTCAACGCCGCCTTGGCCGAGGCCAGCTCCTCGAAGCAGTCGGCTGACGCCGCCGCCGCCGCCAAGGCCGCCGCGCCGACCGACGCAGCGTCGGCGGCCCCCGTCGTGCCGGCTCCGGCTCCGGCCAGCGCCCTCGACGAAGTCGCGACCGCCCACCAGAACCGTTTCGAGGAAGTTTCCCGCGCCATCGAAGCCGCCAAGGCCAAGGTCGCCTCCGGCGATTTCAAGCGCGCCCAGGAAATCCTCGACGGCGCCTATGGCGCCATCGCCGCCATCCCGACCGCCACGGCCCAGAAGCTCCGCGATACCATCGCGCTCGCCAAGCAGGACCTCGCCGTCCGTCGCGACGCCGGCAGCGCTTCCGCCGCCCAGGATGAAGTCAGACGCCTCGCCAAGGATAACGCCGTCGCCCTTTCCAAGCAGGACGACGCCGTCGCCGCCGCCGAGAAGCTGCTCCGCAAGGGAACCGCCGAATCCGTCGACAAGGCCATTTCCGACCTCGACGCGGCCGACCGCGCCTTGGGCGCCGAAAGCCTTTCCAACAAGGACCTCAAGGAGCGCATCAAGGCGACCAAGGGCTCGGCCCTCGCCCGTCGCGCCCTCCTCGCCATCGAAGCCCGCGACATGAGCCGCGCCGGCGCCCTCGTCGCCGAGTACGCCAAGCTCAAGGGCGAGGAAGATCCGGCCGTGCTCCGCCTCCAGAAAGAGCTCGCTGCCAAGCGCAATAACCCGACCTATCGGAACATCGACGAGCTTTCCCCCGGCGTCAGCGGGAAGGACGACAAGGTCAACGAGCTCCTCGTCAAGGGCCGCGCCCGCTACCTTTACGGGGACTACCAGGGCGCCCTCGACGCCTATCGCGAAGTCCTCCAGTATCAGCCCAACAACTCCGAGTCCAAGGCTTACCAGATCCGTATCCGCCAGATGCTGTCCGAGAATTCCGGGCAGTGGAACCGCGGAGTGACCAAGGGAAAGCTCCTCGAATTGCTCGATGAGACCTGGAAGCTGCCGGAAGTCTTCAACCGCGAGAACACCAAGTCCGACCTCGGTAACGGCAACGATCCGGTCACCGAGAAGATGAAGACCATCCGCCTACCCGAAGGTTTCATCGCCCGCGACGAACCCCTCGATCGTGCGCTCACCAAGCTGTCGGGACTCTCGCAGACCTACGACAAGGACCAGAAAGGCGTGAACATCGTCCCGGTCACCGATGCCGGCGAAAGCCCTACCGTCAACCTGCAGCTCCGCGACGTCACGGTCTTCCAGGCCCTCGATTACCTCTGCAAGCGCGTCGGGTATAGTTTCTCCGTCAGTCCCTCCGGCATCGTCGAAGTCCGCAAGGACGCCGGCGACAGCCTGCTCGACACGCAATTCTTCGAACTGACCCAGGCCGCCGTCGTCAAGATGACCGGCCAAGGGCTCAACACCACCGCCCCCGGCGGCGCGGCCAGCAATCCCTTCGGCGGCGCCGGCGGCGCGGCCGGTCCTTCCGACGGGAACCCCCAGGAAATGGCGATCAAGAGCTTCCTCATCCGCTCGGGCGTACCGTTCGAGCCGCCGGCGACCCTTTCGTTCGACGGCACCCGTCTCATCGTCACGGGCAGCCCGAAGAACCTGGACCGCGTGAAGAACATCATCCGTCGCTACTCCGACATCAAGCAGGTCCACATCGAAGCCAAGTTCATCGAAGTCGAGCAGAAGTCCCTCAATGAACTCGGCGTCAACTGGTCGCTGACTCCCAATGTCGCGAACAACGGCGGCGTCACCGCCGGCACCAACCTCCGCTCGGTCCAGCGCGTGTTCGCCCAGAACAACACCCAGCCGAAGAACCTGACGATCAACAGCCAGATCACGGACGCTCTCGGTGAGACGACCAACAACACCCAGGTCTTCCCCAACGTCTCGCCGACTTTCCCGGGAGGCATGAACCTGGGCCAGGCCGCCAACAACTACGCCGGCACCGTCAACATCCTCAGCCGTGAGACCCTCGCGCTGACCATCCGCGCGATCGAAGAAAGCGCCGGCAGCGACCTGATGTCCTCCCCGAGCCTGACCGTCCTCGACGGCAAGACGGCCGTCATCAAGGTCGCCCAGCTGCTTCGTTATCCGCAGGCCTACGGCGACATCCAGTCCAACGTCGGCCAAGGTGGCGGCGGCAACGGCGGCGTCCTCGGCGCGGCCCAGACCTCCGTCGCGATCACGGCCGGCACTCCGCAGGACTTCACTGTCCAGGAAGTCGGCGTGACCCTCGAAGTCACCCCGACCGTCGCTGCCGACGACTCCATCGCCCTCAACCTCAAGCCGAAGGTGACCGAGTTCGAAGGCTTCGTGGAATACGGTGGCACTTCCGTCGCCTTGACCGGTGGCGTGACCGTCACCGTCCCGTCCGGCTTCTTCCAGCCGATCTTCAGCACGCGCGAAGTCACCACCGACGTCACCGTGTTCGACGGCGCCACCGTCGTCATCGGCGGGCTGACCCGCGAAGAGGTGAAGACCATCGACGACAAGGTCCCGGTCCTCGGCTCGCTGCCCCTGATCGGCGCGGCTTTCCGTTCGACCGGCAAGAGCGTCGCCAAGCGCAGCCTGATGGTGTTCGTCACCGCCAACCTCGTCTCGCCGGGCGGCGCGACCTTGCGCAGTTCCCACCCGGGCATGCGCGCCGGGGCGACCTTCTCCAACCCGACGATCATCTCCCCGGCCGGCGCGGTGTACCGCGAGCCGATCGAAGCCGCCGCGCCGACCGAGCCCGCTCCGGTCGTCACCGAGCCGGCCAAGTAAGCCGGGCTTAAAGTTCGGACCGACAGGCCCGCCATATGGCGGGCCTGCTTTTTCCTCGATGCACGCCGCGGCTGAAGCGACACTGTCCGCATGCGCTGGCTGCTCATCGACGGCTTCAACCTGGTCTTCCGCAGTCACTTCGCGATGGAGCGCTCCAATCTGCGACGGCAGTCCGACCAGTTCCCGACGGGCGCCCTGCATGGCTGGATGAAGTCGCTGCTGGACCTCCGTGAAGGCGAGCGGCCGGACCGATGCGCCGTGTTCTTCGACCTCGGCGGCTCCGACCGTCACTTGGAAGTCCTGCCCGAATACAAGGCCCAGCGCGACGAGACGCCGGAAGACATCGTCCTCCAGCTGCCGGAGATCAAGCGGCTCACCGCGCTCCTAGGTTTTCAGGTCTTCGAACGGCGGGGGGTCGAGGCCGATGATCTCATCGCGACCGCCGTCCGGATCCTCTCCGCGGCGGGCGACGCCTGCGTCATCGTCAGCGCCGACAAAGATTTCGGGCAGTGCGTCGGCGGACCGGTGATCCAGCTCGCCCCGCCGCCTACCGCCAATCCCGCGCTCGGCTGGCGGCGGCTCGACCCCGCCGCCGTGACCGAGAAGTTCGGCGTCCCGCCGGCGCGCATCGCCGACTACCTTGCGCTCGTGGGCGACGCCTCCGATAACATCCCCGGGTTGAAGGGCGTCGGCCCGAAGACGGCCGTGAAGTGGCTGACGGAGCACGGCGACCTGGAGGGGGTCCTCGCCGCCGCCGACAGCTTGCAGCCGGAACGCTTCCGCGAGCAGGTCAAGGCCGAGGCCGAGCGGATCCGGGGCAATCTCCGGCTCGTCACTTTCCGGACCGACTTCGAGTTCGAACCCGGCGAGCCGGCCATGGAGGACGTCGCCGGGGTGGAGGCGTTCCTCGCCGAGATGGAGATGCATTCGACCCTGCGACGTTACCAGGCGAAGCACGGTCGGCCGGCGTCAGCCGAGGCGCCCGCAGCCAGCGCGCCCAAGCCCAAGGCGAAACCCGCCGCCGATGCGCAGCAGGGCGAGTTGTTCTAGCCGAAAAAAGGCCCGCCGTCACCGGCGGGCCTGATCGGCAAGGACGGAGCGCGGAGCTCAGTTCTTCTTCTCGGTCTTCTTCTCGGGCTTCGGCGCCTCGCCGGCGGCGGGGGCCGCGGCGGCCTGCTGCTGGGCGTTGGCGATGAGGCCCTGGACTTGGTTCACTTCTTCCTGGCTGAGCAGGATGACGAACTTCGACTCGAGGACTTCCACTTCGTAATTGTGGGTGATCGAGTAGCCGACGCTTTCGGCCATCTCCTTGTTGCCTTTGTTCAGGAGTTCGAGGGTCTGGTCCAGCTGCGTCTGGATGCGCGCCTTGTCTTCTTCCTTCTCGGCCCTTTTCAGGAGCCCCGTCAGCTGGATCGCGGCGTCGCGGCGGGCTTGGAGGACCTTGGCGAACTGGTCGAACTGGATGACGAGGTCGAGGCCACGGATTTCGGCGGTCTGCAGGAGGCGACGGTCGCCGCGGACGACGAGCTGCTCTTCCTTGAAGTTCTTGTCGGCCCGGGCCTTGGCGGCTTCCTCTTCCGAGACGATGGCGTAGAGGCGGAGGGCGGTGTTGACGAAGGTCGCCTGGCGGTTGGCCACGGCGGAGACGCTGAAGCCCCAGACTTTGACGAAGACGGCGTCCTTCTCGTTGAAGTCCTTCACTTCGGCTTCCGCGACCTTGATCAGGGCGTCGCGCTCGACGGTGGTCAGGGCGGCCTGGATGCGCTGCTGCAGCTGCTGGATGCGTCCGAAATGCTGGCTGAGGGTCTGGAGTTCCTGCTGGAAGCGGGCGAGGGAACCCTGATTGGAGATCGTCAGGACGACGCGGGCCAGATTCTGGCCGAGCGGAATGAGCTCGATGACCGGGCCCTTCGGGGCTTCGGCGGGAGCGGCGGGGGTGGCGGTGGCGGACATGTTAGGGTGGGGTATGGGGGTGAGGGGTTATTTCTTTTCGGCCGCCGTCGGGGCTTTGGCTTCGATGGCCTTCTTCTCTTCCTCGGTGATCTGGACGGACAACTTGGCTTCGGAAGGCAGGGTGATGGCCTCGGCGGTGAAATCGAAACCGCGGGCCTTCTTGAACTCTTCGAGGCTCTGGGTGAGGTCGTCCTGGATTTCCTTGATGGCTTTCTCGACCTTCTTCTTGTCGTCGTCCTTCGTCAGCTTGGGCTGGAGGTCGATGAGCTGCTGGAGCTGGGTCTTGGCATCGGAGATGCGCTTGAGGGAGAGCCCGAAGGTCTCGACTTCGACCTGCCCGGAGACGGTGTCGCGGATCTGGAACTTCTTTTCACCGGTGGAGATGATGGTGTCCGGCTTGAAGTCTTTCGCGGCCGAGACCTTGGCGAATTCTTCGTTGGAGATCGGGGTGGCGATGACGGCCTTGGTGGTGATGAACTGGTAGGGGCGCTCGATGCTGAACCCGTTGTAAAGCTTGGTCATCGACTCGTTGTCTCCCTTGAGCTTGGCGGTCTTCGCCGCGATGTCGTGGCCGCGGGCTTCCTTCTCGGGGGTGGTGAGGGCGTTTTCGAGGAAGATCTGCAGGCGCTTGAGTTCTTCGACCTGCTGGCTGAGGACCTGGATGTTCTTCTGGAAGTTGAGGCATTCGGCGATGCTCTTGCCGACCCAGACTTCGGCGAAATAGGCTTTCGGTGCCGACTTGGCGCCGCCCGAGAGCTTGACCTCCGGAGCCGGCGCAGCGGCCTTGGTGTCGGCCGGCTTGGCTTCCTGAGCATTCAGGGAGACGCAGAGAGCTGCCAGGAGGAACGAGGACTTGTTCATGGGATTGGGAAGGGAGGATTGAACATAGGCAAAGCCTTGGCATGGACTACCAAAAAATCGCCATATCCTCACTTTTTCGGAGATTGGAGGGCTCGGTCAATCACCCGGATCAAATCGACCTTTTCGGCTTCCCTTTGCAGTACCTCATCCGCCAGGACGGCCCGAACCTTGGGATGGTCAATAAATTCACTTAAGTCGTTGTTATTCAACAACTCACGAACCTTTTTGTCCTCCCAGGCTTGGTAAAGGGTCGGGTGGGCGGCTAGGGCGCGGATTTCGGGTTGGGCCATCAGGCGTCGCCTGGCTTCGGGGTCGGCCATGAGCCGGCGGGTCTGTCGGATTAGGGTCTGTTGCTCGTCGGGAATCGGCGACCAGGCCTTGAGGCCCTGGGTCAGGGGCGTCGCGGCGAGATCGTCGCGTACGGCGACCGTCCAGTGTCTGGCCGGGGCGCCGGGGCGGGCGAATAGATCGTAGACCGAGGCGGCTGAGGCAATGATGCCTACCAGCAGCAGAAAGTAGAGGGCACCGGTCCAACAGCCGACGAGGGCTCCGAGTACGGGGCTTTCGGCTTCCTCCTGCCCCTCGGGAGTCCGGCCCAGGCGCCAGAGCAGGGCGTAACTGAGCAGGCCCGTCAAGCAGGCGAGGCCTACTATCCCGGTGATACCGCGCAGCATCCACGGGTAGGCGGAGCCTTGGAGCAGGGCATGGCCTGCCTCGCCGCCGAAGAGCCAGCCGCAGAACTGGCCGATGGTCAGGGCGGCGGGTCCGGCGAGCTGGCGGAGCGGGCCGCGCCGATAACCGCGCCAGGCGCCCCGGATCATCAGCGCGGCGAGGATCCCGGTCGCGATCCAGAGCGTCGGCGAGAAAGCGGAGAGTTCGGACGGCATCAGCGTTCGCCGAGAACCTTGCGGATGGCCGGTTCGCGGGCTTCGATGCTCTCGGCGAGCTTGAATTGCACCAGCGCGCGGCGCAGGTTGTGCCCGGGGTACCGGACCTTGAAGTAGACGTCGCCGGCGAGGTGGTCGGCCAGGAAGCGTAAGCCGAGCTCCAGCGGGATCAGGTGGATGCAGTCGTACAGGTGGCGGCGGTCGGCGGGGCTCAAGAAATCCTGCGCATGGGCCTGATAACCCCTGAAAAACATGGTGAAAAGGTCGAGGTCGAAGACCACGGAACCCAGCTCAGGGGCGTCTTCTCCGGCGGGGTTGCACACCGAGCGGGTGGCGTCGCCGATGTCGTAATGCACCAAGCCGGGCTGCACGGTGTCGAGGTCGACGATGCAAGTCCCCCGGCCGGTGGCCTCGTCGATCATGATGTTGCCGACCTTGGGGTCGCCGTGCGTGGTGCGGAGGGCCAGGTCGCCCCGGGCGCGCGCTTCTTCGAGCACCGCGCAACGGGCGCGGCGCGCTTCGACGAACCGGACGGCGCGCTTGGCTTCGACCGAGGCGTTCAGGCGCTCCTGGCCGCCGGGCGTGGCGAGGGCGGCGTCCATCTTCGCGAGATAGCCCGGCGTGACGTGGAAGCCGGGCAGGGCGTACCCGAGCTTCTCCGCGGTCAGGTCGCTGACCATGCGGTGGAAGTGGCCCAGCACGATGCCCGCCTCGTGGGCGTGCTCCGGGTTACGGACTTTCTCGTAGGCCTGCGCGCTGGCGATCTGCGAGATCGCTCGCCAGAGGTCGCCGTCGGCGTCCGTGACCCAGTCCTCTCCCGACTTGGTCTGGATGATCTTGGGGAGCTGCCAGATGCGGTCCGCGCCTTCCGCTTCGTGTTCGAGCTTGGCGTGGCAATGGTCGGTGAGCACGCGCATGTTCTGCATGATCACTTCGGGCTGCGGGAAGACCGCCTTGCGGATACGCTGCACGATGAAGCGTTGTTCCGAGAAGGTCGTCCGGAAGATCGCGAGGTAAGTGTCGTTGACGTTCCCCGAACCATAGGGTTCGACGGTCACGAGCCGTCCTTGGACGTCGAACTGGCGGGCGATCAGGGCGGCTCGCATGGGGCAGGAGCCACCTTTGCCTCAATTTCGCCTGCTGGCGAGGGCATTTCCCCTGTCGCCAAGGCTTGATTTCCGTCTCCGGCCGCCCATGTTCTTCCTTCCTCTGCGCCGCCACCTTAGCTCAGCTGGTAGAGCATCTCATTCGTAATGAGAATGTCGCCGGTTCAAATCCGGCAGGTGGCTCCAGCGCAGGGGGCTTTTTCGTCCGGCCGTTTGCCCGTCCGGACTTTTCCTCCACCCTCCACGTCATGAGCCGCGCCGAACATCCGCCCCGCAGCCGAGATCTTTCCCGCCGTTATGACCGGAACTTCCGGGCCGACGACGCCTACCGGGCGACGCTGCCCGACATGCAGAACAAGGACGCCTCCCTGATCCAGGGGGCCAACGTCCCCATCCAGCACGTGGGCATCTCCGGCTTCCATCTGCCGATGCTGGTCGCCACCCGCGACGGTAAGCCGCTCCCTCTTGAGTGCACGATCACCGGCTCCGTCTCCCTGGCGGCCGACCGTAAGGGCATCAACATGTCCCGCATCATGCGGACTTTCTACGAGTTCAAGGACCGCGTGCTCTCCCACGAGCTGCTTGAAGAGGTGCTCATCCGCTACAAGAAGGACCTCGACTGCAGCCGCGCGCGCATCCTGGTCGAGTTCCGCTACCCGATCCTGCAGAAGTCCCTCCGTTCCGGCCTGGAAGGCTGGCAGTATTACCGTGCCGTCCTCGAGGGCACGATCGACGACCTTGACCGCCTCCGCCGCTACGTCCATTTCGACTTCGTCTACTCTTCCGCCTGCCCTTGCTCGGCCGAGCTGACCGAGCACGCCCGCGAAGAGCGCAGCGCCTACGGCATCCCGCACTCGCAACGCTCCAAGGCCCGCGTCGTCGCCGAGGTCTCCCCGGGACGCGCCCTTTTCGTCGAGGACATGAAGGACCTCTGCCTCAAGGGCCTCCAGACGGAGACCCAGGTGATGGTCAAGCGCGAGGACGAGCAGGCCTTCGCCGAACTCAACGGCGCCTATTCGAAGTTCGTCGAAGACGCCGCCCGCGTGGTCTACGAGCAGTTCGACGGCGACGCCCGCGTCCGTGACTTCGTCATCGCCTGCTCCCACCTGGAGTCCCTGCATTCCCATGACGCCGTCTCGGTGATCAACAAGGGCATGCCCGGCGGGCTTTCGGCGGATTTCAGCAACTTCAGAGACCTGGTCTGCTAGACGGCTGACGGCTTGCCTGCCCGGGGAGGCCGTCTTACGGTCTCTTTCACGAGGGGGTAGCTCAGTTGGATCAGAGCAGCAGCCTTCTAAGCTGCGGGTCGCGGGTTCGAGCCCCGCCCTCCTCACCACTTTTCGCCGTCATGTCCGCCTCCCCTTACCACCTCGCCGAGCGAGGGGTCAGCCTCGGCGTGTTGTCCGGTCCGGAAGTCGAAGCCGGGCTGGCCACCGGCCGGCTCTCCGCGGCGACGCTTTCCTGGCGCGAAGGCGAGTCCGGCTGGATCGCGCTCGCGGCTCGTCCGGAATTCACGCCAGCCATCGGCGCCTTCCGTTCGCTCGTGCCTCCTCCGGCGCTGGCCTTCGACGCGACGCCGCTCCTCCGGCTGGATTGGACTACGTGGGCGCGGACCATGCGGGCCGTCTGGTCGGCCCCTCGCTCGGCGTTTCGTCCGACGGCCATTTCCGCTGGTCTTGGCCGGGCGGCCTTTTGGGTGCTCTTCTGCGCCACCTTGGCGGCGCCCTTCGTTTACCTCCAGCTGGTCCTCGCGGATGCGGCGCTGCCTTTCGGCCGCCGCAGCATCCTCGCGGGAATCCAAGTGGTCGCTCCGGCCGGATTAGATTTAAGCCGTTTCGCGGCGTTCTTTTTTCCGTTCCCGCCGGCCATGGTCGTGCTGACGATGGCCGGCGCCTGCCTCCTCCATGCTTTTCTCGTCCTTTTCGGCGGCGGCAAGGCCGGCTTTCGCGTGACCGCGCGCGTCGTGGCTTACGTCACCGGTGCGATGCTCATGCTGGCCGTCGTGCCTTGCGGTTGGGGGTTCGCGCCTTTCGCGATGCTGGCTTATCTGTCGGTGACTTTGCGGGAGGCGCATCGGGACGCCGCTTGGAAACCTTTGGCTGCCATGGCGGGGGCGGGCTTCTGTGCCGCATGCGTGGGCGCGGCTTTCATGGCCTTGGCCGTCCGTCCCTTCTTCCGTCCGATAGGTTGAGGCTGGCCTAGGCTTGCGAGGCAGGCCGCGCCGCCTATCACGGTGATATGCCGATCCACGTCGCTCGTCACCAACAGCAGCTCGGGGTCTTCGCCGCCGAGGACATCGTCGTCGGCCTGGCTTCCGGCCGCTTCCTCGCTTCCGACCTCGCCTGGCGCGAGGGCATGACAGGCTGGACGCCGCTCGGCGACTGGCCGGAGTTCCGTGATGCCGGCGTGCCGGTCTCGCCGGGGGCTCCGGCCTCGTCGGCCGCGGTCGCCTCCATGATTCCATGGGAGCAGGGCAAGTCCCTCGGTTCGTTCTTCGCCACGATCAAGCAGGCGATCATGAGTCCCACGTCTCTCGCGACCGGGCGCTACGCTTTCGGCGATTGGCTAGGCTTCTGTTATCTGGCCGTACTGGTCTCGCTCCCGTTCCAGCTGATCAACGTCATCGCTTTCGGCGACAAGAACGCCGAGGTGGCGGAGTGGCTCCGCAGCCTGGACATCCCTGACCTGAGCAGGGTCGCGGACCAGCTGGCGACGGCCGAACCGGCGCCCTTATGGGTCACGGTGTTCGGCGCGTGCATGGGGATGGCGATGGCGCCGCTGGCCTACGCCTTCTTCGCCCTCTTGCACTGGGTCGGCCAGCGCATCTTCCGCTACCGGGTCCCGGTCGAGCGGACCGTTTCGGCCGCGTTGCTGGCTACGACCTTGCTGGTGGTGCCCATGGCCCCCCTGCAGTTGCTTGGCTTCAGCCTGGCTGTCCAGATGGCCTCGAGCCTCCTCTTCTTGGTGCCCGCCTGCGTCATCTATTATCGCGCCTTCGGTGCGGCGACGGCCGTGAATCCATGGGTCCAGTTCGGCATCTCCTGCTTCGTCTGGTTCGTCCTGTGTGGTTGCTGTTGCGGGGTTCCGGTTGCGCTCTTCGCCTTCATCAGCATGCGTTGACCGGTGCTGCGTCTGATCCGCCGACCTGCCTGTCCCGGCGAGCTCAATCACGAGCTAGTCTGGCCGGCGGCGTTCCTTTCCGGCGCGGGCTTGGCGTGGGCTTGGTTTCTTTCGGGCCTGCAGCTCCCGCAATGCGTCTTCATCCGGCTGACGGGCCTGCCCTGCCTCGGCTGCGGGGGCACGCGCTGCGCGCGCCATCTGGTGCGTCTGGATTTCGGTCAGGCGTTCCTATTCCACCCGGGTTTCTTCCTGGTCGTTCTGGCGGCGACTCTCTGGACCGTTTACTCCGCCGTCTTCTGGCTTCGCCGCGACACACTGCGCCTTCGTTTCTTCGTCGAGCCCGCCCAGACGCGCCGGCTGCGGGTGACATTCCTCCTCCTGCTTGCGATCCATTGGGCCTGGCAGTGCTATTACCTGACCCGCTGACATGATCCGGAACCTGCTCCGTTTCCTCGGTTGGGTCTGCCTGTTCGTCTTCGTGACTACCGGCGTGGTCGCGCTCGTCTACTTCCTCTCGGAGCGTCCGCAGAAGGTCGCCATCGAACAGCGCGTGCTCGATGCGGTGGACGTCGTCCGCGAGGACGGCACGACCCCGCGCAAGGTCGTCGACGCCTTGGATCGGCTGGCCGATCAGACGGTGGTCGTGCGCGGCGACGTCGTCCTGGCGCCGGCTCCGGATGCGGCGGCCACCGCTCCTTACGGCGAGCCGGCCGACCGCTTCGGCCTGAAGCGCCTGCCGAACCGCGGCTACACGGTCGGCTATGATGACGGGCTGCCGGCCCCGCGCTGGTCTTCCTACCGCGTCTTCCCTTATCACGATGTCCACCTCGAGCGGCCTTCGTCCTTCAAGTCCGACCCCCGGACCGCGGCGCGCGTGACGACCTCGGAATACGTCCGCTCAGGTTACGACCGCGGGCATCTCGCGCCGAACTACGCGATCTCCGTCTGCTACGGCGAAGAGGCGCAGAAGGAGACGTTCCTGCTCAGCAACATCGTGCCGCAGCTCCACGCGCTCAACGCCGGCCTCTGGAAGGACATGGAGCAGCGCATCATGAAACGTTACGTCGGGCGCTACGGGACCGTCTGGGTCCAGGTCGGCCCGGTCTTCGCGTCGCCTGCCGCGAAGAAGGTCGGCCGCATCCCCGTGCCGACGGCGTTCTGGATGGTGATCTCGGATTACGACGAGGCCGTCGGCGGCGTCCGCGCGATCGCCTACCTCGTCCCGCATGAGGAGAAGTGGCGAGACGCCGAGCTTACCCGTTACGTGGTCAGCATCCGCCGCATCGAGGAACTCACCGGCCTGGATTTCTTCCCGAAGCTCCCGCGCCCGGCGCAGGACCGCCTGGAATCAACGCCCGCGCCGCGCGCCTGGTGACGGCAGTGCGCGCCGGAGGTCCGCGGCGTGGATCAGGCAGACGCAGTCGGAACCGTCGGCCGTGGGCAGCCACATGATCGGCAGCTTCGGCCAGGCCTGGTGCATCGCCTGCTGCAGGCCGCCGACCTCGATGACGAGGATGCCATGCGGCTTCAGGGCGGCGCGCGCCTGGACGAGCAGCTTGCGGATGACGTCCAGGCCGTCCTTGCCCGAGACCAGCGAGTCCTTCGGCTCCTTCTTGAATTCGGCGGGAAGGCGGCGGTAGATGCCTTCCGGTTCGTAAGGCGGATTGCTGAGGATCAGGTCGAACTTAGGGCCTTTGGTGAGCGCCGTCATCGTGTCCGTCTCGTGCAGCGTGATGCGCTTCGCCAGCCTGTGGTCGGCGACGTTCAAGGCCGCGACCTCGAGGGCCTGCGCCGAAAGGTCGGTGGCGTGGACGTGGGCCTTCGGAAAGCGCTTCGCGAGCAGGATGGCGAGGCAGCCCGAGCCCGTGCAGACGTCGGCGACGGCGGTCACCTGGGCGACCGGGGGCAGCCACTGCGGGATGGCTTCAGGGATGAGCTCGACGAAATACGAGCGCGGGATGATCACGCGTTCGTCGACGCGGAAGCGGAGGCCCCCGAGCCAGGCTTCGCCGACGAGGTAGCCGGTGGGCACGCGGTCGAAGACGCGGCGGTCGAGGAGCGCGAGGAACGCGGCCTTCTCCTTGGCCGTCAGGGCGCGTTCGAAGCAGGAGGGGAGCTGCTCCCAGGCGAGCCCCGTGGCGTGCCCCATCAGCGTGAGGGATTCCTCCTCGGCGTTGACGAAGCCCTGGCCGTGCGCGACGCCGGCCGACCTGAAGAGCCGGTTGGCATGGCGTAAACAATCACCGCCCGTTCTGAGGCGGGCGGTGGCGGCGGGAGTCGGGCGCAGCGGGGCGCTCATCGTCGGCGGCGAGGCCGCTCAGGTGAGCGGGGCGGCGGACCAGAGTTCCTTCGGGGTGCGTTCGAAGAAGTCCTCGAGGTACTTCGTCGTCGCGCCGCCCTGGCGGAAGGCCGGATCCTTCATGATCGCGCGGCAGACCGGGATCGTGGTGTGGATGCCGCGGATGATGTACTCGCCGAGGGCGCGGTGCATGCGGTCCAGGGCCTTCTGGCGGGTCGCGCCGACCGAGATCAGCTTGGCCACCATGGAGTCGTAAAGGGGCGGGATGACGTAACCCGAGTAGCAGTGCGAGTCGACGCGCACGCCGTGGCCGCCGGGCGTGTAGTACAGGCCGATGGTGCCGGGGCTCGGGGCGAAGTTGCGGGCCGGGTCTTCGGCGTTGATGCGGCACTCGATGGCGTGGCCGGTCATCTTGACGTCTTTCTGGGAGAGCTCGAGCTTCTCGCCGCAGGCGATGAGGATCTGGCGGCGGACGAGGTCGATGTCGGTGACTTCTTCGGTGACGCCGTGCTCCACCTGGATGCGCGTGTTCATCTCCATGAAGTAGAACTTGCCGTGCTTATCGACGAGGAACTCGATCGTGCCGGCGTTCTGGTAGCCGATGGTCTCGGCGAGGCGGACGGAGACCTTGCCCATCTCCTCGCGGAGCTTCGGGGTCAGGAACGGGGAAGGGGACTCTTCGATCAGCTTCTGGTGGCGGCGCTGCACGGAGCAGTCGCGTTCGCCGAGGTGGATCACCTTGCCATGTTCGTCGCCCAGGAGCTGGAACTCGATGTGGCGCGGCTGCTCGATGTACTTCTCGATGTAGACGCGGCCGTCGCCGAAGGCCTTCTCGGCTTCGGCGCGGGCGCTTTCGAATTCCTTGGGGAAAGCCGCGGCGTTGTGGACGATGCGCATGCCCTTGCCGCCGCCGCCGGCGACGGCCTTGACGATGACGGGGAAACCGATGCGCTGCGCTTCCTTGATGGCCTCGCGCTGGTTGTCGACGGGACCGTCCGTGCCGGGCACGCAGGGGACCTTGGCGGCGGCGGCCGTCTGACGCGCCACGGCCTTGTCGCCCATCTTGCGGATGACGTCGGGGCTCGGCCCGATGAACTTGATGTTGGCGGCGGCGCATTTCTCGGCGAAGCCGGCGCGCTCGGAGAGGAAACCGTAGCCGGGGTGGATGGCGTCGACGTTGGTGATCTCGGCGGCCGAGATGATGCGATCCTCGCGCAGGTAGGAGTCCTTGCTCGGGCCGGGGCCGATGCAGACGGCCTCGTCGGCGAGCTGCACGTGCAGCGACTGTTCGTCGGCCTGGGAATAGACCGCGACGGTCTTGATGCCCAGCTCCCGGCACGCGCGGATGACGCGAAGGGCGATTTCGCCGCGATTGGCGATGAGGATCTTGTTCATGCTCGGAAGCCGGTGCTCAGCCGACCTTCACGCGGAAGAGCGGCTGGCCGAATTCGACCGAGGTGCCGTTGGCGACCAGGCACTCGACCACCGTACCGGAGATTTCCGACTGGATCTCGTTCATCACCTTCATGGCCTCGATGATGCAGACGACGGTGTCGGCCTTGATCGGGGAGCCTACGGTGACGAAGGGCGGATTCTCGGGGGAAGGGGTGGCGTAATACGTGCCGACCATCGGGGAGGTGACCAGCTTGATGCTGGGGTCCGCGGCGGCGGGGGCGGCCGGAGCAGGGGCCGCGGCCGCAGGGGCCGGGGCCGCCGCCACGGGGGCGGGGGTGGCCGCCACGGGGGCGGCCGGGGCCGCGGTCGGGGCGCGACCGGGGAGGTCACGCTTGATACGCAGCTTGAAGTCCTGGTCCTGGATCTCGAACTCGGAAAGGTCCGACTTCTTCATCAAATCCACGACTTGTTTAATCTTAATTAGGTCCAAGGTAATGTCCTCCGTGAGGGGGTGCGCCTCTCTGATACAGGGTATCAGGGGGGCAAATCAACCCTCATTCCAGAATGCCGGCGGGTATCTTACCTAAATCATTATCCTTCTGAGGCTTAACTATATCTTTGAGCGTCGGAATCGCCCGGGTTTCGGGCTTCGCCAACGGGCCTTGGAGCTTGATTTTGGTGAGGCTGACCAAGGCCCGGTTCAAATTTATGATGTCAAGGGGGTTAAATCCTTGTTTCCGGGGCAAGGAAAAGTCCCCGGCGAAGTTCAGGGTCATCTCCCGGAGGTCGACTTCCCCGGCCAGGTCCAGCCTGGCCTGGGGGCCGGTGATGGTCATGTCCGGGAAGTAGGCCCTCCCCCCGACGCAGCCGAAAGTCCCGGCCGCCCGGTCCAGTTCGTAGGTGGTCGCCCCGACCCCGACGGCTTCCAGTACGCCCGAGATCCCCCCTAGCAGGCGGACTTTCTTCAACTCGGGGTCGTTCAACGTGTAGGTGCCAAGTCCGCGGAGCTCCCGCGGCGCCGCGAGGTCGATCCGGCCTTTGAGGTCGAGGTCCAGCCGGCCACGGCCTTCCGCTTTCGTCGTCACCGTCGCGGAAGGTTCGCCGAGGTCATGCATGATCTGCCCGATCTGGGCCGGATCGCAGTCCTTCAGCGAGAGCACGAAATCCGTCTGCCGCCAAGGATCTCCGTCCAGCCGCAGCGCCGCTTCCCCGCCGGCCAAGCCGAGGCGCGCGTCGATCTGCATGCCGCTGGCTTGGCTCTGGGTCGTGATCCTCAGCCCTCGGCCGGCGATGCCCCACGCCTTGAAGGCGGCGTCGCTCTCGATCGTCGTCCGGATGTCGAGGCCACGCCCGAGCGGCCTGAGTTCGAGCGCGAAGCGTCGGCCCGCCGGCAGCACGAGCCCTTGGAGCGCGTCGCCGAAACTTTTGCCCGCGCAACGCGCGGCGATCCACGGCTGGAGGTCGCCGGCGGCCTCCACCACCGGGCCGGCGAGCACGCCGGGCTTCGACCAATCCCAGGTCGCGCTGCCTTCGACTTCGCCGTCGGCGGCGCTCGTCCCGCCTTGGAGGCGGTGCAGGCCGATCAGCGTGCGTCTTTCGTCGGCATCGACGCCCACCTCCACGCGACGGAAGGGCGCGCCCATGAAGTCGAAGTTCCGCATCAGGACGCGTCCGCGCGTGCGGCTCGTGAGCGCGCCCCAATGTCCTTGGACTTCGATGAAGGCGTAAGGATTCTCCCGTACGAGGAAGGAGCGCCAGAGGTCGATCCACCAGTTGCCGAGCACCCGGTCGAGGCTGGCGGGCGCGAGTTCGCCGTGAAGCGTCAGGCGGAAGGCGCCGCCTTCGGCGACGGCGCAGTCCGCTTCGCCGACGACGGAGGCGAGACGCAGGTCGCGCAGTCGCAAGGGCTGTTCGACGCGGCCGGGCGCGAAGTCGAAACGGGTGCGCAACGGCAGGTCCGCGTCCGGGCTGATCGCCTCGGCGGAAAGTCCGAGGCCGCGAAAACCGGAGAGTCCGGCTTCGCCGCGGGCGCCCAGGAGAAGTCCGTCGGGCGAGACGGTGACTTCGGCTTCGCGCAGGAGCAGGTCGCCCCGCAGGTCGATGCCGGCCGCGAGCAGGACCGGCGCGACCGACGGGTGCGTCGAGATCTCCTGCCCGGAGACCACGGCATGGCCGATGCGCAGCCGTCGGGCGCCGTCAGCCATGACCTCCAGCGAACCGTCCGCGACCGAGGCGGCGGTATGCGCGCGGAAGCCGAGCGTCCACGGTTGCTCCGCGGACGGACGCCCGGCCCGCAGGTTCATCTGCCGGCAGAGGATCCCGCCGATCAGGACATCGGTGAGCGCGGCGTCGGCGACGATCTCGCCCCGCAGGCCGGCGCCGCGCACGCGCAAGGCGGCGCGGGCGGCCGTCACGGTCGCGCCGTCGCGCCAGGCGGTGGTCTCGGCTTCGCCGGCGAGGCGCCAGTCCCGGAGCACGCCGTCGGCCGCGAGCCGGGCGTCGGCGCTCAGCCGGAGGCCGCGGAGACTGACGCGCCCGAGCTGCTCGCCGGTCTCTTCGCCGAGGAGGGCTTGCGCGGAGAGTTCCGCCGTGCCGTCGCTCCGGCCGGAACAACGGATCGTCACCGTCGCGCCGCCCGAACCTTCCGCGGCGGTGAGCGCGGCGTCGAGCGCGCCGAGGACGCCGGCAAGGCGCCGCGGGAGCGGCGCGGCATCCGCCGTCGCCGGGCCGGCGCGCAGGAGGCGGGCGGGCACTTCGCCGCTGACATGGCAGGTGATCTTGCCCGCGCGGGCCTGCGCGATACGGAGGCTGACCCAGCGGCCTTCCTGGGCGATGTCGACGGTAAGGTCGTCGATGAGGCTGCGTCGCCTTCCGTCCTGCGCGACGGAAGCCGGGCACCACAGACGGCCGCCGTTCAGGCGGAGGCGGGTCGGCGCGATCTCGCCGGCGAGCAACCGGGCCGGATGCAGCGCGACCTCCGCGCGGGCGGCGGCGAAGACGTCGCCGGTGAGTCCGTCGAAGCCGACCGTGACGTCGTCGCCCGCGAGCGTGAGGTCGGGGAGGACCCACAGCGCCCGCGTGCGGAAGTCGACGCCCTGGGCGGCGAGCCGTTCGGTGACGGCCTCGGTGACGAAATCCGGCAGCCGCACGGGGCCGTCATGGTCCGCGAGCCAGGCCAGTCCGAGCTGGACCGGCAGCAGGAGCAGCAGGCAGGTGTTCGTCAGCCCGCGCAGGAAGCGACGCAACGGTGAGCTGCCGGGCCGCGCTTTCATCTCCCGGCTTCGGTCAGCAGGGGAGCAAGGAGGGCGGCGAGCGTCGGTTCCAGGATGAAGTCGTCATCATCCGTCTCGTCGCGCAGGAGCAGCGAACGGTCGTTGAGCGGGGCGGAACAAAGATAGGTCCGGATCGTCTCGCTCGCGGCGCCGGCGCCGGTCGCCGCCTGGTCCGTCACCCGTAGTTCGTAGCTCCAGCCGCCGGCCCCGACGTCGCGTCCGGGGAAGGCGGTCGCGCGGACTTCGGCGAGCCCCAAGGCGAGCCGGCGCGCGCTGGTCGGGTCGAGCCGGCCGGTGCCGGCCCAGTTGCCGTCCGGGCCGAGGCGGGCCTCGCCGACCACTTTGCCGTCGGCGCGCGAGGTGAGGCGCAGCCCGCTGACGCGCGCGCCTTGCGGCAGGGCGGCCACGGTGCGGCGACGCCACGCGGCGGGTTCGACGTTCTGGTGTCCGCCGTCCAGGAACGAGACGTCACAGATCGCCGCCAGCGGCGAACCTTTCGCGTGGACGAGGCGGGTGCCCGCGCCGTTGTCGGGATCGTCGGTGAAGCCGAGCACGATGCGTTCCGTCCCGAATTCGAGCTCGACGGTCTGGCCCGTCGCGCCGGCGAGCGGCTCGCGGACGGCGGGCAAGGTGAGTCCGCCCGGCACGGCGGGCGCGCGGCGGGAGGCCCGCAGCTGGGAGAGTCCGGCGAGGAAGCGACCCACGAGCCGCGCGTCGGCTTCCCGGCGCTTGGTGGCCGTGGAGCCGGGCGCGACCGGAATCTCCCAGCGCGCGTCTTCGCCGAGTCCGTCGAGCCGGTGCAGCGTGATGCTTCGGCCGCCGGCGGAGACCGTGAAGCCCGTCACGAGCGCCGGATCGAAATCGGCGGGCCGCTTGTCGGCGAGCGTCGCGCGCGGGGTCATCCATTCGCGCAGCTCACGTGCTTCGACCAGGAAGACGGCGGCGTTGTCCTCCAGTTTCGCGCAGAGGAGCTGCGGCTGGCCCGGCGCGGAGCGGCCGACGAGCAGGACCTGCCGGCGGGCGTTGCCTTCGAGCGCCAGGCGCAGGGCGGGGGCGCCTAGGCCGGTCGCTTCTTCGGCGAGGTCGACGAACTTGGCGACGCGCAGGTCGGCGAGCGCGGCCACGGCGCGGGCGGTGGCGTCGGGATCGGCCGGGGCGTCGTAAGGGGCTTCGAAGCGCCACTCGGGCAGCTGCACGCGTCGGCCGACGCGCGGGCGTGCTTCGGCGACGAGCGCCGTGACGGTCTCGACGTCCTTCTCGCGCTGCCGCACCGATACCGCCCGGGCCTCGAAGTCGGCGATTTCGAAGATGCGGTCGACCCGGTAGCTCTCGGCGCTCGCGCCCAAGGCCGCGGCCATCGCGTCCGGGAGCGGCACGATGCGGCGGCCGTCCTCGGTGAGCAGGAAATGGCGACGGGTCGAGGGTTGGACCCCGACCTTGACCTCGACGGCGGCGCCGGCGTCACCGGTGACCTTCACGGTCCAGCGCGCCGGCTCGAGGCCGTAGTCCTTGAGGCTGGCGCCGTTGGCCGTCACTTCCGCGACGTCGAAGCCGCTTTCCGGACTGATGAAGCGGAGTTCGTCGATCAGCCGCTGCACGGACCACACGTTGGCCGGCCACTCGAACGGCTCGAGCACGCGCCAGCCTGCCGGCCTTTTCTCCAAGAGGACCCGGGACGGGCCTTCGGCGAGGGCGATGCGCGCCGGGTTGGCGGGAAAGAGCTGGGTCTGGCTGACCGCGGCCGTGGTCTGGCCGGACATGGCGCGCCACACCAGACCGAAGGCGATCAGGTTGGCGAGCAGGAGGACGACGGTGGTGCGGGAGATCCGCATGGGCACGTCAACTCCTGCGACGCCACACGGAAACCGCAAGCCCGACTGCGAGCACGCCGAGGGGAATGAGCGCGAAACGCAGGGCCAAGGCCCAGAAGTCGGCGGCGGTCGCGGTCAGCTGATGTTCGCCCCCGGTCCGGGCGGGCAGCGAGACGGCGCGTTCGCGGTCGCTGAGCCAGGCGGCGGCTTGCGTCAGGAACGCGCGGTTGCCGCCGCGGTCGAGCCGGCTGTTCGCCGCGATCTCGGAGGTGCCGACGACGACCAGCCGGCCGCCGGCGCCGCCGACGCCTTGCCGGATGCCGGTCGCACGTTCCGCCGCGGCGACGACGCAGACCGGACCGGCCTGGTCGCGCTCCGGGTCGAAGCGCGGCGGCCGGCGGGCGGGGTCCGTCTCGCCCCAGGCGACGTCCGACGAGAAGACGAGCTGCCACACGCCGAGCGTGCTGTCCGGCGCGCTGCCTTCGTCGAAGCGGGCGGGGCGGAGCCGGGCGGCGACCAGCGGGAGGTTCTGTTCGCGGAGCGGCTTGGTGAGCGGGTGTTCCTTCGCTTCGAGGCGGAGCAGGCCGATGTCTCCGTCGGTCGTGCGTCGCGCGGGGTCCGGCTCCTGCAGTTCCGCGTCGGGGGTGAAGATCGCCCACTCGGAGAGCACCGGTTCGAGGCCGTGGTCGCGTCCCGGGTCGAGCAGGACGAGCACCCGGCCGTTACGTTCCTGCAGGTATTTGCGGAGCCGGTCGTTCTCCGCGGCGGAGAAAGGCGTCACCGGACCGGGCACGAACACCATCGAGGCGTCGCGCGGGATTTCGCCCACCGTGGCCAGGTCGAGCGGGCGGACCTCGAAGTTGCGGTTGCGGAGCTGACGCGAAAGGAGCGACATCCCGCGCACGGGCGAGGCGTCTTCGACGCCGAGTTCGCCGTGACCTTTGGTCACGTAGCAGACGGCGGGCTTGTCTTCGGTGACTTCGATCAGGGCGGAGGTCACCGCTTCTTCGCCACGGAAGGCGCCCTCCTTGGTCACGAAGTCCCGATAGCTGAGGTATTTCGCCCGTCCGCCGCAGGCGAGCACCAGCACGACCGAGGCGTCCGGCGCGCCGTGCCGGCCGGCGAGTTCGGAGAGGAGGGGTGCGTTGCGTCCGTCGCCGGCCTGCTCGACGGCGAGCCAGCTGCCGCCCTGGCGGCCGGTCTCGACGACATAGGCGTCGAGCAGCTTGTTCAGGCGGGCGCGCAGGTAACGGGCTTCATCGGCCTTCTCGCTCGTCAGCACGACGGCGCGTACCCAGCCACGGGCGCGGCCGGCGCCCACGGGGCTGCGTCGGCCCGCGGCGCGCACGGTCTCGACCGATTCCGGGGCGAGCGAGTGGCGGCGGTCGGCGGAGATGTCGCGCCGGACGCGGAATTCGGGCAGCGAGGCCAGCGTGTTCACGGCCACCGCGAGGGCGATCGCCAGCAACGCCTGCGTGAGACGGTTCAGGCGGCGGATGGGCCGGACGGAGCCGAAGTCGTCGCGCGGGGAGCTCATGTCATTCCTGGCCCTCCACGGTGAGCACCGCCAGGCCGAGGCAGAGCAAGGTGCCGGTGCCGTACAGCACGAGCGGACGGGCGTCGAGGACGCCGTCGGTGAAGTCCTGCAGGTGGCCGAACGTCCGCAGGTGCGCCGCCGGTTCGCGCAGCCAGCCGAGCCATTCCCAGCTTTCGATCGGCAACGTCTCGAGCGCGCCGCCCGCGGCCGTCAGCGCCAGCAGGCTGATGAAGGCGAGCAGCGCCGCCAGCGCCGCGGAACGCGTCACGCAGCTGCAGAGGATCCCGATCGCGACATGCAGGAGGCCGCTCACCGCGATGAAGCAGAGCCCGCCCCACAGCGCGGAGCCTTCGCCGAGCGCGCGGGCGTTCGCGCCGTCCAGCCGCTGCGCGGCGAGGAACGGGAAGGCGGCGAAGGCCAGCCAGAAGAGCAGCCAGACGATCCAGACCGCGAGGAACTTCGCCCAGACCACGGCGGCGGGGCTCGCCGGCGTGGTCAGCAGCGCCGCGAGCGTGCCCGACCGGCGTTCCTCCGCGAACGTGCGCATCGTCAGCAGCGGCAGCACGCACAGCAGCGGCAGCCAGAAGAACCAGAGCGTCGCCTCCACGGGCGACCGCGGGGCCGGCGCGCGCGCGGCGTCGACGAGCGCGAAGAAATGGATGCCGCCCATCAGCGCGAGGAAGAGGCCGGCGGCCGCCCAGGTATTCCACGACAGCGCGGCGGTGCGCAGCTCGTGCGCGAGGAGGGTGCGGAAGTGTCGCATCAGGAACGGCGGCCCTCCCCGGGAGCGCGGCGCGTGGCGGCGAGGAAGATGTCTTCGAGCCCGAAGCGTTCTTCGGCGATCTCGCGCAACGCTAGCCCGGCGCCGATGAGGGCGCCGGCCAGCGTCTCGCGCGCGGGCGAGCCGACGGGCAAGGCGACGCGGAAGGTGTTCCAGCCGTCGGCGGAGGCCACGGCGACGACGCCGGCCGCGGGTTCGGCGGCGCGGCAGGCGGCGAGCAGCCCGGCCTCGTCGGCGCGCGTCACGACGGTGAAGGTGACCTCCGGCAGCAGTTCGCGGCGCAGGTCTTCGGTGCGTCCCTGCGCCACCAGCCGCCCGCGGTTGATGATCACGACCTTGTCGCAGACCTGTTCGACCTCGTGCAGGATGTGGCTCGAGATGAGCACGGCCATCTTGCCGCGCAGCGAGCGGATCAGCTCGCGGATGCCGAGGATCTGGTGCGGGTCGAGCCCGATGGTGGGTTCGTCCAGGATGACGACCCGCGGCTCCGCGAGGAGCGCGTCGGCGATGCCGACACGTTGGCGGAAACCTTTCGAGAGCTGGCCGATGAGCCGGCCCGACGCGCGGCGCGTGAGGTCGCAGTCTTCCATCACGCGGCGGACGCGTTCGCCGACCCGGTCCGGCGCGACGTCCTTGAGGCGCGCCCGCAGGGTGAGGTATTCCTCCACGCGGAGGTCTTCCGGCAGCGGATTGTTCTCCGGCATGTACGCGAGGTGACGCTTCGCGCCGGCGGGATCGAGCGCGACCGAGACGCCCCAGATGGCCGCGCGGCCCGAGGTGCCGGACATCGTGCCGGACAGGATGCGCATGGTGGTCGACTTGCCGGCGCCGTTCGGGCCGAGGAAGCCGACGATCTCGCCCGGCGCCACGGAGAAGCTCAGGTCCTCGACCGCGGTCAGGGAGCCATAACGCTTGGTCAGCCTTTCCGCCACGACGGCGGCTTCCGGCAGAGGCGCGGCTTCGTTCATGGGTTGGGCTCCGGAGGGAAGGGTGACGGCCTCGTCGGCTCCGTGCCGACGGGTGTCCAGAAGACACGCCCGATGGCCTTTATTGGCAAGGTTAATAGGGGCTCGGCCGTGGCCGGCGGCCGCCGGACCGACGCCTTACTTGCCGGCCGGGGCGACGGGAGCGATCAGCGAAGGCTCGGAGCGGACCAGCATCTCCTTGTCGGCTTTCCAGACGTGGTTGGCGCGGAGCTTCTTGTCCATCGCATTGAGCCACTTGGTGGCTTCGGCGGTGTCGCCCTTGGCGACGGCGACATTGGCCAAGGTGAGCATGGCGAAACCGCGCAGGGTCTCGGCGGCGGAGACGTCATCGGCGACCTCGGCGAGGGCCTTGGTCGCGCCGGCGTCACCGGTTTCCAGGCGGCACAGGGCGGCGTAAAGGCGGGCGCGGGCGGCGAGGGCGGCGACCGCCGGGGTGTTGCCGGCGAGGCCGGCCAGGCGACGAGCCTCGTCATAAGCCTTGGCGGCGTCGGCGAACTTGCCGGCGCGCTTGAGGTCGTCGGCGACGTCGGTCAGGGCGACGGCGGCCAGAGGTTCGCCGGCATGGCGGCCGGCGAAGGCCCGGCGGGCGGCTTCGTCCTGGCAGGCGGTGAATTCTTCGCCGAGGGCTTCACGCTGGCTTTCGTTCCAGAAGAAAAAGGCGAGGTAACCGAGGATGCCGACCACGACGGCGACGGTACCCTTGACGATCACGCCCTGGTTGCGCTCCCAGAAGAGCCAGAGACGGTCTTCGGCGTCCGCATTGACGAAATCCTCGTCGACGACCACGAGGTTGCGGTCATCGCCGGCCGGGGGCTGCTTGCTGGAACGGTCTTCAGGCATGGGGGGTCAACCCTTGGGAAAGGACCGTTTGTGTCAACCCCCGCCTCCCCCGCTACGGGCTTGTCCCCGCCCCCGGGCGGGTAAGTATGGGGGACACATGAGCGCCTCCGCCGCCGTCCTTTCGCTCCTCCAAGCCGCCCAGCAGAAGGGCCAACTTTCCGCCGCCAGCCTCGCCAACGCCGGAGACTGGCTCCGCTCGGGGGCGCTTCCGGCCGAGGCCGTGGCCTCTCTTCGGGACCTTTGCGACCGCGGGGCCTGGGCCGAACTTGAAGACCGGTTCTACAAGGGGATCGCCTTCGGCACCGGGGGGATGCGTGGCCGGACGGTCGGCCGGGTCTCCGCCGCCAACGAGGTCGACGCCCAAGGGCTGCCGGTGCGCGCCGCGATCGGCTCAGCCTGCCTCAATGACGTCAATGTCCTCCGGGCCGTCATCGGCCTCTGGAAACACGTCTCGGCCACCCAGCCCGGCGCCCGCCTGGTCGTCGCCCATGACGTCCGCCATTTTTCCCGTCACTTCGCCGAGCTGATCGCCGGCGCCTGGACGGAACTCGGCGGCGAGGCTTTCCTCTTCGCCGGCGCCCGCTCGACCCCGCAGCTCAGTTTCACGGTCCGACACCTCGGCGCCCATGTCGGCGTCGTCATCACGGCCAGCCACAATCCGTCGCACGACAACGGCTTCAAGTGCTGCCTCGGTGACGGCGGCCAGGTGCTGCCCCCGCACGACGCCGCCATCGTCGCCGAAGTCGGCAAGCTCGGGCCGGCCGACGTCGCGCCTTATCTCGAGAAGGATCTCGCCCGCGTGCTCACGGTCCCGGCCGCGGCCGAGGACGCCTACCTCGCCCGCCTCGCCGGCGTGGTGCTCGACCCGGAGATCATCGCGCGGCACACGCCGAAGGTCGTCTTCACCAATGTCCACGGCACGGGCGACGTCATGGTCGTGCCCGCCCTGCGCCGCGTGGGCATCGATCCGCATCTCGTCGAGGAGCAGCGTGAGCACGACGGCCGCTTCCCGACCGTCGCCTCCCCGAATCCGGAGAACGCCAGCACCTTCGCCCTCGCGCTGAAGCTCGCCACGGAGATCGACGCCGACCTCATCCTCGCGACCGACCCCGACTCCGACCGCGTCGGCGTGGCTTGCCCGCTGCCTGCCGGCGGCCATCGCCTGCTCAACGGCAACGAGGTCGCCGCCCTGCTGACCGAGTTCCGGATCTCCTCGCTGAAGGACGCCGGCATCCTGCCCGAAGGCGGCTCGCCGAACGCCGCGGTGGTCAAGTCGCTCGTCACCACGCCGCTCGTCGCCGCCATCTGCGCCCGCCACGGCGTGCGCTGCGTCGAGACGCTGGTCGGCTTCAAGTGGATCGCCCGCAAGCTCGAGAACTGGCACCGCCGCCTCGTCGAGGGCGCCGGCCCCGCCGCCCCCGCGCTTCCCCTGCGTCGCCGCGCTCCGCTCGCGCTGCGTCACTCGACCCTCTTCCTGCTCGGCGCCGAGGAGAGCTACGGTTACCTCGCCGACGACGCGGTCCGCGACAAGGACGCCAACGCGACCGTGGTCATGCTCTGCGAGTTCGCCGCGCTGCTCCGCTCCCGCGGCCGCACGCTGCTCGACGCGCTCGACGTGCTCCACCTGAGCTATGGCGCCCATCATGAGGACCTGCTGAACCTCGCGTTCGAAGGCGCCGAGGGCGCCGCTTGCATCCGTCGCATCGTCGCCTCCTGGCGCCAGTCGCCGCCCGCCGTCATCGACGGCGCCAAGGTCCTCCGCGTCACCGACTACGAGCGCGACAAGGTGCTCGACGCCGAGGGCGACCGGGTGCCGCCCGAGGAATTCATCCTCGCCGAGCTCGCCGACGGCCGCCGGATCGCCGTCCGCGCTTCCGGGACCGAGCCCAAGGCGAAGTTCTATTCCTTCGCCAAGGCCGAAGTCGCCGACGCCGACGACCTGCCGGCCGCCCGCGAGCGCGCCCGCCGCTCGGCCCTCGCCCTCCGCGCCTGGCTCGAGGCCGACGCCAAGGTGCGCGCGAAATGATCTCATGAAGACCACGTTCCTCCTGCCTCTCCTGCTCCTCGCCGGCTGCGCCAGCCCGGCCGGCGACCGTTCCTTCGCGCCCGAGAAGACGCCGGCCGCGGCCGCCTTGTCCGGTCAGCCCGCCGCCGAAGGCTCGCTGAAGGACCGCGTCCGCGAGGCCAACGAGAAGAACGACGACCGTCTGCTCAAGCGCGACTGGCGCGCGGCGAAGCCGGCCGTCGGTCCGCAGCCGTAAGGCCTATCTGGCCTTGGGCTTCAGGGGCAGTTTGAGGCCCATCTGCGCGTCGAGGTAGGCCGCGAGCTGCTCGACGAGCGCGGCCGCGAACTTGCGGCGGCTGGCGTCATTGTCGCGCACGCCCTTCGAGTTGCTCTCGATCTGCAGGCCCGCGAAGCCGGTACCGGGCGCGGTATGGGTGCGCACGTTGTAGCCGCCGTTGAAATAAGGTTCGCCGGGGACGGGCTTGCCGAGGCTCGGCGTGGACGGGAAGCCGGCCTGCTCCATCAGCGCGCCGAAACTCTCCGGGCCGTGCAGGAGCGCAGGGTAGGCGGCCGGATCCTTCAGCGCGAACGATTGCAGCGTGCCTTTCCTGATGAACTCCGGCCTGGCCAGTTCGGCGTCCGGCAGGCCCAGCTCCCGGCGATCGTGCGCATAGCCCAGCTCGAGGCGGGCATCGGCGTGACCATGTCCGTGCAGGTCGACGTAGAATCCTTGGCCATGCTTCGCGACGACCGCCTGCTGGGCGGTCCGGATGAAGCCTTGGAAGTCCTTCCAGGACTGTTCGGTCAGCGGGTTCCCCGCCGCGCCTTCGACGATCTCGCGGTTGCAGTCGATCTTGCGACGCGTGACGCGGCAGATGACCACATGCGGGTGCTGGCCGGTGCGGGCGACGAACTCGTCGTCGATGGCGCGGGCGAGCTCCTGGGTGTTGGTGTCGAAAGCGAAGGTACCCTTCGCGCGGTCGGGGAGTTCGTCCGGCTTCTCGCGTCCGCCGTGCGGGGCCGACAGCACGAAGGGCAGGCTGCCGGCGATGTATTCGACGTATTGATTGCGGCCGAAATAGGTCTTGCCGGGTACGGGCGTGTCAGCGGCGCGCAGGATCGCGGAGGCTGCCAGCAGGCAGGCGCAGAGGAGGCGGGGCATGGCGTATCCAACAGGCTCCGCCGGCCAGGGTCAAGCGGGCGGCCTCAGCGGACGGCGCCGCCGGCGAGCAAGGCGCGGACCGCGGCCTCTTCGGGCACGTCGTCCGCGGTGCTGGCCGCGCCGACGCCGTCCTGCAGGACGAAGCGCAGCTTGCCGCCGCGGACCTTCTTGTCGCGGCGCATCGCGGCGAGCATCGGGCCGAGCTTGAGCGGCGCGCGCAGGGCGGTCGGCAAAGCGTGGGATTTCAGCACGGCCTCGACCTGTTCGGCCTGGGCCGCGGTGCAGTGCCTCAGCTCGGCGGAAAGACGGGCGGCCATCACGAGGCCGATGGCGACCGCTTCGCCGTGCAGGTAGGCGCCGTAGCCGGCGGTCGCTTCGATCGCATGGCCGAAGGTATGGCCGAGGTTCAGGAGCGCGCGTCCGCCCTGGGCGAGGGTCTCGCGTTCGTCGCCGGCGACGACGGCGGCCTTGATCTCGACGCAGCGACGGATGACGCGCGGCAGGAGCGGATGGTTCCAGGCGAGCGGCGAATTCTGTTCGAGGAGGCCGAAGAGGTCGGCGTCGGCGATGATGCCATGCTTGATCACCTCGGCCATGCCGGCGGCGAATTCGCGGGGCGGCAGGGTGGCCAGCAGGTCGGTGTCGGCGAAGACGGCCGTGGGCTGGTGGAAGCTGCCGACGAGGTTCTTGCCGGCGGAAAGGTTGATGCCCGTCTTGCCGCCGACGGAACTGTCGACCATCGCGAGCAACGTGGTCGGGAGCTGGTAGAAACCGACGCCGCGCTGATAGGAGGCGGCCGCGAAGCCGGCGAGGTCGCCCACGACGCCGCCGCCGAGCGCGAAGACCGCGCCGTCGCGGGCCACGCCGTTGGCGGCGAGGAAATCCCAGACGCGCGCGAGTTCGGCGGCCGACTTGGCCGTCTCGCCGTCCGCGGCGGTGGCGAGCACCGGCATCAGGCGCGCGAGTTCGGCCGCGAAGCCGGACTGCGCGGCGGCGACGCCGGGCGAGGTGATCGCGACGCACTTCTGGCCGGCGTTCAGACGGCGTTCGGCGGCGGCCAAGGCCTCGCGGCGCATCCCGGCCCCGATGCGGACGGGGTAGGAGCGCGAGCCTAGTTCGACGGTGACGGTCTCGGCCGACATGAGGTCACGCTGGGGCGAGCCGCCCCCGCTGGCAAGACAACCTCACTCGGCCAGGCCGACGACCGAGCGGGCGTAGGCGCGCGCGTCGAAGGGCTGGAGGTCGGCCGGTTGCTCGCCGACCCCGATGAAACGGACGGGCACGCCGAGCTCGCGGACCACCGCGACGAGCGCGCCGCCGCGGGCGGTGCCGTCGAGCTTGGTCACGATCAGGCCGGTGAGGCCGACGGCTTCGTGGAAGATGCGGGCCTGTTCGACGGAGTTGGCGCCGAGCGAGCCGTCGAGGACGAGCCACTTCTCGTGCGGGGCGCCGGCGTGGGCCTTCGTCGTGACGCGCACGACCTTGCGCAGTTCTTCGAGCAGGTGCGCCTTGGTGTGCAGGCGACCCGCGGTGTCGAGGATGACGAGGTCCGCGCCGCGCGCGACGCCCGCCTTGACGGCGTCGAAGGCCACGGCCGCGGGGTCCGCGCCGGCGGCGCCGCCGACGACTTCGACGCCGAGCCGGCCGGCCCAGGCGGAAAGCTGTTCGCCGGCGGCGGCGCGGAAGGTGTCGCACGCGCCGAGCAGGCAGGTCTTGCCTTCTTCGCGCCAGCGCCAGGCGAGCTTCGCGGCGGTGGTCGTCTTGCCGGCGCCGTTGACGCCGAGGAGCATGATCACGTGCGGCTTCGAGAGGACGGGAGCGACGGCGGTCTCGCCGCCCAGCGCGCGCACGATGCTTTCGGCCGCGGCTTCGGCGGGCGAGGTCCTGCGGAGCGCGGCTTCGGTCTTCCAGGCGGCGCGGGCCGCTTCGACGACTTCGTCGGCGGTGGCGGGGCCGAAGTCGGCGGCGATCAGCCGTTCGCGCAGCTGCTCAGCTGAGGCGGCGTCCATCGGACGCGCCAGGAGATTGGCGACGGCCTCAGCCGTGCGGCTCAGGCCGGACTTCAGTCGCTCGAAGAAGCCCGCCATGGCTCAGCCGCCCTCGGCCTTGCGCGGGTCGCGCCCGAGCTCTTCCTTGTAACTGTCGAGGATGCCGTTCACGAAGCGCTTGGATTCCTCGGTCGAGAACTCCTTGGCGATGTCGACGGCCTCGTTGATGCTCACGACCGGCGGGATGTCCGTGCGGCGCATGAGCTCGAAGACGGCGACGCGCAGGATGGCGAGGTCGACGCGGGCGATGCGGCCGAAGGCCCAGTTCTTGGCGTACTTGCCGATGATCTCGTCGACGAGGGCGAGGTCGCGGATGACGCCCTGGATGAGCTCTTCGGCGAAGGCGTAGTATTCGCGGGGCTGCGGGCGCTCGGAGAAGAAGTCGAAGAGGGCCGTGACCATGTCGGCGTGGCGCTGCGCTTCCCAGGAGCAGAGGAACTGCATCGCGACGACGCGGCTGTCGTGACGGCGGTTACGCTTGGCGGGCGGCGCGGCGGGGTCCGGGACGACCGGCTCTTCCGGGGCGACGATGGCGATCTCGACGCCGGCGGGGACGTTATGGCGGCGGAACGCGTCGACCGTCTTCTGGTTGGAGCCGATGATCTCGATCAGGCGGCGATGGCTGCGGATCTCCTCGCGGAGCGCCGTGCGCGGCTCCTCGACCTGGGAGGGCAGCGGGAAGGGTCCGGAGATGCGGGCGCCGGTGCCGACGACGCTGGCGATGATGTCGGCCGCGGCCTGGTCCGCCATGCGGTAGTCGACGCCTTTGATCCGGATGCGGATCTTGGCGCGCGCGGAGGCGGAAATGGGCGAGTCATTGTCCATCGTTCAGTTCTGGGCGAAAGGTTCCTGGCCGCCGCGCTTGCGTTCCTCGTCCTCGACCTGGTCGAGACGGGCGCCGAGCGTGACGCGGTGACGGGCCATGGCCAGGGCGGCGTGGGCGAACTCCGTGCCGCGGTCCAGGGATCCCTGGCAGCGGGCGACGGCCTGCTCGCGGTTGTTGGTCACGACGATGCCGTTGATCATCGGGACTTCGGAGCGGATGGCCGCGTCCTGCAGGGCCTGGGCCGTCGAGTGGGCGATGATCTCGTGGTGCGGGGTGTCGCCGGCGACGACGACGCCGAGGGCGATGACGCAGTCATAATCGCCGCTCATCGCGGACATGTAGGCGGCGTAAGGGATCTCACCGGAGCCGGGGACGGCGACTTCGACGATCGAGGCGGCGGGCACGCCGGCGGCGCGCAGGCCTTTGACGGCGTTCTTCTTCAGGGCCTGGACCAACTCGCCGTTGTAGCCCGCCGTCACGAGGGCGAAGCGGAGTTCGGCGCCATCGATGGCGTCAGGGGTGGGCTTGTCTAGGCTCATGGCAGAAGAACGGATCGCCGATGGAGTCGCTTAAGAACCCGTCTGCAAGCGGAAACGGCCGAAAACCCTCAGAACGGAACCTGCTCGACGATCTCCAGGCCGTAACCGCCGAGGCCCACGACCTTGCGCGGGTTGTTCGTGATGAGGCGGATGCGGCGGAGGCCGAGGTGCGAAAGGATCTGGGCGCCGATGCCGTAGTCGCGCGCGTCCATCTGGCCGAGGCGCACGCCATCCTGGTCGGCCTGCATGCCGCCGTAAGGTTGGGCGACGTGGACGATGACGCCGCGGCCGGCCTTGGCGACGGCTTCGAAACTGGAGGCGAGCGAGGCGCCGGCGCCGAAGGCGCTGCCCTTGAAGAGGTCGCCGAGCATGTTCTCGCGCTGGACGCGCACGAGCGTGGGGGTCTCGTCCGGCCGGCCGAGGGTGAAGACGAGGTGCTGGCGGCCGTCCGGCAGCGAGCGGTAGACGCGCAGGGTGAACTCGCCCCAGGCCGACTTGAAAGGGCTTTCGGCGACGAGCTCGACGAGCCGCTCGCGGCGATGGCGGAACTCGATGAGCTGCGCGATCGAGATCATGTGCAGGCCGAACCTGCGCTTGAGTTCGACGAGCTCGGGCAGGCGGGCCATCGAGCCGTCCTCGTTGAGGATCTCACAGATGACGCCGCTCGGGTGCAGGCCGGCGAGGGAGGCGAGGTCGACCGCGGCTTCGGTGTGGCCGGCGCGCTGGAGCACGCCGCCCGGACGGGCGAGGAGCGGGAAGATGTGGCCGGGCTGCACGAGCGCCTCGGGCTTGGCCTGCGGGTCGGCGAGGATCGCGATGGTCTTCGCGCGGTCGTAAGCGGAGATGCCGGTGGAGATCCCTTCGGCGGCGTCGACGGACACCGCGAAGGCGGTGCGCTGCGACTCGCGGTTCTCGGGCACCATCTGGGAGATGCCGAGGCGACGCAGCTGATGCTCGACGGTCGGGACGCAGATGAGCCCGCGCGCATGGCGGATCATCATGTTGACCGTCTCAGGGGTGGCCTTGGACGCCGCCATGACGAGGTCACCCTCGTTCTCGCGGTTCTCGTCGTCGGTCACGATGACGAGCTTCCCGGCGGCGATGTCCGCCAGGGCTTCCTCGATGGTGTCGAAGGGCTCGTTCATGAAAGTGGGAGGTTCGAACTTGGTCGTAACCTCCCACGGTGCAAGCGGGGAGATGAGTCCCCGCCGGTGAAAAAGAGCCGGATGGCTTATTTGGCGGCCTTCGCCTTGCCCTTGCCTTTGGCGGCACCCTTGCCCTTGGCGGCCGGCGCGGCCGGCTTCGGGGCGGCGGCCATGGCTTCGGCGATCTGCGCGCTGGCTTCCTTCCAGGAAGCCTTGGGCTCGGCCTTGGCGCTCCAGATCACGAGATTACGGAAAGTGGCCGACTGTCCGCCGCAGGTGAAGCCCGGGTTGGCTTTCTCGGCCTTGAAGAGTTCGTCGCGACCGAAGCCGCTGATCCTGCCGTCGATCGTCGCGACCATCGTGTCGCCGACCATCTCCAGCACGACGCGATGCCAGGTGCCGGCTTCGAAGGCGTGCGCCTGGTTCAGGAAGACCACGGACTTGTCGGGACCGTCATGGTCATGGTCGTCCTTCTGGATGCGCAGGGAGGTCGGCGTGATGAGGACGCGGGCGACGTGTTCCTTGGCGTCATTGATGCTCAACGAGACGGACTTGGCGCCATCGAGGCGGAATTCGAAGGCGGCGACGAAGTCCTGGAGCTTCGTGTTCACGCGGCCGGCGGCGCCATGCTTGTCTTCGGGCAGTTCCTCGACGCGGATACCCTCCGGGGTGCGCTCCCACTTTCCCTTCGCGATCTTCCACTGGGCGGCGGCCGCTTCCTTGGTCAGGGCGTCGGCGAAGAGCTCCTTGTCCGGTTGCGCGAGCAGGGTGGCCGGGGCTTCGGCGGCGGCGAGCGGGGAGAGGAAGGCGAGCAGGGCGAGGAGGCGGAGCGACATGGGAGGATGGGGGTGTGAGGATATAACCGCGGAAACGGCCGAGGGTTGCGATTATTCGTAGGTCAGCTGCGCGGACAGGACTCCGTCCTCGTCGGCGACGAAGCGGATCCAGTAGGCGTTCAGCCAGGATTCGAAGGCGTGCGTGACTTCCGCGCCGGCCGAAATCTCGAAGGTGCGGTAGGCGGAGACGCGGCCGTCGCCGGCGACGTCGAGCAGTGCCGACACACGCACGGGCTTGGCGCCGTGGTTCGTCAGCCTCAGGGTCTTCTTGTCGTAGCCGGTCATGAGGTAAGGGTCGGAGGGGATCCCTTTCTGGACCGCGGTGTTCTTCCACGGGCCGCCGAAGCCGCGCGGCTTGCCGAGCTTCCAGAGGTCGTCGGCGGCGCCGACCCACACGGCGGCCTGGCCGTCTTCGGAACGGACGACATGGCGGTCGTCCTTCGCGGACCCGGGTGAGACGCCGCTGAGCACAAGCAGGCCGCGGTAGGAGCAGTAGTCATGCACGGCGGCGTCGCTCGTCGCGATCGGACGCATGCGGATGGCGCCCTTGGCGTTCAGCGCGGGGAGTTCGTAGAACGTGCCGTGCGCCTGGAGCAGGTCGCGTTCGGTGCAGACCTCGCGGGCCTTGCGGAGCGCCGAGCGGGCGAGCAGTCCGTCGTGCGCCGCGGAGGGCGAGCGGGGCAGGCGCCAGCGGACGCCGCTTTCCTCGAAGATGACGGAGGCGTCGTCGGCGGTGATGATGCCCGCCGGGATGGGCGTGTTCTTCTGCACGAAGGCGGCGACCTTCTGGTCCGCCATCTTGGCGAGCTTGAGATCGGCGGAGAGTTCGTAAGCCGCGCCGACGGTGGTCTGGTCGGGCGTCACGGTCGCGGCCAGCACGGAGAGGGTGCGGAGGTTGGCGCCGCGGGTGAGCAGGAAAGCGCCCTGCGACGTCGCGTCGCCGGCCTTGCTGAGGCCGTTGAAGAGCGTGCCGCGTTCGTCCGTGCGTCTGTCTTCGGCCGCGTATTGGAACATGGCGCTCGCCTTGGCGACGTCGCGGTCGGCCTTCGCGCGGATCCAGGCGCCGGGCAGGGCCGAAGGGATCTCGACCCAGGCCGAGCGGTTCCGGGACGTCAGCGCCACGTCGCGCCAGCTCCGCCACCGGCCGTCGCCGAGTGCGTCGATCTCCAGCGTGAAGTTCGTCGGGGCTTCGCCGTCATGGGCGAGGAAGACCGCGCGCTTCGCGAAGCCCGCGAGCAGGAAAGGGTCGGAGGCGACGCCCGCCTTGACCGGTTCGTCGGCCCAGACGCTGCCGCGTCCGATAGCCGGGCCGAGTTTGTCCGGCGTGTCGACCGAAGTGAACCAGAGGTTGGACTGCGACTGGCCCGGTCCGGCGAGCGCGCCCTTGGCGGGCCGCTTGTTGAGGAATTCGGATTTCGCGGTGTCGTCGCAACCGAAGACGAGGCGGTCCTGCCAGCGCGTGAAGTCGCCGATGACCTTGAGGTAGGCGGAGCGCGGCGCGAGGCCGGCGGACTGCTTGGACGAGAAATTCGCGGGGAATTTCCAGAAGAGGCCGTGCATCGTCATCAGGCGCGAGCCGTCTTCGCCGATGTCCCGGATACGCGGCCATTCGGTGTTCCAGCCGTGGGCGCCGTCGTACGAGTGGCTGCCTTTGGGGAGACGGTAGCTCGTCCACTTCCCTTCTTCCATGACCATCAGGATGACGGAGCGGAAATCCCAGCCGACGGTCCAGAGCGGATCCTTCGCCGGATCGGCGTTGCCGGTCAGGCCGCCGGGGCCGGTCACTTCGGTGAACTGGTTGCGCCGGATGAGCGACCAGTCGCCTTCGCCGTCGAAGGAGCCGAGCGCGCCGCTCGTGATCGTCGGATCGACGAGCGCCTGGGGGCTGCGCTCGCCGTTATTGGCGAGGATGACGAGGCCTTGTCCGGAATAGAGACCCTTGCCGTGATAGCCGGGCAGCGTCGAGGTGATCGTCGCCGGGCTGACCTCCGCGGTCTGGCCGGATTTCGGCTTGTTCATGATCTCCTTGATGAGGCCCTTCACCGCCAACGTGCGCACGTCGACCTCGTAGAGACCGTCTTCCATCGTGGCGAAGTAGACCTTGTTCGCCGGGTCGGTCAGGTGGCGGGCGTTGCCGGTGAGGCGGCCGGGCATGAGTTTCGGCGGGATGACGCGCACCTCGCGCTCCGCGCCGATGAAGTAAGGTCCGATGATCAGCTGGTTGGATTCCTTGTGGAGCATGCGGTTGGCCGGCGTGCCGCCGACGCTTTCCGGGCGTACGATCTGCCGAAGGTCCGGGGTGATCTCGTAGAGTTTGTCGCTCGAGCCGTAGGGCAGGTGAGGCCCGTAGGTGATGACCCAGAGGCGGTCGGCCCAAGGCACGACGGCGCCGGTGCCGCATTCGCCCTCGTTATTGAAATAGGCGAGCTCGGGATAGATGCCGGACCATTCCTGCGGCGCGGCGGCGACGGGAGTGAGGGTGCCGGCGAGCAATAGTCCGAGCACGGGGAAGAGACGCGGGGTCATGTCCTCACGCTGGCAGGTTCTTCGGGGCTGGACAGGGTAATGGCTTACGAAATATGGAAATCAGTTATAGGAATGACATGGCCGAAGCCCCCCCCGAGATCCCCGTCTTCGCCTGGCAGGATGCCCGTTTCGAATGGCTTTGGGTCTATCGCGCCGCCAGCGCGAAGCAGGAAGTCTGGTCGGCCGCCGCCGACGTGCCCAACGGCGTTTTCTTCGTGGAGAAGGGGCGCGTCGACATCGAGGCTCATGGCCGCCGCTTCGCCGTCCCGGCCGGCGCGGCGTTCTTCTCGGCGCCCGGACCGCGCCGTCATTTCTTCGCGGCCGGCACCAGGCTGCTTTCCGCCGGCTTCCGCTGTCGCCGACCGGACGGTCTGCCGCTTTACGCCAAGGGGCTCAACCTGCTCGCGTCGACGGCTCGGTTGCGTTCGCTGCATCGGGCGACGGCCGCCCTCTACGAAAGCCTGCATGGCGGGCGCACGGCCGTGGATTATCACCGGGCGATACTGCCGCGCCCGGCGACGTTGGCTGACCGTGCGCGGCGCGAGGCGGCTTTCTTCGCCTGGTTCGCGGCCTATGCGGACGCGCTCGCGAAGTTCGGGGTGCATCCGTCGCCGGGCCATCGGGGAGGACGCGTGCTGGACCGCATCATCGGACTGCTCAACGATGAGTCGCTGGGTCGTCCGGCGGCCTTGCCCGAACTGGCGGCGCGCGCGGGTTATAGCCGTCGCCGGTTGGACCAGTTGTTGCAGTCAGGGCTCGGTCTCACGGCCAAGGGCTTCCTGGAGCAACGCCGGCTGGAAGGAGCGCGCCGGCTGTTGGGCGAGGGCGAGCTGCCCTTGAAGGAGGTCGCGGCGTTGCTCGGCTTCCGGCATGCGCCGCATTTCACGACTTGGTTCAAGGCCGGCAGCGGACGGACGCCTTCGGCCTATCGTCGCGAAGCGAGCCGGCCCTGAGTTCAAAGAAAGGCCAGCAGCAGCCAGCCCGCCAAGACGGCCGCCGGCCCGCCGAGCAGCCGGAGGAGGCTCTTGGATTGCGCCTGCGCGAGGAATGTCACCGCCAGCAGCGCGCCGCCGGCGGGACCCAGCCAACGATGAGGCAGGGATAGCTCCAGGTTCAGCCCCGGCATCTCCGCGCAAGCCCGCGCGATCCAGGTCATCCCGTGGAGCCACGCCCCGGCGAGTCCGTTGATCCAGCTCGCCGGCCAGGCGAGCCCATCGCTCACGCCGCACGCGACGGACGCCATGCCGAGCATCAGCGGGATCTCCGAGAGCGGCACGAGCACGAGATTCACGAGGACTCCGCCCCAGCTGGCCTTGCCGAACAGCCCGAGCGTCAGTGGCGCGCCGGCGAGCGTGGCGGCGAACGAGACGCAGAGTCCGCCGAGCAGGAATTTCCTGACCCGCCAGCGGAGCCGCTGCGTCGCGGTCTGCGCGGCGACCGGCGTAAGCCGTTCCTCCTCCGTCGGCCGGGCGCAGAGTTCCGCGGCCGGGCCTCCCGCCATGATGATGCCGAGCACCGCCGCATAGCTGAGTTGGAAGCCGGCGTCGGCGCACGCTTCAGGCGAAAGAACCAGCGTCACCGCGCAGGCGAGGGCCAGCGACTGCAGGGCCGGCGTGTCGCGCTCGCCGACGCGTCCGCCCCAGAGGAAGGCGGCCATGATCCAGGCGCGCACCGAGGAAGGCGACGCGCCCGTCACCTGCACGTAGAGCCAGAGCAGCACGAGGATGGCGATGCCGGCGGGGATTTCTGGCAGGCGCGCGCGGCGCGTCAGCCACAGCAAGGCCGCGGCCATGCCCGCGATGTGCAGGCCGCTGATGGCGAACAGATGCAGCGTGCCGGTCGCCGCGAACGCTTCCTTGGCTTCCGCTGGCAGGAGCGCCGTCCGTCCCAGCATCGTCGCGGCGAGCAACGCGCCGCCGTCGGGATCATCCCAAGGCATCTGGCGCAGCCAGGCGTCGAGCCGACGTTGCTGCGCCTGCCGCCAGCGCGCGAAGCGCGACGCCGGCGCGAGTTCGCCGAGCACGCGCCCGCCGCGCAGCTTCAACGTCGCGCCCTGCGAGCGCAGCCAGGCGTCATAGCCTGCGGCGGCTTCTTCGATCGCGACGAGTCCGCCGGCGAGCATGAGCTCGGCGCCTTCGGCCGGACAGTCGCCACGGGCGGAGAGCGCGACACGTCGCCGGAAGAACGGCCCGTCGCGTTCGGTGATCCAGCCGAGGCCGGTCCAGCCTTCACCGTCCGAGCGCGGGGAGGCGCGCTCGATCAGGACGGGCAGCTCGACGAAGGGGCGGCGGACGACCGGGATGTCTTGCGGGGGAGTGCGAAGTTGGTGCCAGGCCGCGCCGAGACAGGTCCCGGCGGTCACGAGCATGACGGCCGCGAGGAAGGCGCGCGTGCGGACGGTCCAGGCGATGACGACGGCGACGGTTCCCGCCAGCAGCCAGGGACCCGGGGCGACGCCGAAAGCGGCGTCGAGCGAACAGCCGAGGAGGAGGGGGAGGGCGAGCCAGAGCGCCGGACAGTGTCCGAAGCGGTCGGGGGTCAGGGAGTCTTGCTCCAGGGGGTCGGGCCTTGCCATGGACGGAGGCCATGGTCGCCGACAGGCAGGGATCGGACCTCCGCGGCGAGCGAACCCCAGACGGGGACCTTGGCGAGGGCCGGGTCCTGAAGCAGATTCCTTAGGGGTAAGATGACGAATCCACGGGAAGACCACCTAGGGTGGGGGAGGGTGACCGTCGGACTGTCCCAGGCACCTCCTTCATAGAAGAGAAGGTCGATGTCCAAAGTGCGGGGGCCATTACGGTTCGCCGTCCGTTCTCGGCCCAATTGCCGCTCAATCTCGAGGGTCGCGGCCAGCAGTTCATCCGGATTTTTATCACAAATAATTGCCAGACAAAGGTTTAAGAAATTAGGCTGATCGGGATACCCGACCGGGTCGGAGTCGACCGCCTCGGAGATCGCCAGAACGCTGACACCTGGGAGTTTTTTCAGGCGGGCGATGGCTTGGGCGAGGAGGTCGGCCCGCTCCCCGAGGTTGCTGCCGAGGCCAAGGATATAGTGGAGGGGCGGCCTGCTCACGCCCGCTCACGCCGGATCTTGACCGAAATCGAGTCAAACTCCGCCGCCACGGGGGCGAACGGCTTGTTCACCTCGACGGTGACCGCCTTGACCACGGTGAAAGTCCCCAGAATCCGCGCGGCGATCTGCTGGGCCAGGGTCTCGATGAGGTAGACCGGCTGGCCGGTCAGCTGGGCTTCGACCGTCCGGATGACGTCGGCGTAATTGACGGTGAGTTTGAGGTCGTCGGCCGCGGCGGCCGGGCGGGTGTCGATCTCGAGGTCGACGGACACGGTGAAACGCTGACCGAGGCGTTTCTCCTCGGGCAGGGCGCCATGGTGTCCGAAGGACTTGATGCCGGCGATCCTGATGATGTCCACGCCCCGATGAATGACCGCCCGGGACGACCCTGCAAGCGCCTTCCCGCTAGGCGCCCGCAATTGTTAGAAGTCCCCACTTGACCAACCTTCCGACGGTCGCTGACAGTCCGCGGAACACTATGCCAAAGAGGACCGATATCCGCTCAATCCTCATCATCGGCTCGGGACCGATCATCATCGGCCAGGCCTGCGAGTTCGATTATTCCGGCACCCAGGCCTGCAAGGCCCTGCGCGAAGAAGGCTACCGCGTCATCCTGGTGAACTCGAACCCCGCCACGATCATGACGGACCCCGAGACGGCGGACGTCACCTACGTGGAACCCCTCACGGTCGAGTCCGTGGAACGCATCATCGCCAAGGAGAAGCCGGATGCGCTGCTCCCGACGCTCGGCGGCCAGACCGCGCTCAACCTCTCCCTCAAGCTCGCCCGCACCGGCGTCCTCGCCAAGTACGGCGTCGAACTGATCGGCGCGAAGGAAGCGGCCATCGAACGCGGCGAAGACCGCGAGATCTTCAAGAAGCTGATGCTCGACATCGGCCTCGACGTCCCCCGCTCCCGCGTGGTCAAGACGCTCGACGCCGCGCGCGAGACCATCGCCCTGATCGGCGGCGAATTCCCGGTCATCATCCGCCCGTCCTACACCCTCGGCGGCACCGGCGGCGGCATCGCCTACAACCGCGAAGAATTCGAGCGCATGGCGCAGGCCGGCCTCGACGCCTCGCCGGTCCATGAGGTCCTCATCGAGGAGTGCCTCCTCGGTTGGAAGGAATACGAGATGGAAGTGATGCGCGACCACAAGGACCAGTGCGTCATCATCTGCTCCATCGAGAACTTCGACCCGATGGGCGTCCACACCGGCGACTCCATCACCGTCGCCCCCGCGCTCACGCTGACCGACAAGGAATACCAGCTGATGCGCGACGCCTCGTTCGCCGTCATCCGCGCCGTCGGCGTCGAGACCGGCGGCTCGAACATCCAGTTCTCCGTCAACCCGAAGAACGGACGCATGATCGTCATCGAGATGAACCCGCGCGTCTCGCGTTCGTCCGCCCTCGCCTCGAAGGCCACCGGCTTCCCGATCGCCAAGATCGCGGCCAAGCTCGCCGTGGGCTACTCGCTCGACGAGCTCCAGAACGACATCACCAAGTCCACGCCGGCCTGCTTCGAGCCGACGATCGACTACGTCGTCACCAAGATCCCGCGCTTCACGTTCGAGAAGTTCGTCGGCGCCGACACCACGCTCACCTCCGCGATGAAGTCCGTCGGCGAGGCGATGGCCATCGGCCGTACGTTCAAGGAATCCTTCCAGAAGGCGCTCCGCTCCCTCGAGATCGGCGCCTGGGGCTTCGGTTGCGGCGGCAAGTTCGGCGACGCCGCCTGCGCCGACCTCACCGAGATCCGCGCGCGCCTCGCCCGCCCGAATCCGGAACGTCCGTTCTTCGTCCGCTACGCGATGCTCGCCGGCCTGACCGAGCAGGAGATCTTCGACCTCTCGAAGATCGACCCGTGGTTCCTGCGCCAGCTCCGCGGCATCGTCGACATCGAGCTCGCGCTCAAGGCCGCCGGCAAGTCCGTCTCCGCCGACCTGCTCCGTCAGGCCAAGGAAGCCGGTTTCGCCGACCGCCAGATCGCCCATGCGACCGGCCTCGCGCCCGCTGTGGTCTACGCCCAGCGCAACGCCGCCGGGATCAGGACGGTCTTCCGCCTCGTCGACACCTGCGCCGCGGAATTCGAATCCTTCACGCCTTACTTCTACTCCACCTACGGCGACGAGTCCGAGGTCCGTCCTTCGGCCAAGAAGAAGGTGATGATCCTCGGCGGCGGCCCGAACCGCATCGGCCAGGGCATCGAGTTCGACTACTGCTGCGTCCACGCCTCCTACGCGCTCCGCGCCGCGGGCTACGAGACGGTGATGGTGAACTCCAATCCCGAGACGGTCTCGACCGACTACGACACTTCCGACCGCCTCTACTTCGAGCCGCTCACGCTCGAGGACATCCTCGAGATCTACCGCACCGAGCAGTGCGTCGGCGCGATCGTCCAGTTCGGCGGCCAGACCCCCCTCAACCTCGCCGCCGACCTCGAAGCCGCCGGCGTCACCGTCGTCGGCACGTCGCCCGCGAGCATCGCGCTCGCCGAAGACCGCCAGCAGTTCAAGGACATCCTCATCGAGCTCGGCATCCGCCAGCCGGTGAACAAGACCGCCCTCTCGGCCGAAGAAGCCTACCGGGCCGCCGAAGAGATCGGCTTCCCGGTCCTCCTCCGTCCGTCCTTCGTGCTCGGCGGCCGCGGCATGTTCATCGTCTACGGCATGGACGAGCTGAAGTCCGTCGTCCGCGAGGCCTTCGACGTCGCCCCGGGCAAGCCGGTGCTGCTCGACAAGTTCCTCGAGGACGCGATCGAACTCGACGTCGACGCGATCTCCGACGGCGAGACCACCGTCATCGGCGGCATGCTCGAGCACATCGAGCACGCGGGCGTCCACTCCGGCGACGCCGGCATGGTGCTGCCCCCGCACTCCCTCTCGCCCGCCCTCGTCGAAGAGGTCCGTCGCATCACCCATTCCCTCGCCAAGCGACTCAAGGTCGTCGGCCTGATGAACATCCAGTTCGCGATCAAGGACGGCATCGTGTACATGCTCGAGGTCAACCCGCGCGCCTCGCGCACGATCCCGTTCGTGTCGAAGGCCATCGGCGTGCCGCTCGCCAAGCTCGCCTCGCTCTGCATGCTCGGCGCCAAGCTCAAGGACCTCGGCTTCACCCGCGAGATCCGCCCGCCTTATTGGTCCGTCAAGGAATCCGTCTTCCCGTTCAGCCGCTTCCCCGGCGCCCCCGTCGCGCTCTCGCCCGAGATGCGTTCGACCGGCGAGGTGATGGGCTGCGACGACGACCTCGGCATGGCCTACGCCAAGGCGCAGATGGCCGCCCAGCCCGCGCTTCCGGTCGCCGGCAGCGCCTTCCTCTCCGTCAAGGACCGCGACAAGGACGGCGCCGTCGCCGTCGCCCGCGACCTGGCCGCCCTCGGCTTCAACATCTTCTCCACCAGCGGCACCGCCGCGGCCATCGAGGCCGCCGGCGTCAAGGTCACCAAGCTCGGCAAGATCTCCGAAGGCGCCCGCCCCAACGCCCTCGACCTCCTCAAGAACGGCCAGCTGCAGATGATCGTGAACACCGCCGCCGGCATGCTCCCCCGCAAGGACGAGAACGCCATGCGCGCCGAAGCCGTCCTCCGCGGCGTCTACATGGCCTCCACGATGAACGCAGCCCGGGCCGCCATCCTGGGCATCCGCTCCCTCCGCGAGCATCCGCTGACCGTGTGTTCCCTCCAGGAGCATGCGAAGGTGCTTCCCCCCAAGGCCTGAATCGGATAAGCAATCCTTTCCCATGAAATACCCCGTCCTCGCCGCGTTGGCCGTCGCCGTCGCCTCCCTCCATGCCGCCGACGCGCCGAAGCCCGCCGCCGAAGCCCCGACCCCTCCCCCCGCACCCAAAGTGAAAACCCTCACCCCTGAACAGGTCAAACAGGCCTGGACCATGCTCGGCTTCTCCATCGCCAGCCAGTCCCCCATGCCGCAAGTGAACTCGCAGCTCGAGCTCACCGACGAGGAGATCGACCTCTTCCTCGCCGGCGTCCGCCAGGCGATGCGCGGCGACAAGCCGCAGTTCAATCCGGCCGAACTCGGCGAAGGCGCCGACGCCATGTTCCAGGAGCGCGTCAACGCCAAGGCGGGCAAGTGGGGCAAGCAGAACGACGAATTCCTCGCCAAGGTCGACACGGACAAGTCGGTGACGAAGACCGCCTCCGGTCTCCGCTACAAGATCCTCGCTCCGGGGTCCGACGTGAAGCCGACCGCGGCTTCCACCGTGAAGTGCCGCTACGAAGGCAAGCTCGTCGACGGCAAGGTCTTTGATTCGACCAAGAACCGTAACAACGAACCGTCCGAGTTTCCGCTCAGCGGCGTGATCCCGGCCTGGACCGAAGGCGTCCAGCTCATCGGAGTCGGCGGCAAGATCGTCCTCTATTGCCCCTCGGCCATCGCCTACGGCGACCAAGGCCAAGGACCGATCCCCGGCAAATCCGTCCTCGAGTTCGAGGTGGAGCTCGTCGAGATCTCCAAGGCCAAGTAAGCCCAGGTCTTCCGACCTGCCACCGCGGCGCGCCGAAAGGCGCGCCGCTTTGCTTTACGGAGGGAACAAACTCTGCCTAGATGGGTACTTACCCCTAACTTGATGCGGCTTGCGCTCACCATGGCCTTCCTGTCTTCGGCGACTTTGCTCGTCGCCGGACCGGCCGTGTCCGGCACGTCGCCCAGCCTGACTCTGCAGCAGGCGGTCGACCGTACCCTCGAGCATAACCTAGGTTTGGCCGTCACCCGCCTCGATGCCTGGCGCGCCCTCGATGCCGTCGACGTCTCGCTCTCGGTCTTCGACCCGACCTTCGCCTGGACCAACCGCCTGAGCGGCAGCCGCACGCCCGCCGAGATCCTGGCGGATAATCCGGCGGACCGGCTCCATGACTCCAACCTGAGCCTGAGCCAGCGCTACACCTGGGGCGGCACGCTCTCGGTCGGCACCGGGCTCACGCGTACCTGGGCCGATTCCGGCCCCGTCGGCCTCGCCTCGTCCTATGGCGTCGGCACCAACATCGCCTACACGCAGCCGCTGCTCGCGGGCGGCTGGCAGGCCGTGAACCTCACCGCGCTCATCACGGCCCGCCAGTCGGCGCTGCGCAGCCGGCTCTCCTTGCGCGCGACCGCGCTCGACCTGATCCGCGATGCGGAGGTCGGTTACTGGACCCTCGCCTCCGCCCGCGCGCTCGTCGCCTTCCGCGAGACCAGCCTGAAGTCTTCCTCTTCCTTGCTCGAACAGATCCGGGCCCGCCGTTCGCTCGGCGACGCGACCATCCTCGACGAACTGCAGGCCGAGGCGGACGTCGCCGCCCAGCGCGTCGGCGTGCTGAACGCCCGTCAGGCGCTCGACAACGCCGAGATGAGCCTCCGCCGCCTCCTCGGCCAAGGCACGGCGGAAGACGTGGACCAGCCGCTCGCGGTGGATCCGCTGCCCACGACCGCGGTCCCCGCGGCCGCCGCCTTCGCGCCGTGGATCCAGGTCGTCGCCGACTTCGATTTCGCCACCGAGATCCAGCGCGCCAACATCGTGCAGGCCGACGCGCTCGTGGCGCAGGCCGAGCAGAACGACCTGCCCAGCCTCAACCTCTCCGTCGGCTCCGGCCGCTACGGCGACGCAGGTCCCGCGGGCGGCGGCGTCTCCGGCGGCCTCGATAACTACCGCCGGCAGGCCGGCTGGACGAACTTCGCGGAGCTCCGGCTCTCCTTCCCGCTCGGGTTCCGTGAGGCCGAGGCGAACCTCCGTGCCGCCGCCCGCTCCCGCCGGCAGGCCGAACTCCGGCTCGCCGACGTCCGCCAGTCCCTCGTCTTCTCCGCCCGCGCCACCTGGCGTGAACTCGAGGCCGCCCGCGCGCGCGTCGAGGCCGCCACTTCGGCGCTCGAACTCCAGCGCCAGTCCTACGAAGGCGAGCGCGCCCGCTTCGCCGCCGGCCAGTCGGACCTGCCCCGCGTGCTGCAGGCCCAGGCTTCGCTCGACGCGGCCCAGCTCGCCTGGGTCCAGGCCCACCTCGACGCGCGCGCCGCCTCCGCCAAGGTGGCCCGGCTAGACGGCTCCATCCTGACGCGCCACGGCTTCACGATGGACGCCGTCGAGCAGAAGGTCGGCGCCGGCCATGGCCCCGCGGATCCGCTGCCCCCTCTGACCACCACCCCATGAAGCTCCTCAAACCTCTCCTCTTCGCCGTGGTCGTCGGCGGTCTCGCCTTCGCCTTCTGGCCGGCCAAGAAGCCCGTCCGCACCGGCGCCTCCTCTTCCGAGGCCCGCGCGGAGAAGCGCGACATCCGTGAGACCGTCGAGGCCGCCGGCTTCGTCCGCGCCGTCATCTACAGCTCCATCCGCGCCCAAGTCAGCGGCCCGATCCTCAAGCTGCACGTCCAGACCGGCGACATGGTGAAGAAGGACCAGATCCTGGTCGAACTCGACCCCGTCCTCGCGAACGCCGACGAGGAGCAGGCCCGCCGCACCGTCCAGCTGCAGACCTTCACGCTCGAGCGCCTCGAACGCGACCTCCGCCGCGTCGAGGTCCTCGTGAAGCAGAACTTCGTCTCCGAACGGGAGGTCCTGGACCACCGCACCGCGTACGAGGTCGCCAAGCTCCAGCGCGACATCGCCCAGGCCAAGCTGGACACGGCCGTCGAGATGGTGCGCCGCACGATCATCCGCGCCCCGCACGACGGCCAGGTCTCCGACTGCAACGTGCTCGTCGGCCAGATCGTCATCGGCGCCCAGTCCATCAACAACGGCACGCCGCTGATGACCGTCTCCGACACGTCGGTGCTCCGCGTCGACGTCAACCTCAACGAGTTCGCGGCCACCCGGGTGGAACTCGGCAAGGACGCCGTGGTGACCTTCGATTCCATCCCCGGACTCCGCAAGCAGGGCAAGATCACGTTCATGACCCCGTTCGGCACCGCCGACCTCAAGGTGCCCGACCTGCGCGTGTTCCCGACGCAGGTCTCCTTCACCGCGGGCGACGGCGTCCGGCCGGGCATCAGCGGCAACGTCACCGTGACCGTGGACAGCGTGAAGGGCTGCGTCGCCGTCCCCGTCTCCGCCGTCTTCATCGACGGCGCCGACCGCCTCGTCTACGTCCGCGCCGCCGACGGCGAATGGGAGGCGCGCAAGGTGAAGCTCGGCCTGAGCGACGCCAGCTGGACCCAGGTCAAGGAAGGCGTCGCGCTCGGCGAGGTGGTCAGCCTGATCCGGCCCGCCCAGTCCCGTTGAAATGACGCCGCTCATCGCCATCCGCGGGCTCCGCAAGACCTACCGCATGGGCGATGAGAACGTCTACGCCCTCGACGGCGTCGACCTGGATTTCCAGAAGGGCGAGTTCGTCGCCATCCTCGGGCCCTCCGGTTCGGGCAAGTCGACGCTCATGCATATCCTCGGCTTCATGGACACGCCGAGCGAGGGCAGCATCGTCTTCGACGGCGAAGAAGTCGCCCGGCTCGATCCCGACCGCCGGGCCTGGTATCGCTCCCACCGCGTCGGGTTCGTCTTCCAGGCCTTCAACCTGCTGCCGCGCCTCACGATCGAGGAGAACGTCGCCTTGCCGCTCCTTTACCGCGACGCCTCGGACCCGGAGGCCAACCTCGCCGCCGCCCGCGCGGCCCTTGAGCGCGTCGGGATGACCCATCGTCTCGGCCATCGCCCGGGCCAGCTCTCCGGCGGCGAACGCCAGCGCGTGGCCGTGGCCCGAGCGATCGTCGGTACGCCGTCCATCATCTTCGCCGACGAGCCGACCGGCAACCTCGACGTCAAGAACGTCGACCGCGTGCTGGACCTGCTCGGATCCCTGATCAAGGAGGGCATCACCGTCGTGCTCGTCACGCACGACCTGACCGTCGCCGAGAAGGCCCACCGCGTCATCTCGATGCGCGCCGGCCTCGTCCAGGAGGACCGCGTCCGATGACCAGGCTCTTCGACCGCGTCCGCCCGGCCGTCGTCAACGGCCTCCGCGAGCTGCAGGCCAACAAGGTCCGCTCCCTGCTCTCGATGTCGGGCATCATCCTCGGCGTCGCCTCGCTGGTCGCGATGGTCACCGTGGTCCAGGGGATGGTCGGCAACTTCCGCCAGTTCGTCGACGCGATGGGCGGCATCGAGAAGATCACCGTGCTGCGCGAGCAGCTGCCGAAGGAGCAGGAACACCTCGCCGAGCTCTCCGAAGGCCTCACGATGCGCGACGTGGAGCGGCTCCGGCGCACGGTGCCGCTGGTGCGCAACATCTCGCCGGAGGCCCGCGTGGGCTACGAGAAGATCGTCTACGAGGACCGCGAGACCAACACCTACGTGACCGGCGTGACCGCGGACTACCTTCCGGTGGCCAAGCGCTGGGTCGAGCCCGACCAGGGGCGTTTCGTGAGCGACCTGGACGTGCTGAACATGACCGACGTCATCGTGCTCGGCTCGGCCGTCGTCCCCGAGCTCTTCGACCCGAACGTCGATCCGGTCGGCCAGGTGGTCAAGGTCCGCGGCCGTCGTTTCACCGTGGTCGGCGTGCTCAACAACATCGAGGGGACGGGCATGCAGATCCGTTCCGCCAACTCCCGCAGTTCCGGCGGCGCCTGGCGCTATCGGAACAGCGGGGCGTTCATCCCGGTGAGCACCGCGCTCACCAAATACAACGGCAACGACCGGCTCAGCGGCCTCGGCCTGCGCATCGCGGACCCCGAGCAGCTGCGCGACGCCGTCGACCAGACCGAACGCACCATGCTCGCCGCGCACAAGGGCCTGCGCGACTTCTCCATCTCGACCAACGAGCAGACGCTCGAGGACTTCCGCAAGACCGAGGCCGCCTTCAAGCTGTCGCTCGGCGGCGTGGCCGGCATCTCGCTCTTCGTCGGCGGCATCGGCATCATGAACGTGATGCTGGCCTCCATCAACGAGCGTATCCGCGAGATCGGCGTGCGCAAGGCCGTCGGCGCCCGCGGCTCGGACCTGTTCCTGCAGTTCCTGGCCGAGGCCGCCGTCGTCTCGGTCGTCGGCGGCCTCATCGGCCTGGTGGTCTCGGTGGGCATCGTGACGCTCATGAACTTCATCCTGACGCAGGCGCTGCCGACCGGCGCCGTCGCGACGCTGGACTGGGTGATCATGGGCGAAGGCCTCGCCTTCTCGGTGGTCATCGGCCTCATCGCCGGCGTCTATCCCGCCCTGCGCGCCGCCAAGCTCGACCCGATCGAGGCTCTCCGCCACGAATGATTTCCCCATGAAGACCCTGCTCCTGACGCCCCTGCTCCTGACCCTGGCCGGCTGTACGGCCGCGCCACTCGCCCCGCTCCCGGTCTGGGAAGGCGCCCCGCCGGCGGAGACGCTCACGCTCAAGCCGGGCCAGGATCCGAAGGGGGTCATCAACAAGAACGGCCACCGTACCGACGTGATGGTCCCGGAATTCGTCGTCTATCCCGCGGCCAAACCCGGCGCGCCGCTCGTCATCGTCTGCCCCGGCGGAGGCTACGGCATCCTCGCCGAAGAACACGAGGGGGCCGAGGTCGCCCGTCGCCTCAACGCGTCCGGCAGCGCGGCCGTCGTGCTGCGGTACCGGGTGCCGCGCCGCGACAACGCGAAGCCTTGGATCGTCCCGGTCATCGACGCCCGTGAGACGTTGCGGATCGTCCGCGCCCGGGCGACCGAATGGAACGCCGATCCGAAGAAGATCGGCATCCTCGGCTTCTCTGCCGGCGGTAACCTCGCCGCGCGCGTCGCCTACGCTCCGGCCGCGCCCGATGCTCCTCGCCCCGATTTCGCGGTGATGGTCTACCCGGCTTACCTCTTCGAGAAAGACAAGCCCGACAGCGTGCTCCGTGAGGGTCCCGATGGCGTCGTCCCCCCCAAGGGCGTGAAGCCGGTGCCGGCGTTCTTCGCGCACAGCGCCGACGATCCTTATCCGGCCGAAGGTTCGATGGCTCTCGCCAAGGTCCTCAAGTCGATGGGCGGCACCGCCGAAGTCCACGTCTGGGCCAAGGGCGGTCACGGCTGGGGCGCCTCCGAGCGCTGCGTCGCCGCCCGCCGCTGGACCGACCTGCTCGTCGAGTGGATGAAGGACCAAGGCCTGCTGCAGCCCTGAGCGGTTCCCGCGTAGGCACAAAAAAGCCGCCCGACCGGGCGGCTTTTGTCTGGGACGTGACGACCGCTTAGAAGTTGAAGCGCAGGCCGGCGACCGCTTCGAAACTGTTCACCTGGCGGTTGTTCTCGCCGGCGACGTCGAAGAAGTCGACGTTGTAGAGCTGGTGCAGGCGGGCGGTCAGGGTGAAGTCGACGGTTTCGGTGACTTCGAAGCGCATGCCGGCGAAGACGTCGGAAGCGAGGGCGGTGGACTTGAAGGTGTTCTTCAGCCAGCCGTAACCGATGCCGGCGCCGATGAAGGGCTTGATGCCGCCCGTGGAGTTGAGCTCGTAGGTGTATTCGAGGATCGCGGTGCGGGCGGCGGCGTCGACGTTGTCGGCAGGAGCCACGATGTCTCGGGTGCTGAGGTTCAGGCCGAGGTGGGAGTTCTCGGTGAGATAGGTGCCGATGCCGAGGCCGACGACCGAGGTGTTATCCGAAGCTCCTCCCGTGGCGAGGGGAGCGTTCGGCTTGCCGTAGCCGAGCTGGACGTCGAGGGTGAGGGCCTGGGCGGCGGCGGCCATCAGGGGGAGGGCCGCGAGGGTGCGTAGGGATTTCATGGGGGAGTCTCGTTCTATGGCGGGAGGTCGGGGCTGTAAAGGCCGAAGCCTTACTTGGCCTCGACGATCTCGACGCTGGTGATCTCCACGCGCTCGGTCGGGGTGGAGCCCTCCATGCCGACGCAGCGGATATTCGCGATCTTGTTGAGGGTCTCCTCGCCGGCGACGAGCTTGCCGAAGGCCGTGTACTTGTTGTTCAGGAAGGAGGCGTCGCCGTGGCAGACGAAGAACTGGCTGCCGGCGCTGTCCGGGTCGCTGGAGCGGGCCATGGAGAGGACGCCCTTCACGTGGGCGCGGTTGTTGAACTCGGCCTTGACCTGGTAGCCGGGGCCGCCGGTGCCGGGCGCGCCGCGGGCGCCGACTTTGGAGTTCGGGCAGCCGCCCTGGATCATGAAGCCCTTGATGACGCGGTGGAACGCCGTGCCGTTGTAGAAATTCTCCCGGGAAAGCTTGAGGAAGTTCTCCACGGTGCGCGGGGCGACGTCGGGCCAGAACTCGACGGTCATGTCGCCGTAGTTGGTGTGGATGATGGCGCGGGGCGTGCCGGCGGCGGAGGATTCTTTCATGGATTCTTGTTTGTTGGAGCAGGAGGAAAGGGCGAGGCCGGCCACGACGGCCAAGGCGGAGAGCAGGCAGAGGCGCAGGGTTTTCATGGGTTTCAGCCAAACCCGCGGAACTGCCCTCGCAACCCCAAACCTCCGCTTGCCAGCCCGCCCCCGGGGGGGCAGGGTCGTGCCGTATGCGCGTGACCGTCAACGATGAGCCCAAGGAGACCGCCGCCCGGACGCTGGCCGACCTCCTCGCCGAACTCGGCGTGGCCCAGGAGCCGGCCGTGGCCGCCGCCGTCGACGAACAGGTCGTTCCCCGGTCCCGCTGGTCCGCCCAGGTCCTGACCGAAGGCGCCCGCATCCTCGTCATCCGCGCCGCCCAAGGCGGCTGATCCCTCCTTCATGTTCAAGTTCATCAAAGGTCTCTTCGTCAACGAGCCGGAAGCCCCGGCCCCGGAGAACCTCGTCCTATTCACTCCCAATGACGGAAGCTGGGATCCCAAGATGGTCCGCCGGCTGTTCGACGCGGGCCTCGGCCGCCTGCACGTGCAGGTCCGCAAGGACTGGGAGCGCCGTCATTACGAGCAGTTCCTCCGCGGGATCCCCGAGGCCTTCTGGCCGCGCATCGTGCTCGGCGAAGAACCGGAACTCGTCGAGGCCCACCGCCTCGGCGGCTTCCAGATGCATCCGGGCGAGCGCGTCCCGCGTCGCTGGCCCAAGCACGCGGCGGTCAGCGTGAAGTGCCATGACTACGACGAATTGCGCTCGACCGACAAGGCCTGCGGCTACGTCTTCCTGACGCCGATCTTCGAATCCGTCTCCAAGAAAGACCATCGCCCCCGCCGCACGCTCCGCGAATACGAAGTCATCTTGCAGCGCTGGAAGTCCGAAGGCGGCGCCCCCGTCCACGCGCTCGGCGGCATCACGCCGAAGAACGCCGCGAAGGCCCGCGAGATGGGCTTCGACGGCATCGCCTTCATCGGCTCGGTCTGGAAGCAGCCGGATCCGGTCCGTGCCTTCCTCGACCTCGAGCGCGCCTGGTACGGCAAGGAAGCCCGCAAGCTGAAGCGCACTTACTAGTCCGTGTTCCCCCGCCTGCAGTTCCTGACGCTCGACGCCGCCCCGCGCGCGCATCGCGAACAGGCCCGCGCCGCGCTCGAAGGGGGCGTCCGTTGGATCCAATTGCGCGCGAAGCGTCTGCCGGCCGGCACCTGGGTCGCCGAAGCGACGGCCATCGCCGAACTGTGCCGTGATTTCGGCGCGGTCTTCGTGGTGAACGATTCGCCGGAGGTCGCCCTGCGCGCGGAAGCCGACGGCGTCCACCTCGGCGGCGACGACGCTTCGCCCGCCGCCGCCCGCGCCTTGCTCGGCGAGTTCGCGATCGTCGGCGTGACGCTCAACGAGCCCGCCCACGTTGCCCGCTTCGCCGGCGTCCGGGTCGACTACGCGGGCGTCGGTCCGTTCCGCCACACGCTCAGCAAGCAGAAGCTCGCGGCCGTCCACTCCCCGGAATCCTTGGCCGGCCTCATCGCCGCCGCCGCGCCCTTGCCGTGTTTCGCGATCGGCGGCGTCACGGCCGCCGACTGGCCCGCCGCCCGCGCCCTCGGCGCCCACGGGATCGCCGTCAGCGGCGCCATCGCCTTGGCGGACGACCCGGTTTCCGCCGCGAAAACGTTGGTCGAAGCGGTCGTAGGCTAGGTTTCCCGAGGCGAGGGCTGGACAACCCCGAGGAGTCTCGGATTGTGCAGGCTCCGATGTCTCCGCTCCGTATCGCCGACCGCACCTTCGCTTCGCGCCTCCTCACGGGCACGGGCAAGTACGCCTCCGCCGCGCAGCTCCGCGCCGTGCTCGACGCCTCCGGCGCCGAGGTGGTGACGATGGCCATCAAGCGCGTGCGCTTCGGCGCCAAGGACGACGGCATCCTGTCCGCGCTCGACCCGCGGAAGCATCTCATCCTGCCGAACACCTCCGGCGTGCGCACGGCCAAGGAGGCGGTCTTCGCCGCCGAGCTCGCCCGCGAGGCGCTCGGGACTTCCTGGCTGAAGCTCGAGATCCATCCCGATCCGAAATACCTGATGCCCGATCCGGTGGAGACGCTCGAAGCCTGCCGCGAGCTGGTGAAGAAGGGTTTCACGGTCCTGCCTTACATCCACGCCGACCCGGTCCTCGCCAAGCGCCTCGAAGAAGTCGGCGCCGCCGCGGTCATGCCGCTCGGCGCGCCGATCGGTTCCAACCGCGGCCTGCTGTCCCGCGACTTCCTCCGCATCATCATCGAGCAGGCCCGCGTGCCCGTCATCGTCGATGCCGGCCTGGGCGCCCCTTCGCACGCCGCCGAGGCCCTTGAGCTCGGCGCCGATGCCGTCCTGGTGAATACCGCGATCGCCTCTTCGGGCGACCCCGTCGCGATGGCCCGCGCCTTCCGTCTCGCGGTCGAAGCCGGCCGCACCGCCCGCGAAGCGGGCCTCGGCGTCGGTTCCGACCAGGCCGAACCGACCTCGCCCCTCACGGGCTTCCTCGACTGACCGATGGCCGCGAAGCCCGGCAGGATGCGCGCGGACGAATTGCTGCTGAAGCTTGCGCTCGCGCCGTCCCGCTCGGTCGCCCAGGCGCTGATCCTCGCCGGCAAGGTACGCTCGGGCCCCGACGCCGTCGTCAACAAGCCGTCGCAGTCCTTCCCGGAGGATGCCGTGCTCACCGTCGACCAGCCGCCGCGCTTCGTCTCCCGCGGGGGCGAGAAGCTCGAAGGCGCGCTCGAGCATTTCAAGATTCCCGTCGAAGGCCTGCACGGCCTCGACGTCGGCGCTTCGACCGGCGGTTTCACCGACTGCCTCCTGCAGCGTGGCGTCGTCAGCATGACGTGCGTCGATGTCGGCACGGCCCAGCTCCACTCGAAACTGCGCAATGATCCGCGCATCAAGAACCTCGAGAAGTTCAACGCCCGGGAGATCAATCACGTCGAGCTTCCCCATCAGACCTACGGCATCGTGGTCATGGACCTTTCGTTCATCTCGCTCGGGCTCATCCTGCCGATCGCCTGGCAGCGGGTAGGGAAGGGCGGACATCTCGTGGCGCTCATCAAGCCGCAGTTCGAGGCGACCAAGGCCGAGGCCGACAAGGGCCGGGGCATCATCAAGGACCCGGTCATCCATGCCCGCGTGGTCGACGGCCTGACCGCCGCCGCCCAAGGCCTCCCGGGCGCCCAGGTCCTCGGGGTCATCCTTTCGCCCATCGAGGGCGGGGATGGTAACAAGGAGTTCCTGATCGCGGTCAAAAGGGTCTGAATAGGGCTAGGGCCAGGGTCAGGGCTAGGGCTCGATAATTTAAGAAAAGCGGCAGAATGTGCCTTTTTATGGCTATTCTGGCCCTAGCACTAGTCCTGTGCCTGACCCTGGAGCTCCGCTCCTCCCCATTTCTCCTTGCCCTCAGCCCTCCTCCGCTTACTCCCAAACCTCCCATGACCACCGAAGGTAAGCTCAAGCGTTCCCGCAACCCCCTCGATTTCGATTTCACCGAACCCGAGGCCCTGTCGCGCTACGTCACCGAGACGGGCAAGATCCTGCCCCGTAAGCTGACCGGCCTCACCGCCCGCCAGCAGCGTCATATTGCCAAGGCCGTGAAGCGCGCCCGCAATATGATCACGATGAAGTAATCGCCTGCGCGATGACTTTCCCGGGCCGCCTTTTCAGGCGGCCTTTTTGTTGCCGGTCTGGGAGGTTGCCCCCGCCGGCGTCTCGAGGTAAATCGGACGGGACTCCCGCCGTCCGTCACGTAAGATCACGTCTCCCTTGTCTCCGTCCGCTCCCCATTTCCTGACCTCCGCTCCCGCCGACCTCGCGCGGGCGGCCGAGCTCCTGCGTCAGGGCGCCTGCGTGGCCCTGCCGACCGAGACGGTCTACGGCCTCGCCGCCGACGCGACCAATCCCGCCGCGCTCGCCCAGGTCTTCGCGATCAAGGGCCGTCCGCTCCTCGACCCGCTCATCGTCCACGTGCTCGACCAAACCGCGCTCGCCGAAGTCGCCGAGCCCGACGCGCGCCTTGCGAAGCTCGCTCCGCTCTGGCCTGGTCCGCTGACGGTCGTGCTGCGTCGCAAGTCCGTCGTGCCCGATCTCGTCACGGCCGGCAAGGACACCGTCGCGGTCCGTATCCCCTCGCATCCGCTCTTCCGCGAGGTACTCCGTCTCGCCGGTCGCCCGCTCGCCGCGCCGAGCGCCAACCCCTTCGGCTACGTCAGCCCGACCAAGGCCCGGCATGTGCGAGATTCCCTCGGCGAACGTTGTCCGTGGATCGTCGACGGCGGCGCCTGCGCCCACGGCGTGGAATCCACGATCCTCGACCTTTCCGTCCCTGGTCGCGCCCGCCTGCTTCGTCCGGGTCCGATCCCGCTCGAGCAGCTGCGCGGACTCCTCGGCGACATCGAGGTGGTCACGCGCGCCGGGAACCAGCAGGCCGCGCAGGACGCCCCGGGGATGCTCGAGCGCCATTACAGCCCGGCCACCCGCGTCGTGCTCTTCCCGAACGGCACGCTGCCGGTGATCGCCAACCTCCGTTCCGCGGTGCTCTTCCTCGGCCGCCGCGCGCACGCCCCGGCCAACGCCGATGTCTTCCTGCTCTCCGAGGACGGCTCGACCGAGGAGGCCGCGCGCAATCTTTTCGACCTGCTCCGGCAGCTCGATGCCCGCGGCTACGAGACGATCCATGCCGAGCTCGCGCCGCCTGCCGGCATCGGCGCCGCTTACAACGATCGCCTGACCCGCGCCGCCGCCCGCTGATGCAGAACCTCCTCGAGACGTTGAAGAAGGCCGCGGAGTTCCTCGCGCGCAAGGGTCTGGAGAAGCCGCGGATGGAGGCCGAGCATCTCTTCGCCGCGGGCCTGGGCTTGAAGCGCCTCGACCTTTATCTGCAGTTCGAACGGCTGCTCAACGACGAGGAAGTGAAGCGCCTGCGCGACCTGACGGTCCGTCGCGGCAATCGCGAGCCGCTGCAGCACATCGTTGGCAGGGTCGAGTTCCGCGATCTCGTCCTCAAATCCGATAAACGCGCGCTGATCCCGCGTCCGGAGACCGAAGAGCTCATCGACCTCGCGCTCGCGCTCTTCCCGGAGGATCAGGCCGTCCGCGTGCTCGACCTCGGCACGGGCTCCGGCGCCATCGCGCTGGCCCTCGCCGCCGAGCGTCCGGTCTGGAAGGTCGACGCGGTCGATCGTTCGGCCGACGCCCTCGCGCTCGCCCGCGAGAACGCCGTGCGGTGCAATCTGACCGAGCGGGTCCATTTCGCGGAGTCCGACTGGTTCGCGGCGGTCACCGACGCTTACGACCTCATCGTCTCGAACCCGCCTTATCTCACCGAAGCCGAAGTCGCCGAGGCCGATCCGGAAGTCCGCGAGTTCGATCCTAAGTCCGCGCTCATCGCGCCGGAAGAAGGCCTCGCCGACCTGCGCCGTATCCTGACCGATGCCCCGAAGTTCCTGCGCGCCGGCGGCTGGGTGCTCTGCGAGACCGGCATCGACCAGCATGCCGCCCTGGCGGAACTGTCGGCCCGGCTCGGTTATGCTGAGTCCGCCGGTCTGCCCGACATGAGCGGCCGCCCGCGTTTCTGGAAAGCGAAGAAAGCCTGATAAAGCAGGGCTAGGGCTCGGGCCAGGGACAGTGAAGGCTGTTGGCAACTGCGCATCATATCTGCCGCGCATTCAGCCTTCCTTCTTTTGAATCTAGCCCTAGCCCCGGCCCTGCCTCTGGCCCTGTGAGGTCCAGCCCTCCATTCTTGCCCTTCGGCCTGCCTTCGCTCTTTACTGACCTTATGTCCCAGCAGCCCGCCGCCAAACCGAAGACCGCCATCACCCCGACCCGCCAGGATGACTATCCCGAGTGGTACCTGCAGGTGATCAAGCACGCCGACCTGGCCGAGAACAGCCCGGTCCGCGGTTGCATGGTGATCAAGCCGTGGGGTTACGCGCTCTGGGAGAACATCCACCGCGACCTCGACGCGATGTTCAAGGAGACCGGCCACGTGAACGCCTACTTCCCGCTCTTCATCCCGGTCAGCTACATCCAGAAGGAAGCCGCGCACGTCGACGGCTTCGCCAAGGAATGCGCCGTCGTCACCCATTCGCGCCTCGAGGCCGGACCGGACGGCAAGCTCGTGCCCGCCGGTGAGCTCGAAGAGCCGCTCATCGTCCGGCCGACGTCGGAGACCATCATCGGCGAGACCTACTCCAAGTGGGTGCAGTCCTACCGCGACCTCCCGATCCTCATCAACCAGTGGGCCAACGTCGTCCGCTGGGAGATGCGCACGCGCCTCTTCCTCCGCACCGCCGAGTTCCTCTGGCAGGAAGGCCACACCGTCCACGCCACCGAAGCCGAGGCCATCGAGGAGACCCACAAGATGCTCGAGGTGTATGCCGACTTCGCCGAGAACTACATGGCGATGCCGGTCATCAAGGGCCGCAAGACCGAGGGTGAGCGCTTCCCCGGCGCCGTCGACACGCTCTGCATCGAATCGATGATGCAGGACCGCAAGGCCCTCCAGGCCGGCACCTCGCACTACCTCGGCCAGAATTTCTCGAAATCCTGCAACATCCAGTTCCAGGACGAGAAGGGCACCCAGCAGTACGCGCACACGACCTCATGGGGCGTCTCTACCCGCCTCATCGGCGGCATGATCATGACGCACTCCGACGACGACGGCTTCGTGGCCCCGCCCCGCCTCGCCCCGCAGCACGTGGTGATCTGCCCGATCTACAAGGACGACGCCACCAAGGCCGACATCCTCGCCTATTGCCAGTCGCTCCAGAAGGAGCTCTCCGCCCAGCGCTTCCACGACCGCAAGGTCGTCGTGACCGTCGACAACCGCGACATCCGCGGCGGCGACAAGGCCTGGGGCTGGATCAAGAAGGGCGTCCCCCTTCGCGTCGAGGTCGGCCCGCGCGACTTCGCGGCCAACGCCGTCTTCGTCGCCCGTCGCGACACCGGCGAGAAGGCCGGCATCCCGCGCGCCGAGTTCGTCGCCACCGTGGTCGAGCGTCTGCAGTCCATCCAGGACAACCTCCTCGCCCGTGCCAAGGCCCACCGCGCGGCCCACACCCGCGAGATCGACACCTACGAAGACCTGAAGGCTTACTTCACCGCCAAGAACCCGGAGCGTCCGGAGATCCACGGCGGCTTCGCGCTCTGCCACTGGAACGGCTCCAAGGCCGTCGAGAAGCGTCTCAAGGAAGAGCTCAAGGTCACCATCCGCTGCATCCCGCTCGACGCCAAGGACGAGCCGGGCAAGTGCGTCGTCACCGGTGAGCCCAGCCCTCGCCGCGTGGTGATGGCGAAGGCTTACTGATCGGCTGCATTTGAGGTAGGGGCAGCACCACGTGCTGTCCTAGGTGTCGCGTGGTAGGGTTGAGCGCCCTCGCTCAACCGAACGGCTGACCGTGGCGGTCAGCCCTACCTTGACGCAATCTCTACTTACCCGCCGGTGGCGTCGGCTTCGCCGTCGCCGAACTTCAGGCGTAGCTTCCGGCCTTTCGTCACCGCTTCATGGCCGGTGATGACGATGCCGTCGGCGTCGCGCACGATCGCGTAGCCGCGCGAGAGGATGGACTCGAAGCCCGCCGAACGCAGCCGTTTGCCGAGCTGGCCGAGTTTCTCGCGCGTCACGCCGAGGCGCTCCTTGGGCGAAAGGCGGTGGAGTTCGCTGCCGAGTTCCGAGAGCCGGTGGCGGGTGTCGGCGAGGATCTCCTGCGCCGCTCCGTCCAGGCGTTCGTTGAGGAGGTCGAGGTCCTGGTAGCGGGACTGTAGTTTCGCCTTGGGCGAATGGCGGGCGAGCTCGGCCGCGAGCAACTTGATCCGTTCGCGCAGCTTGATCTGGCCCGAGACGATCAGCTCGGCGGCGGCCGTCGGCGTCTCGGCGCGCTTGTCGGCGGCGAAATCGCACAGCGTGAAGTCGGTCTGGTGGCCGACGGCGGAGATGACCGGTGTGCGGCTGGCGCGGACGGCGCGCACGAGGGCTTCGTCGTTGAAGCCCCAGAGGTCTTCCATCGAGCCTCCGCCTCGGCCGACGACGATGAGGTCGATGCCGGGGATCTCGTTGGCGAGCTTCAGGCCGTTGATGACCGACCCGGGGCAGGTCTCGCCCTGCACGCGCGCCGGGACGAGCCAGGCCGTGCCGCTCCAGCCGCGGGTCTTCAGCACCTCGGTGAAGTCATGCCAGACCGCGCCGATCTCGGAGGTCACGAACGCCACCGTCTTCGGGAACTCGGGCAATGGCCGCTTGAGTTCGTCTTCGAAGAGGCCTTCGGCTTTCAGCTTCGCCTGGAGTTCCTTGAACTTCTGGAAGAGGTCGCCCTCGCCCGCGGGTTTGATGGTCTCGATGATGAGCGAGCACTTGCCGGTCTTGCCGTAGAAATCGGCCTTCGCCTTCGCCACGACCTTCATGCCTTCGCGGAGCGGAGACTTCAGCCAGCGCGCCTGGTAGGAGTAGAGGACGCAGTCCACTTTGGCTTCGCTGTCCTTCAACGCGAAGTAATGGTGGCCGGAGGGATACGTCTTATAGCCCGAGATCTCGCCGGTCACCTCGAGGGTGCCCATCCCGTTGAGATGCCCTTTGAGGACGTCCGCGAGGTCCGAGATCGTGAGCGGGGCCGAATCCATGTGGGCGGAGGTTCGGCGATTCGGCCGCGGAGGGCAAGCGGTAGGTAGGGACGGCTTAGGTTGAGGCGGGCGGTAACTTGCCTCGGGGTAGGGTCAGCACTGCGTGCTGACCTCGTTGCAGTGGGTAATCCGATAGCCGAAGCCCGACATCTGGGATGAAGGTGGCTATGTCGTGACGCGGTCCCGACCCTACCGGATTCAATTCAGTCCTCGATTCAGCCCTCGATGCTGTCCTCGACTCAGTCCTCTCTTCTGTTTTCATTAGCCCATGAAAATCGCATTCGTCGGCACGGGAGTGATGGGGCAGGGCATGGTGGCCAACCTGCTCAAGGCCGGGCATGAGGTCACGGTCTACACCCGCACCAAGGCCAAGGCCGACGGCCTGCTGGCGCTCGGCGCGAAGTGGGCGTCCTCGCCGGCCGACTCCGCCCGCGGCGCGGATATCGCGATCTCGATGGTCGGCTACCCAAACGACGTCGAAGAGGTCTGGCGCGGTCCGCAGGGCTTCATGTCCGCCGCCAAGCCCGGGTGCGTGCTCATCGACATGACCACCTCGAGTCCGGCGCTCGCCCGTTCGCTGGCCACCGAGGCTAAGGCGAAGGGCTTCGGTCCGCTGGACGCTCCTGTCTCCGGCGGCGACCGCGGCGCCCGCGAGGGTACGCTCACCATCATGGCGGGCGGAGCGCAGAAGGATTTCGATTTTGCCCAGCCGGCCTTCGCGGCGATGGGCAAGACCATCGTGCTCCAGGGAGCCCCCGGTACCGGTCAGCTCTGCAAGCTCGCGAACCAGATCGGCATCGCCTCCGGCATGATCGCCATGGCCGAGGCCCTGGCCTTCACCCGTGCGACGGGACTCAACCTCGAGACCACGCTGCGTTCGATCTCGGGCGGCGGCGCGTCGAGCTGGGCGTTGCTCAACCTCGCCCCGCGCGTGCTCAAGGGCGACTTCGCCCCCGGCTTCTACGTGAAGCACTTCGTGAAGGATATCGGCCTGGCGCTCGACGTCTGCCGCGAACAGAAGGTCAGCCTGCCCGGCCTGGAGCTCGCCGCGAAACTCTACGCCGAAGTCGTCGCCGCCGGCGAAGGCGACGCCGGCACGCAGGCCCTGGCGCGGTTGTATTTTTCCAGGTAATGACAGGTAGGGACGGCTCTCCGAGCCGTCCGTCCCTGGCTTCTCTCGATGTGAAGCGGCGGGCTCGGAGAGCCCGCCCTACCTAGGTACCAGTGATGAGATGCGCCGACCCTTCAGCGTGCCGGGACCGCGCGGAGCTGGACGGAGTCGATGACGGTCGGCCCGAGGATGACGTTGGTCACGATGACGAGCACCTGGCCGGGCTCGCACAGGCCTTCGTCGCGCAGGCGGGCGAGCGCGAGCGTGATGTTGTCCTCGGCCTTGGGCTCGAACTTCATCTGGAAGGACTCGACGCCCCAGAGCAGGCTCATCTTCCGGTGGACGTGCGTCTCTTCCATGAAGGCGTAGATCGGGCAGCCGATGGCGCGGAGCGAAGAGAGCGTGCGCGGGACGTCGCCATTGCGCGTGAAGGCGATGATGCCGGTATTACCGAGGTCCTGGGCGAGGCCCGCGGCCGCGCGGAGCAGCTTCACCTTGGGCGTCTCATTGAGCTGTTCGGCGGAAAGCACGCGCGGCAGTTCGCGCTCGGTCGTGGTCGCGATGCGGGTCATCACGTCGACGCAGCGGATGGGGTGCTTGCCGGTCGTGGTCTCGCCGGAGAGCATGACCGAGTCGGCCATCTCCAGCACCGCGTTGGAGACGTCGGTCACCTCGGCGCGGGTCGGCACCGGGGCGTGGATCATCGACTCGAGCATGTGCGTCGCGACGATGACGGGCTTGCGGCGGGCGATGGCCATGGCGACGGCCTGACGCTGGACGAGCGGGAGGGTCTCGTAGGGGATCTCGATGCCGAGGTCGCCACGGGCCACCATCAGGGCGTCGGTGGCCTCGAGGATCGAGCCGAGGTGCGCGATGGCCGACTGGTCTTCGATCTTGGAGATGATGTGCGCGTTGGAGGAATGCTGCGCGAGCAGGGCGCGGAGGGCATGCACGTCGGCCGCTTCGCGGACGAACGACAAGGCGTAGAAGTCGACGCCGACTTCGCAGCCGACGGCGACGTCGGCGCGGTCCTTGTCGGTGAGCGCGGGAAGGTCTACCTTCACGCCCGGGAGGTTGATGTGGCGGCGGCTGCCGAGCGGGCCGGGCTGCTCGACCTTGCAGCGCAGGCGGTCCTTTTTCTGCTCGAGCACGCGCAGCTGGATGAGTCCGTTGTCGACGAGCACCACGCCGCCGACGGGCACGGCGGTGATCATCTTCGGATAGTTGGTCGGGATGACGAGGATGTCTCCCTCGGCCTGGGTGGCGTCGGAGCCGGTGACGTCGACGATCTGGTCGACGACGAGCTGCGTGGCTTCCTTGCGGGCGCCGGTGCGGATCTCGGGGCCCTTGATGTCCATCATCACCGCCAGTTCCTTCTTCATGCGAAGGCTGACCTCGCGGACGCGGGCGACGATGGTGCGCACCCAGGCGTGGTCGGCGTGCGCCATGTTCAGGCGGACGACGTTCGCGCCGGCCTTGATGATGGCCTCCAGTTGCGCTTCGGACTCGGTCGCAGGCCCGATGGTGAAAGTGATGCGGGTGTGGCGGAATGGCTTCACGTCTTTTATGAGTAGGTCTGACGTCACACGATGCAAGGGAAAGGATTACGTCCTTTTACTTGCTATTTATGAGGCACTTACCTCGTCACAATTGAGCAACTTTTACTCCGGGCGGCGTGCGAAGACATCCCGGCGGTCTTTCATCCGCTCTTCGAAGAACGTCTTCTGCTCGAACGGCCAGACGACTTCCGGCTCGATGGTCCAGCCCTTGTGCGCGGCGAGATGCTCCTGCGTCCACCCGAAGTAGTCCGCGTTGTCGGTCCGGAAGTGGAGACGGGTGCCCGGCGTGGCCCGCGAAGCCAGCAGGTCGAGGTTCTCCGGGCTGATGAAGCGGTTCTTGTGATGCTTCTTCTTCGGCCACGGATCCGGATACAGGATGAAAATCTTGGAGAGGCTCACTGGCGGCGGCAGCGCCTCGAGGAACTCCGTGGCTTCGGCCTTGAGGAAGACGACGTTGTCCAGCTTGCCGAGGGTCTGCTTGCGCACGGAGCGTTCCACGCGATGCGTGATCAGGTCGATACCCACGCAGAATTCCGTCGGATGGGCGGCTGCGTAGGCCGCCAGCCAGTGGCCGTGTCCGCAGCCGAGCTCGAAGGTGATGCCGGTTCGTCCCGCCAGGGCCGTGGCCAGGGTCGCCCTGAGCCGAGCGACATTGGCTTCGCGGCGGGCTTCCGCCCACTCCTTGCCCATGACTTTGGTATGCTCCGGCACGAGGGGGTTAAGAGGGAAAGGGGAGGGGGAAGCAAGTTAGGGCTAGGGCCAGAGCCAGGGCTTGGGCTAGTTTGATTCCCCCTAGCCCCAGCCCTGGCTCTGGCCCTATCGGCCTCTGGGTGCGCTGGGAATAACTCCGGCTTCCCTCGGTGGGAGGCTTGGAGTCTCTTGGTGGCCTATGGCCAAGGTAGATCTCGAAGTCGTCCAGAAAATCCTGAAAGAAAACGGGGTCGACGTGCGTCTAGCCGCCGAGATCCTCAACCAACTCCGCGACGTGGTCAAAGAAGAGGCCGTCGAGCGCGAGAAGCCCGCCAAGAAGCAGCTGCTCGTGCTGGTCAGCGAACCGGAAGACGGCCTGCCCAAGGACCTCACCGGCTGGGTCGTCCAACTGCTCGAAGACGACGATCCTACCGAGGTCGCCGACAAGATGGTCGAAGTCGCCAAGGCCTTCAATGATTCGCCCAAGGGCCAGCGTATGCCGGTCGAATCTTTCGGCGACGCCGTGCAGGGCATCCCGAGCAAGTTCTTCCGTGAGAGCGACCTTTGGATCAAGACGCGTGAGCCGGTCCGTGTGATTCCTGTGAAGAATTCCATCGGTCGCCGCCGTCGCGACTGACCTTTGGTTCGGTTGAGAGGCGCATCCGGAATAAGGTTCGGGAAAAAGCGAAATTAGAGGGGCTTTTTAGCGCATTTAGGGCGGTTGATTGCTCTCGCCTAGTCGGCTCTCGCCCCTACTTTTCAGACCTTCCATGAAGTTCAAAAACTTCCCTATCTACCGTATCGAATGGGTGACCTCCACCTTTTTGATCGGGACAGCCCTCCTCTCGCTGACCGTGGTCCCTTGGTTCCTCTGGACCCAGTTCAACCTCCCGGCCGACGCCGCCAACAAGGTCCACGGCTGGGGCTTCATCTGGGCCATGTTCGTGTTCTATTACTACGCGACCGGCTTCGGCATCACCCTGGGCTACCACCGCCTGTTTTCCCACATCTCCTTCAAGGCCAAGTGGCCGGTGAAGCTCTTCGTCCTCCTGTTCGGGGCCGCTTCCTTCGAGAATTCGGCCCTGGATTGGTCCGCCGACCACCGCATCCACCACAAGCACGTGGATGAAGACGAGGATCCGTACGACATCTCCAAGGGCTTCTTCTACGCCCACATCGGCTGGCTGCTCTTCCGCCTCAAGCCGAAGCCGCCCGTCACCAACGTCAAGGACCTCGAAGCCGACCCCCTCGTCATGTGGCAGCACCGCTACGTCCAGTGGATCGGGGCCTTCGTGGGCTTCGTGATGCCGGCCGCCCTCGGTTATGGCTACGCCTCCCTCATGGGCTACGCCAACCCGGGCATGACCGCCCTGGCCTCCTTCCTCATCGCCGGCCTGCTCCGTACGGTCGTCGTCCAGCAGGGCACCTTCTGCATCAACTCGCTCTGCCACATGATCGGCCGTCGCCCGTATTCGACCGACCACAGCGCCCGCGACAGCGGCGTCGTCGCGCTGCTGACCTTCGGCGAGGGCTACCATAACTATCACCACGAGTTCCAGCACGACTACCGCAACGGCGTGAAGCCCTGGCAGTTCGACCCGACCAAGTGGATCATCTGGACGCTTTCCAAGGTCGGCCTGACCCAGGACCTGCGCCGCGTCCCGGATTCCCGCATCATGGCCGCCGAGCTCAAGGAACAGAGCCGCACCCTTGGTCGCGACATCGACTCCCTCGCCGCCCGCCTCGACGTCCGCACCCGCGAACTCAAGGCCAAGACGATCACCGCCGCCCATGAGCTGGCCGCCGAGCTGGGACGTCGCGCCGAAGCCCTGAAGGAAGCCGCCGCGACCAAGGCCGAAGTGGCCCAGGAGACGATGGTCGAGATGCGCGGTCTGCTCAATCAGGCGGCTTCGCACCTCGAAGCGCTGCGCCGGGCTGGCGCGGGTTCGGCCGCCTAAGGCCTCCGCGGATCAGATCCGCAGCGTGCGCATCAGATCGAGGACCTGCTCCTCGATCTGAGGCAGCGCTTGGTCCGGGTGGGCGCAGTCGATGTCGTGCACCGACCAATACTCGATCCGGTCCGCCCACTCGGGGTGGGCTTGGAGCATCATGGCATGGTGCTCGTCCTTCTTCAGGGCGATGGTCCGGTGCGCCCGCTCCAGGTCCTCCCGGCGCAGCTGGGTCGGTGCCGCGCCCGTCAGTTCCAAGGGGATGCCCAGTTCCCGCAGGCGGCGCTCGGTATCCCGGGACAGCAGGGTGGGCTCATCGGCCACCAAGGAGGTCAGCAACCCGCGCGAAAAGGCCCGGGCCGGGTGGCCTGCCCGGGTCGCATGCCAGTTGAACAGGGCCTCCGCATGGCGGCTGCGGTAGAAGTTACCCGTGCAGACGAACAGGGTGAGGGGGCCAGAATCTGCGCTTGTGCGTTGGGCCATGCGAGGTAGAGTCCCCGCAACCTAACCTCACTGCCATGGTACGCAATCTGTTCGTTCTCTCCCTCCTTTCCGCCGTCCTCGTTGGTTGCATGGGTCCTGAAAAGGGTCCGTCCCCGGTCACCGATGGTGCCGGCGACGCCAATCTCGTCCCCGCCGCCGGCCTGACCCCCGTGGTCGCTCCGGTCGTCGAGCCCGCTCCGGCTCCCGCGCCCAAGGCGCCGACGAAGTCGAAGGGTAAGCTGCCCCTCAACAGCAACAGCAGCAAGTAAGCCGCAAGGCTCACATCAACGACACCTCGGTGACGAAGGTGTCGACCTGGCCGGGCTCCGCAAAACGGAGCCCGTTCTTGTGTTCGGGGCTGTTGGGCGGGCCCATCCATGGTTCGACGCAGTAATACGGCGCTTCCGGGTCGGGCGTCCAGGTGACGACGCTCGCCCACGCTCCGGGGATCGGTTCTTCGCCGACCTTCACGCTGATGTCTTCCTCGCCCGACTTCGGGCCGAAGCTGACCGTCGCCGACTTGAGGTTGGTGAAGATGCAGTCGGAGAGCTGCGGGTGGTCGAAACCGATCGCCTCGAGTCCCTTGAGTTCGGCGAACGGCACCAGCTTGCCGTCGGCGGCATGGCGCCACTGCTTCTTCGAGGGGATCTTCACGACGTAGTCGCGGCGGCTCAGGCCGGCGTGCCACGGGAGCGTGAAGTAGAAGTGATGCCCCGCGCACCACGGCAGCGGCAGGGCGTCGCGGTTCTCGAACTCGAAAGTGATGCGGAGGAACAGCTCGAGGAAGTCGAAGCGGATCCGGAAATCATACGCGAAGGGATAGCAGTTCCGGCCGCGTTCGTCCTGGATCAGCCGGACCACGGCGTGCTTGGGGCCGCTCTCGACGATCTCGAAGGCCGAATCGCGCGCGAAACCATGCTGCGGCATCGGGCGTTTGACGCCGTCGGCGGCCTTCCAGGCGAACTTCTCGCCGTCGGCGTAGTTGCGGCCCATGAACGGGAAGAGGATCGGGTTGCCGCCGCGGACCGGGCCGATCTTGTCGAGGTCCATCGGGGCGCCTTCGGGCCAGAAGAGGATCTCACGCCGGCCCGTCGGGACGTCGAGCTTCCACCGCAGGAGGCGGGCGCCGCGGGTCAGGCAGGTCTCATAGGTCGACGCACCGACCTTCCATCGTTCCATCGGCACGCCGTTCACTTCGTAGCTCTGCATGTCGCCGAGCAAACGCGGACCGCGGCCGGTGGCAAACGCGGACTTAGCCGGCGCGCTTGGCGAAGCGGTAATGGCAGACCATCCACTCGGTGCCGCCCTGGTAGTTCCACAGTTCGGCGCATGCCATGAAGAAGACGCGCCAGTTGGCGAGCCAGGCCTTCGCCCGGTCCGGGCCGTAGGTCTCGGCGAAGATCCGCAGGATCTCCTCCCGGTGGCGGTCGGTGTTCTCCAGCCAATGCTCGGAGGTCTGGCCGTAGTGACGGCCCTCGACTTCCCACTGGGTCTCCAGCTTGAGGTCTTCCTGGAAGCGGCTGGCGAGGCAGTTCGACGGCATAATGCCGCCGGTGAAGAAGTGGCGCGACATCCAGTCGGTGGCGTCCTTGGCGGCGAAGTGGTACGCCGCGTCCTTGTGCGTGAAGACGTGGAAGAAGAGCTTGCCACCGGGCTTGAGCCAGCCGGCGATGCGGCGCATCAGCTCGGCCCAGTTCTTCATGTGCTCGAACATCTCGACGGAGACGACGCGGTCGTAGCGCGAGGCCTCGGCGGCGAAGACGTTCATGTCGCAGGTGATGATGCGGACGTTCTTGAAGCCGCGCTTGGCGCACTCGCCTTCGATGTGGGCGCGCTGGGAGGCCGAGTTCGAGACGCCGGTGATGCGGGCGTTCGGGTATTTCTCGGCCATCCAGAGCGTGAGCGAACCCCAGCCGCAGCCGAGCTCGAGGATCTCCATGCCGTCCTGCAACTCCGCGCGGGCGCAGGACTTGGTCAGCATGGCCTCCTCGGCCTGGCCGAGGGTCTCCTTGCCGGTCTCGTAGAAGCAGGAGGAGTATTTCAGGCGGGGCCCGAGGCAGAGCTTATAGAACGCCGCGGGCACTTCGTAATGCTGCTCGTTGGCGGCCTTGGTCTCGATCGCGACGGGGAGGGTGCGCAGTTCGGCGGCGAACGCGTCGACCTTGGCGAAGCGGGCCGCGGCGTCGTCCGGACGCTCGTCGACGAGGCGCTGCCTGAGCAGGCGGCGGATGCCCCAGCGGATCGCGCCGTCGGGCAGGACGTCTTTTTCGATGAGCTTGTCGAGCAGCGGCATGGGGCGAAATTGTACGCCGTCCCAGCCGCTGGCAACCCGTCGCCGAGGAAAAATCAGCCGCGCGGCGGCCGGGGCCAGAAGGCGGGCACGCGCTTCTGGTAGTCGGCGTAGGCTTGGCCCTTGGAGGCGAGGAGGTGCTGCTCGGTCAGGGGCACCCCGGTCACGCGGGTGAGGAAGTAATAGATCACGCCGACGCAGAGCATCCCGGGGATGCCCCGGTAGGCGCTGTTATAGCTCATCAGGAAGAAGCCCACCCAGACGAGCCATTCGCCGAAATAGTTGGGGTGGCGGCTCCAGGCCCACAGGCCGCGTTCGCAGACCTTGCCCCGGTTGCCCGGGTCTTTCTTGAAGGCGGCGAGCTGGGCGTCGGCGATGGTTTCGATGAGCAACGCGAGGCCGACGACGCCCAGGCCGGCCCAGTGGATCGGCGCCGCGGAGCTCGGGATGTTCACCGGGCTCGAGGAAAGCAAGGGCAGGCAGAGGATCGAAAGCACGACGGCCTGGACGAAATAGAAATAGACCATGCGCGCCGCCATCCGGTCGCCGTACTCGGCCCGCATCTTGAGGTAACGCCCGTCTTCCTGGTCGAGGTGTCCGAGCACGCGCTTAGCGAGGTGCGTCCCAAGGCGGAAGCTCCAGGCTACGGTAGCGGCCGCCATGAGGAGGCCTTGGCCGCTCATGGGCGCGAAAAAGAGGTGCACCGCGATCATCTGCAGGCCGACGAGCGCGAAGCCGTAGGACCAGGCGACGTCGACGATCGACCAGTTGTCGATCTTCCTGGCGATGAGCCAGCAGACGGCGAAGTAGAGGCAGGCTTCGACGAGCAGGATGAAGAAGTCGAGTCCGAGGGCGATGAGCGGATTCATGCGGAAGCGGGGGAGGGGGCGAAGCGGCGGAAGAGCCGACGAAGGAGAAGATGGGCCAGCCCGCACAGGAGCGGGACGGTCAGCGCCCAGCCTAGCAGGCCGTGTACGTAGGCCATCCCGAATTGGGACACGAAGCCCCCGAAGGACTTGTTGAATTCATCGATGAGCGCGCCGGGCGACAGGGCGACGGGGTCGGCGCCGACGATGGCCTCGCCGAGCCGGACGAACGGTACCAGCAGGATCAGCTGCAGCGGATAACTGACGTGGTTGACTACCTGCATCACGATGTGGTTCAGGCGGAAGAGCCGGCCCGCCAGCAGGCAGAGCAGGGTGGTGACGCCGATGACGGGTACGATCGCGAGCGCGAAGGCGACGGCCACCGCCGCCGAGACGGCTTCGGGCGTGGCGCCTTGGCGGAGCTGCGCCAGGAGCGGATCTCGCACCTTGCGCCCCAGCCAGTCGCCCGCACGTCCCATTCAGGCCGTCTTACGGGTGAAGAAGACCTTGCCGAGGTCGGTCTCGTCGCCGGACTGCTTCAGGCAGAGCAGGGCGTAGGCGGCGATGGCGAAATTGCCCAGGACCAGCAAGGCGACGAGCCAGCCGAGGCGGGCGGCGACGGTGCGTTCGCGCCAGGCGGTGTAGAGCCAGAAGGCGAGGAAACCGAAATAGGCGTCGAACATCGTGGCGAGGCCCCACGGCTCGGAGCAGACGGTCTCGAAGCCCTTGATGACGTTGATGCCTTCCTTGCCGGCGAGCGCGGCGTATTTCGGCAGCGAGGTGATCGTCGGCGCGGTCGAGGCATACCATGACACCCAGGTCATGGCGACGAGCACGAGGATGAAGTAGAGGGCGATGGCGCGACGGGAGGTCATGATGCGATTATGGGCGTGTGGCGGGCTTGGTTCAGAGTGGGGGTAAGGCGGAGGAAGGCAAACGACAGTTGGAGGGCTGAGTCGATGGCTTTGATGTTAAATCAGAGCAAACCGATGTCTCGAGGCAGGGTCAGCACCGCGTGCTGACCTCGTCTGGCCGCCGCAGGGCGGACGCACGAACCCGAATGGGAAACCGGAAACCGGGAAGGATACTGCGGCTGTGGAATCATTCTCGGGTCCCAGGTCTCAGCCACCGGGCATCAGGTCCAGGTGTTCAGGTTCGGGTGCGGACCCCGGGCCTGATTCCCGCACCCGCACCTGGGCCCGTCCCTGAACCCGTAGCCGAGACCTGAGACCCGAAGTTATGCCCCCAGCCAATCATCCGTTCTTCCGGTTTCCCTTTGAGTTTATGTCTTCAGACAAAAAAGCCGCCCGGGTGGGCGGCTTTGCTAGGTCAGCACGCAGTGCTGACCCTAACTGGGAAAGGTCGGCGCTCAGCCTTTGCGGTTCGGGCGGACGTAGACGGCCTGGACGACGCCGATGTTGCGGTGCTCGAAGGCGGCCTGGCAGTAGCGGAAGTAGAGGCGCCACTTGCGGATGAAGCGTTCGTCGAAGCCCATGGCGCGCACCTGGTCGAGCTTGGCCTCGAAGGCCTGGCACCAGGCATCGAGCGTGCGCGCGTAGTCGCGACCGAACTCCTCGAGGCGGTCCAGCTGGAAGCCGCTCTCCTTCGTCATGAGTTCGCCGACGCGGTTGATCGAAAGCAGGAGCGAGCCGGGGAAGATGTGCTTCTGGATGAAGTCCACGCCGTCCCGGAACTGCGCGTAGCGGCTGTCGGGGCAGGTGATGTACTGGAAGGCGGCGATGCCGTCGGGCCTGAGCAGGCGGCCGATCGACGCGCAGAAGGCCGGGAGATACTTATGGCCGAGGGCTTCCATCATCTCGATGGAGACGCACTTGTCATACGTGCCCTGGTGGTCGCGGAAATCCTCGAGCTTGACGGTGATGCGGTCCGAGAGGCCGGCGGCCTTGACGCGTTCGACGGCGAGGTCGTGCTGGGCCTGCGAGATGGTCAGCGAGGTGACGCGGCAGCCGTACTTCTTGACGGCGTGCAGGGCCCAGCCGCCCCAGCCGGTGCCGATCTCGATGACGTGGTCCGTCGGCTTGAGCTGGAGGAAGCGGCAGAGCGAATCGTTCTTGTTCGCCTGCGCCTGCTCGAGGGAGTCCGTGCCTTCCCAGCGGGCCGACGAGTACATCATCGACGGGTCGAGGAAGAGGCGGAAGAAGTCGTTGGAGACGTCGTAGTGCTCCGAGATGTTGCGCCGCACCATCTGCTTGTCGTTCGGACGCAGGAGGTGGCCGATGCGGTCGGCGATGCGGAAGAGGCCGACGCCGAGCGCCTTGCGGGCCGAGCCGGACATGCCCGGGGTCTGGCCGATGTTCTCGATGAAGAAGCCGATGAGCGCGTTGAGATCGGGGGAATCCCACTCGCCCTCCATGTAGCCTTCGGTCAGGCCGATGTCGGCGGCCAGCATGATACGGCGGAAGGCGTTCTCGTCACGGACCTCCATGCGGGCTCCGCCGGTCGCGCGAGGGTCGCCGAGCACGAGCTCCGCGCCTTCGGGCAGGCGGAGGACCAGGCGTCCCTGGGTGAGCTTCGCGAGCTCGGGGAGGACGAGGCGGCGGGCGAGGGAGCCGGCGGCGGGAGAGGAGTTAGTCATGTCGGCCGGTCAGTTCGGAGGTGGGGTGCCGCAGGTTGCGCTGCAAGGGAATGTCGTCGCCCTTGCGGCGGAAAGGAAGTTTTTTCACCAACCACAGCCAGGCGGCGTGCAGATGGATGAGCGCGATGACCTTCAGGATGAGCAGGGGTGACTTGACGGTCAGCCAGAGCAGGCGCGCGTCGGCCAGCGGCACCTGTCGTCCGGTCCAGGCGCTCGTCAGCGTCTTCTGGCCGCCTTCGTAGTGGTCGACTGTGATCGCCAGCTGTCCGTCCGGCAGGCGGAGCGTGAACTCGAACTCGGTGTCGAGTGCCGAGAACGGCGAGACGTAGAAACGCTTCGGGGCGCGCAGGCGGAGATAGGCGTCGCCGTCGAAGTCGTGTCCTAGGCAGGTCCGGCCGAGGAACCAGGCCTTGCGTTCGCCGAAAGTATTATGGACCTCGGCGATCCCGCAGGTCAGGACGCCGTCGACCGTGGCCATCATGAACACCGCGGGGTTATAAGATTTCCCGAAGGCGCGCGGCATCGCGACCAACCGGATCACGGCGTGCTCCGGGAGGGGCTCACCATGGGCGGCGGCGAAGGCGCGGAAACGGTCGGCGAGAGTGGCGCCGGCGAAGGCCTGCGGGATGCCCTCGGGCTGGAAGACCTCGGCGGCCGGTAGGAAATCGCCGTCGCGGAAGCGGTAGGGCGACCAGGCCCGGCCGAGCATGAAGTGCCCGCCCTTCGCCGCGTCGACCGCGGCGGCGTCGACCGACAGAGCGAAGGCCGCGTGCGTGAAGTCATGCCGCTTCGGCCAGAGCCGGGCGTGCATCACTTCTGCGTCGTACAGTCGGGGCATCGGCCTGCAGGGTGGATGCAACCCGGACAGGCGCAAGCGTCCCCGTCTCGAAACCTTGCTAAACCGAGGGTCACGGGCATAACGACCTCCGTGGCCCAAGACCTCACCGGCGCCGGATTCCTGACCTTCGCGGTTTCCGCAGGCTGCCTGCTGCTGGCCTTGAACGCGGGCCGGAAGCGTCGCTTGCTCGATGACACGCCGGTCTCGAAGGCTCTCGGCGTCTTTGTCGGCGAGGTCGAGCTCGAGGGCGTGTGCGTGCGCCGCGACCCTTTCATCAGCTACCTGGCCGAACGGCCGTGCGTGCTCTATAGCTGGTCGGTCAGGGAGCATTGGCGCCGTCGGCGGACGGAGACCTATACCGACGACAAAGGCCGGACGCGTACGCGCACGGTGATCGACACTGGCAGCGACACTGTCGCCTCGGGCGGCGAGCAAGGCGGTTTCTACCTCCAGGACGAGACCGGCTATGTCTGGGTCGATCCCGAGGGCGCCGACCTCGAGACGCTCACGATGTTCGACCGCGACGTCGACGAAGGCGACCCCCTGTATTACGAAAAAGGCCCCTCCGACGCCGTCGAGGGCTCGGTCGGACGACGCAGTTTCACTGAGCGCGGTCTCGTCGTCGGAACGCCGCTCTTCGTCCGGGGCCGCGCCAGCGAGCGGCCGGACGTCGTCGCCGCCCAGATCAAGCACGAGGACAAGGCGGACATGTTCATCATCACGCCCCGCAAGGAGCAGGAGCTCAGCGACGGCAAGGCCACGTCCTTCATCCTCTGGAATCTCTTCGGGGCCGTGTTCGCCGCCGGCTTCGGCATGGTGCTCTTCGCCGGCGCCCGGCCCGACGTCGCCCCGATCGGCCTGTTCGTGGGCCTGCTGCTCTACCTGGTGGCCACCGGCGCGGGGTGGGTCTGGATGGTCTTCAACAGCATCACCGGCCTGCGCAACCGTGTCCGTCAGGCCTATTCCCTCATCGACGTGCAGCTCAAGCGTCGCGCCGACCTGATCCCGCCGCTCGTGGCCTGCGTGCAGGGCTTCCGCGCGCACGAGGCCTCCGTGCAGACGCTCGTCGCCGCCCTCCGCGCCCAGGCGGCCGGCGGCCGGCCCGCGGCGGTCGCGCCGACGTTGCTCGCCGTCGCGGAACAGTATCCCGACCTCAAGGGTCAGGCGGTCTTCGCTGAGCTCAGCCGCAACCTCGTGGAGACCGAGGACCGCATCGCGCTCGCGCGCGCCTATCACGCGAACATCGCGACCTTCTACAACACGCGCCTCGAGCGCGTGCCCGACCGGTACGTCGCGGACCTCGTGAAGATGCAGCCCGAGCCGCTGTTCCAGGCGGAAGGCTTCGAGCGGCAGGCGCAGAAGCTGGCCTTCTGATCAGGCGCCCCAGGCGTCGCGGCCGAGGAGCTGCGAGCACAGGCGGTGCGCGGACCAGAAGCCGTCCTCGTGGAAGCCGTAGCGCTGCCAGGCGCCGGCGAAATGCACGCGCGCGCCGGGGCGGGCGTTGAGGGCCGGGATCTCCGCCTGGGCGGCGACGGCGTCGAGCGAGAAGAGCGGGTGCTCCGTGGGGATCGTCACGATCACCTTCGCCGGATCGACCTGCTCGGGATGGTTGATCGTCACGACGAAGTCGCCCTTGTCCGTGAGCCCTTGCAGGGAGTTCATCCAGTAGTGGGTCGACGTCGCCAGGCCGCCGTCCTTGGCCCAAGTACGGTAGTTCCACGACGAGCGCGCCTTGGGCGAGCGGGGCAGCGGCGCCATATCCGTGTGCACGATGGCGTCGTTCTGGTTGTAGGCGAAGGCGCCGAGCAGGCGGCGTTCCTCGGCGTCGGCGTCGGTCAGCAGGCGGAGCGTCGTGTCGGCGTGCGAGGCCATGATCACGCGGTCGAAGCGTTCTTCGCCGGCGGCGGTCGTCACGACGACCTGCGCGCCGTCGCGGCGGACGCCGGTCACGCCCTGACCGAAACGGAAGTCGGCGGGGTGCGCGCGGAGGAGCGCCTCGACGTAGGTGCGGGAGCCGCCTTCGAGCGTCAGCCACTGGTGCTGCGTGTCGAGGCCGAGGAAACCGTGGTTATGGAAGAAGCGCATCAGCGCCGCGGCCGGGAAGCTCAGCATCTTCTCCGCCGGCGTCGACCAGACCGCGGCTGACATCGGAACCAGGTAAAGGTCGAGGAAGTCCTGGCCGAGCCCCTTGCGCGCGCACCAGTCGCGCAGCGAGGTCGTCTCGGCCTCGGCCGAGCGCCACTCGGTCTTGGCGAGCTTATTGAACTTGTTGATCTGCAGGAGCAGCTTCCAGAAGCGCAGGCTGAAGAGGTTGCGACGCTGCGCGAAGAGGTGGTTGAGCGAGCTCCCGCACCATTCCAGGCCGGTCGGGTCGTGGCGGACGGCGAAGGACATCGAGGTCTTCTTCGGCCGCACGCCCAGTTCCTTGAACAAGCGGCAGAGGTGCGGGTACGTCACCTCGTTGAAGACCATGAAGCCCGTGTCCATCGGCAGGGCGCGGCCTGTGCCGGGTTCGGTGACGTCGATCGTGTGGGCGTGGCCGCCGGGGCGGGGGTCCCGGTCGAAGACCGTCACGTCGTGGCGGGCGGCGAGGAAGCGCAGGCAGCCGAGGCCGCTCACGCCGGAGCCGACGATCGCGATGCGTTCACGCACGCTGCGAAGCGGACTCGGCCTTGGTGCGCTCGGCTTCTTCGTAGACCGAGTCCGGCACGCCCTTGAGTCCCCAGATCAGGCCCGTCCAGGACATCGCCTTGAGGGCGTAGTAGGTCGGATCGAATTCCCACCAGTAGAAGCCCTGCTTCGTCGTGGCTTGGTAGCGGTGATGGTTGTTATGCCAGCCTTCGCCCAGGGTGATGAGCGTCAGGATGAATGAATTGCGGGATTCGTCGCCGGTCGTCTTGAAGCGCTTCGACCCGAAGACGTGCGCGAGGGAGTTGATGCAGGCCGTGCCGTGGAAGAGCACGACGGTCGAGATGACGCCCCAGACGAGCAGCTGGGGTCCGTTGGTGTCGTAGCCGTGCGCGCCGAGCCAGGCGCCGGCGCCGTAGGTCGCGGCCGCGGCGAGGAGGGGGATGAAGATGTCGAAGCGGTTCAGGAAGACGAGCTCGGGGTATTTCGCGAGGTCGGGGATCTTCGAGTAGTCGGTCGGGAAGTTCTTCTTCGAGGTGATCCAGCCGATGTGCGACCACCAGAAGCCGTCGACCACCGGCGAGTGCTTGTCCTCCTCTTCGTCGGAATGCTTGTGGTGGTGACGATGGGTGTAGGCCCACCAGAGGGCGCCTCGCTGGACGGCCAGGGCGGTCCAGACGGCCATCACTAACTGGAAAGCGCGGGAGGTGGAGAAGGTCTTGTGAGAGAAGTAGCGGTGCAGGAAGCCCGTGATCGCGAACATCCGGAAGAAGTAGAGGCCGACGGCCGTCCAGACGGCGATGGGGCTCGCGCCGACCCAGATGACCCCGAAACAGGCCAGGTGGAGCACCACGAAGGGGACGGAGCGGGGCCAGTCGACCTGCTTGGGGGTCTGGCGCAGCGCTTCGGCTCCCTCCGGGATATGGTCCGCGTCGAACCAGCGGATCAGGGAACGGAAAAGACCGTTCGCAGGCGGCTGGACGGAGGGTGCGGGCATCTGGGAGGGAGTTAGGAGGGGCGGGGAGGAATCGCAACTGCTTTGACGATTTAGGGCACCCCCATAAAGTCTTGCTCGCGGCAGACAAAATCCGCTCCGCGGTCCGCTTTCTTTGTGACAAGCATGCACGACGCCCATTCCGCACAGGACTGGCGGGCCTGGTTCGCCGAAAACGGCGCCCGGCTCCGGCTCATCGCGCGCCAATGGACCCGGAGCGAGGCCGATGCGGACGACGTCCTGCAGGAGGCATTTGTTCGTTTCTGGAAACATCAACGTCACCTGCCCGGTAATCCTAACGCCCTCGTGGTCACCTCGATCCGGCGTTCCGCGTTGGATCTCCTGCGCCGTTCCGACCGGCGGGTCGCGCGCGAGAAGGTCGTCGGCGACGACCTGGACACCGTGACCTGGTTCGAGCCCGAGGCCGACCCGCGCCTTGCCGCGCTCGCCGAGTCGCTGAAGCTCCTGCCCGCCGAGCAGCGCGAGGTCGTCGTCCTCAAGGTCTGGGGTGACCTGACCTTCGACGAGATCGGCGAACAACTTACGATTTCTCCGAACACCGCGGCTTCGCGGTGGCGCTATGCCATGGAGGCCCTGCGCCGAAACATCACCGCCCGCACCCATGACTGATCCCGACCACGACCTCGAGCAGGCCCTCCGCGCCCTGCGCCCGCGCCCGCCCGGACCCGCCGTCTCGGCCCGCATCGACGCGGAGCTCGCCGCGCCCACCGCGCGACGCGGCGTCGTCATCGCGTGGTCGGCCGGCTTCGCCGCCGCCGCGGCCGCGCTCGTCGCCTTCGTCTTCCTCGCGTCGCCCGCCGAGCCGGAGGCGCCCGCCTACCAGCTCGTGCGCGCCGAACGTTCGCGCCCGGAAGTCCAGCTGTTCCGCCCCGTCGAACTCGCCGACGGCTCCTATGCCCGTCCCGTGCGCGTGCGCTGGGAGGACACCACCCGCTGGGAAGACGTGCGCACCCAGACGCGGCTGATCGACTATCGTCCCAATGATCAACTAGGGTTCCTGCCCCTGGAGACGCATTGAACAAATCCGCCGACCTCCGACGCTCATCTTTCAAAGGACCCCCATGAATACGTTCCGCCAGATTCCCCTCCACATGCTCCTGCTCGCCGGCCTTCTCGGTACGGCGGAGGCCAAGGACAAGGAGCCGGCCAGTTCCGCCGCCAAGCCCGCCGTCGCCGGTGTCGCCTACGCCGGCCTCAATGTCGGCCCGCGCGACGAGGCCGTCGCCTCCGTGCCCGCCGGTGTCGGCATCGTGGTCGGCTTCATCGATCCGAAAGGTCCCTCCGTCGGCAAGGTCGAGGAAGGCGACATCCTCACGCGCCTCGACGACCAGGTGCTCTTCAACGCCGACCAGTTCCGCGCGCTCGTGCGCACGCGCCAGCCCGGCGACAAGGTGAAGCTCACGCTCCAGCGAGGCCCCGAGCCCATGGTCGTCGAGCTCACGCTCGGCGTCCGCGCGGACCGCGAGCCGCGCGCCGAAGCCAAGGACGGAGCCCGTGCCACGGCCCGCGGCCTCCCGCCGGGCGTGACCATCGTAGGTCCCGGAGGGGTGATCCCGCCGGAACTCCTCAAGCAGCTCCAGGACCTGCAGTCCGGTGTCCTGCCCGCGCCGCGCTCGCGTTCTTCAATCCCTTCGGTCGATGAGCTGCTCGCCCAGTCCGGCGGGGGCCTCACCAATACGGACACCTTCTCCTTCAGCTTCGGCCCTATGTCGTTGTTCGGCTTCAAGGGCGGGGCGAAGAGCTACTCGTCGTCCATGGCTTCCGACGCCGAGGGCTCGGTCACCATCCAGCAGGAAGACGGCAAGAAGCGTGCGGTGATCAAGGATAAGGACGGCAAGACGACCTTCGAAGGCGACATCACGGAGAAGGGTGCCGTCGAGAAGCTGCCGGCCGACGTCCGTCGTCGCTTGCAGCTCGTCGAAGGGCGCGGCTTCAATCTGCCCGGCAATCCGGGCGCCAAGCCGGCCGGCAAGCCGGCGGCTGAAGAGCCGAAGAAGAAGTTCGATCCGAAGCAGGGCGCCTGAGCGGACGAATCAGGCCAAACAGAAGGCCTCCCAGACGGGAGGCCTTCTTGGTGCCTGCTTATTTCGCGCCTTCGGGCGGGGGGCCGAAACCGCCAGGAGGCGGGCCCTTCTTGCCTTTCCCTTTGCCCTTGGCGCCTGGGCCGCTCTGTCCGCCGAGGTTGGCGTGGGCGTCCATGCGCATCTTGTTGAACGAAGGATCCGGCGTGCCCTTGAGCTTACGCGGGATGAAGGGGAACTCTTCGGTCAGCACGTAATAATATGTCCCCTGCGGGAATTCCGGGGTTACGCCCGTGCGTCCGCCGAACTCATCGAGGTCGCCGTGCCCGGGCACATATTCGTAATCCAGGGCGAACGAACCGTCAGGCTTGCCCGTCGGGCTCGTCTTCCCGTCTCCACCCCGGTCGGCGGTCTTGAGCCGGTAGCTGCTCTTCATCGGCTTGAGCGCGCTCTTCGCGTCGTCGGCCTGGGCGTAGGCGTGGATCGCATAGACTGGGTAGCCGTCGGCCGCCCAGCCGACGTGGGTCATCTTCGGTTCGCCGCCGGAGAGCCGGGCGATGAGCAGGGTGGGAAGGCCGTGGTAATGGTACGCGCCGTTGGGCTGGACGTGGCCGTGGTTCTGGTCGAGGCCGAGGCCGGTCGGGATCCGGGGAGTGGTGCCCATCTCGGTGTTGCTCCTGAGCGCCTCGTAGCGCCAGGGGTTGCTCCGGTCGCCGTCATTATAGACCTCGGCGGTGCCGGGATCGAAGACCACCCCGTTCAGGGCGACCCCCCAGGCATACGGGAAACGCCCGGGTTGCTCGGCCGCCGGCTGGGGGCGGACGGGCACCTCGAGCCGATACTTCTGCTCGGAGATGGCGTTGGGGTTACCTCGGTTGGGGAAGGCGGCCACCGGATGGTCCGGGATCCCGTTGGACTCGATGACCCGCTTGTCGCCGCGGACGGTGATCGTGACCTTGTTCCAGGCGGGCGGCGCGCTGTCGGCCGGCTTCAAGGCGGGCCCGGCGGCCAGGAAGCCGAGGCCGGTGGCGGCGAGGAGGGCGAGGGGGGTGTTCATGGGGCATGAGGTGAAACGTCAGGAGCCGGGATTAGTTGCGGCCGGGCGGCCCGGGGGTGGCGAAAGGTTGGCATTTCCCGGAAAACCCCTTCTGCTGAAGCATGGCTTCCACCACCGAGCTCCTCTCCCGGGCCGTCGCCGGCCTCAACGGCCTGGCCACCGTCTTCCTCCTCGTCGGCATCTTCCGGATCAAAGCCGGCGACCGCGAGGGCCATGGCAAGGCGATGAAGTGGGCGGTGATGACCTCGGCGCTCTTCCTGGCGGTCTACCTCGCCTCCAAGGTCCACCTCTGGGTCGCCCTCGGCCGGACCAACGTCACTTACGCCCCGGCCGACCCCGCTTCGGTCTGGGCCGGACTCAAGGGACTCTACCTCTTCATCCTGATCCCGCACGTCATCCTGGCCATCGTCGTCACCCCCTTCGTCCTGCGCGCCGTCTGGCTGGCCAAGGTCGGCCGCCTCGAGGAGCACAAGCGTCTCACGCGCTGGGTCTTCCCGGTCTGGCTCTACGTCTCCGTCACCGGCGTCATCGTCTGGGCCTTCATGGAGTTCAGCGGCTCCCTGGCGGCGGTCGCCGCGACGGCGAAGTAAGCGGGACATTTTCCCCTCGCCCCGTAGTGAATTTCCGCTTTCACTTCCGCGGTCGTCATGGATAGAGAGCCTTCTTCCCGCAACCCTCAGACCGAGAAGCTGTTTCTCTGGGCCTCGTTCATCCTCTTCTGTACGGTGCTCGCCTTCACTTGGTCGACCTACGGCGACGAAGTCGCGCGTCTCGAAGGCCTGCGCGCCAGCGAACGCCAGAAGGAGCAGGCCTACGCGGCGCTCGAGCGCGCGCGCGCGCAGACCGACCGTTACATCGACCGTTTCGGGCGAGACCCGGAGTTCGTCCGTGACCAGGCCCGCGAACGCATGGGCGTCGCCGAGCCCGGCGAGATCGTGATCCGTGTCGACGGCGCCCGTGGCATGGCCACGCCCGCCAAGCCGGCGGCCCAGCCGACGCCCGCTCCGGCCGCCCGCTGAGCGTCCTTGCTTGCCTGTCCGCCCTCCCGGGGGCATTGGTTCGTCATGTCCGCACGGAAGAAAGCCCAGGCCACCTGGGGCGGCCGGTTCAGCGCCGGTCCTGCCGAACTGATGCTGCGTTTCGGCGAGTCCGTCTCGTTCGACCATCGTCTCTGGGCCCAGGATATCCGGGGCTCGAAGGCCCACGCCGCCATGCTGGCCCAGGCCGGCATCCTGACCAGGAAGGAGCGCGACGCGATCCTGCGGGGCCTCGACGCCATCGCCCGGGAGATCGCCGCCGGCAAGTTCGTCTGGAGCCGCGACCTTGAGGACGTGCACATGAACATCGAGAGCGCGCTCACGAAGCGCGTCCCGGCCGCCGCCAAGCTGCACACCGCGCGCTCGCGTAACGACCAGGTCGCCACCGACGTCCGCCTCTGGATCAAGGACCAGTGCGACGCCGCCGACGCGGCGCTCGTCTCGCTGCTCAGGACCTTGGTGAAGCTCGCCGAGGCCAACGCTGACGTGATCCTGCCGGGCTACACGCACCTGCAGCGCGCCCAGCCGGTCTCCGCCGCCCATCACCTGCTCGCCTACGCCGAGATGTTCGGTCGCGACCGCACGCGTCTCGCCGCCGCCAAGGCTTCGGCCAACTGGTGTCCGCTCGGTGCCGGCGCCATCGCCGGCACGACGCTCCCGATCCGCCGCGAAGTCACCGCGAAGCTGCTCGGCTTCGTCGACGCCAAGGGCCGCCCGCAGGTCACCCGCAATTCCATGGACGCCGTCGCCGACCGCGATCCGGCCACGGAGTTCTGCTTCGCCGCCGCCCTCTGCGGCGTGCACCTCTCCCGTCTGGCCGAGGACATGGTCCTTTGGTCTTCCGCCGAGTTCGGATTCGCGCGCATGCCGGACGAGTTCTCGACGGGTTCGTCGCTGATGCCGCAGAAGCGCAATCCCGACTCCATGGAGCTCCTGCGCGGCAAGGCCGCCCGCTTCCAGGCTTCGCTCACGCACCTGCTCGCGCTCACCAAGGGCCTGCCGCTCACGTACAACCGCGACCTGCAGGACGACAAACCGCCGCTCTTCGACGCCGCCGACCAGCTCCTCCTGTCCGTCGCCGTCGCCGACGCCACGCTCGCAGGCACGAAGTTCCACAAGGCGCGCTGCCTCGCCGCCGCTTCAGACCCCGCGCTGCTCGCCACCGACCTCGCCGACTGGCTCGTCCGCAAGGGCATGCCGTTCCGTCACGCCCACCACGCGGTCGGCCGCCTCGTCGCGCTCGCCGAGAAGTCCGGCGTGCCGCTCGACCAGGTCTCCGACGAAGCCGCGCTGACGGCCGACAAGGCCTTCACGAAGGGCTGGCGCGACGTCTTCAGCCTCAAGCGTGGTTTCGCCGCGCGCGAGAACACGGGCATGCCCGGCCCCAAGGCCGTCGCCCGCGAGATCGCGCGCTGGAAGCAGTCCCTGCGCTGAGCACGGATGCATGTCGGGCTGCTCATCGCCTCCTGCCTGACCGCGAGCCTCTCGCCCGGGCCGGCGGCTTTGTCGACCATCGAGACCTCGCTCCGCTACGGTAAGCGCCGCGCCGCCTGGCACACGCTGGGACTCGCCGTCGGCGAGACCCCGCACCTCTTCCTGGCGCTCTTCGGCACCCAATGGCTGGCGCAGCAGGCCCCGCACGCGCTCACCGCCGTCGCGGTCGCCGGGATGACGTACTTCCTCTATCTGGGCTGTCAGCACCTCGTGCGGCCGCGTTCGAGCCTGCCGGCATCCGCCGGACTCGAGGGCGGCGCCGGGCGGCTCTTCCTGCGGGGCGCCTGGGTGAACTTCTCGAACCCGAAGACGATCCCGTTCTTCCTCGTCATCATCCAGGCCGCGCGCGTGCCGACTGACGGGTTCGCGTGGTCGACCACCGGTGTGTTCCTGCTGTGCACGTTGGGGGCGGAGGTCGGAGTGATGAGTTTCTACGCCTTCCTCGGTGACCGCTTGCGCGTGCGCCTCAAGGACGCCGCCACGATCCGTTGGGTCGACCGCGCGCTCGGGGTGCTCTGGACGGCGCTGGGCCTGCTGATGGCCTGGCGCGTGTGGCAATTGCTCGAAGGTTCGCATTAACCGCCGACCCGCGGGCTTGTCAGCCCGACCGCGTGGAATTACAGATCGGTATGAGCTTACCCCGCCTCACCTGCCTGCTGGCCTGCGCGATCGCCGGCGCGGCTTCGCTCTTCGCCGAAGAGACGCCGAAGAAGGTCGGCATCATCGGCCTCGACACCTCGCATGTCGTGGCCTTCACGACCGTCCTCAACAAGGGCCCGAAGAACCCGGCCGACGCCGCGAAGTTCGCCGGCTTCCGCGTCACGCACGCCTACCCGCAGGGCAGCAAGGACATCCCCGAGAGCACTTCCCGCGTCCCGGAATATACCGAGAAACTCAAGGGCATGGGCGTCGAGATCGTCGGTTCGATCGAGCAGCTCTGCGCGCAGGTCGACTGCGTGCTGCTGGAGTCGAATGACGGCCGCGTGCATCTCGAGCAGCTGCTCCCGGTGCTGAAGTCGGGCAAGCCCGTCTTCATCGACAAGCCCATCGCCGGCTCGCTTGCTGACGTCATCCGCATCCAGGAAGCCGCCAAGAAGGCCGGCGTGACCTACTTTTGTTCCTCCTCGCTGCGCTTCGCCGCGGGCACGCAGGCCGTCGCGCAAGGTGCGATCGGCAAGGTAAAGACGGCCCATACCACGAGCCCGGCCAGCCTCGAGTCGCATCACCCCGACCTGTACTGGTATGGCGTCCATGGCTGCGAGAGCCTTTACACCGTCATGGGCACGGGCTGTATCACGGTGAAGCGCGATAAATCGGCCGAAGGCCTGATCCAGGTCACGGGCAACTGGGGCGACGGCCGCGTGGGCATCTTCCGGGAAGCCGATCGCAAGACCAAGGGCGGGCCTTACGGCGGCAAGGCCGTCGGGGAGAAGGGCGAAGCCTCGATAGGGAAGTTCGACGGCTACGAGGTGCTGCTCGAAGCGATCGTGAAGATGTTCCGCACGGGAAAAGCTCCGGTGAGCCCCGAGGAAACCCTTGAACTTTATGCGTTCATGGAGGCCGCCGACGAGAGCAAGCGCCAGGGCGGAGCCGAGGTGAAGCTCGCCGACGTCATCGCCAAGGCACGGGCGGAAGCGGGGAAGGGGAAGTAAGAGGACTGAATGGAGGACTGAATGGAAGAGATGAACTTCAGGTGGCGGGTGGCAGCTTCAGGTGGCGGGGTATGGATGCGATGACATCGCATCCGCCTGTCTTGAGGTAGGGGCAACACCGCGTGCTGCCCTGGCACGTATCTGCTCACTAGGTTGGCACGCAGTGCCAACCCTGCCCATGCATCGTTGAGTCACACCAAGGGTCCAATAAAAAAGCCGCCCGGGTGGGCGGCCTGAGAGGACAGCACGTGGTGCTGTCCCTACCGGCTGACGCCGAAGCGGAAGACGAGCTTCTGGGAGTACTGTTCGCCCGGGCGCAGGATGCCGCTCGGGTAGCCGAGGCGGTGGAACGCAGGCTGGTTCGGCGAGTCGGGGAAGAGGCCGGGCTCGAGGCAGAAGCCTTGGCGGAAAGCGAAGGGCTTCGCCCAGCGGCCTTGGACGGTGCCGGTGAGGAAGTTGCCCGTATAGAACTGCAGGCCCGGGGCGTCGGTGAGGACTTCGAGCGTACGTCCGGTCGTGGGCTCGCTGACGAAGGCGGCCGACTTGAGGGAATTGTCCGGACCGAGGACGTAGCAGTGATCGTAGCCGCGGGCGCGGCGCAGCTGGTCGTGCGGAGCGCCGATGCGCTCGCCGATGGCGTGCGGGCGACGGAAGTCGAACGGCGTGCCGGAGACGTCCATGAGTTCGCCGGTCGGGATCAGCGCCGGGCTGACCGGCACGAGCTGGTCGGCGCGCAGCGTCACGCGGTGGTCGAGGATGCTGCCTTGGCCGGCCAGGTTGAAGAAGACGTGGTTCGTCAGATTGCACGCCGTCGGGGCGTCCGTGGTGGCCGCGAAGTCGATCGTCAGTTCGTCGCTCTGGTCGGCCAGGGCGTAGGTGACCGTCACGCTGAGCGTGCCTGGGTAGCCTTCTTCGCCGGCCGGGCTGACGTAGGTGAAGCGGACCGAGGAAGCGGACTCCGTGCGGATCGCTTCCGACTCCCAGACGCGTTTATCGAGACCGCGCAGGCCGCCGTGGAGGTGATTGCCGTTATTGTTCTGGGCGAGAGCGATCGTCTGTCCGTCGAGGGTCAGCTTGCCTTCCGCCAGGCGGTTGGCGTAGCGACCGACGGTGCTGCCGAGGAACGGATTGCCGGCGACGTAATCTTCGAGCGAACGCAGCCCTAGGGTCACTTCGCCGAGGCGGCCATGGATGTCAGGCACGCGGACCGAGGTCAGCGTCGCGCCGAATTCGCAGACGGAGACTTCCATGCCGCGGGCGTTCGTGAGGGTGTGGAGCTGGACCGGCCGACCCTCTGCGACGCCGTATTGGCGGCGCAGGGCGAGGCCCGCCCGACGGGAACCGCGCAGGGCGAGGAAGCCGGTGATCAGCAGGGTGCCGTAAGCCAGTGCTTCGGGGGAGAGCATGGGGAGAAATTGTGGGGGCGAAGGGGGTTGGGCAAATCAAAGAACGGGAGGGGTGGCTGCGTTGAGGACTGAATGGAAAAGACACGTTTCAGGTAGCGGGTGGCAGCTCCGGGTGGCAGGTCGCGGGAGGCACAAGAGGTAGGGATGCGATGACATCGCATCCGCATGGATCGAGGTAGGGTCAGCACTGCGTACTGACCTAGTCCGTCCTCCCCCAGACAAAAAGGCCGCCCGGGTGGGCGGCCTCAGGGGGCGTGCTCCGAGGACTTACTTCTTCTTCTCTTCCTTCGGCGTGGCTACGGCCACGGACCCGGCGGTGAGCGCGGTCCAATCGGCGGCGATGCGGAGGGCTTCCTGGAGCTGGATGTCGTATTCCGGCCATTCGTCGTCTTCGATCGGGTCACGCATGCGGGCGCTGCGCTTCATCTTGGCGGCGGCGCCGGGGCCTTCCTTCTTCTCCTGTTCGATGGCCGCATCGAGCTTCACTTCACTCACCTTGAAGGACTGCTTGGCGTAATCGCTCAGCTCGCGGCGGACTTGTTCGCGGAATTCCAGGTCGTCTTTCCGTTCGGTGCGGCGCTGGTCGAGCGAGAGCGAGACCTCCTTGCGGACCTGCCGGCTCTTGGTCCAGTCGATCGTGCGGGAGAGCGTGAGGAATTCCGGGAGTTCGGACTGACGGCGGGCGGAGTTGGCGGCGAGCGTGGCGATGAGCCCGTCGGAGATCTTCGCCTTCAGCCAGTCGCCCTCGTCGGGCTTGGTCAGCGTGGGCGTCACCGAATCCCAGGGCAGGGCGCGTTCGAGGTCGCCTTCGCCGACGGGCAGGACCGAGTAGACGGACGGCACCACGATGTCGGCCGGCACGCCTTTGAGCTGGATGGAGGAGCCGCTGGGGGCGTACCACTTCTGGATGGTCACCTTGACGGCCGATTTGAGGCTGCGGTCGAAGCGGCTCAGCTCGATGATGTTCTGGACCGAGCCCTTGCCATGGGTGGTCATGTCGCCGACCACGATGGCGCGACGATGGTCGCGCATCGCGCCGGCGAAGATCTCGGAAGCGGAGGCGGAAAGCTTGGAGGTCAGCACCACCAGCGGTCCGTCCCAGACGACCTTCTCGTCCTCATCGCGGTAGTCCTCGGAGCGGCCTTGGCTGTCGCGTACCTGCAGGACCGAGCCTTTCGGGATGAACAGGCCCGAGATGTCGACGGCCTCGTTGAGCAGGCCGCCGCCGTTCTTGCGGAGGTCCATGATGACGGCCTTCATCCCCATCGCCTTCAGTTTGACGAGCAGCTGTTCGATGTCGGCCGAGGGGCTGGAGCCGGTGCCGTCCTGGTTCTTGCCGTAGAAAGAGGGCAGTTCGATGACGCCGAGGAGGGCGGTGCCGCCGGCGGAAGGGACCTCGACGGCCTTGGCCGAGGCCATCTGTCCGACGAGCTTGATCTGGTCGCGCTTCAGCGTGACGGTCTTGCGGCCGCCGCCGGCCATGTCGACGAGGAGGCGCACCGTCGTGCCCTGCTTGCCGCGGATGCGGCTGATCGCCTTCGAGAGGCGCATCCCGACGATATCCTCCATCTCGCCGTCTTCGCCTTGGCCGACGGCGATGATCTTGTCGCCCGGCTTCACCTGGCGGGAGAGGTCGAGCGGTCCGCCCGGCAGGAGGTCCTTGACGACGCAGGTGCCGTCTTCGTCGGAGAGCGTGGCGCCGATGCCGACGAGAGAGTTGCGCATCGCGATCTCGAACTCCTCCAGCGACTGCTGGGAGAAGAAGGTGGAATGCGGGTCGTACTGGCTGGAGTAGGAATTGAGGAAGACCTCTTCGACCTCATGCTGGTCGAAGTCCAGGTAGGTGCGGCCCTTCTCGTAACGCTTCTTGAGGCGGGCGACGGCCTCCTGCGTCTTGGCCGGGGTGATCTCCGGCAGGGCGGTCTCCTTGGCCGACTTGCCCGAGCGGTCTTCGCCGAGCAGTTCGGCAAGCATGTCGAGTCGGAGCCGGCGGCCCCAGAGGGAGTCGGCATCTTCCGGGGTGGCGGGCCACTCGGCCTTCTTGCGGTCGAGCGGGAAGGTGCCCGGCTGCGTGAGGTCGATCGGTTGGTCGAGCATCGCGAGGTTCTTCGCCGTGCGCTCGGTCACGCGTTTCTTGAACAGGGCGTAGATCTCGAAGGCCGGGGTCAGGTTGCCCCGCTGGAGATAGAGGTCGAGGGTCTTCCCGTAACGCCTGACGAACTCATCGACTTCGTCGGCCGTGAAGTACATCTTCGCGCCGTCGAGGTTCTCGCAGTAGGTGCGCACCACGGAGTTCATGTCGATGGAGCCCATGTCCTTCTTGCTGATGTGGAGCTTCTCGAGGAGGGCGGCCGTGGCGCGGGTCTCGAGCAGCATCGACTGCGTGGTGGTGAAGCCGCCGGTCTGGGCGGAGACCAGCGCTGCCAGGAGGACCGGCAGGAGGGAAAAGCGGAGTCGCATAAAAGTGGGGAGGGGTCTCAGCGTAGGCGGGCGCTGAGTTCTTCAAGCCTACGTTTCTCGCCGGCAGTGAGCGAGCCGAATCCCCCGGCGGAAATCTTGTCCAAGAGAGTGTCCAATTCCGCCCGGGCTTGGGTCTTGGTCAGGCTGGCTGGGGATTTCGCCTCATGATTCGTCCCGCTTGCATTCTCTTCCGCGGCGTAGGCATCGCGGGCGATGGCGCCGGCATCTTCTGGTTCAGAGGTGTTCACGTAACCCTGAGCGTCCTGGATGCGGAGATTTGTCTGGTTGAGCCGGCGATAGGCCAGCCAGCCGAGCACCAGCCCGCCGAGGTGGGCCGAATGGGCGATCGAGTCGTTCCAGGCGGCGTGCCACTGCGGCCAGGCGTGGCGGCCCGGCAGTTCGGCGAAGGCCCAGCCCAGCACCGTGAACAGGGTGATCGCGATGAGCAGCCAGCGGACCTTGAGCGTCACCGGCAGGAAGAAGAACAGCAGGAGCGTGATCTGGTGGTCGAGCTTGTCGAGGAGCGCCACGAGCATCAGCGCATAGACGCCGGAAGAGACCCCGACCAGCAGGCCCGAGCGGTCTCCGCCCAGGCCGGTGAGCGCCCAGGCGAGGGCGCCGAAGAGGGTGCCGGCGGCGAGGGTCGCGAGGAGCGCGCGCGGGCCGTGCTCACGTTCGACGATGGCGCCCGTCCACCAGAGGATCAGGCAGTTGCCGAGGAGGTGCCAGAAGCCGTCGTGCAGGAGGCCGTGGGTGAGCCACTGCCAGGCCATCGGCGAACTTTCGCGCAGCATCGCCCAGCCGAGCAGGTCCGCGCCGGCGGATTCCTGGATCAGGTTGAGGATGAAGAAAGCGACCAGCACGCCGACCACCCACGCGGTCGCCGAGATCGGCTTCCGCGCGAGGCGCTGGTTCCGCATGTAGGCCCGGTCGCCGATGCCCATGCGCGTGGGTTCCGGCTCAGAGCTTCTTCACGATCGCGTCGGCGAGGCCATACTCGATGGCCTCCTCGGCGGTCATGTAGAAGTCGCGGTCGGTGTCCTTGGTGACTTTCTCGATCTTCTGCTTCGAAGCCTTGGCGAGGATCTCGTTGAGCTCGGTGCGCAGGCGTTCCATCTCCTGGGCCTGGATGTGGATGTCCACGGCCGTGGCCTGGATGCGGCCCATGATGAGCGGCTGATGGATCATCACGCGGGAGTGGGGGAAGAGCAGGCGGTTGCCTTTCTCCTTGGGGGCCTGGAGGAGGATCGAGCCCATCGAGGCGGCCATGCCGGTCACGACGACCTTCACCGGGGAGGAGATCATCCGGATGGTGTCATAGACGGCCATGCCGGAGGTGATGGAGCCGCCCGGGGTGTTGATGTAGAAGGTGATCTCCTTGCCGGGGTCGATGCCGTCCAGGTACAGGAGCTTCTCGACGATGTCGCGGGCGGAGGCGTCTTCGACGGCGCCCCACAGGAAGATCTTCCGCTGCTCGAGGAACTTCTTCTGGATGAGCATGGCGCTCGGTCCGCCGTCCTTGGGGGCGGCCGGGGTCTTCTCGTCCTCGTCTTCGTCGTCGTTACGCATGGGAGTCGTCAACTTGCCCGAAACCGGCCCCGTGGCAAGCGTGGGAAGCCGAAGTCCGGGCGGAAAGCATTCACAGTCGGCGGGCGACCTTGCGCCCCGCCGGGGCTTCGGCCTAGGTTCGGCCCGTGCCCACCCTCCGCCTCACCGGCCTCCGCCGTCAGTTCGGCTCCGCCGTCGTCCTCGACGGGGTGGATCTCGTCGTGGAGTCCGGGACGCTCTGCTGCCTGCTCGGGCCTTCGGGCAGCGGCAAGACCACGCTCCTCAAGCTGCTCGCGGGGCAGCAGGAATCGCAGGGCGGCACGATGCTGCTGGATAACCGTGACATCACCTTCACGCCGCCCGCCGCCCGCGGGTTCGGCTTCGTACCCCAGAACTACGCGCTCTTCCCGCATCTCACCGTGCTCGAGAACGCGGCCTTCTCCCTTGACGCGGACAAGCTGTCCGCGGCCGAGATCAAGGTGCGTGCCCTCGAAGCGCTCAAACTCGTCGGCGCCGACGCCTGGGCCGACCGCCGTCCGCAGGAACTCTCCGGCGGCCAGCAGCAACGCGTGGCCCTGGCCCGCGTGCTCGCCCTTCGGCCGTCCTTCCTCCTGCTCGACGAGCCGCTGAGCAATCTCGACGCGGCTTCGCGGCTCGAAGTCCGTGAGGCCATCCGCGGCCTGGTGCGCGCGACGGGCGTCACGGTCCTCTGCGTGCTGCATGACCAGAAGGACGCCTATGCCATGGCCGACCGCTTGGCCGTCATGCGCGCCGGCCGGATCGTGCAGGCCGGACGCCCCATCGACCTCTACCGACGCCCGGCGGACAGCTGGATCGCGACCTTCCTCGGGGCGGCCAACCTCGTGTCCGGCAAGGTGACGCAGGTCGGCGCGGGCGAGTTCGTCGCGGAAACCCCCGTGGGCGAGGTCCGCGGCGCGCTGGCCACGCCCGCCGAGCCGCCGGCCGTGGGCGACTTGCTCACGGTCTGCATCCGGCCGGAGTGCCTGAAACTCGACCTCATGGCGCCCGATGAGAACGCTTTCGCGGGCGCGATCGTGGCTTCGCTGTTCCAGGGCGACGTCTCCCTGCACGACTTCAAGACGCCCTCGGGCACGGTCCTGCGGATCGCCGAGGCCAATCCCCGCCAGCGCGTGGGTTCCAAGGCGAAGCTGTTCGCCTGGGCCGAGCCGGAAGACGTCGTCGGGCTCCGACGCTGATCAGGCCTGGGCCCGACGGAACTTCCCCGGCGTCAGCTTGGTCCGCGCCTTGAAGGCCGCCTGCAGGTAGTGGCTGTGCGTGAAGCCGGTCTGCTCGGCGATGAGGTCGATCGTCAGGTTCGTCTCGCGTAGGAGCCGTTCCACTTCGCGGAAGCGCACGCGCAGGATCTCGTCCTTCGGCGTTCGTTTCAACGCCGCCTTCATGCGACGATCCAGCGTGCTGCGCGAGGCGCCGAGCTGCGCGGCGAGTTCATTGACGTCGAGGCCGCGCGTGGCGCCCTCGCGGATGAGGGCGACCGCGCGGGCGACGAGGCGGTCGCGGAGGACCCGTTCGCCCGAGGAGCCGCGTACCTCGATGCCTTTCGGGGCGAGCAGGACGGGCTTGGTCCGCGCGGACTGGCCGCGCATGAGGCGGTCGAGCAGTTCCGCGGCGGCGAAGCCGACCGCGTGGCCGTCGAACCGGACGCTGGAAAGGGGCGGGGTGGTGAAGCTGCAGAGCGTCTCCTCGTTCTCGGCCCCGACGACGGCGACTTCTTCGGGCACCGCCACGCCCGCCGTCTGGCAGGCTTCGAGCAGGCGCACGCCGAGCTGGTCGGTCGAGGCGAAGATCCCCACCGGCTTGGGCAGCTGCGCGATCCATCGGATGAGGCGCGCCTGGCTCTGCTCCCAGTCCGGGACGCGCTCCGGGTGGTCCTCCGGGAGCTCCAGGCAGCGGTGTCCGTAGCCGCGGACGACCTTCTTGAAGTTGGCCACGCGCTCGACGAAGAACTGCTCGTTGCGCTGGCTGTAGGCCGCGAAGTGCCGGAAGCCCCGTTCGTAGAAATGCTCCGCCACCATCCGGCCGATGTCCTCGTTGTCGCAGCCGACGAAGGGCCGGCCGCCGGCGAAGTGGGTGGAGCGGAGCTCCACGGCGGGGAGGCCCGTGGCCGCGACGAGCCGCGAGGTCTCGGCGCTGAAGGTGCGGGTCAGGATGCCGTCGCCGTCCCAGTCCTTCAGCCAGGTCGGGGGTGAGGAGTCCAGGGCCCGGAGCTCCAGGTAGGTCGACCAAGGGCCGTGGGCCGCCACGTAACTCCGGACGCCGGCGAGGAGCTCGCGGGTGTAGGAACGGGTGGTCTCGATCAGGAGGGCGACCCGCGGGGCGCGGCGTTGGGCGGAGGCGGGCATGGCTATGACTAAAAACCTTAGTTTTGGTGCATCATACCTGTAATGACTTTCCGGGCAAGAAAGGATATAGTCCTGACACCCCCATGAAACTCCGTCTCCTCACCGTCGGCCTGCTCGGCCTGTGCTCGCTCGCCGCCGCCGCCGGCCTCATCGACAACAAGAACCAGGCCTCGATCTCGTCGGGCGCCGACAAGCCGGAGAACGCCAAGAAGCCCAAGGTGCTCGTCGTCATCGGCGACGCCACCGAGCTGCTTGATACGATGTACCCGGTCTACCGTCTCCAGGAGGCCGGCTTCCAGCCGGTCTTCGCGACGCCCGAGAAGCGCGTCTACCAGACGGTCCTCCACGAGGTGAAGCCGGGCTGGACGATCACCAAGGAGTGGGAGGGCTACACCATCAACTCCGACATCGCCTTCAAGGACATCAGGCCCGAGGAGTACGTCGGCATCTTCTTCAGCGGCGGCCGCGCCCCGGAGTATATCCGCGAGGACGAGGCCCTGCTGGCCGCGACGCGCTGGTTCTGGGAGAACAAGAAGCCGATGATGAGCGTCTGCCACGGCGTCGAGATCCCCGCCCGCGCCGGCATCGTGAAGGGCCTGCGCATGGCCACCGTCCCGAAGTGCAAGTTCGACCTCGAGGTCTGCGGCGGCGTGTTCGTCAACGCCCCCGTCGTCATCGACCGCCATATGGTCAGCGGCCGCACCTTCCATGACAACGGCGCCTTCGTCGGCCCGTGGATCAAGATGCTCGAGGCCGAAGTCGCCAAGAAGTAAGCCCATGCTTTCCCGTCGCGACTTCCTCCGCTCCGCCGGGCTCGCCGCCGCCGCGGTCGCCGCCGCGCCCGCCTTGCGGGCCCAGGCCGAGGAGCCGTTCCGCCTTCGTTATGTGTTGTCGTCCGCGATGTACGGCTACGCGCCGCTCGCCGAGGTGCTGCCCGAGGTCGCCAAGACCGGCAGCGAATCGATCGACATCTGGTGCAAGGTGCACGGCGACCAGCGCGAGCAGGCCGCCGCGCTCGGCGACGTGGCCTTCGCGGCGTTGCTGAAGAAGCACGGCGTCAAGGTCGGCGTGAGCACCCGTTATCCGCTCGGACCGTTCAAGCTCCAGGACGAGATGGCCTGGGTGAAGCAGCACGGCGGCACGACCGTCGTCTGCGGCAGCACCGGACCGAAGAACCCTTCCGGCGCCGCCGCCAAGGCGGCCATCGCCAAGTTCCTCGAGGAGATGAAGCCGCACGCCGCCAAGGCCGAAGAACTCGGCGTACGCATCGCGATCGAGAACCACTCGAACCAGGCGCTGCACCATCCGGATTCCCTCCGCGCCTTCGCCGAGCTTAATAAGTCCCCCGCGCTCGGCGTGGCCTTCGCGCCGCACCACCTGCATGAGTGGGCGGACCAGATTCCGGCCCTCCTCCGCGACCTCGGCGCCAAGAACCTGCCGTTCATGTATTTCCAAGAACACTCCGAGGGCATCTTCAAGAAGGCCACGAAGGAAGAGGAACTCCGTCAGATGCCCGGCCGGGGCAAGCTCGACTACCGACCGATCGTGAAGGCCCTGCGTGACATCCGTTTCGCCGGCCAGGTCGAACTCTTCATGCACCCCACGCCCCGGGGCATCCCCGTGATGCCGACCACCGCCGAAGTCACCGCGCTCATCAACGAGTCGCGCGCCTACGTCGAGAAGTGCGTCCGCGAGACGGCATGATCCTCCGGGCCGCCATCCTCCTTGCCGGCGCCGCTTTGGGAGCCGAACCGCTCGTCACGGGCTTCGAGCGTTTCCACGCCGCGACGCCGACGGCCGAAGGCGGTCGTCTCCTTTACAACGAACTCGGTTGCGTGAACTGCCACGGCGGCGTGACCGGGCTGCCGGCGATGCGCGGCCCCGAACTCGCCACGGTCACCCAGCGCGTCCGCTCGGAATGGCTGCGCAAGTTCGTCGCCGATCCGGCGTCCGTCCACCCCGGCGCCGTGATGCCGCAGGTCCTCGCGAAGGCCGACGACAAGAACCTCGTCGCGATCGAGCACTATCTTGCGTCGCTGAAGCCGAAGACCGCCTCCAAGGGCCCGGCGAAGATCCTGCACGTGAACGGCGCCCGGGGCGGCGAGCTGTTCAACACGCTCGGCTGCGTCGCGTGTCATGCGCCGGGCAAGGGCTTCGTCCCGCCCGACGGCCTGCCCAAAGACTCGGAGTTCACCCATCGCAGCGTGGCCTTCGGCGACCTCAAGGCTAAGTACAGCCTCGATAGCCTCGGCGCCTTCATCCTCGATCCGCTGAAAGTGCGCACCGACGGACGTATGCCGAAGACCGTGATGGAGCGTCAGGACTCCATCGACATCGCCGGCTACCTCCTTGAGTTCCAGGGCAGCGACGGGCGCCTGGATAACCCCGTGGTCTCAGTCGCCGCCGACAAGGCGCTCGCCATCGCCGGCCGTAAGGCCGTCATCGCCGCCCAGTGCGCCGCCTGCCATGACCTGCCCAAGGATGCCGCGACGAAGCCTGTCGCCTTGAAGAAGGCCGATGGCGGCTGCCTGGACGCCGATCATGCCAAGGGTCCGCGCTATGCGCTTTCCGCCGCCCAGCGCGCTGCGTTGAAGCTCTTCCTTGCGAAGAAGGACGAAGCTGCTTCGCCCAAGCTCGCCGCCGACCTGACGCTGCAGGCGCTCAACTGCGTCTCTTGTCATGAGCGCGACGGACTCGGCGGACCCGACGCCGCCCGAAAGCCCTATTTCCAAGGCGACCACAATCTCGGCGATACCGGACGGTATCCGCCGCCTCTCACCGGCGTCGGCGCCAAGCTGCGTCCCGAATGGCTCGCCAAGGTGCTCGCCGGTGAGAACCGCGTGCGTCCTTACCTGAAGACCAAGATGCCGCAGTATGGCGCGGCCACGGCCGAGCTCGGCAAGCTGCTCGGCGTCGCCGATGCGCGCGCTCCCCTCAAGTTCGAAGGCGGTGATGACACTGCCGGCCGCAAGTTGCTGGGCACGCAGGGCGGGGCGGGCTGCATCACCTGTCACCGCTGGGGGGATCGTCCGTCGTTGGGCATCCAGGGACCCGATATCAGCAACATCGCCGCCCGGCTCCAGGAGGGCTGGCTGCGCGAGTATCTCATCAATCCGGCCGGCTATCGTCCCGGCACGCTGATGCCCTCGTTCTGGCCGGGCGGAAAATCCTTCAATCCCACGATCCTCGGCGGTGATACGGACAAGCAGATCGCCGCCATCTACAAGTTCGCTGAGAGCGCGAACGGCGAACCCGAAGGCTTCCCGCAGAACCGTAACGGAGAGTTTGAGATCGTCCCGAAGGATCGTCCGGTCGTGCAGCGCGCGTTCCTCGACGGCGTGGGCGTCCGCGCGATCCTCGTCGGCTTCCCGACGGGCGTGCACCTCGCCTATGACGGCGACAAAGGCGGTCCGGGCCTCGCCTGGAAGGGACGCTTCTTCGACGCTTACCTGACCTGGTTCTCGCGCTTCCCGACCTTCGAGAAGCCCATCGGCGAACAGGTCGTGGCCTGGCCTAAGCCCGTCGGCCGTTTCCTCGGCTATCGTCTCGATGCCAAGGGCAACCCCACGTTCCTCAACGAGCAGGTCGGCGTGAAGGTCGAAGAGACTTACGAAGGCATCGAGGGCGGCCTGCGTCGTACCGTCACCTGGACGCCCAAGCCTGACTTCATGCCGACGATCACGCATCCCGCCGGGATGGTCGTCGACGTGAAGGAATCCGCCGCCGAAGGCCGTCGCGTCTTCACTTATCTCTGGAAATGAAAGCCGCCTCCTTAGTCCTCTTCGCCGCCGCCGCGCTTTCCGCGGCGTCGTATGACATCGCCGACATCCTGACCGCAAGCACCGCGGCGGACACGCGCGCCAAGGATTGGAAGCCCGGCGACGGCCTCGCGCTCGAGGTCAGCGGCATGGACTGGACCGCCGACGGTAAGCTCGCGCTGACCATCCGCAAGGGCGAGGTCTGGCTGCTCGGTGGCGTGCTCGACCCCAAGCCGGACAAGGTGACTTACCAGCTCTTCGCCTCGGGACTGCACGAGCCCCTCGGTCTGTTGCGGGACGGCAACGACCTGCTCGTGACCCAGCGCACCGAGACAACGCGCCTTCGTGACACGAACGGCGACGGCGTCGCCGACGAATACCTCACCGCCGGCACCGGCTGGAACGTCTCCGGCGCCTATCATGGTTACGCCTACGGACCCAAGCGCGACGGCCAGGGCCGGCTCTGGATCACCCTCAACCTCGACATGGGCGACCACACGGACAACAAGGCTCCGTGGCGCGGTTGGGGCGGCGTGCTCGATAAGGACGGCAAGTTCAACCCCATGGTGGCGGGCATGCGTTCGCCTTGCGGACTCGGGACCAACCTCGCCGGCGACATGTTCTGCGTCGACCAGCAGGGCACCTGGATTCCGACCACGCCGATCTACCATCTCCGCAAGGGGGCGTTCTTCCTGAATCCGGAAGGCATCGCCTCGGAGAACCGTCCGGAGTCTCCGCTCAGGCTGTCGGCCAAGATCCCCGAGAAGCTTCCGTATCCCGAGGCCGTGAAAGCCTTGCCCGAGATGCGTCCGCCCGCGGTCTGGATGCCTTATAACAAGGTCGGCCGCAGCGGCACCGACCTCGCCACGTGCGATGCCGGCGGCAAGTTCGGTCCCTTCGACGGCCAGATGTTCGTGGCCGAGTTCACCGACGCCAAGATCAGCCGCGTCTTCATGGAGAAGGTCGACGGCGAGTACCAGGGCGCCTGCTTCCCGTTCGTCGACGGCTTCGCTGCCGGCATCGTCCGCCTCAACTTCGCGCCGGACGGTTCGCTCATGGTCGGCATGACCAGCCGCGGCTGGTCCTCGCTCGGCACCAAGGCCTACGGCCTGCAGCGTCTGCGTTACAACGGCAACGTCCCGTTCGCCATCAAGGAGATGAAGGCCAGGTCCGACGGCTTCGAACTCACCTTCACCAAGCCCGTCGACGTCACCCGGGCCGGGGACCTCGCCTCCTACCGCATGACCAACTACACGCTTTTCTACTCGAGCGCGTACGGTAGCGACGAGATCCAGTCCGCCCCGAACCCGATCACGGGCGCGCAGGTCGCCGCGGACGGACTCAGCGTGCGGCTCAAGGTCGACGGACTCCGGGAGCTTTATATCCACGAGCTGCATGCGGACGGACTCCGTTCGGCCGCCGGCGAGCCGCTGGATCATGCGGACGCGTATTACACGCTGAACCGCCGCCCGAAGAACTGACTCGCCTCGGAGGAGGGTTGGGCTCCTCTTGGGAGCCTTGGCCAACGTTCCCACCATCCGTTCGGAAATCGGACCCACGCTGAAGCTCGCCGTCCCGATCATGCTCGGCATGCTCGGCTACGGCCTGATGTTCGTCGTGGACGTCGCCATGGCGGGCCACCTCGGGGAGACCGCGCTCGCCGCTTCGGCCCTGGCTTCGAACCTCAACTACATCCCTTATGTCTTCGGCATCGGGGTCGTCGGCGCCATCGCCGTCTATCAGTCGCAGGACAACGGCGCCGGCGTCGCGGAATCCTCCCCCGCGATCCTGCGGCACGGCATGGTGCTCGCGCTCGGCATCGGCGTGGTCACCGCCGCGCTCACGCACGCCTCCGCGCGTTTCCTGCCGCTGCTTGGTTCGTCGCCTGAGGTCACCGCCGAGACGTACGACTTCTTCGTCATCATGGCCTGGGCCATGGTGCCCGGCCTCGCCTTCCATGCCTTGCGCGGTCATCGCGATTCGCAGCACCAGCCATGGATCTCGCTGGCCTGGTTGGCGGCGGGCATCCTCGCCAACATCTTCTTCAACTGGCTGTGGATGTTCGGCCACTGGGGCTTCCCCGCGCTGGGTCTCGCCGGCGCCGGCTGGGCCACGCTCGTCTCGCGCATCCTGATGCTCATCGGCCTCTGGGTCACGCCGGGCCGCGGCGAAGTCCGCTGGGCGGATGGTCTGCAGCTCGCCGTCTTCCGTCGCTTGCTCGCCACCGGCTGGCCGGCGGGCCTGCACAGCCTCAGCGAGGTCGGCATCTTCGCGGTCGTGCCCGTCATGGCCGGCTGGATCAACGCCACCGCGCAGGCCGCGCACCAGGTCGCGATCAGCACCGCGTCCGCCGCCTTCATGTTGCCGCTCGGCCTCGGCATCGCCGCCGGTATCCGGGTCGGTGAGGCCTATGGGGCCAAGGATCCGCGCAAGGTGCAGGCCGTCGGCCTGGGCGCGATGATCCTCGGCGGCGTCATGATGGGCGCTTACGGCCTCGCCATGATCCTCCTGCGGCCGCTGCTCATGGAGACCTACGGCGTGGCCGGGACCGAGACCGCCGCGCTCGCCTCGAGCCTGCTGATCTTCGCGGCCATCTGGGCGCCCTTCGACGGCGTGCAGGTCGTGGCGGCCTATCTGCTCCGCTCCGTCAACCGGGCCGCGTGGGCTTCGTGGAGCGTCTTCATCGTCTATTGGCTCTTCTGCCTGCCGTTGGCCCTCGCCCTGGCTTTCCCGGCCGGCTTCCGGCTGTTCGGCCTCCCCGTCGGGCGGTGGGGCCTGGGTGCGTCGGGCATCTGGATCGCCTTGGCGACCGGCCTCATCCTCGTCTCGCTGGTGATGGGCTGGAAGTTCCGGCGCTCCGCCCAGGCCGGCGTCGACGCCTGAGGCCGTCACCTGCCTGTCACTTCGCGGACGGCGATTCTTAACTTCGGCGGCCTTGCGGCGTGCCGCCGAGGGATACCTTTGTGGACGCACCCCAATGCACCTCACCCATACCATCACCCCGAGCCGGGAGGCGGAAGAAGATCCGGAATACGGTTTCTGCGAAGAGACCAACGCCGACGTCATGCATCTGTCGCTCGAGAAACTCCAGTTGCTCGCGTGCGAACTGCGCGGCGGCGGGACGCATCCTCAGGCGATCGAACGTGTCTGCGACTACGTCGTGCGCGACCTCGTGTACGCCGATTCCACCCGCTCGATCTTCCGGTCGGCCCTGGAGCTCCTGCGTCGTCGCGCCCGCTAGGCTGCGTCGGACGGACCATGGCAAGCCCGGGCCGCACCCGGAGGAAGGGGAGCGTCGCCCGGCGGCCCGAAAAACAAAGAAGCCGACCAGGAGGTCGGCTTCTCGGAGCGCTGCAGGCAGCTTACTTGATCGCGCAGGCGGTGGAGGCCGTCGGGACGATCTCGACCTTGCGGTGCTCGGCGTCCCACTTCACCAGGCCATCGGCTTTGGCGAAGAGGGTGTGGTCGCGGCCCATGCCGACGTTGCGTCCCGCGTTCATGCGGGTGCCGCGCTGGCGGATGAGGATCGAGCCGGCGGTGGCGAATTCGCCGCTGTAAAGCTTCACGCCGAGGCGCTTGGAGGTGGAGTCGCGGCCGTTGGAGGAAGTGCCGCCGCCTTTCTTTGTTGCCATGGTGGGGGGACGTTAAGGGTTAAGCGGAGATGGACTCGACCTTGATCACCGACAGTTCCTGGCGGTGGCCGCGACGGCGGTAGTAGCCCTTGCGGCGGCGGTGCTTGAAGATGTCGATCTTCTCGCCGCGCTTGTTCTCAAGGATCTTGGCGGTGACCTTCGCGCCGGCGACGGTCGGGGTGCCGATCTTGGCGGAGGCGCCTTCGCCGACCAGGAGGACCTGGTCGAACGTGAGGACGTCTCCTTCGTTCTTACCAGGGTACTGGTTGACGATGAGGATGTCGCCCTGAGTGACGGTGAATTGGCGACCGGAGGTGATAAATGTGGCCTTCATGGCTGTCGGAAGGTCGGAGCAAACGGACTGGAGGGGGGTTGGCAAGGGGAATTGTCGGGTGATTAAGGGGTGGGTTAAATCAGGGTTTGGGGTTGGGCCGGGGCTTGGGCTGGGAAACGGATGCCAGTGACGGGGGGTTGCGGTTTTTAGCCCTAAAGTGGGTTGAAATAGGGGTCGCTCGGGGTGGTTAGGCCTTCCCAGCCGGGGGGAGGTGCTTATTTCTTGGGTATGAACCCTTTTTACCAAGGCGGGCAGTTTGAGGAGCCGATCGACGCCGATGCGGCCCTCTCGAAGGAGCTGACCCGGAATCTGTCGGTCGGTCCGACCCTCCACGCCACGGCCTACGTCCACGCCAAGGCGGTCGTCATCGGTAACGTCACCCTCGGCGCCAAGGCCAGCGTCTGGCCCTGCGCGGTGCTCCGCGGCGACATCGCCCCGATCGAGGTGGGCGAAGGCAGCAACATCCAGGACGGCGCCGTGGTGCATGTCGCCGACGGCCTGCCGGCCAAGGTTGGTGCGCGCGTCACGGTCGGCCACCTGGCGATGATCCATGCGTGCGTCATCGGCGACGAGTGCCTGATCGGCATGCACGCCATCGTCCTCGACGGCGCGGTCATCGGCGCGCGCTCCATCGTGGGCGCGAACTCGCTCGTCACCAAGGGTACGCAGGTCCCTCCCGGCTCGCTCGTCATGGGTTCGCCGGCCAAGGTCGTGCGCGCGCTCACGGCCGACGAACAGGCCGCCCTGCCGGGCTGGGCCGAGAAGTACGTCAAGGTCGCCGCGCACCATCGCCGCTTCGATTGAGCGTCGTCGCCGCCAGTCAGGTCGTGCTCGCCGGCGAGGCATGGCGTGCCCGTCGCGCCGCCCATGAGGCGCGTGCGGACCGGCTCGTCGACGCGCGTCGCGAGCGCGCCCGGAAGGGCGTCCCCGATCCCGTCGAGGATTTCCTCTTTACCTACTATCCGTTCCGTCTGGCCGCGTTGCGCCGCTGGACGCCCGGGGCCGGCGTCGCGCTGGCCGACGCCGACGAACTCGCCGACGGCCGGCGTTTCCTGCGCGGAACGGACGGCCTCGTACGCGTGGCGCTGCCGGACGCCGCGCAGGCCGGGCGGCTCGCTTTCAGCCTGCGGCTCTGCCGGGCCGTCGCGGCCCGCCCCGCGTTCCATGGCTGCTTCGGCCTGCATGAGTGGGCCATGGTCTACGGTCAGGCCGAGCGACGCCGCCACTCCGCCTGGCCCTTGCGGCTCGGCGCGGAAGGTACGGACGCCGTCGTGCGGGCGATGCCCGTGCGCTGCACGCATTACGACGCGTTCCGTTTCTTCACGCCCGGCGCCCGGCCGCTGAACAAGCTCGCGCCCACCCTCGAGGCGCGCGCCGAGAACGAGCAGCCTGGCTGCGTCCACGTCACGATGGATCTCTTCAAGTGGGCGATGAAGGCGCAGCCGTGGGTCTCGGCCGAGCTCGCCGCCGACGCGTTCGAGCTCGCGCACGTCGCCCGGTCGGTCGACATGCGCGCCAGCCCTTACGACTTCTCCGCGATCGGCTTGAAGCCTATCGCGATCGAGACAACGGAAGGCCGCGGCGAATACGAAGCCGAACAGCGGCGGTTGTCGGCTTTGGCCGAGCCCGTGCGGGCGCGGCTCATCGCCGAGCTCGCACGGGCGCTCGGCTGATGCGTAGGCGCAAAAAAGGCGGACCGGGCGGTCCGCCTTTCGTTTTCATCGTGCGACCGTTCAGAGGCGCTCGACGACGAGGTCCTTGTAGTCGACCTTGCAGCCCGGGTCGTGGGCCTGGATGGCGAAGGTGCCGTGGCCGAGCTTGCGGCCGGGCATGTTCTTCGGCGGGGTCCAGTCATCGGGCTGGGTGAAGTCGACCGTCTGCTTGCCGTTGATCCAGATCTGGATGCGCTTGCCCTCGACGCGGATGCGGTAGTCGAACCACTCGTTGTCCGGCGCGGCAGGCGTGTTGAGGACGTCACGGACGGCGTAGAGGCCGCCGGTGCGCTTGATGTCCTTGTGGCTTCCGTTGACCTGGCACTCGTAGCCTTGCGAGGGCCAGCCCTTGTCTTCGTACGCCGTGTGGAAATAGAGGCCCGAGTTGGCGCCCGGGTAGGTCTTCACCTTCGCCTTGAAGTCGAAGTTCGTGAAGTCGGCCTTGCCGTCGGCGCCGACGAAGAAGAGATGTCCCTGACCGCCGCGGATCTGCAGGACGCCGTCCTCGACCTTGTAGGTGCCTTCGGGGGAGTTCTTGGAAGCCTTCCAGCCGGCGAGGGACTTGCCGTCGAACAACTGGATTGTTTCGCCGGCGAAGGCGGCGTACGAGCTCAGGAAGAGCGCGGCCGTGGCCAGCAGCGTGGTGCGGAGGGGGGAGGAGGTGCTCATGGGGTGAGCCTCCAACCAAGGCTTTTTCCGCCGGGTGGCAAAGATTAAGTGAACACCTTGATGCCGGCCTCGCGCATCTCGAGCAGACGCTTCTTCAGCGTCGAACGGTTGATGCCGAGGATCATCGCGGAGCGCAGCTGGTTGCCACGGGTCTCCTCCATCGCCCGCTTGATCATCTCCATCTCGATGGCCGTCAGGATGGATTTGCCGTCGCCGGCGCGGCCCTGCTTGTAGATGGCGTCGAAGGCGGAGCTCACGCCGAGGGAAGCCTCGGCCGGGGCGCTGGCCGCGGGGGCCGGGCCGGCGACGGCGGTCGCGGCCGGCGCCGAGGCCGCGGGCTTGCGCGGATTGAGGACGTCCTGCGGGAGGTCCTTCGGGAGGATGGTCTCGCCCTTGGCCAGCACGTTGGCGCGCTGCACGACGTTCTCGAGTTCGCGCACGTTGCCCGGCCAGTCGTAGGCGAGCAGGGCGTCGAGGGCCTCGTCGGAGAGGCGCTTCGGCTTCAGCTTCTTGGCCGCGGCCTGGCGCTGCAGCATGTAGTCGACGAGCAACGGCACGTCGCCCTTGCGGTGGCGGAGGGCGGGCAGGCGGATGCGGAAGACGTTCAGGCGGTAGTAGAGGTCTTCGCGGAACTGGCGCGTGGCGACCATGGCTTCGAGGTCCTTGTTGGTCGCGGCGACGAGGCGCACGCTGACCTTGAGCGTCGTCGTGCCGCCGACGCGCTGGATCTCGCCTTCCTGGATGGCGCGCAGGACCTTGGTCTGCGTGGGCAGGGACATGTCGCCGATCTCGTCGAGGAAGATCGTGCCTCCGTCGCAGAGCTCGAACTTGCCGGGCTTCTGGTTGGTCGCGCCGGTGAAGGCGCCCTTCTCGTGGCCGAAGAGTTCGGACTCGATGAGGTTCTCGGGGATCGCGGCGCAGTTGACGGCGAGGAACGGGCCCTTGGCGCGCAGGGAGTGCTGGTGGATGCAGCGCGCGACGAGCTCCTTGCCCGTGCCGCTTTCGCCGGTGATGAGCACGGTGGCGTCGCTCGCGGCGACCTGGCCGATGGACTTCAGGACTTCCTGCATCGGCTCGGAGCTGCCGACGATGCCTTCCTTGTAGTCGGCCGGGTTCACGAGCATGCGCGTCGAGCGCGTCGCCGACGCGAGGTCGCGACGGGCGGAGAGGGCCTTGTCGACGAGCGCGATCAGCTTCGCCTGGTCGAACGGCTTCATCACGTAGTCATAGGCGCCGAACTTCATCGCCTCGATCGCGGTCTGCGTCGTGCCGAACGCGGTCATCAGGATCACCATCGCCTGCGGCTGCGCGCCGCGGAGCATCTGCAACGTCTCGATGCCGGTCATGCCGCCCATGCGGTTGTCGAGGAGGATCACGTCGGGCTGATCGCGCTTGGCGGCGACGACGCCGGTCTCGCCGCTGTCCGCTTCGATCACCGTGTGACCGAGGCCCGCGAGCGCGCGACGGAGCGAGTAGCGGAGGTCCTTGTCGTCATCGATGACCAGGACTTTGGCGTTCGGGGCGGCGGGGTTGGCACTCATGATGAGTAAAAGTAGGCAGAATCCGTGCCATTGGCTGTGCTTCCCCTAAAATGACCTAATACGGGCTATCGGCAACCTATTGATGACTAAATTTAAGCAAACCCACCCTGATAGACCCCTTGCTAACGAACAATTGGGCGTAATTGTCGATTTCATGTCTCGTTGGCTGAAACGCGGGGTGGGAGTGGTTTTCGCCCTCTTGGCGTTATTCCTGGTCGGGTCCAACGTCTGGGTCTGGTCGGCGGGGTGGGGACGCTTCGCCGGTCGGCCGGAGCAAATTCCGAACGGAGCCGTCCTGGTCGTGCTCGGGACAGATGAGTTCGTGCAAGGGACGCAGGAGCACTCCGGCACGTTCCGGCCGCGCATCGCCGCCGCCGCGGAGCTCGCCCGCTCGGGCCGCGTTAAGCTCGTCGTGACTTCCGGTACCGCCGTCCATGCGCGCGTGATGGCCGTACGCCTGCGTGCGTCGGGCGTGACCTGTCCGATCGTCGAAGACCCTTACGGCTGGCGTACGCTGGATTCCGTCCTGCGGGCGAAGGCCGCTTATCCGGACGACCAGGTCGTCTTCGTCTCGCAAGGCTGGCATTGTGTCCGCGCGCTCTGGCTGGCCGATCATGCCGGCCTGAAGGCCACGGCTTATCCGGCCGCGTTCGGCGAAGGCTGGCGTCCGGTAATGAGCGGCCTGCGTGATTGCTTCGCCAAGCCGAAGGCGGTGCTCGACCGCCTCGTGGGTAATCCGCTCTCGGCCCCCGTGCCGGCGGACCAAGGCAACGTGCCGCACCGCTGAGTCAGGCACGCTCGTGACGGCCGTCGGGCCGGCGAGTCAGCACGCCGCGGATCTCCATCATCGTCAGGGCCACCGCCGCCTCGGCGACGGCGCAGTCCGCGAGCGCGGCGAGGCTCTCGGCGTCCTGCGCGGCGCCTCCGCCGAAATGCGGCAGCCAGCGGGCGAACTCCGGCGGGTCGGTCACCAACGCCAGCGCCGGCTGGTCACGGCTCTCGCCCAGCTCCGTGAGGATGTCGTCGACGGACGACACGAGCGTCGCGCCGTCGCGGATGAGCGCATGGCAGCCGCGGCTCGCCGGACTGTCCGCGCGCCCCGGCACCGCGCAGAGCGTCCGACCAAGGTCGCCCGCGAAACGCGCCGTGATCATGCTGCCGCCGTCGACGTCGGTCTCGACCACGACCATCACGCGGACGAGGCCCGCGACGATGCGGTTACGCTGCGGGAAGGTCTGCCGGTCCGCCGGCCGGCCGAGCGGGAATTCTGACAGCACGCATCCGTCGGCCTTCATGCGTCCGCGGAGGCGGACCGCTTCCGGCGGGAACGTCAGGTCGAGCCCGTGGCCGACGACCGCCGCGGTGCGGCCGGCGGCGTCGAGCGCGCCTTCGTGCGCCGCGGTGTCGATCCCGCGGGCGAGGCCGCTGACGATCCACCAGCCTTGCTTGGCCAGGTCGCGCGCGAAACTGCGCGCCAGCGAGGCCCCGTAAGTCGTGCAATGCCGCGAGCCGATGAGGCCGACGGCGCGTTCCGACGGGAAGTTTTCACCTTCCGCGTAGAGCACCAACGGCGGGTCCCACAGCCGCGTCAGCGGCGCGGGCCAGGTTTCGTCGGTTTCGCTCAGGAGCCTGAAGCCTAGCTCGCGGACGCGCCTCATCTCGGCCGCCCAGTCGAAAGCCCGGGCGGCGATGGCGGCCGCCACGGGACGGCTGATGCCCTCGACTCTCGCGAGCTGCTCGGCCGGGGCGCCCAGCGCGACGGAGAGTTCGCCGCCGAAGGCCTCGCGCAACCTCCGGACCGTGACCGGCCCCACGCCTTTGAGGCCGTTGAGCAGGACGCGTTGCGCGAGCGGGTCGGTCGGGATCGGCTGCATCCCGCCAGCCAGTCGGCCCGGTTCAGTCGCGCAAGACCGGGGACAGCCCAGCGAGGAGCTCGGTGGTTCGCACCGCTTCCTCCCCGTGGTTATCCCTCAGCCAGTCGGCGGCCCGCGCATGCCAGGTCGTCGCCAGCACCACCGCGTCGAATGCGGACAGGCCGAGTTCGTACCGGCGGGCCAGCACCGAGGCGACGATTCCCGCGAGCAGGTCGCCGGAACCGCCGCGGGCGAGCACCGGTCCGCCGAAGGGGATGTGGAGCACGCGCAGTCCGTCGGTGACGCACGTGAGCGGACCTTTGAGCACCACAATGGTCTTCGTGCGACGCGCGTAGGCGCGGGCCGCGGCTACGGAAGCGACGCGCCCGCTGAGACGTCTGAATTCGCCGGCGTGCGGCAGGAGCACGCGGACCGGTGTGTCCGAAGAGGCCTTGATGACCGCCGGACGGAGCGCATCGGCGTCGAGGACCAGGGCCGACTTGGCCGAGGCGGCGATCGCCCCGATGAGCTTCAACGCTTTCTCGCCCATGCCGGAGCCGAGGAGGACGGCGTCCTTGTCCGCGAGGAGCGGGCGGAGTTCTTTGAGGTTCGTCGCGGCGAGCGCGCCGTCGCGGCCGGTACTGAGGCCGCGCCACATCGCTTCGGGACAAGCGACCGCGGCTTTCGCCCGGACTGATGCCGGCAGGCAGGTCGTGACGAGCGCCGCCCCCGAACGGAGGGCCGCGGCGGTATTCATGATGACTGCGCCGGGCATGCGCTCGGAACCGCCGACGATGAGCAACCGGCCTTGGTGGCGTTTGTCGCTGCGGGCGCGACGAGGGCGGGCGAGCGGCGCGAGGGCCGCCGCGGTCACGCAGGCCTCTTCGGTCTCGCCGAGGGGCAGGCCGATGTCGAGGACGCGGAGGCGGCCGACGAAGCGGGCGGCCTTCGGCGTGAGGAGCGGGCGTTTCAGGCAACCGATCGATACCGTCAGGTCGGCGCGGAACGCCGGTCCGGTCGCGTCGTCGCCCAGGCCGCTCGGCAGGTCGACCGCGATGCGCAGCCCTTGGAGTCGATCCGTGTCGCGGAGGAAGCGTCGTAGGTCGGCGGAGAGCGGTGCGCGGAAACCTTGGCCGAGGATGCCGTCGAAGATCAGGCAGAACTCGTGCGCGGCGAGCCGGCGCAGGTTGGCCGCGGCGACGAGGCCGATGCGCACGCCTTTCTTACGGACGGACCATGCGCGCTGGGCCTGGGCGCGGGCGGGCCCGCCTTCGGCGAAGACCGCGACGATCTCCGTCCCGGCGCGGGCGCAGCGCAGGGCGGCGAGGAAGGCGTCGGCACCGTTGTTGCCTTTGCCGGCCAGCACCAGGATGCGCTCCGGCTGGCGGCCGAGGAGCGAGAGCGCGGCTTCGCCGACGCCGCGGGCGGCGACGTTCATCAGCTGCCAGGAAAGTTTCGCATCACCGGCGAGGAACGCCGCCTCGGCGGCCGCGGCTTCGGCGCAGGACAGGACCGGCAGACGGGCGGTGGTGGCCATGCGTCAGCGGACCAGCACCGCGAAGGCCTGGGCGAGCGTGTCGGTGTGCGTGAGCGAGATCAGTAGCCGAGATGCATCGCGGGCGGCGAGGAGGGCGCGGGCTTTGTCGTCGAGTTCGACGACCGGTTCCCCTTCGGGGCCGTTGAGGACGCCGATGCTCGTGAGGGAGAGTTCCGCGCCGATGCCGGTGCCGAAGGCCTTGCTGGCGGCTTCCTTGGCGGCGAAGCGGGCGGCCAGCGAAGGGTAGGGGTCCGCCTTAGACAGACAGAGTTTCTGCTCCGCGGGCGTAAAGACCTTGTCGAGGAAGGCGGCGCCATGCTTCCGGTGCGCCGAGCGAATGCGGTCGACCTCCGTGAGGTCCACGCCGACGCCGAGCACGTTACCGCCTTCGAGGTTCATGCCGGCTTGGCCAGATGGCCCTTCATCTCGGACACCGCGCCACGGATGCCCGTGAACAGGGCGCGTGCGACGATCGAGTGGCCGATGTTCAGCTCATGCAGGTGGGGCAGCGTGAGGATCGCGCGGATGTTGTCGTAATTGATGCCGTGGCCCGCGTTGACGATCAGACCGAGACCATGGGCGAGTTCGCAGCCGGCTCGCAGACGCTCGAGTTCGGCGGCGGCGGCGGGGGATTTCCAGGCGTTGGCGAAAGCCCCCGTGTGGAGTTCGATGACCGGGGCGCCGACGGCGACGGCGGCCTCGATCTGGGGAGCATCGGGTCCGATGAACAAAGAGACCTCGATGCCGGCGGCCTTCAGGGCGTGGGTCGTCTCCCGGACGCGGGCGAGCTGCCCGGCGACGTCGAGGCCGCCTTCGGTCGTCACCTCTTCGCGGGATTCCGGGACGAGGCAGACCGCGGCCGGCTTCAGCTGCAGCGCGAAGGCGGTCATCGCGGGAGTGCAGGCCATCTCGAGGTTGAGGCGGACCCCGGGGATGGCGGCGATCGCATGGACGTCGGCGTCCTGGATGTGACGGCGGTCCTCGCGCAGGTGCAGGGTGATGCCGTCGGCGCCGCCCGCGAGGGCTTCGCGCGTGAACGCGACCACGTCCGGCTCGGCGTGCGGCGACAGGTGGGCCCCGCGGTAACGCGCCTGGCGGAGCGTCGCGGCGTGGTCGATGTTGACGCCAAGGAGGAGGGGACGGGAGGACATCGGACTTAGGAGGAAAGCAATACCCTTCGGTGGGCCGGGGTCAAAGGGAACCGCAAAGACCGCGGCTCAACCCGCGGCCTTTTTGCCGAGACCGCGTTCGAGCGTGAGGCGGAGCGAGGGCGCCGTGGGCGACTTCTTCAGTTTGGCGAGCGACTCCGGGTCGCCGGCGTGGACCAACTGGCCGCCGGCGTTGCCGCCTTCCGGGCCGATCTCGATCACCCAGTCCGCCTCGGCGATCACGTCGGGATGATGTTCGATCACCACGACCGTATGGCCTTGGTCGACGAGCGCGTGGAGGAGTTCGATCAGACGGCGGCAATCGGACTGATGCAGGCCGATGGTCGGTTCCTCGAGGATGTAGAGGTTCGGGCGGATCTCGCCGCGCGAACGCTCGCGGAAGGTCGGCAGACCTTGGGCGAGTTCGCTGACGAGCTTCAGGCGCTGGGCCTCGCCGCCGGAGAGCGTCGGGCTGCTCTGGCCGAGCGTCAGATAGCCCAGGCCGGTCTTCACCATCAGTCCGCAGAGGTCGCCCAGCTTCGCGTCGAAGGACAGGAAAGCCGCGGCTTCCTCGAACGTCATCGCCAGCAGGTCCGCGGCGGACTTGCCGTTCCAGCGGATCGCCTTGGCGGCCGAACCATAACGCGTTCCTGCGCATTCTTCGCAGGGCACGTAGGTGTCCGGCAGGAAGCTCATCTCGAGCTTGATGCGGCCCGCGCCGGAGCAGGCTTCGCAACGTCCGCCGGAAGTATTGAAGGAGAAGAAGCCCGCGCCATGGCCGCGGATCGCCGCTTCCGGCAGGGAGGCCAGGCGTTCGCGGATGAGGTCCCAGGCTCCGACGTAGGTCGCAGGCGTCGAACGCGGCGTCTTGCCGATCGGTTCCTGGTCGACGACCACCAGTTGGCGGAAGCCCTTGAGTCCGGACAGGGCGCCGAACGCCGGCTTGCCCTCGTGCGAGACGACGTCGAGCGCCTCCTTGCCCGTGAGCCCGTCCTTCTTCTTCGCGATGGCCGCCCGGATCGCGGGCGCGAGGAGGTCGGTGACCAGCGTGGACTTGCCGGCGCCGGAGACGCCGCAGACGACGGTCAGGCGGCCGACCGGGATCTGCACGTCGAAGCCCTTGAGGTTGCGCAACGCGGCGTTCTTGAGGCGTACCCAGGCCGCCGGAGCGCCCTTGCCGGCGACCGGCCGGCGGACGCCGCGGAGCGGATGCGGGATGGCTTCTTTGAGGAAGCGGCCCGTGACGGAGTCGGCGCGCTTCTCGAGCGCGGCCGCGGTACCTTGCGCGACGATCTCGCCGCCATGGACGCCGGCGCCCGGGCCCATGTCCACGACCAGGTCGGCCGCGCGCATGGTGTCTTCGTCGTGTTCGACGACCAGGACGGTGTTGCCGCGATCACGCAGGCCCTTGAGCGAGCCGATGAGCCGGTCGTTGTCGCGCGGGTGCAGGCCGATGCTCGGTTCGTCCAGGACGTAGAGCGCGCCCGAGAGGGTCGAGCCGAGCTGCGCCGCGAGGCGGATACGCTGGGCTTCGCCGCCGGAGAGCGTGTCGGCGCCGCGGTCGAGCGCGAGGTAGCCGAGGCCGACGGAATCGAGGAAGCGCAGGCGGGCCGCGATCTCCGGGAGCAGGGCTCCCACGATGGCTTTCTCGCGCGCCTCGAGCTTGAGGCCGGAAAGGAACGCCAGGGACTCGTCGGGCTGCAGGCGGAGCAGTCCAGGCAGGGACAGCGAGCGTCCCTTCGGGCCCGCGAGCTTCACCGAGCGGCCGATCGGGCCGAGGCGTTCGCCGTGGCAGGTCGGGCAGACCGCCTCACCGACGCGGTCCGCGATGGCGTTCTCGTTGATGGACTCTTCTTCGTCGGAGGAGAACGTCGTGACCTCGAGGCCGTGGCCGCGGCAATCCGGACACCAGCCGCGAGGCGAGTTCCAGGAGAGATGCTTCGGGTCGACCTCCGGGAAAGATTCGCCCGTGGCGGGGTCGCTGCGCGACGTCGACAGATAGGCGACCTGACGGCCGTCGGCAGCGAGGAGCACGCACGCGTTCTTGCCGGCCGCCAGCGCCTGGCGCACGAGCGTGCGGAGGGCCTTCTCGCCGGACTCTTCGGTCTCGTCGGGCAGGCGGATGAGGCCGTCGGCGCGGAGTTCGCCGAAGACCGCGTCGACGTCGTGTTCGGAGTAGCGGTCGAGCCCTGCGAAACCTTCGACCTTGAGCAGCTTGCCGTCGCAACGGAGGAGGCGCAGGCCTTTCGTCTCGGCCCATTCGGCGAGCGGTCGGTGATGGCCCTTGCGGGCGCGCACGAGCGGTGCGGCGACGAGGAGCGAGCCCTTCTTCAAGGCCTTCGCCTGCTTGGCGACCAGGCGGACGACCGCGTCTTCGGTCATCTCCTCGAGCGGTTCGCCCGTCGTCGGACTGTGCAGCACGCCGGCGCGGGCGAAGAGCACGCGGAGGTATTGGGCCACTTCGGTGACCGTCGCCACCGTCGATTTCGCGGAGCCGCGGGTCACGCGTTGCTCGATCGCGACCGTGGGCGGCAGGCCCGTGAGCGAATCGATGTCGGGTTTCGGGAGCTGTTCGACGAACTGCCGCGCGTAGGCTGAGACGCATTCGAGGAAGCGACGCTGTCCTTCGGCGAAGAGGATGTCGAAGGCCAGGGAGGATTTGCCCGAGCCGGACACGCCGGTCATCACGGTCAGTGAGCCGTGCGGGATCTCGAGCGAGACGTCCTTGAGGTTATGTTCGCGCGCGCCGCGGAGGGAGATCGACGTCGGTCGAGGCTTGCCTGGCGCGGTCGAGGCGGCGGCGAAGGCGTCGTCGCCCTTGGCGAGGAAGCGTCCCGTCACCGTGCCCGCTTGGGCGACCTCGGCGGGCGTGCCTTCGGCGACGAGGCGGCCGCCGGCGGGGCCGGCTTCCGGACCCATCTCGAGCAGCCAGTCGCAGGACTTCAGCACGTCGAGGTGATGTTCCACGACGACGAGCGAGTGGCCGGCTTCGGTCAGGCGATGGAGCAGGCCGATCAGGCGGGCGACGTCCTCGCGGTGCAGGCCGGTCGTCGGTTCGTCGAGGAGCAGCAGCGCGCCGCTCTTGCGGGCGTCGATCTTGGAAAGGTAGCGGACCAGCTTGAGGCGCTGGGCTTCGCCGCCGGAGAGCGTCGTGAGCGGCTGGCCCATCGAGAGATAGCCAAGGCCGACTTCTTCGAGGCAGGCCAGCTGGGCGGAGGCGGGCGTGCGTTCGCCGAGGAACTTGCGCGCCTCGGTGACCGACATCGCGAGCAGGTCGCCGACGGACTTGCCGTCGTATCGGAAGCTGAGCACCTCGTCGCGGAAGCGTTTCCCGTTGCAGGACGGGCAGGGCAGCGCGACGTCGGAGACGAACTGCATCTCGACGGTCTCCCAGCCCGCGCCGCCGCAACGTTCGCAGCGGCCTTCGCCGGCGTTGAAGGAGAAGTGCGACGGCGAGAGGCCCGCGGCTTTCGCCTCGGGCGAGTTGCCGAGCAAGGTCCGGATCGCGTCCCAGGCCCCGACGTAGAGCGCCGGATTGGAGCGCGGCGTGCGGGTCGCGGGGGATTGGTCGACGAGGGCGACCTCCGCCGGTTCCTTGTCGAACTTCACCCATTTCAGTTCCGTCGCTTCGTCGCCTGACTCCGGGTCGCGTCGGCCGATGACCTGATGGAGCAGCGTCGACTTGCCTGAGCCCGAGACGCCGCAGAGTCCGACGAGGCGGCCGAGCGGGAGCGAGCAGCCGAAGTCGCGGAGATTGTTGACCGTCGCGCCGTTCACCCGGAGGCGGGGTGTCGTGTCGCCGACGGGGCGCGGGGCGCGCGTCTCGGGCGTGCGACGTCCGGAGAGCCAGCTGCCCGTCGCGGATTCCTTGACCTTGAGGATGCCTTGCGGGGCGCCTTGGTAGAGGAGATGGCCGCCTTCGGCCCCGGGCCGAGGCCCGATTTCGATCAGCCAGTCGGCGGCACGCATCACCGATTCGTCGTGTTCGACCACCACCACCGTGTTCCCTTGGTCGACGAGGCTGCGCAGGATCCCGACCATGCGGGCCAGGTCGCGGGCGTGCATGCCGACGCTCGGTTCGTCGAGGACGAAGACCGTGTCCGCGAGGCAGGCGCCGAGGCAGGAGGTCAGGTTGACGCGTTGGACTTCGCCGCCGGAGAGCGTGCGCGAAAGACGGTCGAGCGCGAGGTAGCCGAGGCCGACCGCCTCGAGGTAGCCGAGCCGCGCGAGGATGGCTTCGAGCGCGTGGTCGGCGGGGTGGCGCGAGTCCTTCGGCGCCAGCGGCGCGAGCAGCGCGCGCAGATCCGAGACCGGCGACGCGTAGAGTTCGGGGAGCGTCTTGCCTTGCCAGCGCCAGAAGAGCGATTCCTCGCGGAAGCGGCGGCCGTGGCACTGCGGGCATGATTCGTAGGCGCGCCAGCGGGAGAGGAACACCCGCACGTGCATCTTATAGGTCGTCCCTTCGAGCCAGCGGAAGAAGCCGCGGACGCCGTACCACATCGAATCGTAGGAGCCTTGGACGTAACCCGGTTCGCCGTGCTCGACGAATTTCCGGTGCGCCGCCGAGAGCTTCTTCCACGGCACGTCCATCGGGATGCCCGCCTTGCGGCAGGCGCGCGCGAGGTCTTTCTGCGATTCGCCGTAGACCGTGCCTTGGAACGGGGCGATCGCGCCTTCGGCGAGCGTCAGCGCCGGATTCGGGATGATCTTATGCCAGTCGAGGCCGATGACGCGGCCGAAGCCACGGCACTCCGGGCACGCGCCGACGGGCGAGTTGAAGGAGAAGAGCGCGGGCGAGGCCGGCCGGAATTTGCGTCCGTCGACCGGTGATTCGAGGGCCTCGCTGTAGCGGGACAGCTCATGGCCTTGGTCGTCGAGCAGGCGGAGGCGGGCGCCGCCGAGGCGGAAGGCCGCGAGGGCCGCCTCATGGAAGCGCGAGGCTTGGTCGGGGGCGACCGTCACGCGGTCCTGGATGACGAGCAGTTCCGTGGCGACGGCGGGGATCTCGTCCTCCGTCAGGCGGATGCGCCGGCCGGCGGCGAAGGCGCGGCTGAAGCCCGCCTTCGCGAATTCTTCCGCGATGGTCGGCCAGCCCAGCGATTCCGGTCTGGCGACCGCGAACGCGAGCGAGAGCGACTGCCCGGGGAAGCGCGCGAGCGAATCCTGCCACGCCGCGTCGGGTCCGCGCGGCACGATCACCCGGCCGCTGGCCGGGTCGACGAGCTCGGCGCGATGGGCGAACCAGACCTTGAACCAGTCGCAGAGTTCGGTCATCGTGCCGACCGTCGAGCGCGACGTGCGGACCGCGTTGCCTTGCTTGATGGCGACGGAAGGGCGGACGTTCTCCGCGGAGTCGAGCGCCGGGGAGGGCAGCAGTTCGAGGAACTGACGGACGTACGGGCTGAACGTCTCGACGTAGCGGCGTTGACCTTCGGCGTGCAGCGTATCGAAGACCAGGGAGGATTTGCCCGCGCCGCTGAGGCCCGTCACCACGACCAGTTTGCCGACAGGGATGTCGACGTCGAAGCCCTTCAGGTTGTTCTGGCGGACGCCGCGGAGGCGGATCGCGTCTGGTCGGGGGGCGGGCATCGGACCCTCCATCGGACACGAATCGCCCCGCTTGGCAAACCCGCTAGCGCGCCCGGCAGCGAATCACGCCCTGCGGGGTGGCGACCGCCTTGACTTTGATATCATGCGGCTCGACCGGCAGGCGCGGGACCACCTGGAAGGCGTGCGCGTGGCCCAGGAGGAAGGTCTTGCGGGGCGGCTTGGCCAGCAGCCGATCATAGAAGCCGCCGCCGAAGCCCAGGCGCCGTCCGGCGCCGTCGAAGCCCAGGCCCGGGACGAGGATCAGGCCGGCGTCGGCCGGGGTCGCGATCGGGGCGGCGGGTTTCGGTTCGCGGATGCCGAGCCGGGAGGGCTGGAGCGCGCCGAGGTCGGTGACCTCATGGAGGATGAGCGTCGTCTTGTTCGTCACGCGAGGAAGCAGCAGCCGCTTCCCCTCGAGGAGGGCGAGCGCGAGGAGGGCGTCGGTCGGCAGCTCGCCGCCGAAGGACGCGTAGAGGCAGACCGTCTTCGCCTGTTTCCACTCGGGGAGCTGCGTGATCAGCCGGGCGGCCGCGTCGCCCGCGACCTGCAGTTCGCGCGGCGTCAGCGCGGCGCGGCGGGCCTTCAGTTCCGCGCGCAGGGTCTGCTTGGCGGCGCGGGCGTCCATGCGCTCAGAAAAGCCGGTTGAGCGTCAGAGTCAACAGGACGACCGGCAGGTAGAGGATCGAAGCGATGAAGAGCGGCTTGGCGACCGCGGCCCGGCGCTGCGGGAGGGCGAACTCGAGGGTCAGCTTGAAGAACCATGCGCCGGCCAGGAAGGATACCCACACGTAGGGGCTGGTCCAGGACGGGAAGAAGTTCGTGGCGATCGCGCCGGCGACGACGATCATCGGCAGGATGAACGCCAGCGCCCAGACCGACGCCGAGCGGCCGGAAGGGTCGTCGACCGTGGCCACTTTGAAGCCGCCGCGGGCGTAGTCTTCGCGGCACATCACCGCCAGGGCCATGAAGTGAGGCACCTGCCAGAAGAACAGCAGAGCGAAGAGCAGCCAGCCCATGCGGTCGACGTCTCCGAGCTTGGCCGCCGTGCCGATGATCGGCGGGATCGCGCCCGGCAGCGAGCCCACGAGCGTGCACCAGGAGGTCAGCGTCTTGAGCGGCGTATAGAGGAGCAGGTAGGAGAAGGCGGTCCCGGCCGTGAGCGCGCCGGCCAGCGGATTGGCGCCGAACCAGACAAGGCTCACGCCGGCGGCCAGGAGGATCATCCCGAAGAGCAGGGCGGCGCCGGGGCGGACGATGCCGGCCGGAATCGGGCGGTTGCGCGTGCGCTCCATCTTCGCGTCCGCGTCGCTCTCCCACCACATGTTGAGGGCGCCGCAACCGCCGGCGGCCAGCGCCGTGCCGAGGGCGAGCGAGACGAGCACCTTGGCGTCGGTCGGTTGCGCGGGCGCGCTGCAGAAATAACCGGCGAGGGAAGTCAGGACGGAGAGGAACGACAGCCGGGGCTTGGTCAGTTCCCAGTAGGCGGCAGGCACGGATCCGGCGCGTTCGCTCATCGGTCTTGTCGTGGCGTGTTTACGCGAGGGGTTAAAGGCAAATCCGACGTTCCGGTTCAGGCGACGTCGGTCCGGGCGCGGCGATGCGCGAGGGCCAGCGCGGCGCAGAGCGAGGAGAACAGCGCGGCGCCCACGACGAGGTGGACGGTGCGGACGTGCGGGTTATCGTAGAGGCGGAGGCTCAGGACGCCGAGGAGCACCTGCAGTCCCAGCAGGCCGACGAGGGAGGCCCAGCGCAGGAACGGATAGCCATGGCGGGCCAGCCGGTAGGCGAAGAAGAGCACGGCCGAGGCCGCCAGCAGGGCGCCGCCGCGGTGGGCGAGGTTGACCCACCAGACCAAGCCGTCGCCGACCGACGGGACGAAGAGACCTTGGTCGGGGGAAGTGACCCAGGCGGTGAAGCGACCTTGGCGCATGACCGCGCCGCCGACGATGACCGCGAGCGTGAGGCCCGCCGCCCAGCGGCCGGCGCGGAAGGGCGCGGGGTCTCCGCCGCGGCCGGCTCGGTGCCAGGCGGCGCTGTGCGCGAGGGCGACGAAGGCGAGGAGCGCGAGCGTGAGCTGGGCGTTGACGGCGTGGCCGACGGCGAAGGCCGCGGCCTTGAAGTTGCCGTCGCCGCCGATGTTCAGCCGGTCGAGGAGGACGCGCAGGCCGCCGAGCATGCCTTGCAGCACGACGAGGCCGACGAGCGCGTACGCCGCGCGGCGGACGACGGCCCGCGTCTCGCGCAGGCGGTGCGCGACGGCGATGACCACGCACAGCAGGCCTAGGCCCGTGGCCGCGAGCCGATGCGAGTGTTCGGCGAACTTGTCGATCTCCGTGAGCCACCCCGGCGGGTTGACGGAGCCGTTGGAGAGCGGCCAGTCCAGGAAGGCCATGCCGGCCTGGATGCTGGTCGTGAAGCCGCCGGCCTGGAGCACGAGCACCGACCACGCCAGCGTGAGCAGGCACAGTCCGAACAGACGTCGGTCGGGCGCGGCGGATTCCGGCTGGGTCATGGCCTCATCTCAAGGGACAACGGGGGCGGAGCAAATCCCAAGCACGCATATCCGGCTTCTTAAGCCCCGCCGATGGGGCTCATCAGGAACCGGCGGTGAGCCGGCCGAACGCGCGGATCTTGCCGACCAGGTTCGTCAGGCCGTTGCGGCGGTTCGGGGAGAGATGCTGGGTGATGCCCACGGCCGAGAGGAAGTCGGCGTCGGTCGCCGCGACCTCCGTCGGCGAGGCGCCGTCGTAGAATTCGCAGACCAGGCTCGCGACGCCTTTCGTGATGAGCGAATCGGCGTCGCAACGGAAATGGCAGACGCCGTCTTCGAGCGAGGGGACCAGCCAGAGGTTGGACGTGCAGCCTTCGATGAGGAAGGCCTCGAGCTTGAGCTCGGCGGGGAGGGCCGGCGCGGATTTCGCGCGGTCGATCACGTACTGGAACCTTTCGTGGTGGTCGGAGAAAGGTTCGAGCTCGGCGATGAGCTCGGCGCGGCGGCGGGCGAGGTCCATCGGCGGATCAGAAGCCGGCGAGGGCCTCGGGGTCGAGGTTGCTGCGCACGAGGGCGTCGCAGGCGGCCTGGAGCTTGCGCAGGCGTTCCGGCGGCAGCTTCGACTCGGTACGCAGCCAGGAGCCGGCTTCCTGCCAGACGAGGGGGGAAGGGCGTCGCAGCGTCAGCAAGGTCTCCAGTTCGTCGGCCACGGAGCGCCGCGTGCCGTAGGCTTCGGTCTGTCCGGCGAGGATGCGGGCGGAGACGTAATCGGCACGCAACTGCGAGTGCCGCGGGTGTTTGGCGGCGCCGGCCTCGAGGACCCGGACGGCGGGTTCGCCGGCCCGGATCGCGCGCAGATGCCGGCCGACGGAACGATAGGCTTCCGGACCGAGGTCCTTGGCCTTGAGGAACTCTTCGAGGTAACGGTTGCCCGTGTCACGGTCGATCTTGGCGGACTTCGGGTCGTTCTTCTGGCGCGCATGGTGGGCGATGCCGAGCAAGGCCATGACGAGCGGCTCCTTCGCTTTGAAATAGGTGCGGTCGGCGGCGACGATCTGCTGGTACTGGGCGATCGCCTGGCTCGGGTCAGGGCCGCGGACCAGCGCTTCGAGGTGAAGCACCGCGAAGGTGACGCGTTCGAAGCCCTGTTGGTCAGCGGCGATCGCGATCGCGCCGGTCAGTTCGGAGTAGCCTTTTTCGGCGGCGAAATTGGCGAGCGCGAGCATCGCGGCCGAGTTCGCGGCGTAGCGCGAGAAGATCAGCTTGAGCTGCTTGTCGAAGTCTTCCTTCAGGCCGATACGGTCGAGCAGGTGGAGCTTCTGGATCTGGGGGAAGAAGGCGGCTGGATCGAGGTCGATGCGTTCCTGGTTCACCGCCAAGGCGATGCGGCTTTCTCCCAGCAGGATATGGTAACGGGTGAGCTGAGAGAGCACGGCCTCCTTGGCCGCTCCGCTGAAAGCGGAGGTCTTGGACTCCAGCAGGCTGATGGCTTCACGGGTCTTGCCGCCCTCGAAGAGGGCCCTGGCCTTGAGAAGTAATCCGCTGGGCAGCTTGTCTAAACCGCTGGCATTGATGAGGTTGACCGCGTCAGGGTATTTGCCGGTCCAATAAAGGGAAGTCGCGGCCGAGAGGGAGAGGACCTCCCTCATGCCGCCCGAGATGTTCTTGGTTTGGTTGAGCAGCCTAAGGCTGACTTCGATGACTTCTTGGTCGCGTTCCCTGGCCTGGAGAAGTTGGAAGTAGCGCTCTAGGTAGTCCTTGGTCAGCGGGTCTTCCACCGGAAGGAATTCAAGCCCATGTTGGAGGGTCTGGATTGCATCGTCCGTGCGGCCGGCTACCGTATGTAAAAAGTTGGCGAAGAACAACTTAGATTTAGCACTCCCTGGGTTGCAACGAACCGCCACCTGCGCCAGACGGAGGGCGTCGTCCATCTTCCCTGCGGCTTGGGCGGCCATGCCCTCCCTTGTGAAGTATTCGGACAACTGGTTGAGGTGTTCTTGAAGGATTTGGGCCGATTTCTCTGGTTGATCCTCTAGTTTGGTGAGGGAAAGGCGGATGATTTGGAGGAGAGTCCTATCTTTGATCAGGTCCGCTTTCACGTAGGTCTGGCGGGCATAACTCAGGATAGCTTCCTTTTCCTTAAGATGGGGGAGTCCGGCTAGGACGATGATTTCGGCATCCTCGGCTTCTTCTTTGCTGGCGGCGCCGAGGGGCGGGGGGGAGGGCGGGGTGGGTGTCTGGGCCAGACCGGTCAGGCATTGGGCTCCGAGGAGCAAGGAGGCGGTCAGGCGGGCGGGGGGCATGGGCGGGGTTTGAGTAATGGCAGGGGGCTCGAAATTGTCCCGCCAAAAAAAGCGGACGGGGAGCGCCGTCGGGAGGGGAGTAAAGAAACCTTAAAATCCGAGCACTTTCCGCTTGCATGAGGGGCTTCGACCCCTATGCCCAAACCCTCTTTTCCCTATTTACCGAGGTCCATGCCTACCATCAACCAGCTCGTCCGTAAACCGCGTGTCCAACCCAAGGCCAAGTCGAAGTCGCCTGCCTTGAACAACTCGCCCTTCCGCCGCGGCGTCTGCGTGCAGGTCATGATCCGCACGCCGAAGAAGCCGAACTCGGCCCAGCGCAAGGTCGCCAAGGTGCGCCTGACCAACGGCCAGGAAGTCATCTCCTACATCCCTGACGAAGGCCACAAGCTCCAGGAGCACTCCGTCGTCCTCGTCCGCGGCGGACGCGTGAAGGATCTCCCCGGCGTGCGCTACCACATCGTCCGCGGCCCGCTCGACTGCTCCGGCGTCGAGAAACGTCGTCGCTCCCGTTCCAAGTACGGCGTCAAGCGCCCGAAGGAAAAGAAGGCCTAATCCCTTTCCGACCCTAACACCTCTCAGACCATGTCTCGTCGTCGCAAAGCAGCCAAGCGCGCACACCTCCCGGACGCCCGCTACGGCTCCCCCCTCATCAGCCAGCTCATCAACGTCGTGATGAAGTCCGGCAAGAAGTCCATCGCCCAAGGCATCGTCTACGGCGCGATCGAGAAGGTCAGCGAAAAGCTGATGAAGGGCAATCCCGTCGAGCTGATGCTTGGCGCCCTCGAGAACTGCCGCCCGAAGCTCGAAGTGAAGAGCCGTCGCGTCGGTGGCGCCACCTACCAGGTCCCGGTCGAAGTCTCCCCTGAACGCCAGAACAGCATCGCGCTGCGCTGGGTCGCCGCCGCCGCCGCCGGCCGCAAGGGCACCACGATGTCCGAAGCCCTCGCCGCCGAACTCGTCGACGCCTACAACAACACCGGCAACGTGGTGAAGAAGCGCGAAGAGACGCACAAGATGGCCCAGGCCAACCGTGCCTTCGCCCACCTCAAGTGGTAATCCGCAGGTAACCTCGCAGACAGACAACGGTTCCGACCATGGCCAAGCTTTCCGACCTCAACTCTCCCAACCGCGCGTTCCCCCTGGAGCACACGCGCAACATCGGCATCGCCGCGCACATCGACGCCGGCAAGACGACCACCACGGAGCGCATCCTCTTCTACACCGGCGTGGTGCACAAGATGGGCGAAGTCCATGACGGCACCGCCACCACGGACTGGATGGAGCAGGAGCGCGAGCGCGGCATCACGATCACCGCGGCCGCCATCTCCGCCGGCTGGAAGACCAAGGAAGGCCATTTCGCGAACATCGACCATCGCATCAACATCATCGACACCCCCGGCCACGTGGACTTCACGGCCGAGGTGGAGCGCTCGCTCCGCGTCCTCGACGGAGCCGTCGCCGTGTTCTGCGCCGTCGCCGGCGTGCAGCCCCAGTCCGAGACCGTCTGGCGCCAGATGAACAAGTACGGCGTCCCGCGCGTCGCCTTCGTCAACAAGATGGACCGCACCGGCGCCGATTACTTCGGCGCCGTCGACGACATCTGCACCAAGCTCAAGGGCAACGCCCACCCGCTCTTCATCCCGATCGGCCAGGGCGAAGAGTTCAAGGGCATGATCGACCTGATCAAGAACGTCGCCTACGTCTACGACGAGACCGACCCCAAGGGCATGAAGTACCACACGGTGGACATCCCGGAAGGCCAGAAGGAAGAAGCCAAGCAGTGGCGCACCAAGCTCATCGAGGCCCTCGCCGACTTCGACGACGTCCTCGCCGCCAAGTACCTCGACGGCCAGGAAGTCACCATCGACGAGATGCGCACCGGCATCCGCAAGGCCACCCTCTCCCTCAACTTCATCGGCGTCATCCCGGGTTCCGCTTTCAAGAACAAGGGCGTGCAGATGCTCCTCGACTGCGTCGTGGACTTCCTCCCGTCCCCCGTCGACATGCGCCCCCAGAAGGCCCACATCGACGACGGCGAGAAGGAGATCACCATCGGTCCGGACGACAAGGCCAAGGTCACCGGCCTCTGCTTCAAGCTGTGGTCCGACCCGCACGTCGGCCAGCTCGTCTTCTACCGCGTGTACCGCGGCCAGCTCAAGAAGGGCGAAGCCCTCTACAATCCTCGCACCCGCAAGAACGAGCGCATCTCGCGCATCGTCCTCCTCCGTGCGATGGACCGCGAAGAAATCGACGTCGCCTACTCCGGTGACATCTGCGCGATCATCGGCCCGAAGGACATCGCCACCGGCGACACCCTCACCGCCGAGGACGACCTGATCCTCGAGAAGACCACCTTCGCCGAGCCCGTCATCTCGATGTCCATCGAGCCCAACTCCAAGGGCGACCAGGAGCGTCTCTCCATCGGCCTGCAGCGTCTCGCCCAGGAAGACCCGACCTTCCGCGTCACCTCCAACCCGGAGACGGGCCAGACCCTCATCTCCGGCATGGGTGAGCTTCACCTCGAGATCATCGTCGACCGCCTCAAGCGCGAGTTCAAGGTCGAGGCCAAGTCCGGCAAGCCGCAGATCTCCTATCGCGAGACGATCAACACCGCCTCCGAAGGCGTGGGCAAGTTCATCCGCCAGTCGGGTGGTCGCGGCCAGTACGGGCACGTCGAGATCAAGCTCGAACCCAACCCGCCTGCCACCCGCGTGGCCGGCGAGAAGGGCGAAGAAGTCGTCAACGAGATCGTCGGCGGCGTCATCCCCAAGGAATTCATCAAGCCCGCCACCGAAGGCATCCTCGAAGCCGCCAACAACGGCACCGTCGCCGGTTACCCGGTGATCAACTTCAAGGCCCGCATCGTCTTCGGTTCCTTCCACGAAGTGGACTCGAACGAAATGGCTTTCAAGATGGCCGGCATCTTCGCGTTCAAGGAAGCCATGAAGGACGCCAAGCCGATCCTCCTCGAGCCGATCATGAAGGTCGAAGTCGTCACCCCGGAAGAATACCAGGGAGACATCATGGGCGACCTCAACCGCCGCCGCGGCCAGATCCAGGGCATGGACACCAAGAACGGCCTCTGCAACATCGACGCCCGCGTCCCGCTCGCCGAAATGTTCGGTTATTCCACGGACGTCCGCTCCCTCTCCAAGGGCCGCGCTTCGTACTCCATGGAGCCCGCCAACTACGAGCAGGTCCCCGCGCAGATCCTCAAGCAGGTCGTCGAGACCTCGTCCCGCGCCCCGGCCCGCACCTAATCTCACCCTCCCACACCCTTCCCGATGGCCCGCACCAAAATCCGCATCAAGCTCAAGGGCTTCGACTACCGCATGGTCGACCAGTCCGCCAATGAGATCGTCGACACCGCCAAGCGCACCGGCGCCCGCGTCTCCGGCCCCGTGCCGCTGCCGACCGACATCTCCCGTCTTACCGTCAACCGTTCGCCCCACGTGGACAAGAAGTCCATGGACCAGTTCGAGATCCGCACGCACAAGCGTCTGATCGAGATCATGGAGCCCAACGCCCAGACCGTCGACGAACTGAAGAAGCTCAACCTGCCTTCTGGGGTTGACATCAACATCGTAGTCTAACTCTTCAACCCTCCACCTTAACCTCCAACCCAACGCAGGACGTCCAAGCCCCTCTATCAGGACCAAGATTCCGCAAGGAATCCTAAGCCTAATGCAGGTCAGCAATGACCAAACGGCGGAAACGCCACCTGCCTCTTAGAAAAATGAAACACCAGCTACTCGGTAAGAAAATCGGAATGACCCAGGTCTATGACGCGGAGAACAACCTCGTCCCTGTCACGGTCGTCCAAGCGGGTCCCTGCCCGGTCACCCAGGTAAAGACCGTCGATAAGGACGGCTACGACGCCGTCCAGATCGCCTTCGGCGCCCAGAAGGAAAGCCGCATGTCGGCCGGCGAAGTCGGCCACCTCCGCAAGGCGGGCGTCGCTCCCCACACCCATCTCCACGAGATCCGCCAGGCCGGCGCCACCGAGGCCAAGGTCGGCGACGTCATCACCGTCGAGAAGTTCACCGTCGGCCAGATGGTCGACGTCATCGGCACCGTCAAGGGCCGCGGCTTCCAGGGCGTCGTCAAGCGCCACAACATGGACGGCCAGCCGGACTCCCACGGTCACATGATGCACCGCCGAATCGGCTCGATCGGCATGCGTCAGACCCCGGGTCACGTCTTCAAAGGCAAGCGCATGCCGGGCCACATGGGCCAGGTGCAGCGCACCGTCCAGAATCTCCGCGTCGTCCAGGTCCTCGCCGAGAAGAACCTCCTCCTCATCAAGGGCAGCTTCCCCGGCGCCAACGGTGAGGTCGTCCTCGTGCGTCCGGCCAAGAAGGCCATCGCCGCCAAGTAACCCACCCAGCATCTCAGCGATATGAAGCTCAAAGTTTACAAGCCCGACGGATCCGCCTTCACCGAGAAGGAATTCGACATCCCTTCCTTCGAAGGCGACAAGGGCGTGGCCCTGCTCAAGCAGGTCATCGTCTCCTACCAGGCCAACAAGCGCCAGGGCACCTCCAAGACCAAGGATTACGGCGAAGTCGCCGGTTCCGGCAAGAAGGTCCTCCCGCAGAAGGGTTCCGGCGGTTCCCGTCACGGCGACAAGCGCGCCCCCCAGATGTTCAAGGGCGGCATCGTCTTCGGTCCGCGCCCCCGCGACTGGTCCAAGACCATCACCGCGCAGGCCAAGAAGGTCGCCCTCCAGCGCGCCCTCTTCGAACTCGCCGCCGACGGCGGTCTCTCGGTCATCGAGAAGTTCGAAGTCGCCCAGCCCAAGACCAAGCTCTTCGCCAAGGTGCTCGCCAACGTGAGCCCCGCCGGCAAGCGCCTCCTCGTCGTCGACAGCGCCTGGTCCGACACCGTCGTCCGGGCCAGCCGCAACGTCAGCCGCGCGGTCTTCTCCAATTCTTCCAACCTCAACGCTCTCGATCTCGTGCGCACCCCGCGTGTCCTGATCTCGGAAGACGGCCTCAAGAAGGTCCTCGAGCGCGCCAAAAACTAAGACCGTCATCCCATGAAGCCCGCTTCTGAAATCATCAGCCGCCCGATCCTCACGGAAAAGGCCTCCGGCCTCGCCGAAGCCAACAAGTACGTCTTCGAAGTCCTTCCGGGAGCCGACCGCGCCCAGATCAAGAAGGCCGTCGAGGCCAACTTCAAGGTGACCGTCGAGAAGATCAACATCCTCATCCGCAAGGGCAAGCTGCGCCGCAGCCGTCTCTCCGGCGGTTCGATCTTCACCGAGACGGATTCCCGTCGCGCCATCGTCACCCTGAAGAAGGGCGACGTCATCTCCCTCGCCTAATCTCGGAGCAGCCAAGCCATGCCCATCATCACCCATCGTCCCATCACCCCCGGCACGCGCTTCCTGGTTCGCGTGAAGACCGAGGGCCTGCACGCCGGTCGCCCCGAGCGCTCGCTCACCGAATTCAAGCACCGCGCGATGGGCCGTAACTGTTACGGCCGCATCACCTCCCGTCGTCGTGGCGGAGGTCACAAGAAGCTCTATCGCGCCATCGACTTCCGTCGCGATCGCCTCGACGCCCCGGCCACCGTCATCCGGATCGAGTACGATCCGAACCGCACCGCCCACCTGGCCCTCATCGAGTACGCCGACAAGACCCTGAACTACATCCTCGCTCCGGATGGCCTCAAGGTCGGCGACAAGGTCGTCAGCACCAACACCGCGCAGGAACAGCTGACCCCTGGTCTCTCCCTGCCGCTGAGCCTGATCCCTCCGGCCACCTTCATCCACTGCATCGAGATCGAACCCGGCAAGGGTGGTCAGCTCGCCCGCTCCGCCGGCGGCTTCGCCCAGCTCCTCGGCCTCGAAGCCGGCCGTGCGATCCTGCGCATGCCTTCGGGCGAACAGCGCTACCTTAACGCCGATTGCCGCGCCACCGTGGGCATCGTCGGCAACGTCGACCACCACAACGCCAGCCTGGGCAAGGCCGGCCGCAGCCGCTGGAAGGGCATCCGTCCGCGCCAGCGTGGTATGTCCATGAACCCGGTCGACCACCCGAACGGCGGTGGTGGCGGCAAGAAGAAGGGTGGCGGCGGTCGTCAGCACCTCAAGTCCCCGTGGGGCCAGCTCGCCAAGGGCTTCCCGACCCGCACCAAGGCGAAGGCCTCCAACAACCAGATCATCCTGCGCCGCAACGGACGCAAGGTGAAGCAGGTCTAACCCTCACTGAACCTCTCTTAACATGGCACGCTCCCGCAAAAAGGGTTTCTATGTCGACTCCCACCTCGTCGACAAAGTCACCGTCGCCCAGAAGGCCAACAGCCGCAAGCCGATCAAGACCTGGTCGCGCCGCTCGACGGTCACCCCGGACTTCATCGGCCTCAACCTCGAAGTCCATAACGGCAAGGCCTTCGTCCCCGTCTATGTGACGGAGAACATGGTCGGCCATAAGCTCGGTGAGTTCGCTCCGACGCGCACTTTCCGCCAGCACACCCAGCCCTCCCGCAAGGAAGCCCAGTAATCCTCCTCCGTGCGCAACGTCCTCACCATGTCCGCCCTTCTCGTCGCCGCCACCGCGGTCGGCGCGGAAGTCCGTGCGCCTGGTGCGGCCGAAGCGGATGGCAAGGCTCCGGTCGTCGCGGTCGTCTCCGCCCGCGCGACGGATCTGGTGGTCTTGGATGGCGGTCACGACCGCGGCTTCCGCCCCGGTACGGTCTGCAACGTGAGCCGTGATGGCCGCGCCTTCGGCGCCGTCGTCATCGCCGAAGCCGGCCTCCGCCGTTCCGTCGCCCTCATCCTCTCCCTCGACCCCTCCGCCGCGATCACCGCCGGCGACCTCGTCACCCTCCGCGCCAACTCCCGCATCTAACCCAACCTTTACCAAAGTCATGGAAGTCCACGCCACCACCCGTTTTGCCCGTATGTCGCCCCAGAAGGTCCGCGAAGTCGCGCGCCAGATCCAGGGTCTCCCCGCCGAGGAAGCCATCCAGCTCCTCCGCTTCATCCCGCGCAAGTCCGCCCGCCTCCTCGGCAAGACCCTCGCCAGCGCGATCGCCAACGCCGAGAACAACCACAACCTCTCCAGCAGCGACCTCGTGATCGTCTCCGCCACGGTCAACCAGGGCCCGGTCATCAAGCGTTCGATGCCGGCCGCCCGCGGTTCCGCCCACCCTATCCACAAGTCCATGAGCCACATCCGCGTGGCTCTGGGTTCCGCCACCAAGTAATTTCCGAAACATGGGCCAGAAAGTAAATCCGATCGGCTTCCGTCTAGCCGTCCGCCGCAACTGGGAATCCCGCTGGTACGCCACCAAGCGCGACTTCCCGGCCAACATCCTCGAGGACTACCGCATCCGCGAGTACCTCAAGGAGAAGCTCCGCCAGGCGGCGGTGCCCCGCATCTTCATCGAGCGCGCCGGCCAGAAAGTCCGCGTCCGCATCTGGACCGCCCGTCCGGGCGTCGTCATCGGCCGCAAGGGCGATGAGCTCAAGAACCTCCGCGCCGAGATCCAGAAGGTCGCCGGCAAGGCCCGCATCGACGACATCATCCTCGAAGTGAACGAAGTGAAGCGCCCCGACCTCGTGGCCCAGCTCGTCGCCGAGAACATCGCCCTCCAGCTGGAGCGCCGCATCTCCTTCCGTCGTGCCATGAAGAAGGCCGTCCAGACCACCATGACCAACGGCGCCGACGGCATCCGTATCCGCCTCGGCGGTCGTCTCGGTGGCGCCGAGATCGCCCGCGTCGAGTCCGCTCGCGTCGGCCGCGTCCCGCTCCACACCCTCCGCGAGAACATCGACTACGGTTTCACCGAGGCTCGCACCCTCGCCGGCAAGGTCGGCATCAAGTGCTGGATCTGCTCCAAGGACTCCGAGTTCTAAGCCTCCCTCCCAACCTTCAACTTCCAGACCAACATGGCCAATCTCCAACCCGCTCGCACCAAGTGGCGCAAGCACCGCAAGGGCAAGATCCGCGGCAACGCCACGGCGTGCAACACGCTGTCCTTCGGCGACTTCGGCATCCAGTCCCTCGATCGCGGCCGCGTTCCGGCCAACCAGATCGAAGCCGCCCGTATCGCCATCTCCCGCGCCCTGAAGCGCAAGGGCAAGATGTGGATGCGCATCTTCCCCCACACCCCGGTGACCAAGAAGCCGGCCGAAGTCCGAATGGGCTCCGGTAAGGGCAGCGTCGAGTATTACGTGGCCTGCATCAAGCCTGGCACCATGCTCTTCGAAGTCGCCGGCGTGCCGATCAGCATGGCCCGCGAAGCCATGCGCCTCGCCGACACCAAGCTCCAGCTCCGCTGCCGCTTCGTCGCCCGCGAAGAACTCGAAAAGTATTGATGCAACCGGCCCCGACCACCCATAACTGACCCTTTTCACCGATGTCCACCTACCGGAAAGATAAGCCCACCGCTGCCACGGCCCTGCGCCCCCTGGCTCCCGCCGAACTGCAGAAGCGCATCCGCGAAGCCCGCGAAGAGCTCCTCAGCCTGCGCCTCAAGAAGGCCACCGGCGCCGTCGAGAATTCCGCCCGTTTCCGCGCGCTGCGCCGCGACGTCGCCCGCTGCATGACGGTCCTTTCCGGCAAGTCCGCCCCGGCGAAGAAGAAGTAATCCACCCCCAAACGCTTTTACCGATGTCCGAAGACCGCTCCAACCGCAAGACCCTCCTGGGTCTCGTCGCCTCCCGCTCGGGAGACAAGACCATCAAGGTCAACTACCAGTACACCGTGCCGCACCCCGTGTACGGCAAGGAGGTCAAGCGCCGCACCGTATTGCACGCGCACGACGAGAAGAACGAGTGCAAACCCGGCGACAAGGTCGAGATCATGGAGACCCGCCCCCTTTCCAAGCTGAAGCGCTGGCGCGTCGTCCGCGTCGTCGAAGCCGCGAAGATCGCCGCCCAGTCCATCGACGACTGATCGGCCCCCCTAACCTCCGACCCTTCTTACAATGATTCAGATGCTTTCCCGGCTCGAAGTAGCCGACAATACCGGGGCCCGCAGGGTCCGCATGATCCGTCGTCTCGGCCAGCTCACCGACACCGCCGGCGTGGGTGACATCATCATCTGCTCCGTCAAGGATTCGACCCCTGACGCCCAGGTGAAGAAGGGCTCGGTCTGCCGCGCCGTCATCGTCCGCACCGTCGCCCCGATCCGCCGAGCGGACGGCAGCTACCTGCGCTTCGACACCAACGCCGTCGTCATCCTCGACGAGAACGGCAACCCCAAGGGAACCCGCATCTTCGGGCCCGTCGCTCGCGAACTCCGCAGCAAGAACTTCATGAAGATCATCTCCCTCGCTCCCGAGGTACTCTGAACACCATGTCCAAGACCGACATCAAGAAGGGTGACGAAGTCGTCGTCATCTCCGGCGCCGAAAAAGGCAAGCGCGGCAAAGTCGTCAGCTACAACCGCGCCGACGAACGCCTCACCATCGAGGGCCTGAACCTCGTCAAGCGCCACCTGAAGCGCACCCAGGACGGGCAGGGCGGCATCACCGAGAAGGAAGCCCCCATCCATCGCTCCAACGTGATGCTCGGCTCCCTCTGGGACGCCCGTCGCGCGAAGAAGCCGGCCAAGGCCGCCAAGAAGTAAACCTGACGAAACCACCCGAGAATCACACGCAAATGGCATCCGTTCCTTACCTGAAGAAGTACTACCTCGAGAAGGTCGTCCCCGAGCTCATCAAGAGCCGCGGTTACAAGAACATCCACCAGGTCCCGAACCTGAAGAAGATCGTCCTGAACTCCGCCTTCAAGGCCGAGGCCGACAAAGGGCACATCGCCGAAGTCGTCAAGGACATCACCAAGCTCTCCGGCCAGAAGCCCGTCCTCACCAAGGCGTCCAAGTCCGTCGCTTCCTTCAAGGTGCGCGAAGGCATGACCCTCGGTTGCATGGTCACGCTCCGCGGCGCCCGCATGTGGGAGTTCTACCTCCGCCTCACCGCGGTGGCCCTCCCGATGATCCGCGACTTCCGCGGCACCTCCAACCGTCTCGACGGCCGTGGCAACTACTCGCTCGGCATCGTCGACCACACCATCTTCCCGGAAACCCAGGCCGATGGCTCCCAGCGCGCCAACATCGGCATGGACGTCGTGATCGTCACGTCGGCCCAGACCGACGAAGAAGGCCGTGAGCTGCTCCGCCTCCTCGGCATGCCGTTCCGCCGCTCCAGCGCCGCCGACGCGGCCGCCGCCACCGCCGCCAAGGCCTAACCCCCAACTCCTTACCAGCATGGCCAAGAAGTCCGTCATCCAACGCGCCCTCAAGCGCGACCGTCTCGTCAAGAAGTACGCCGCCAAGCGCGCCGAACTCAAGAAGGTCCTCGCCGACCCCAAGGTCACCGAAGAAGCTTTCTACGAAGCCCAGCGCGCCCTCGCGAAGCTGCCCCGCAGTTCGTCGAAGGTCCGCCAGAAGAACCGCTGTTCCATCTCCGGCCGTCCGCGTGCGTTCATCCGCAAGTTCGGCCTTTCCCGTATCACCTTCCGCGAGCTCGCGCTCAACGGCCAGATTCCCGGCGTCACCAAGGCCTCCTGGTAATCCAACAGAAAAACAAAACCATGTCCGCTTCTACTGACACCATCGGGGATTTCCTCACCTCCATCCGCAACGGATCCCAGGCCCAGAAGGCCGTGATCACCGTCCAGTGGTCCCGCCTCCGCGAAGGCGTCGCCAAGATCCTCGTCGACGCCGGTTACGTCGCCTCCGCCCGCAAGGCCGAGCGCGAAGGCCTGCCCGTCCTCGAGATCTCCCTCAAGTACGTCGCCGGCGTCCCGGCGATCACCAGCATCGAACGCGTCTCGACCCCTGGTCGCCGCATCTATGCCGGCTACAGCTCCGTCCCCAAGGTCATCGGCGGCATGGGTGTCTCCATCCTGACCACCTCCCGCGGCGTCATGACCGACGCCGAAGCCCGTCGCCAGAAAGTCGGCGGCGAGCTCCTCGCGAAGGTCTGGTAACCCGTCCCACCCTTAAACAAGCAACTCAATGAGCCGAATTGGTAAGCAGCCCGTCAACATCCCCGACAAGGTGACCGTGTCCGTGAAGGACAACGTCGTCGTCGTCAAGGGGCCCAAGGGCGAACTCTCGAAACCCTTCCCGAAGGAGATCGGCGTCGTCGCCGACGCCAAGGTCGTCAACGTCACTGACCTCACCGAGGTCAAGGACGCCGCCGGCAAGGTCGTGAAGCCCGGCACCGCCGGCGCCCTCCACGGCACCGTGCGCGCCATCATCCGCAACATGTGCGAAGGCGTCGCCACCGAATACACCAAGACCCTCCTGATCGAAGGCGTCGGCTTCAAGGCCATCCTCAAGGGCAACGTCCTCGACCTCGCCCTCGGCTATTCGCACCCGATCAAGTACGTCATCCCGGCCGGCGTGAAGGTCGTCGTCACCGACGGCACCAAGCTCGTCATCACCGGTCCCGACCGCCACATGGTCGGACAGGTCGCCTCTTCGATCAAGCTGTACAAGCCCGTCGAGCCTTACAAGGGCAAGGGCGTCCGCGTCGAAGGCGAATTCGTCCGCCGCAAGGAGGGCAAGAAGACGGCCTAATCCGCCCGAACCGAACACATTCCATGAAACTGCAGAAGAAGAATCTCCTGGCGCAGAAGCGTCGCTGGCGCATCCGCAAGACGGTGCGCGGCACCGCCGCCCGCCCGCGCCTCGCGCTCAAGATGACCCACGTGCATCTCTACGCCCAGGCCATCGACGACGACAAGGGCGTGACCCTCGTCTCCCTCGCGACCACCTCCAAGGACCTCCGTGGCCAGAAGCTGAAGGCCAACGTCGCCGGTGCGACCGCTTTCGGCGCTGCTTTCGGCGCCAAGGCCAAGGCCGCCGGTCTCACCACCGTGGTCTTCGACCGCGCCGGTCGCCGCTACCATGGCACCGTCAAGTCCTTCGCCGAAGCCGCCCGCCAGGCCGGCCTGACTTTCTAATTTCATGAGCGCTGAAAACACCCCCGCCGCGGCTCCTGCCGCCCCCGCTTCCGCTGCCCCCGGCCGTTCCGGCCCTGGCGGCGATCGCCGTGGTCCTGGTGGCCCCGGTGGTCCCGGTGGCCGTCGCAACGGTCCTGGCGGCCCTGGCCGTGGTCCTCGTCGCGACAACCGCAACGACGGTCCTGCTTCCGAATATAACGACAAGGTCGTCCACATCAACCGCTGCTCCAAGGTCGTCAAAGGCGGCCGTCGCTTCAACTTCGCCGCGCTCGTCGTGGCCGGTGACGGCAAGGGACGCGTCGGCGTGGGTTACGGCAAGGCCAAGGAAGTTCCCGATGCGATCCGCAAGGGCACCGACCGCGCCCACCGCGCCCTCGTCCGCGTCAACCTCCGTGGTAACACCATCCCGCACGAAGTCATCGGCCACGCCGACGGCGGCGTCGTGATGCTGCGCCCGGCCGCGCCCGGTACCGGCCTCATCGCCGGCGGCGGCGTCCGTGCCGTCCTGGAAGTCGCCGGTTACAAGGACGTCCTCTCGAAGTCCATGGGTTCCAACAACCCGCAGGCGATCGTGAAGGCCACCTTGGACGGTCTCTCCAAGCTCCGCACCCTCGAACAAATCAAGGCCCTCCGCGCCTAAGCGGAACACACAGACATGAAACTCGACTCTCTGCCCAACATCAAGGGCTCCACCCATCGCCACAAGATCCTAGGCCGCGGCCGCGGCACCGGTCACGGCAAGACTTCCGGCCGTGGTCACAAGGGCATGAAGGCCCGCTCCGGCGGCGGTCATCGCCCCGGCTTCGAAGGCGGTCAGATGCCGCTCTACCGTCGCCTGCCTCACCGCGGCTTCAAGAACGTCAACCGCGTCGATTACGCCGTGCTCAACGTCCGCGACTTCCAGGAACTCGAAGGCAAGACCTTCGGTCTCGAGGAACTCGTGGCCGCCGGCGTGCTCCGCAAGTCCGCTCCTCTCCTCAAGATCCTCGGTACCGGCGAGCTCACGCGCGCCGTCACCGTCAAGGCCCACCGCTTCTCCAAGGACGCCAAGGCCAAGATCGAGAAGGCCGGCGGCAAGGCGGTCCTGATCGAGATCAAGAAGACGGCTTCCGCCGAGTGAGCCTCGGCTCACCCTGACCCCGATGTTCTCGGCCTTCGCCAACTGCTGGAGGATCCCTGAGCTCAGGGCCCGTCTGGTCGCCACCGTCGCGTTGGTGTTCGTCGCCCGTATCGGCGCGAACATCCCGCTGCCGGGCATCGATCCGAAGGACATCATGGATTATTACCACTCCATGGCCGACAAGTCGGCCGGCGGAGTGGTCGCGATGTACAACATGTTCACGGGTGGCGCGCTCCTCAAGGGCGCGGTCTTCTCGCTGGGCATCATGCCCTACATCAGCGCCTCGATCATCATGCAGCTGATGTCGGCCGTCGTGCCGTCCATCGCCCGTCTGCAGCAGGAAGGCGAAGTCGGCCGCCAGAAGGTCGCCCAGTACTCCCGCTACCTCACCATCCTCATCGCGGTCGTCCAGTCCGCGCTGCTCCTCGGCGCCTTCTGCAATCCGCAGCAGGTCGGCCAGGCGCTCGGCCTCGGCAACTTCACCGGCACCATCGTCGTGATGGAGAGCAAGACGCTCTTCGTCTGCCTCGGCGTCTGCCTCCTCACCTCCGGCGCGATCGTCATGCTCTGGCTCGGCGAGCAGATCACCCAACGCGGCATCGGCAACGGCACCTCCGTCCTGATCACCGTCGGCATCCTCGCCGACATCCCCGGCGCGCTCACCTCCTTCGTCGACATGACCTTCGGCGGCAAGGTCGGCGCCGCCGCCGCCAACTCCCATGGCTGGGAGAAGGCCGCGGGCATGGTCCTCCTCTTCGTCGCCGTCACGGCCGCGATGGTCGCCATCAACCAGGCCGTCCGTAAGATCCCGATCCAGTACGCCCAGCGCATGGTCGGCCGTAAGATGTACGGCGCGCAGACGAACTACCTCCCCCTCAAGGTCAATTACGCGGGCGTCATGCCGGTGATCTTCGCCGGCGCCATCATGAGCTTCCCGCCCATGCTGCTCAACCCGCTGAGCACCTACTTCCCGACGCTCGCCTTCCTCCGCGACTGGGCCGACTTCTTCTCCCGTAACAACGGCTTCTACTACACGTTGTATTCGGTCCTGATCTTCGGTTTCAGCTACTTCTGGATCTCGATCATGTTCCGTCCGGTGCAGATCGCCGACGACCTGAAGAAGAACAACGGTTACATCCTGGGCGTCCGCCCCGGCGAGCATACCGCCCAGTTCCTGGACTTCGTGATGACCCGCCTGACGCTGGCCGGTTCCGTCTTCCTGCTCATCATCGCGCTGATGCCCGACCTTTTCATCGTGCAGCTCGGCTTCCCGATGCGACTCGCCACCTTCCTCGGCGGCACCGGCGGCCTCATCACCGTCGGCGTGATGCTGGACACCATGCGCCAGATCGAGACCTATCTCCTGCAGCGCAACTACGAAGGATTCCTCAAGAAGGGCCGCATCGGCGGCGTCCCCGTCCCGGCCGCATCGCTGCGTTCCGAAGGCGAAGGCTCGGCCCTCGGTTCGCTCGAGAAGACCTGTCTCTTCCTGTTCGTCCTCGGCCTCCTGGCCTGGGGCCTGAACCACTTCGGCGGTTTCGCCGGTTAAGTCTCTTCCGGGATGATCGATTTGAAGTCGGCCGAGGACGTGAGTCGCATGCGGTCGGCGTGCGCCGCCGCGGCCCGCGTCCTCCACGACCTTTCGACGCTCGTCGTCCCCGGCATCTCCACCGCGGGCCTCGACGCCGCCGCCCGCGGACTCATGGCGCGGCACGGCTGCGAGAGCGCCTGCCACGGCTACGTCGTCGGCCGTCTCAGCTACCCGGGTTACGTCTGCATCTCCCTCAACGACGAAATCGTCCACGGTATCGGCTCAGCTGACCGCATCGTCCGGGACGGCGACCTCGTCTCCCTCGACGTCGTCGTCCGTCGCGACGGCTTCATCGGGGACAACGCCCGCACCATCCTCGTCGGCGCCGTCGACCCCCGGGCCCGTCAGCTATGCGTCGATACCGAGAAAGCGCTCCAGGCAGGCATCGCCGCCGCCTGCGTCGGCAACAGGGTAGGGGACATTTCGGCGGCCATCCAGGAAGCCCTGACCCCCGGGGGGTATGGCATCGTCCGGGACTTCGTCGGCCATGGCGTCGGCCGCAAAATGCACGAAGAACCCCAGATTCCGAACTACGGTAAGGCGGGAACTGGACCTAAGTTGCTGCCTGGCATGGCCTTAGCCATCGAACCGATGGTCAATCTTGGCTCCCATAAGATCGTCATGGCCTCCGATGGATGGACCGCCCGGACCGCTGATGGCATGGTCTCGGCCCACTTCGAGCATACCGTCCTGGTGACTGAAAACGGTCCCGAAATCCTGACCCTCGTTTAAACCGCATTTTTTGCTTTCCAATCCCACCAGAACCTTCAAGTTCCGACCTCTTTCCCACCTTCCAAACAGCACGGACACCATGCCTCGAATCCTCGGCGTAGACATTCCCAACAACAAGAAAGTAGAGATCTCTCTCCGCTACATCTACGGCATCGGCCCGCGCCGCGCCACGGAGATCTGCGAGGCCCTCGGCTTCGACCCCGCCATGCGGGCCCAGAACCTCTCCGAAGAGCAGCTGAACAAGATCGTCGAGTACATCGTCCGCATGGGCTACAAGTGCGAAGGCGACCTCCGTCGCGACATCGCCCAGAATCTGAAGCGCCTCCAGGCGATCAAGTGCTACCGTGGCCTCCGTCACTTCCGCGGCCTCCCGGTCCGTGGACAGCGCACGCGCACCAACGCCCGTACCCGCAAGGGCAAGCGTAAGACCGTCGGCGTCGCCGCGGCTCCGTCCAAGTAAGCCAACCTTTCTCCTAAAACTATTTAACGATGAGCGAAGAAGCCCCCAAGACGCCCAAGGCCAAGAAGCCGAAGGCCCCCGCCGCCGAAGGCGCCGCCGCCCCCGAAGTCGTCGCCTCCGCGGCCGCTCCGGCCGAAGCCGCCGCTCCGGAACGCAAGGAGATCACCGCCAAGGAACTCCTCGGCGAAGAGCTCGGCGAAGTGAAGGTCCGTCGCGCCAAAGGCTCGAAGAACATCACCACCGGCATCTGCCACATCCTCGCGACCTTCAACAACACGAAGGTCACGATCACCGACGCCAACGGCAACGTGATCTCCTGGGGCAGCGCCGGCCGTCACCAGTTCCGTGGCTCCCGCAAGTCCACCGCCTACGCCGCCCAGGTCGTCTGCTCCGAGGCCGCCAAGCTCGCCATGGCTCACGGCCTCAAGGACGTCTCCGTCCGCGTCAAGGGTCCGGGCATGGGGCGCGACAGCGCCATCCGCGCCCTCCAGGTGCTCGGCCTGAACGTCACCTCGATCCTCGACACCACCCCGATCCCCCACAACGGCTGCCGCCCGCCCAAGCGCCGTCGCGTCTGATCGCCCCCGCTTTCCGCATCACCGTCCGGCTATGGCAAACCGGGCGGGTCCTCCAATCCGCCACCTCTACCAAAACCTAATACACCATGTCTCGTTACACCGGTCCCACCACGAAGCTCAATCGTCGCTTCGGTCAGAACATTTTCCCCACCTCCAAGGGTGAAGAGCGTCGTCCGTACCCTCCGGGCATCCACGGCAAGACGACCCGCCGCAAGGTCTCCGAATACGGCGTCGGCCTCAATGAGAAGCAGAAGCTCCGCATGATGTACGGCCTCACCGAGAAGCAGTTCCGCCTCTCCTTCGAACGCGCCAAGCGCATGGGCGGCGTCGCCGGCGACAATTTCCTCCGCATCCTCGAGACCCGTCTCGACAACGTGGTGTTCCGCCTCGGTTTCGCCAACTCCCGCGCCGCCGCCCGTCAGCTCGTGGCCCACGGTCACATCCGCGTCGACGGCCGCAAGGTCGACGTCGCCAGCTTCGCCACCTCGCCCGGCGAGAAGATCGAAGTCCGCGACCGCACCTCTTCCAAGCAGCTCGCCACCCGCGCCGTCGAAGAAGGCCAGGGGCGTTCCGCTCCGGCTTGGCTCGTCGTCCAGGCCGACCAGCTCAACGGCCAGATCGTCCGCGAGCCCGCCAAGGAAGAACTTCCCTCCGACGTCAACGTCCAGATCATCGTCGAATTCTACAGCCGCTGATCCCAGCCAAGCAAACCCAACCCACGGACCCACAGACATGACCAAGCGCCTCGGACAGTTCCAACGCCCCAAGACCCTCAAGAAGGAGGAGTCTTCCGCCACCCCCACCTACGCGAAGTACTTCGCCGAACCCTTCGAGACGGGCTTCGGTCACACCGTCGGCAACTCCCTCCGCCGCATCCTGCTCAGCTCCATCGAAGGAGCCGCGATCTCCTCCGTGACGATCGAAGGCGTGCAGCACGAGTTCCAGCCGATCGAAGGCGTCGTCGAAGACGTCACCGAGATCGTCCTCAACCTCAAGAAGGTGCGCATCCGCACCGAGGCCAACAAGCGCGAGGCCTTCAAGGGAACCATCGACGTCAACAAGACCGGCCCCGTGAAGGCTTCGGACATCAAGTTCGAGACCAAGGGAGCCACCGTCACCCTCGTCAACCCTGACCAGGTCATCTGCACCCTCGACCGCAAGCGTCGCTTCTACGCGGACCTCGAAGTCACCGTGGGACGCAGCTGGGCTTCCGCCGAGGAGAACAAGAAGGCCGAACAGGCCATCGGTTCCATCCCCGTCGACTCCCTCTTCTCGCCGGTCACCCTCGTGAAGTACTCCGTCGAGTCCACCCGCTCCGGCGACAAGACCGACTACGACAAGCTCGTGCTCGAAGTCTCCACCGACGGCCGCATCACCCCGGACGAAGCCCTCAAGGAAGCCTCCGCGATCCTGCGTCACCACCTCGAAGTGTTCGACACCGTCTCCGCCGACTCCGTCGAGTTCGAGACCGGCCACAAGGAGATCAGCGAGGAGACCAACCGTCTCCGCAAGCTGCTCAACATGTCCGTCAACGAGATCGAACTCTCCGTCCGCGCGGCCAACTGCCTCAACAACGCCAACATCAACACCGTCGGCGAACTGGCGATGAAGACCGAGCAGGAGATGCTCAAGTACCGCAACTTCGGCAAGAAGTCCCTCAACGAGATCAAGGCCAAGCTCGAGCAGCTCGGCCTCTCGCTCGGTCAGAAGATCAACGAGGGCCTCCTCGACAAGGGCGTCAACGCCTAACCCAGACCGGACCAACCCTCATGCGTCACCGCACCCACAATCACGTCCTTGGTGTCAAGACGGCCCATCGCCGCTCCCTCGTCGCCAACCTCGCGTCCGCGTTGTTCACCAACGCGCGCATCACCACGACGCTCTCCCGCGCCAAGGCCCTCCGTCCTTTCGCCGAGCAGATCATCACCTACGCCAAGAAGGCCGAGCAGTCCGCCGACAAGTCGGTGAAGCTCCACTACTACCGCCTGGCGCTCGCCAAGCTGCGTAACGAAGACGCCGCCCAGCTCCTGTTCAAGGAGCGCGCGCAGCAGTTCCTCGGACGCAACGGCGGCTACACCCGCATCTACAAGCTCGGCGCCCGTAAGGGCGACGCCGCGGAGACCGCGCTCATCGAGCTCGTGGCCAAGGACGACAAGTCCCCGGACATGACCCCGAAGGCCAAGACGGCGCGCAAGCCCAAGGCCAAGAAGGAAGCGGCCGCCGCTCCTGCGCAGGCCTGAGCTGACCGCCCAGGCTTGAACCCGAGACGCGTCCGCCCACCGGCTGGCGCGTCTCGCCTTTTCCGAACCTCCCGTCCATGCAGATCCCCGTCGACCTCGGCGCCTTCCTGGCCTTCCTGGCCGGGCTGGCCGCGGTCATCCTGTTCGGGTTGCAGGCATGGTACGACCGCCGCGACGTGCTCCTCTCGGACCACCGCCGCATCAATTCCGCCTTTTCCTGCGTCCGTTGCGGCCTGACCTACGTCCGGCCCCGTCGCCGCGAGGAAGCCGTCTGCCCCCGTTGCGGATGGAACAATGTTCGCCTCAAGTTCTGAACCCCTCACACTTTCCCATCATGGCCACCCAGTCCATCGCCATCCTCGATTTCGGCTCGCAGCTGACCAAGGTCATCGCGCGCCGCGTACGCGAATGCAACGTCCACTCCCGCATCTATCCCTTCGGCGTCACGCCTGAGACCTTGCGCGCCGACGGCGTCGTCGGCGTCATCCTCTCCGGCGGCCCCGACAGCGTGAAGGCGAAGGGCTCGCCCCACCCGCATCCGGGCGTCTTCGAGATGGGCCTCCCGGTCCTCGGCATCTGCTACGGCGTGCAGCTCATGGGCCAGATGCTCGGCGGCAATGTCGCCAGCAGCTCGCACCGCGAATACGGCCACGGCGTGCTTTCCTTCCGCAAGGGCTCGCAGCTCCTCCAGGGACTGAAGTCCCCGCTCCGCGTGTGGAACTCCCATGGCGACAAGATCACCCGTCTTCCGCGCGGCTTCAAGGCGGTCGCTTCGACCGAGAACTCCGAATGCGCGGTCATCGAGGATACCAAACGCCGCTTCTACGGCATCCAGTTCCACCCCGAGGTGGCCCATTCCGAACGCGGCATCGACATCCTTCGCAACTTCCTCTTCCGCATCTGCCGCTGCAAGCCGACGTGGAAGATGGACGACTACGTCGAGACCGCCGTCCGCGAGATCCGCGAAAAGGTCGGCAAGTCCCAGGTGATCCTCGGCCTCTCCGGCGGCGTCGACTCCTCCGTCGCGGCCGCCCTCATCCAGCGCGCCATCGGCAAGCAGCTGACCTGCGTGTTCGTCGACAACGGCCTGTTGCGCCTCAACGAGCGCGCCCAGGTCGAGAAGATGTTCCGCGGCAAGTTCAAGGTCGACCTCCGCGTCGTCGACGCCTCCGCCGTCTTCCTCCGCAAGCTCAAGGGCGTCACCGACCCCGAGCGCAAGCGCAAGATCATCGGCCACGAGTTCATCAAGGTCTTCGAACGCTCCATCGCCGAGGTCCAGCGCACGAAGAAGGGCAAGGTCGACTTCCTCGCCCAGGGCACGCTCTACCCGGACGTCATCGAATCGCTTTCGCCCAACGGCGGACCCGCCGCGACGATCAAGAGCCACCACAACGTGGGCGGCCTGCCGAAGCACATGAAGCTCAAGCTGCTCGAGCCCCTGCGCGAGCTCTTCAAGGACGAGGTCCGCGCCCTCGGCGAAGCCCTCGGCCTCCCGCACGACATGGTCTGGCGCCACCCGTTCCCGGGCCCCGGCCTGGCCGTCCGCGTCTGCGGCGACATCACCAAGGAACGCCTCGAGGTGCTCCGCAAGGCCGACGACATCTTCATCAACGAGCTCCGCGCCTCCGGCCAATACGCCAAGGTCTGGCAGGCCTTCGCGGTCTTCCTGCCGGTGCGCAGCGTCGGCGTCATGGGCGACGGACGCACCTACGACAACGTCTGCGCCCTGCGCGCGGTGACCTCCTCCGACGCGATGACCGCCGACTGGGCGCGCCTGCCGTACGACGTGCTGCAGCGCGCCTCGACCCGCATCATCAACGAGGTGAAGGGCATCAACCGCGTGGTCTACGACGTCTCGTCGAAGCCGCCGGCGACCATCGAATGGGAATAAGCCGGGGTTTGCCCCGTTGACACCCCTGCGGCCCGACCTTACCTAGACGCCAGTGTCTGCACCCGGCTTCCAGGTCATCGCGCGCCGCTGGCGTCCCCGCCGCTTCGACGAGCTCGTCGGGCAGGAGCATATCGTCAAGACGCTCCGCAACGCGCTTGAGACGAAGCGCATGGCGCACGCCTATCTCTTCGTCGGCCCGCGTGGCACCGGCAAGACGACCACCGCGCGCATCCTGGCCAAGGCCCTGAACTGCGCCGGCGGCCCGAAGCCCGACTTTTCCCTCGACGACCCGGTCTGCCTCGCGATCGAGCAGGGCAACTGCCTCGACGTCGTCGAGATCGACGCCGCCTCCAACCGTTCCATCGAGGACGCCAAGAAGATCCGCGACGAGTGCCAGTTCTCCCCGACGAGCTGCCCGTTCAAGGTCTTCATCATCGACGAAGTCCACCAGCTCACGAAGGACGCCTTCAACGCGCTGCTCAAGACCCTCGAAGAGCCGCCGCCCTGGGTGAAGTTCATCCTGGCCACGACCGAGGCCGACAAGGTCCTGCCGACCATCACCTCCCGTTGCCAGCGCCTGGAGTTCCACCCGATCTCCGAGGAGGTCATCGCCGCCCAGCTCGCCCGCATCGTCAAGGCTGACGGCGTCACCGCCGACCAGCACGCGCTCACGGCCATCGCCCGCCTCGCCGCCGGCGGCATGCGCGACTCCCAGTCGATCCTGGACCAGGTCATCTCATTCGCCGGCAAGCAGATCACGGAAGCCGACGTGCTTTCCATCTACGGACTCGCCTCGGCCCAGCAGGTCACCGACCTCTGCCAAGGCATCTCGACCGGCGACGGCAAGAAGGTCCTCGCGCTCTGCGACGCCTTCCATGCCGAAGGCCGCGACCTGCTCCGCGTGCTCGCCGACCTCCAGGTCCGCGTACGCGCCGCCACCCTTGACTCCGTCCGCTCCGGCGGGACCTCCGCCCAGCTCGGCGCGCCGCTGGCGACGGAACAGCTGGTCCGCCTCCTTGAGTGCCTGCAGGAAGGGGAGAATGGCATCCGCCAAGGCCTCTCGCCCCGCGCGAACTTCGAGGTGACGTTGCTCAAGGCGATCGAGCAAAGCAGGTCAAGGTCGATAGACCTGCTCATCAAAGACATCGCCGCCGCCGCAGCTGGTCTCCCTCGGGAGCCCGGCCAAAAAAAAATAAGGACCACGCCGGCGGCCTCTGAGGCCGTCGCCGAACCGGTCGCGCCCGCCGTCCAAGCCGATGCGCCGCCCGCCACGTCCGTGGCCACGCCTTCCCGTTTCGTCGACGTGCCGGTCGAGGACTCCGGCAACCTCGAGGAATCCCTGCCTCCGCTCGACGTCGAATCCGCCGAGAACGAAGCCGCCCACTCCGACCGCCGCGCCGACTTCGTCTTCCCCGAATCCGCCCTCCCCAGCCTGCCGGTCGCCGAGGCCGGCAAGACTTCCTTCCCGGGCGACAAGGAATTCATCGAGGCGGTCGAATCGTTGCCGGCCGGCCTCAAGGATAAGCTTAAGTCCACCATCGGCGCCGACTTCACGGCCCTGCGACCGATCCCGGCCGGTAAGCTGCGCCGGCCGCTCTGACCGTGGAGCCGTCGTTCGAGATCGGCGTCATCTCCGACACGCATGGCCGCCTCCGCGCCGAGGCCATCCTGGCGCTCGAAGGGTGCGACGTGATCTTCCATGCGGGCGACGTCTGCGGCCCGCTGATCGTTCCGCAGCTCGCCGAGCTCGCACCCTGCCATGCGGTCGCGGGCAACTGCGACGACGACGATACTTTGCCGCTGACCACGTCGCAGGTCGTCGCCGGGCTCCGCGTCCTCGTCCATCACGGTCACCTGCGCGTCGACGAAGCCGCCTTCCGGCCGGACGTCGTCATCACGGGCCATACGCACGTCCCGAAGATCGAGCAGGACGGCGCCGTGTTGCGTCTCAATCCCGGCAGCGCGGGGCCGCGACGATTTAACCTTCCCGTGACGGTGGCGCGGATTACGGTGCGACAGGGCAGGGCGAACGCCCGCCTCATCCCCCTCGACGTCCCATGAAGCAGCCCTTGCCCATCGACGCACTGCAGGCCGACCTGGTCGCCGCTTGCGGCCGCGTACGCCGGCTGGTGCTCCGTGCGCCCACGGGCTCGGGTAAGTCGACCCGCATCCCACAGATGCTTCTGGATCTTGACCTCGTCCAAGGGCAGATCGTCGTCCTGCAGCCTCGCCGTATCGCGGCCCGACTCCTGGCCGCGCGCATCGCCCAGGAGCGAGGCGTGCGTCTCGGCGGCGAGGTGGGCTACCAGATCCGCTTCGAGCGCGTCGAGTCGGCCCAGACGCGCATCAAGTTCGTGACCGAGGCCTTGCTGCTCCGGCAGATGGCCTCGGACCCCGAACTGAAGGGCGTCGGCGCGGTGGTGTTCGATGAATTCCATGAACGCAACCTGCACTCCGACGTGGCCCTCGCGCTCGCACGTCGTCTGCAGGAGACGCACCGTCCCGACCTGCTGATCATGGCGATGTCCGCGACCCTCGATACCGAGGGCGTCGCGAAATGGCTCGGCTCCGCGGAGACATTGGCCGCCGATGGTCGTGCCTATCCGGTGCAGGTCGAGTACACGCATCTGCCGCGTAATTCCACCCGCCCGATCTGGGACGCCGCCGCCGAGCAGGTGCGTCGCGTCCTCAGCGAGGAAGCCGAGGGCGATATCTTGGTCTTCATGCCGGGGTCGTATGAGATCATGCGGACCATCGGTGCGGTGCGTAATCTCCCGGAGTCCGGCGGCGTGGATATCCTTCCCCTTTACGGCGAGCTTCCGCCGGAAGAGCAGGATCGCGCGGTCAAGCCCAGCCCCGGACGCAAGGTGATCGTCGCGACCAACGTCGCCGAGACCTCCCTGACCATACCCGGCGTCCGCGCGGTGGTCGACGCCGGCCTCGCCCGCATCGCCCGCTTCGACCCGCACCGCGGCATCGACACGCTGCTCGTCGAGCCGGTCTCCCAGGCTTCCGCCGAACAGCGCGCCGGCCGCGCCGGCCGCACCGGACCGGGCCGATGCATCCGCCTGTGGTCGCAGACCGACCACGAAGCCCGTCCGCTCCGCGAAGTCCCCGAGATCAAGCGGGTCGACCTCTCGGAGACGATCCTGCTGTTGCTCTCCTCCGGCTGGGGCGAAGCCGCCACCTTCCCTTGGTATGAGAAGCCCGACGATAAGGCGCTGCAGCGAGCGTTGACCGTCCTTGCCGACCTCGGCGCCGTCGACGCCCAAGGCAAGCTCACGCATCTCGGCCGACGGATGTCGGTCTTCCCGGCCCATCCGCGTTACGCGCGTATGCTCCTCGCGGCGGGCGACCTCGATTGCGTCTACGAAGTATGCCGGATCGCCGGGCTCGCCCAAGGGCGAGACATCCTTTTCCGCAAGGTCGACGACCGCACCGAGAACGCCCGTGACTCCGTCGAACAAGAAGACGGCTCTGACTTCTTCCCCCGGCTGGCCTTGCTGCAGCGCGCGGTCGAGATGAAGTTCGATGCGGACGCCTGCGATCGCTTCGGCGTGCACGGCCAGGCCGCGCGCCAGGCTGACCAGGCCGCCCGCCAGTTCCTGCGTCTCGCGGAAGGGCAGGGGTTGCCGGTCAGCGACCGGGTCGCCGACCCTGCCGCCGTCCGGCGTTGCCTGCTGCTCGGTTTCTCGGACCGCCTCGCCGTGCGTCTCGATGCGGGCACGTTGCGCTGCGCCTTGGTGCACGGGCGTACCGGCGAACTGCGCCGTGAATCCTCCGTCCGTAAGGCCAGACTCCTGGTCGCGGCCGAGGTCGACGAGATCCAGGCCCGCGGTGGCGTGACGACTTATCTTTCCTTGGCGACCGCCATCGAGGAGGCCTGGCTCCAGGAACTCTTCCCGGCCGAATTCTCGACGGTCAATCAGGTCCGCTACGACGGTTCGCAGCGTCGCGTCGTCACGCGCGTCGAGCGCCGTTTCCGCGACCTCGTCCTCGAGGCCAAGGAGCGCGACGACGCCCCTTCCGACGCCGCCAGCCGGCTGCTCGCGGAAGAGGTCGCCGCCGGACGTCTCGAATTGGAAAAGTGGGACGCGCCCGTGGACGCCTGGATCCGGCGCGTCAATTTCCTCTCCAAGCATTGCCCTGAGCTCGGCATCCCGCCCTTCGACGAGGCCGCCCGTCGTATGGTGATCGAAGAAGTCTGCGCCGGTGCCGTGGCCTACCGCGACATCCGTGATCGCCCCGTCTTCGGCGTCGTCCGCGGTTGGTTGACGCATGAGCAGGCCATGGCGCTCGAATCCTATTGCCCGGAGAAGATCATCCTGCCGCGGAAGAAGCATCCCGCGCGCATCGAGTATACCGAGGACGGGCAGGCCGAGGTCGAAGCCACCGTGCAGGAGCTCTACGATTTCCCGGGCAGCAAGCTGCGCGTCTGCCTCGGCAAGGTGCCGATGGTCGTCTGCATCCAGTCGCCGGCTCGCCGCACCCAGCAGCGCACCACCGACCTCGACGCTTTCTGGAAGGGCTCCTACGAAGGCGTGAAGAAGGAGCTCCGCGGCCGTTACCCCAAGCACGAGTGGCGCTGAACCCATGAGCCCTGTCGCCTTCACCTGGTCTTCGGTCCCGATCCACGTCATCGACTTCGAAGGCAGCGCCCGCACAGGCGTGGTCGAGTTCGGCGTCGCCACCTTGCTCGGCGGCGAAGTCGTCTCCGCCGCCACGAGCCTGCACGCTTCGCGGGTGCCGGTGCCGGTCCTCGACACGCAGTGTCACGGGCTCGGCGCCAAGGAGCTCAAGGGTTGTCCGCCGTTCGAGTCGGAATGGGACCGCTGGGTCGGCCTTCGCCGGACGGGTTTGCTCGCCGCCCATAACGCCTCGGTCGAATCCGGCCTATTGCGCGGCACCTGGTCGCGTCCTTCGGTCGTCCCCGGTTTCGTCGGCGAGAACCCCGAGGTCGCCGAGTGGGGGCCTTGGATCGACACCTGCCGGCTAGCCCGGGCCTGGGCCCCTTCGCTCGGAGATTTCCGGCTCGGCTCCTTGGTCTCGGCCCTACGCCTCGGCCCCCGGCTGGACGAGCTGGCGGCCGACCATTGTCCGCCCGGCCGTCGGCGCTACCACTGCGCGCTTTATGACGCCCTGGCCGCCGCCTTGGTGCTCCGGGCGCTCTGTGGCCAGGAGGGGCGGTCGGCCGCGCCTTTGTCACAATTAGTTCGCGACAGCATGTCGGCGCCGGCGGCTGATGACCTCATGCAAGGGGAGCTCGGGCTTTAGTTTCCGCTTCACTCCCGGGGGAGGGCCAAACTAGATAGGCACCCCATCATGGCCTCCAAGTCCCCCATTCGCGTCGCCGTCACCGGCGCCGCCGGCAACATCGGTTACGCCGCCATCTTCCGCCTCGCTTCGGGCGCCGTCTTCGGCCCCGACCAGCCGGTCGCCCTCAATCTCATCGAAGTCGGCCCCGGCCTCAACGCCCTCGCCGGCGTGGTCATGGAGCTCCAGGACTGCGCGTTCCCGCTTCTCACGGACGTCGTCGCCACCGGCGACCTCAACGAAGGCTTCAAGGACGCCGACTGGTGCCTGCTCATCGGCGCGGTCCCGCGCAAGGACGGCATGGAGCGCAAGGACCTGCTCGGCATCAACGGCAAGATCTTCATCGGCCAGGGCGAAGCCATCGCGCGCAACGCCAAGAAGTCCGTCAAGGTCCTCGTCGTCGGCAATCCCTGCAACACCAACGCCCTCATCGCGCTGCGCTCCGCCGGCAGCCTGCCCGCCGAGAATTTCTTCGCCATGACCCGCCTCGACGAGAACCGCGCCAAGTCGCAGCTCGCCGCCAAGGCCGGCGCCCATAATTCCGTCGTCAAGAACGTGGCCATCTGGGGCAACCACTCCTCGACGCAGTATCCGGATTTCACCAACGCCCTCATCGGCGGAAAGCCGGCGACCCAGGTCATCACCGACCACGCCTGGCTCAAGGAGACCTTCGTTCCCGACGTCCAGAAGCGCGGCGCCGCCGTCATCAAGGCCCGTGGCGCCTCTTCGGCCGCCTCCGCCGCCAACGCCGCCCTCGACACCCTGCGTAGCCTGCACTTCCCGACTCCGGCCGGCGACTGGCACTCCGTGGCCGTGCTCTCCAAGGGCGACTACGGCATCGCTCCGGGCATCATGTTCGGTTACCCGATCCGCACCAAGGCCGACGGCTCCTGGGAGATCGTCCAAGGCCTGCCGCTGGACGCCTTCTCCAAGGAGAAGATCGCGATCACCGAGAAAGAACTGCTCGAAGAGCGCGCGACGGCCTCCGAAGCCCTCGGCCTGAAGCTCTGAAGCCGGCCTTATGAAGCAGCAGGCGGCAAGGGACCTCCCTTGACCGCCTTTTTTACGCCCCTAGGCTGACGGGATGGACCGCCTCGCTGCCGTCGATTGGTTTACGATCATCGCGGCGCTTTGCTTCTGGGCGGCGCTGGTCTGGGCGCAGCATCTGGATCGTGGTTTCCCACGGTGGCTTGACCGGCTCACCGTGCCTGGCCTGTGGATCTGGGTATTGGCTTCGGTCTTCTCCGGCCAGCCAGGTGTCGTCATGGCCTTGGCCGCCGCGCCGGCGTTCCTCTTCGCGCTTTGGCTCTGGGCGCACGGCTTACGCCGCTTCCTGGCCGATGACTTGGCGCCGGCGCCGCGTCGCTTCCTGGAGATGTTGTCCGCCACCGGTCCGTTGGTCGCCGCGGCGGCCTGGATCTGGTCGCGCTATGATCGCACCTTCGCCGGTTTCCCCGATCCGCTCGCGACGCTGACCACCGTGCACTTCGCCATCACCTTCGGCGTCCTGCCGCTGGCGATGGCGGCCAGCGAACGACCGCTCGCCCGCTGCCGCTGGCGCGACCTAGGCCAGTGGCTGTATGTGGCCGGCGCTCCCGCCACCGCGTTGTGCTTCGCCCTGCGTGCCGATCCGCTTCGGCCGGGACCCGTCGAAGTCGCGGCCGCCGTGGTCTTCGCCGCGGGCTTCCTGCTCTGGGCTGCGTTCATGCCCGTCAGGCGCGGCCCGTGGCCTTACGTCTGTCTGGTCCCGGGCTTCCTCCTCGGTGTCGGCTACACCGCCGCGCACGCCTTCGGTTGGGATTATCTCACCATCCCGCAGATGGCGGCGGTGCACGGCTCGCTCAATCTGCTCGGCGCGCTGTTGCTCGCGGCCCAGGCGCCGGCGTTCGAGGACGTCGCCGCGCCGGCGCCGGACCTCGCTACGCCCGTCGAGGCCGGCAACCGCGCGTCGGCGACCTTCGCGGATTCGCATCGGGTCGTGGTCGGCCCGTGGTCGCCGGAAGCCTTTGCTCGGGTGAAGGAAGCCCTGCTCGGTTACCGCTTCTACCCCGCTTCCGTCATGGTCCGACGGACTCAGTTCGAAGACGAAGGACGCGCGGTGCGCGTCGGCGACAGGCTAGGGCTAGGCTTGTTCGTCCCGAATCTGCCGGGCCTGGCCCCGCTGATGCTGCCGGCCATCGTCGAGGTCGACGTCGTCGAAGCCGGCGATGAGCAGGTCGCCTTGGGCTATGCGACCACCCGTCGTCATTACGGACGCGGCATCTGGCGGGCCGAAGTGAATCGCGAAGGCGAAGAACTCGTCCTTACCGTTTCCTATCACGTGCGTCCCAGCCGTTGGTTCGTCTGGTGCGGATTGCCGGTCTACCGTCGGTTTCAGCTCGCCGCTTTCCGCGCCGGCGCGGACAACCTCCGCCGACTGGCGGCTTAAGGGGCGGGCAGGCGGACGAGCGTGATGTCGGCCGGGCGGCAGGTGCCCAGGCGGATCTCGCCGGCGTTGGCGGCGGCGAAGATCGGCGGCTCCGGATGGATCGTCGCGATGCCGCTGGCGGCCCGGGCGGCGTTGATCTTCTGGAGTCCGATGAAATCGATGATCACCGGATTGGCGCTGCCGAGCAGCGTCTTCTCCGAGCGGCACCAGCTGGCGTCGAAGCCCGGACCGCCGAGCACCTGGTAGCGTTCCAGCGAGAGCATCGTCAGCACGTTGCGTCTGGACAGTTTCGGGATGGCGCAGACTTCCACGGCGGCCTTGGAGGCGTTGAAGGGGTTATCCAGGAAACGCTCGGCGTTGGCCATGTTGCCGATCGAAGCCGCGGCCATCGCACCGTGCACGCCGAGTGAGCGGCTGTCGCTGAGCACCGGCAGGTTGATCCAGAAATCGACCTCATCGACGAGGGTCTTGGGGAGCACGCTCACGCGCGCGTCGCCCCACGGCACGTTCGGAGTTCCCGGGCGAGGCAGCACCTGGTTCTCGTAGCGTAGGCGGGTGTCGGCCGCCCAGCCCGGGGCCTGGGTCTCCCAGGCGAGGACCGGGAAACCTTCGAAGACGTCAGGCTGAGAGGAGAGCGAGGGCAGGAAGCCGGCCTGACGGAGATTTTCCGGTTTGGCGTCGCACAGGGTGATCGCGCTTTGCGCGAAGCCCCGGCGGAGCAGGGCGGCCGTGATCGCGCGGACCAGCGGCTTGGGCGTGGCCAGGCCGGCGCCGCCTTCGGAGGAAAGCTTGAGGCCGCAGCGCTTGAGTTCGCCGGGGCGGAGGCTGAGGCCGGTGCGGCCTTCGAATTCCCCGAGGGTCTTCTCCACGGCGACGGCGTAGTCACGGTCTTCGAAGCCGCCGAGCTTCTGCTCGATGAGCAGCAGCTTCGGGTCGGTGGCGGCATCGCTGGCGGCGATGCCGACGAGGACCAGAGCGAGGGCGGCGAAGAGGCGCATACCCACATCCTCCTCGTTTGCCGCCCCCGCCGCAAGCCGCTGTTTTGTTTGCACGGGGAGGGGGACACCCCATCGTGAGGCGCATGTCCGCCCCCGCCGTCCTCCCCCAGCGCCGCATCCTCGGACTGATCTTCCTGACGGTGTTCATGGACATCGTGGGCTTCAGCATCATCATCCCGCTGTTCCCCCACCTCCTGGACCACTATATCCGGGCGGAAGGCGCGGCCGGCACCTTGATCGGTTCGATGAACGCGGCCGCGGAATGGATGGGTGGCGACACGGTCTTCAAGAAGACGGTGCTCTTCGGAGGGCTCCTGAGCACGCTCTACTCCTTGCTCCAGTTCGTGTTCTCGCCGATCTGGGGGGCGCTCTCCGACCGTCTGGGCCGTCGCCGCATCCTGACCATCACCTTGGCCGGCAATGCGCTCTCCTATCTGCTGTGGATCTTCGCCGCGCAGTTCTGGCTCGTGGTCGTCACCCGGCTCGTCTCGGGCATGATGGCGGGCAATATCGCCGTGGCCAGCGCCGCCGCCGCGGACATCACCGACGAGAAGGAGCGCACGAAGGGCATGGCCGTCGTCGGCATCGCCATCGGCCTCGGCTTCGTCTTCGGTCCGGTCATCGGTGGCCTGGCTTCCTCGGTGCAGTTCGCCCACGGGCCGGGTGTCGGCTCTTTCGGCCTCAATCCGTTCTCCGTCCCGGCCGCCATCGCCGCCTCGCTGGCCTTGCTGAATTTCCTGTTGGTCGTGAAGTTCTTCCCGGAGACGCTCGCCCCGGAACGACGGGCCGCCGCGGACGCCAGGCGTCCTTCGGTCTTCGACCTCGCCACGGTCCGCTCCTCCGCCGTCCGTCGCACCTCGTTGGCCAACCTCGTGTACCAGGTGGCCTTCACCGGCATGGAGAACACCATCGTCTTCCTGACGCTGGCGTTGTTCGCCTACAGCCCCCGCGACAACGCCTGGCTCTTCCTGTTCAACGGCGCCTGCATGATCTTCGCGCAGGGTCTCGCCCGTCAGCTCGTGAAGCGGCTGGGGCAACGCAAGGTCGTGATGCTCGGCATGCTCGTCGCAGCGGCCGCTTTCGTCTGGGTCGCGCTGATCCCGCCCACGCTCGCGGCGGAGGGTTCCGGCGCGAAGACTTCCTTCTACCTCGGACTCGGCCTGATCTCCTTCGCGACCGGCCTGATCCTGCCCAGCGTCTCGGCCTTGGTCTCGCTTTACTCCGATGCCTCGGAGCAAGGACGTAACCTTGGCATCCTGCGTTCCGCCGGTTCGCTCGCCCGCGTGATCGGCCCGGTGACCGCGGCGCTGCTCTATTTCCACTTCGGCTCCCACTTCTGGGTCTACCTCGGCGGCGCGCTGCTGATGCTCCCGGCGATCTGGATCGTCCGCGGCCTGCCGGATCCGTCCTCGGAAGGAACCTCGGCCTAAGCCTGCGCCAGGCTTCGGCCCAAGGCGTCTCCTCCGCGGAGCGTGTGCATCAGGGAGATGCCGCCGCGGAAGGCGCCATGGAAATGCAGTCCTGGATGGGCGGCTTCGGCCTGGGCCAAGGCGGCTTCCCGCCTCGGCTGGCCGGCGTCGTACTGGGGGATGGCGCGTTCCCAGCGCTGGATCCATTCGCGTGCCGGCTTCTTCTTGATGCCGAGCGTCGCGGCGAGTTCGTCGTCGACCAAGCGGCGGAGCGCTTCGTCAGGCAGACGTGCGAGTTCCGGTCGGCGGTCGCCACCGATGAAGCAGCAGAGCAGCACGTGGCCGTCGGGGGCTCGTCCCGGCAGCACGGAAGAAGGGAACAGGCAGCCGAGCACGTCGCGGTGTTCGCCGCCGGGGGTCAGGTAGCCGAAGCCGTCGAGCGGATGCGGGACGTCCTCGCGCGCGTAGCCGCGGGCGACGACGGTCACCGGCGGCACTTTCGGATTCTCCCAATCCCGGAGGAACGGCGTGACGGTTTCGTCGAAGGGCAGGGAGCCCCAATGCCAGCAGGGTGCCGTGACCACCAGATGCTTCGCGGAGACGCCTTCGTCCGCTCCGTCCGGGCCGCGCCAGGCGATGTTCCAGCCGCGGGCGTCGCGGCGGAGCGAAGTCGTGACGACGCCGAGCCGGAGGTCTTCCGCGCGCAGGCGCGAGGCCATCGCCTCGGCCAGCTGGCGCATGCCCCCGGGGAAACCGACGACCGTGCGCTTCGTCTTCGGTCCGCGGCGCAGGCCGTTGAGCACCGAGCCGTAAACCTGTTCGAGCGCATGGATGCGTGGGAAGCAGCTGGCCATCACCAGGCGGGCCGGGTCGCCTGCATGCACGCCGGAGACGATCGGATCCATGAGCATCGCGGCGGCCTCGGGGCCGAAGCGGCGCGTGGCGAACTCGACGACCGTCTCGCCGGCATGACCGCCCTTCGCGCGGAAGGGCTCGGAGAGCAGGCGTAGTTTCCCGCCCCACGTGAGCAGCTTGCTGGTCAGCAGGGTGAGGGGGCTCGGGCCGAGACCATGGAGTTCCCCGCGGGCGTAGATGTAGCGTCGGGCCGCCCGCATGTCGGCCGATTGCATGACTTCGCCGAGTCCGTAGGCGGACATCAAGGCTTCGTCTTCGGCCCCTTCGAGTTGCAGGGTGTTGGGGCCGGTCTCGACGATCCAGCCCTCGTCCAAGCGGGTCCGGATCGAGCCGCCGATACGGTCGGCGGGTTCGAGGACCTTCACTTTCGCCCCGGCGCGGAGCATCGCATGGGCCACGGCCAGGCCGGCCGGCCCGGCTCCGAGGATGACTGCGTCGTAGCCCATGAGGTATCTTCGGCCGAGAAGCCTGAGGTTGGCAACCCTGCGTCTTTCGGGCTGTCTGGAAAGCATGAGGACTCTCTTGTTCCTGCTCCTCCCCTTGGCCTGCCTCGGGGACACCGTCACCATGAAGGACGGCACTTTCCTTAAAGGCCGCATCGAACGGATCGTCGACGGCGTGATGGAGTTCCGCGCGCCTTCCTTGGGTAACGCGAACCTGCTGCGGCTGGAGCTCGGGCAGGTCGAATCTTTCGTCACCGACGAATCGGTGCGCGTGAGCGCGGGTGGCGTCGTCTCGGACGGCGTCGCCTCCGCGGCGGGCGGCCGGGTCGTCACGCGCGGAGGCCGCGAGACCAACCCGCTCGACCAGGCCGTCGAGCTCTGGCGGGAACCTTCGCAGCGTCCGTCCGAGGCCGGAGATGCGCGTCAATGGGTCACGCAGGCGGACGCCGATCTTTCCGGCCGCAGCGGGGTGGTGGCCGGCTCGGGATTCAGCACCGGGTTTTCCGCCAAGGGCGTGACCAAGGCGGACACCTTGATCGGCGGGGTCCGCTTCATGCGCGCCGAGGCGCAGGACCGGATCTCGGCCGATGACCTCCACGTCACCCTCTCGTACGAGACGAACCCGACGAACGTCCTCTTCTGGTATCTTCGCACCGACACGGGTTTCGACAACGCCCGGCAGATCGATTTTTTCTCCGTCAACGCCGCCGGCCTCGGCTTCCGGCTCTTCACCGATGCCAAGGGCAAGCTAGACGCCCGGGCCGGCCTCGGCCATCGTATCGAGATCTTCGATGACACCGCGGAGCCTAACCGGACGGCTCCCTCCGGCGACTTCGGGCTGATCTTCACCCGCGAGCTCGGCTGGGCGGCCTGGGATACTTCCTTGGATTTTGTCCCGTCCCTCCAGGTGACCGGCGACTACTTCATCCGACATGAGAGCAGCCTGAACCTCCTGCGTAACAGCGGGCCGCTTTCTTTTCGGGTCGGCTTGGCCAATAATTTCCGATCCAAGCCCTTGCCGACTCAGGTCAAGACGGACACGGCTTACTTCCTCCGGACGACCTATGTCTGGAAATGAGCAGGGCCCTTTTGTTTAATATTAATCAGATGTGCCTAAAAAGGCACAAAACCCCCTGTGAATGGTTACCTATTGAACCGTGGCACACGGGGTGCTTTGAAATTGTTCGTAATTAGTCATCTTTCCAATCCCCCAATCCATGAGCACCAATCCAGCCCGTCGCAACGCCATCGAAGCGATTGCTTCCCAGCCTCGCCTTCAGGGCAGCTTCGACTTCCGCAATGAGAAGATCGACCTGATCTACGGCCAGAACGTCTTCTCCCTCGATAAGATGGAAAAGCGCCTCCCGAAGGACGTCTTCAAGTCCCTCAAGGCGAACATCGAGTCCGGTGCCAAACTCGACGCCGCCGCGGCCGACGTCGTCGCCGCCGCCATCAAGGACTGGGCGCTCGAGCGTGGCGCCACGCATTACGCGCACGTGTTCTATCCGCTCACCGGCTTCACCGCCGAAAAGCACGACACCTTCTTCGAGCCCAACGGCAACGGTACCCTGGCCCAGTTCTCCGGCAAGGCTCTGATCCAGGCCGAGCCTGACGCCTCCTCGTTCCCGAACGGCGGCCTCCGCTCCACCTTCGAAGCCCGCGGTTACACCGCCTGGGACGTCACCTCCCCGGCTTACATCTTCGACACCGAGAACGGTTCGACCCTCTGCATCCCGACCGCGTTCGTCTCCTGGAAGGGCGAGGCCCTCGACAAGAAGACCCCGCTGCTCCGTTCCATGGCCGCGGTGAACAAGGCCGCCTCGCGCGTCCTCGCCCTCTTCGGCAAGAAGCACGGTTACATCTCCGCTTCGTGCGGCCCTGAGCAGGAGTATTTCCTGATCGACTCCCGCCTCTTCCACCTCCGTCCCGACCTCTACACCTGCGGTCGCTCCCTCTTCGGCGCCAAGCCGGCCAAGGGCCAGGAGTTCGAAGACCAGTACTTCGGCACCATCCCTGACCGCGTTCTCGCGTGCATGATGGAAACCGAGCGCGAGTGCTTCAAGCTCGGTATCCCGATCAAGACCCGTCACAACGAAGTCGCTCCGGCGCAGTACGAAGTGGCTCCGATCTACGAATCCGCCAACGTCGCCCACGACCACCAGATGCTCACGATGACGCTGCTCCGTCGCGTCGCCGCCAAGCATGGCTTCGTCTGCCTCCTCGCCGAGAAGCCCTTCGCGGGCGTCAACGGTTCCGGTAAGCACGTCAACTGGTCCATCGGTGGCGCCGGCGTCGGCAACCTCCTCGAACCGGGCCATAACCCGCACGAGAACGCCCAGTTCCTCACCTTCTGCTCCGCGGTCATCCGCGCCGTCGACCTGCACCAAGGTCTCCTCCGTGCTTCCGTCGCCTCGGCCGGCAACGACCATCGCCTCGGCGCCAACGAAGCCCCGCCCGCCATCATCTCGATCTACCTGGGCGACATGCTCAACGAAGTCATCGAGCAGGTGAAGAAGAGCGGTTCCGCTTCCAGCTCGCGCAAGGGCGGTCACATGACCCTCGGCGTCGACACGCTTCCGGTCCTCCCGAAGGACGCCGGCGACCGTAACCGTACCAGCCCGTTCGCCTTCACCGGCAACAAGTTCGAGTTCCGCGCCGTCGGTTCCGCCTTCTCGGTGGCCGGCCCCCTGACCGTGCTCAACACGATCATGGCCGACTCGCTCGACAAGCTCGCCGACGAACTCGCCGCCGCCCTCAAGAAGAACTCCGACTTCAACTCCGCGCTCCAGGGCGTCCTCAAGGACATCCTCACCAAGCACGGGCGGATCATCTTCAACGGCAACGGTTACTCCGAAGAGTGGCACAAGGAAGCCGCCAAGCGTGGCCTCAAGAACCTCCGCACCACGCCCGACGCGCTCCCTGAGATCGTCGCCAAGTCTTCGGTCGAGGTCTTCGAGCGTCAGGGCGTCCTCTCCAAGGCCGAACTCGAGTCGCGCGAAGAGATCTACACGCATTCCTACGTGCTCGCCGTCAACACCGAGTCGAAGCTCGTCTCCGACATCGCCAAGACGCTGCTCCTCCCGGCCGCCCTCAAGTACGCCGCTGACCTGACCCCGGTCGAAAAGACCAAGTCCGGCGGCAAGCTCCGCAAGGAAGTCGTCGGCCTCGCCGACGAGCTCGCCGCGGCCATCGACGCCCTCGACGCCGCCCGCGACGTCACCAAGTCCGACACGCACGCCCAGGCCAAGCACTCCTGCGACAAGGTCCTTCCGGCCATGCTCAAGGTCCGTGCCGCCGCCGACGCCCTCGAAGAGATCGTCGCCGACGAATACTGGCCGCTGCCGTCCTACCAGGAACTGCTGTTCCTCCGCTAAGCCTCACCCGGGTTTGCCGAGACCAAGGGCCGAACCTCCGGGTTCGGCCCTTTTTGTCACCCGGCGCGGTCGGCAGATCCCCCAAAGCAGCAGGCCCGTCGCGATGACGGGCCTGCGGGTGCTCGGGCTTGGACGGACGCTTAGACGTTGTCCCACTTCTTGCGCAGGTAGGCGCTGAAGTTCTTGACCTTCTTCTTGCGACGACGGCGTTCGGCCGGCTTCTCGAAGCCCCGCTTGGCGCGGGCGTCCTTGATGATGCCCTCGCGGTCGATCTTCTTCTTGAGGCGGCGGAGAGCCTTGTCGACGGTCTCGCCTTTGCGAATCTTGATTTCTACGGACATGTGAGCGTTTGGAGGGTCGAAAGAACAAGGGGGGAGGCCATTCGTCAACCCCGAATCCAAGGGTATTTGAGGCCGTGAATAAGTGGGACTCCCGGAGGGCACAAGACGCTTGCGGCAGGGGTAGGGCAGGGCAATCGTTCGGTTCACCCCTCGATGTACCTCAAGGAAATCGTCGCCAACGGATTCAAAAGCTTCGCCGACCGGACCCGTATCGAGCTCCGCCCCGGGGTCACGGCCGTGGTCGGACCCAATGGCTGCGGCAAGTCCAACATCGTCGACGCGATCCGTTGGGTCCTGGGCGAGCAGTCCGCCAAGTCCTTGCGCGCCCCGGCGATGCAGGACGTCATCTTCGCCGGTACCGACCGCCGTAAGCCCCTCCCCCAGTGCGAGGTCGAGCTGATCTTCGCCGACTGCGAGAAGGAACTGGGTACCGCCTTCGCCGAGGTCTCCGTGATGCGCCGCCTCCATCGCGAAGGCGCCAGCGATTACTTCATCAACGGCAAGCCTTCGCGCCTGAAGGACATCCAGCGCCTCTTCATGGACACCGGCATCGGCCGGATGTCCTACTCGTTCATGGTCCAGGGCCAGATCGACCAGATCCTGTCCGCCAATCCCGCCGAGCGCCGTTACCTCTTCGAAGAGGCCGCCGGTATCACCCGCTACAAGGCCCAGCGTCGTGAGGCGCTGAACAAGCTCAGCGGCGTCGACGCCAACCTCGCACGCATCACCGACGTGGTCAGCGAAGTCGGCCGTCAGATCGCTTCCCTCCGCCGACAGGCCGCCAAGGCGCTGCGTTACCGTCGCCTTCGCCACCGTTTCACGCACCTCGACCTCGCCTGGCACGCCAAGCAGTTCGGCGACCGCCGCGCCCAGGTCGCGACGCTCGAGGCCGACGCGACCGTCTGCCGCGCCGACGTCGCCGCCCTGACCGACGGCCTCCGCGACCGCGAAGCCGCGCTGCTCCAGACCCGCGCCCGCCGCGCCGAACTCGCCGAACAGGTGCAGCTCGCCCAGCAGGCCCTCTTCGATCTCCGCACCGCCCGCGAGAACGCCGAGAACGAAGCCCGTACTTCCGACCTCCGTTCCGACGACCTCGCTTCGCGCCTCGCCGAGGCCCGCCGCGAGGCGCAGGAAGCCGAGCTCCAGATCTCCGAGTATGAGCTCCGCCTCCGCGGAAGCTCGGACGCGAAGTCGACGGCCGCCGGCTCCGTCTCCGCCACCGACGCCGCCTACCGCGAGAAGACCGCGCAGGTCGAGGAAGCCGCGCGACAGGTCGTCGAGGCCGAGAACCGACTCCGCCGGGCCCGCCAGGACATCCTCGTCGCCGAAGGCGAGATGACCCGCGCCCGCGGTGATGTCACCAACCTCGAAGTGGACCTCCGCGGCTATCAGTCCCGACACGTCGACCTTTCCGACTCCCTCGCCCAGGCCAAGCAGGACCGCGTCGCGCTCGAGCAGCGCGTCACCGAATCCGGCGTCGTCGTCACGACCCGCCACGGCGAACTCCAGGCCGCGCGTACGGCCGAACAGGAAGCGACCGAGAAAGGCCGCGACCTCCTCAACGATTTCCGCGCGCTCCAGCAGACGATCTCGGAGCAGGACCGCAAGGTCGCCAAACTCTCCGCCCAGCTCGGCCTGCTCGAACAGATGCAGTCCCGCCTCGAAGGCTTCTCCGAAGCCGCGAAGGCCGTGCTGCGCGGCGAGTTCTCCGAAGAACTCCGCTCCGGCAAGGCCTCCGCCCTCGCCGATCTCGTGACCGTCGTCGACGTCTCCGCCGCCGCCGCGCTCGAGAACATCCTCGGCGCCGCCTCCGAGGCCGTCGCCCTCGACTCCGCCGAATTCCTGCCGGGCATCGTCGCCAAGATGGGCGAGCGCCAGCTCGGCCGCGCGGTCTTCCAGGTCGAAGCCCCGCCCGCCTCCCGCGCCGGCTCCGCCGCCCCCGGCTGGCTCCGTCCGGCCACCTCGGCCGTGCAGGCCAAGTCCCCCGAGCACGCCCGCCTCGTCGCCAACCTTTTCGACGGATGTTACGTCTGCCCCTCCCTCGGTGATTTCATCGCCTGGTGGCGCGCCAATCCGGGCTTCGAATTCTTCCTCGTCGCGACCACCGAAGGCGATCTCGTCGACCGCCGCGGCCTCGTCTATGCCGGCAAGCCCCGCAAGGCCGCCGCCAACGCCGGTTCGGGCGTGTTCTCCCGCGAGAGCGAGATCCGCGCGGTCCGCGCCTCGCTTGAGTCCGAGAACGACCAGCTCACGACCCTCAACGAGAAGGCCCTCGGCATCCAGTCCGCGATGGACGCCAACGAACTCGACGTCTCGTCCGCCCGCGACGCCACGCAGTTCGCCGCGCAGGAACTTTCCGTCGCCCAGGCCGACGAGCGTTCCGCCCGCCAGACGCTCACCGCCGCGGACGATCGCATCCAGCGCGAAGAGCGCCAGCTCGCCGAACTGGACAACGCCAAGTCCGAAGCGCTCAAGCGCCGCGACCGCGCGCAGGAGACGCTGACGGCCAAGGACGCCCAGGTCGCCGAACTCCGCGCGACGATCTCCTCCGGCGAAGGTCAGCTCGAATCCGCCCGCGCCGAAGCCGAGCTCCGCCGCAACGCCCTCGGCGACGTCCGCCTGTCGCTCGCCGAGCAGCGCCAGCGCCTCGAACTCGTCGGCCGCGAACTCGCCGACCTCGAGTCGCGCCGCGCCGAAGCCACCGCCCGCCTGAATTCTCGACGGATCGAAGCGCAGCAGAACGAGAAGCTCATCGCCGAGCTCAAGGCCTTGGCCGTGACGGCCCGCGAGACCTCCGCCCGCCTCGCCGGCGAGGTCGAGGCCGCCTCCGCGCGACTCAACGAACAGCGCCTCGCCCTCACCGAGACCGACGCCGCCGTCGAATCCGAAGACCGCGTCCTCTCCGTCGACCGTGACCGTCTCCGCGTCGCCGACACCCGCCTCAAGGGCCTCGAGGTCTCCCTCGCCGAGCAGACCTCGCAGTGCGGCTTCATCGTCGAGAAGGTCCAGGCCGACCATCAGCTCGACGTCGCCGAGGTCGACTGGCGCCTCCAGCTCTGGCTTTCCGACGGCGAACCCGAAGGGATCTCCAGCTTCGACGACCTCGAGGAGGCCGATGAAGAAGGTTCCCGTCCGGCCCCGAAGGCCGTCGCCCGCCGCGGCGAACCGACCGCCGAGGACCTCGCCGCGATGGAATCCGCCGACTGGCCTCCCCTCGTTCGCGAGATCGCCGACCTGCGCGACCGCATGGCCGGCATGGGCTCCGTCAATCTCGTCGCCGTCGAGGAATATTCCTCCCTCCGCGACCGTCACGACTTCCTCACCAAGCAGAGCGACGACCTCTGGAAGGCGAAGGAAGAGCTCACCAAGGCGATCGACGAACTCAACCAGACCTCGCTCAAGCTCTTCACCGACACCTTCGAGCAGGTGCGGAAGAACTTCAAGTTCACCTTCGAACGTCTCTTCGTCGGCGGCGCGGCCGACCTCACCATGGTCCAGGCCGAGGATCCGCTCGAGAGCGGCATCGAGATCGTCGCCCAGCCGCCCGGCACCAAGCTGCGCGGCATCACCCTGCTGTCCGGCGGACAGAAGACCATGACCGCCGTGGCCCTGCTCTTCGCCATCTACATGGTGAAGCCCTCGCCCCTTTGCGTGCTCGACGAGCTCGACGCCCCGCTGGACGACGCCAACGTCAGCCGCTTCACGGACATCATCCGCGAGTTCACCCGGTTCTCCCAGTTCGTGGTCATCACCCACAACAAGCGCACCGTCTCGGCGGCCGACGCCATCTTCGGGGCCACCATGCAGGAGAAGGGTGTCACCCGCCTCTTCTCCATGCGCTTCAACAAGGAGCGCGACGAGGCCGAGCCGAGCCAGCCGGGCGGCGGATTCACGATGGCCCGCTGAGGTCGCTTGCCTTGGGCGAGAGGACGGCTAGGGTGGGGGGGTCATGCTCCGTCATCTCACCGCGCTTGTCCTCTTGCCGGCCATGGCGCTCGCCGGCGTCACCTTCGAGACCGATACCAGGCCGGTCAATCGGTCGGCCCCGGGTTCCAGTTACGCCGACATGCTCGCGCGCATCACCCCTGCGGTCGTCAGCGTCCGCACGGCTGAGGTCATCCCGCAATCCGTCTTGAACCGCTACCGTGGTCGGATCGACCCGGAAAAGGTCATGCAGGACGAGCAGACCGGAGAGGTGCTGCTGCCCACCGGGCTGGGCTCGGGTACGATCATCCATCCGGACGGCTACGTCATCACCAACCGCCACGTCGTGCTGCAGGAGAATCGCCGCAGCGTCGCCAAGACCGTCATCGTCCAGCTCGCCGACCGCCGCGAATTCCGGGCCAAGGTGCTCGGCGTCGACGCCGGCACGGACATCGCCGTGCTGAAGATCGAAGGCAAGGGGCTCCCCTACGCCCGTTTCGCCGATAGCGACAAGGCCCGCGTGGGAGACGTCGTCTTCGCCATCGGCAATCCGCTCGACGCCGGCCTCACGGTCACTTCGGGCATCGTCTCGGCCTTGGGACGTTCCGGAAAATTAGGCATGGGCATGGCTTTCGAGGATTTCATCCAGACCGACGCCGCGATCAATCCGGGCAATAGCGGCGGGCCCCTGATCGACTTCGAAGGCCGCCTGCTCGGCATGAACACCGCCATCAAGTCCGGGACCGGCCTGAGCGTCGGCCTCGGCTATTCCATTCCTTCGAACCTCATCACCGCCGTCGCGCTCGACCTCGCCAACCAAGGACGCGTCGTCCGCGGGCTCATCGGCGTGCAGGGCGAGGATCTCTCCGTCGCCGAAGCCGCCAAGCTTTCGCTCGGTCAAACGGGCGGCGTCCGCCTCGTCCTCGTCTCCGACGAAATGCCGGCGGCCAAGGCCGGGCTGAAGGTCGGTGACATCGTCGTGGGCCTGAACGGCAAACCGGTCGAAAACTGGAATGAGATGCGTCTCGAGATCTCCCGGCGTCGGCCGGGCGAAGTCCTCACGTTGAATTACATCCGCGAAGGCCGCGGCGCGTTGGCGCGTCTGACGGTCGCCGAGCGTCCGCTCGATCGCTGAGCATGGGGGCGCTGTCGACATTCCGGAACCTGGCCGGCGGCCGTCTCCCGCCGCTGACGCGTACGGCGTTGCTCTGCGGGCTGAGCGTCTTCATCGCCGCCTTGGTCTTTTTCAGTCCCGGGGCAGGGGGGCGGCCCGCGGCGCTTCCGTTGACCCACGGCGTCCGGCTGGTCTCGCCCGGCGACGCCCGGACCGAAAGCGTCGTGCTTCTGGACAGCTCTGCGGTCTACTTGCCCTCGCCGGCGAAATCGTCCAAGGCCGGGCGCGGCGAAGTCGGCCAACCCGAGGATGCCCCTTTCGCCGCTTCCCTGCCCGCCCTGCAGTTCGATCCGGCCAAGCCGCTAGGCAAGGACTCCATGCTGCAGGTGCCCCGCCAGGCCGCCCCGGACGCGGCACAGGCGATTCCTCTCGTGGCCCAGGAGCCCCTGACGACTTTCGGCTCGGCCGGCTTTCGGGACGTCAAACTCACGCCCCGCCCGGCCTTCTTCGAGGTTTTTCCGCTTCAAGGGGGCAATAATCCCATTATCAGCGGGAAAATTGAACACTTGGATTTAAAAAATCATGATAAAAACTCGATAAACGATAAAAATGCCCCACTTAGTGGATATTTCGAGGTCGTCTTGAGCGTCGACAGCCTCGGGCAGGCCCCCATGGGGGCGGTTTTGAGGTATTCGGGGTCAAAGCCGTTCGACGAGGCGATCCATCGTTGGGCCGTTTCCGTTGAATGGGGCAAAAGGCTTCCTCCGGGTGTTTACCGGCTGATCGCAGGCCCCTAAGGGGCGTCCAAAAGGGTTGTAAAACCCTTGCAAAAAACCGCTTGACGGAGGGGGTTCCGATGGTCATTCAAACCCTTCCCTTCGCGTCTTCAAGTACGTCGACGGTTCGCCCCTGTAGCTCAGTTGGCAGAGCGCGTCCTTGGTAAGGACGAGGTCGCTGGTTCAAATCCAGTCGGGGGCTCCATCACTTTCCACACACCAAACCTAACCACCTCCTCACCACCAAAAACCATGGCCAAAGAGAAGTTCAACCGCACCAAGCCTCACGTCAACGTCGGCACCATCGGTCACATCGACCATGGCAAGTCGACCACCACCGCCGCCATCGTGGCCGTCCAGGCCCGCAAAGGCCTGGCTGAGACCAAGTCTTACGCCGAAATCACCAAGGGTGGTACCGTCCGTGACGCCACCAAGACCGTGACCATCGCCGCCTCGCACGTCGAATACGAGTCCGTCAACCGTCACTACGCCCACGTCGACTGCCCGGGCCACGCCGACTTCGTCAAGAACATGATCACCGGCGCCGCCCAGATGGATGGCGCGATCCTCGTCGTCTCCGCCGCCGACGGCGTCATGCCCCAGACCAAGGAGCACATCCTTCTCGCCCGCCAGGTCGGCGTGCCTAAGATCGTGGTCTGGCTCAACAAGGTCGACCTCTCCGAGCCCGACCTGATCGACCTCGTCGAGATGGAAGTCCGCGACCTCCTCAACAAGTACCAGTACGACGGCGACAACGCCAAGATCGTCCGTGGTTCCGCCACCGCCGCCCTCGAAGCCAAGCCCGAAGGCGAGCAGGCCATCCAGAACCTCCTCGACGCCCTTGACTCCGAGATCCCTGAGCCCAAGCGCGAGACCGACAAGCCCTTCATGATGTCCGTCGAGGACGTCTTCTCCATCACCGGCCGCGGCACCGTCGCCACCGGTCGTATCGAGCGCGGCATCATCAAGGTCGGCGAAGAAATCGAAGTCGTCGGCCTCCGCGACACCATCAAGACCACCGTCACCGGCGTCGAGATGTTCCGCAAGGAACTCGACCAGGGTCAGGCCGGCGACAACGTCGGTCTCCTCCTCCGCGGCGTCGAAAAGAGCCAGGTCGAGCGCGGCCAGGTCCTCGCCAAGGTCGGCTCCATCAAGCCCCATACGGTCGCCAAGGCCCAGATCTACGTCCTCAAGCAGGACGAAGGCGGCCGTCACACCTCGTTCGCCAACAACTATCGCCCGCAGTTCTTCTTCGGAACCTGTGACGCTACCGGCACCGTCATCCTCCCGGAAGGCGTGGAAATGGTGATGCCCGGCGACAACGTCACGATCACGATCGAGCTGCAGAAGCCCGTCGCGATGGAAAAAGGCCAGCGCTTCGCCCTCCGCGAAGGCGGCAAGACCATCGGCGCCGGCCAGATCCTCGAAATCACCAAGTGATTTCCTGACCAAAAACGACCTCCTACGGTGCCGAGGCCCCCTCAGAAGGGCCCCGGCATTCGTCTCTTTAACCACCAGTACAGGACGGTAGCTCAATTGGCAGAGTAGCGGTCTCCAAAACCGTTGGTTGTGGGTTCGACTCCCTCCCGTCCTGCCACTCTCACCACAACACCACCAGCATCATGTTCAGCTTCCTCGGACGCCTCCGCGCTTTCTGGAACGAGACCATCACAGAGGTCTTCGTCAAGGCTTCGTGGCCCACCGCCAAGGAGCTCGTCGACTCCACGCTGGTCGTGATCGCCGCCGTCGCCCTCCTGGGCGCCGTCGTCTTCCTCTGCGACTTCTCCCTCTCCAACTTCGTCCAGTTCGCGACCAAGCTCGTGCGCTGATCCGCCCCCATGTCCTCTCCTTCTGATTTCCGCTGGTATACCCTCCAGACCCTCTCGAACAACGAGAGCAAGGTGAAGCGCCTGCTCGACAAGGCCATCAAGGACGAGGAGATGGGCGATTTCGTCGCCGAGATCCTGATGCCGGTCAAGACCGTCAAGGACTTCCGCAACGGCAAGAAGCGCGAGAGCGAGATGAAGCTCTATCCTTCTTACCTCTTCGTCCGCGCCCGGCTCTTCGACGACGAAGGCACGTTGCTCGAGGCTCCTTGGAGCTTCCTGCGCAAGACCGACGGCGTCATCGGCCTCATCGGCGGCCAGAATCCCGTCGCCCTCAAGACCGAGGAGATCAACACGATCCTCCAGCAGGTCGCCGACGCCGCCGACAAGGTCGTCCCGAAGATCACCTTCAACATCGGTGAGCGCGTCAAGATCACCGACGGACCTTTCGCCAACTTGGCCGGCAACATCGACAAGATCGACGCCGACCGCGGCAAGCTCGAGGTCTCCGTGGACATCTTCGGCCGTTCGACCCCGGTCGAACTCGAATTCTGGCAGGTCGAACGCGACGACCGCGAGTGATCCCTTTTCATCAACCCAACCATCTAAACACCCACCATGGCTAAGAAAGTCGTCGGCGAAATCAGGCTCCAGCTCCCCGCGGGCGCCGCTAACCCTGCTCCTCCCGTCGGCCCCGCGCTCGGCGCGAAGGGCGTCAACATCATGGCGTTCTGCAAGGAATTCAACGCCAAGACCAAGGACCAGGCCGGCATGATCCTCCCGGTCATCATTTCCGTCTACCAGGACAAGTCCTTCACGTTCATCCTGAAGTCCCCGCCCGCTTCCGTGCTCCTCAAGAAGGCCGCGAAGATCGAGTCCGGCTCCAAGGTCCCGAACCGCGACAAGGTCGGCAAGGTCACCAAGAAGCAGCTCCTCGAGATCGTCGAACTGAAGAAGAAGGACCTCAACGCCGTCAACCCGGACAACGCCGCCCGCATGATCGCCGGCACCGCCCGTTCGATGGGCATCGAAGTCATCGGTTAATCTCACCCAACCCTAACCCACCAAAACCACTGCATCCCGCAGGAGACCAAAAGTCGCTATGAGCAAACAACCCAGCAAGCGCTACCGCGCCGCCCTCCAGGTCGCCGACCTGAAGGCCAAGTATGACGTCACCCAGGCCGCCGAGATCATCAAGAAGATGCCCGGCGCCAAGTTCGACGAGACCGTCGAGATCTCCGCCTTCCTCGGCGTCGATCCCAAGCAGTCGGACCAGATGGTCCGCGGCACCGTCTCCCTCCCGAACGGTTCCGGCAAGAAGATCAAGGTCCTCGCGTTCACCGAGAACCCGGCCGAGGCCCTCGCCGCCGGCGCCGATTACGCCGGCCTCGCCGACCTGATCGCCAAGGTCAACGGCGGCTTCCTCGACTTCGACGTCGCCATCTCCACCGTCTCCGCGATGAAGGACGTCCGTCAGGTCGCCCGCGTCCTCGGTCCGAAGGGCCTCATGCCGAACCCGAAGTCGGGCACGGTCTCCGACGACCTCACCAAGACCATCAAGGAAGTGAAGGCCGGCCGCGTCGAATTCAAGATGGATAAGACCGGCAACATCGTGATCGTCATCGGCAAGAAGTCGTTCACCGCCGCCCAGCTCACCGAGAACGCCCAGGCCGCCCTGGCCGCCCTCGTCAAGGCCCAGCCCGCCGGTTTCTCCGGTGGCCGCTTCATCAAGTCGATCACCCTCAGCGCCAGCATGAGCCCCGGCGTCGCCGTCGACCTCAAGCCCTACTCGGCCGCCGTCGCGACCGCCTAATCATAACCACGCCCAAGCGAACCCACGAACATGCGCGCTGAAAAACAATTCCTCGTCGACGAAGTCGCCGCCCAGCTGGCCAGCTCCAACTACCTGCTGCTCGCCAACTTCACCGGCGTCACCGTCGAGAACGCCACCGCCGTCCGTACGCAGCTCCGTGCCCACGGCGCCGAGTACCACGTCGTCAAGAACAGCATCCTCAACATCGCCGCCAAGCAGGCGAAGCTGCCGGATATCTCCGCCCACCTGACCGGCCACACGGCCCTCGTCACCGGCGGCAACAACCCGACCGGCGTCGCCAAGATCCTCGTCACCTTCTTCAAGGACTTCTCGAAGCTCGAAGTGAAGGGCGGCGTCCTTGACGCCAAGATCCTCTCCAAGGCCGAAGTGGAAGCCCTGTCGAAGCTGCCGTCCCTCGACGGCATCCGCGCCCAGCTCCTCTCGCTCCTCTCCACCCCCGCCTCGCAGTTCGTCCGCCTCCTGGACGCCAAGCGCGAGAAGGCCGCCTGAACCCTTTCCTCGCGGAGGCGTCGCCATGTGGCGGCGTCCGAGCGGGGGGAATCCAAACCCAAAAACAACACACATCCAAAGAACCCCGGTTAGGGGCCTCGCGCCCTCAAATGTCCTTCATCGGACGCTAACCATTCAAGGAACCCAGATACCATGAGCAACATCACCAAAGACCAAGTCATCGAGTGGCTCAGCGCCCAGTCCGTCCTGGACATCGCTAACCTCGTGAAGGACCTCGAGACCAAGTGGGGCGTTTCCGCCGCCGCTCCTGTCGTCGTCGCCGCCGCCGGTGGCGCCGCCGCCGCCGCTCCTGCCGAAGAGAAGACGACCTTCGACGTCATCCTCAAGGCCAAGGGCGCGACCCCGATCAATGTCATTAAGGAAGTCCGCGCCATCACCGGCCTGGGCCTCAAGGAAGCCAAGGACCTCGTCGACGGCGCCCCGAAGCCCGTCAAGGAAGGCGTGTCCAAGGACGAAGCCAAGGATATCGAGACCAAGCTCAAGGCCGCCGGCGCCGAGGTCGAGGTCAAGTAATCCGTCTTCCGACGCACATCTGCAGAGCGGGGAGGGTAGCACCCTCCCGGGTCCGGCGACCCCTCCCCGCTTTTTCTTTCCCACGGCCGCCTTGTCCGACCCCACCAGGCAAACCAGTCAGCACCACCGAATCCACCCGACACTCCGAGCCCACCTTCACCAGCCATGCCTCAAGAGCGCAAAAACTTCGGTAAACTACGCGAAGTCATCCCTCCGCCCAACCTGATCGAGAACCAGATCTTCTCGTTCAACGATTTCCTGCAGCTGGACGAATCCGCGTCCGCCCGCAAGAACGTCGGCCTGGACGCGGTCTTCCGCGAGGCTTTCCCGGTGGAGAGCAACAACGGCAACTTCCGTCTCGAGTACCTCGAGTATGGCCTGGTGCTGCCCAAGCAGACCGAACTCGAGTGCATCCGCGAAGGCACGACCTACGCCATCTCGGTGATGCTCAAGCTCCGTCTCCGGGAGAAGGGCGCCTTCAAGGACGAAGAAATCCTGATGGGCGAGATCCCGATGATCACCGACCGCGGCTCCTTCATCGTCAACGGCGCCGAGCGCGTCGTCGTCTCCCAGCTCCACCGCTCCCCGGGCATCTGCTTCGAAGAATCCGCCCACACCAGCGGCAAGATGCTCCATGCCTTCCGCATCATCCCTGACCGCGGCACTTGGATCGAGGTCCAGTTCGACCAGAACGACCTGCTCTGGGTCTACCTCGACCGCCGCCGCCGTCGCCGCAAGTTCCTCGTCACGACCCTCCTCCGCGCCTTCGGTTACAAGGACGACAAGGACATCCTGGCCCTCTTCTATCAGCACCGCGAACTGACCGCCAAGTCCGCCCTCGACCTCGATCCGGAAGAACTTTCCCAGCTCGTCTACGCCGACCCCATCGTCGACGTCGAGACCGGCAAGGTCGTCGCCAAGCAGTACGACAAGCTCTCCCGCGAGACCCTCAAGGAGATCCATAAGCAGCTGCCGAAGCAGAAGTTCGGCGTCTTCGACACCGCCTTCGACAACGGCTCCATCATCCTCTCGCTCCGTAAGGACATCGGCGCCGTCCGTAACGAGGAAGAAGCCCTCAAGGAGATCTTCCGCAAGCTCCGCCCCGGCGAGCCCGTCAACGTCAAGGGCGCCCGCGCCCACATGCAGCGCCTCTTCCAGGATCCGCTCCGTTACGACCTCGGTCGCGTCGGCCGCTACAAGCTTAACCAGAAGCTCGGCCTCGACGTCTCGCTCGACACCCGCACGATCACCCCGGAGGACATCGTCGAAGCCACCAAGCTCCTCTGCAAGCTGAGCGCCGGGGACGGCGCGATCGACGACATCGACCACCTCGGTTCCCGCCGCGTCCGTAACGTCGGCGAGCTCCTCGCCAACCAGTGCCGCGCCGGCCTCAAGAACGTCGTCAAGACGGTCAAGGCCCGCATCAACGAGTATGACCAGAGCGTCGACTCGATCACCCCGCAGAAGCTCGTCAACCCGAAGCCCTTCGGCAATGCGATCCGCGAATTCTTCGCCCGCAGCCAGCTGTCCCAGCTGATGGACCAGATCAACCCGTTGGCCGAGCTGACGCACAAGCGTCGTCTCTCCGCCCTCGGGCCCGGAGGCCTCAACCGCGACCGCGCCGGCTTCGAAGTCCGCGACGTCCATCCGTCCCACTACGGCCGCATCTGCCCGATCGAGACCCCCGAAGGTCCGAACATCGGCCTGATCAACTCCCTCTCCACCTATTCCCGCATCAACGAGTTCGGCTTCATCGAGGCTCCGTACCGCAAGGTCGTGCGCGGGAAGGTCTCCAGCCAGGTCGAGTTCATGACCGCGGACCAGGAAGAGAAGTTCAAGGTCGCCCAGGCCAACTCCGAGCTCGACGACGCCTCCCGCCTCAAGGGCAAGGTGACCGTCCGCTACCGCGACGACATCCTCGAAGTCGACCCGGAAGACGTCGACTACATGGACGTATCCCCGCAGCAGGTCGTCTCCGTGGCCGCCGCGCTCATCCCCTTCCTGGAGCATGACGACGCGAACCGCGCGCTCATGGGTTCCAACATGCAGCGTCAGGGCGTGCCGCTCGTCGTGACCGAGGCCCCGTTCGTGGGCACCGGCCTCGAACGCCGCGTCGCCATCGACTCGAAGACCGTGATCGTCGCCGAAGGCCCCGGCATCGTGGCCGCCGCCGATTCCCGTCGCATCATCATCACGAAGGACGGCGAAGTCGCCCCCGCCCAGCTCGAGAACAAGAAGTTCAAGAGCGAGCCGGCCAAGGGCGTCTACGTCTACGACCTCCGCAAGTTCCTCAAGACCAACTCCTCCACGTGCTTCAACCAGCGTCCGCTGGTCCGCCGCGGCGACAAGGTCAAGCAGGGCGACATCATCGCCGACGGCGCCGCCACCGACAAGGGTGAGCTCGCCCTCGGACGCAACGTCCTCGTCGGCTTCATGCCGTGGAACGGCTACAACTTCGAAGACGCGATCCTGCTCTCCGAACGCATGCTCAAGGACGACGTCTTCACGTCCGTCCACATCGAGGAATTCGAAGTCACCGCCCGCGACACGAAGCTCGGGCCCGAGCAGATCACCCGCGACATCCCGAACCTCGGCGAGGAAGCCCTGCGCAACCTCAACCGTGACGGCGTCATCCGCATCGGCGCCGAAGTGAAGCCCGACGACATCCTCGTCGGCAAGATCACCCCGAAGTCCGAAGGCGACCTCGCCCCCGAAGAGAAGCTCCTCCGCGCCATCTTCGGCGAGAAGGCCCGCGACGTGAAGGACACCTCCCTCCGCGTGCCCTCCGGCATCTCCGGCATCATCATGGACGTGAAGGTCTCCTCCCGCACCGACAAGGACGACGGCCGCCTCTCGCCCAACGACCAGCGTCGCGCCCTCAAGAAGGTCAACGAAGAGTACCGCACGGCCGACTCCCGCCTACGCGAAGAGATGACCGAGTCCCTCTCGAACATCCTCCTCGGCGAGAAGATCCCGCTCGACGTCAAGAACTCCGAGACCGGCGAAGCCATCATCCCGGCCAACCGTAAGATCACCAAGACCCTCCTCCGCCGCCTGGCCTCCGTCTCCCGCTCCATCGAGATGAACGATTCCCCGGTGAAGCAGAAGATCCGCCAGATCGTCGACGGCTACCACCGTCGCTTCGACGAGCTTGAGCAGGAGCGCGCCCGCAAGGTCGAAGCCATCGAACAGGGCATCGACGAAGGCGGCGCCATCAAGAACGTCAAGGTGTACATCGCCACCAAGCGCAAGATCCAGGTCGGCGACAAGATGGCCGGCCGTCACGGCAACAAGGGCGTCGTCGCCCGCATCGTGCCGGTCGAAGACATGCCTTACCTCGCCGACGGCACCCCCGTCGACATCTGCCTCAACCCGCTCGGCGTTCCTTCCCGCATGAACGTCGGCCAGGTCCTCGAGACGCACCTCGGCTGGGCCTGTTCCAAGCTCGGCCTGAAGATGGCCACCCCCATCTTCGACGGCATCCCCGAGAAGCAGATCCGCGAATACCTCAAGCAGGCCGAACTCCCCGAGACGGGCAAGGCGATGCTCATCAACGGTCACACCGGCGAAGCGTTCGACCAGGACGTCGTCGTCGGCTACATCTACATGATGAAGCTGAACCACCTCGTCGCGGACAAGATCCACGCCCGCGCCACCGGTCCTTACAGCCTCATCACGCAGCAGCCTCTCGGCGGCAAGGCCCAGTACGGCGGCCAGCGTTTCGGCGAAATGGAAGTCTGGGCCCTCGAAGCCTACGGCGCCGCCTACACGCTGCAGGAACTCCTCACGGTCAAGTCCGACGACGTCGCCGGACGCACCAAGATCTACGAGCAGCTCGTCAAGGGTGACAACACCCTCGTCAGCGGCACGCCCCAGTCCTTCAACGTGCTGATGAAGGAGATGCAGGCCCTGTGCCTGGATGTCCGCCTCGGCTCGACCACCGCCGCCACCCCGGATCGTAACTGAGCGTCCGACGTAACCACACCCAGACCTTAACAGACATGATTCACCCGGAGCACACCCCCGAGTTCACCGCCAACGAGACGAAGGAACAGTCCTTCGATTTCGTCTCCATCTCGATCGCCTCCCCCGAGGAGATCGTCCAGTGGACCGGCGAGCAGTTCCTCGACGAACTCGACGAACACGGCAACCGCAAGGTCAAGGGCCTCAAGGAAGTAAAGAGCCCTGAGACCATCAACTACCGCTCGTTCAAGCCCGAGCCGAACGGCCTCTTCTGCCAGCGCATCTTCGGCCCGGTCCGCGACTACGAATGCTACTGCGGCAAGTACAAGAAGGTGAAGTACAAGGACGTCGTCTGCGACAAATGCGGCGTCGAAGTCACCGTGTCCCGCGTCCGTCGAGAGCGCATGGGCTACATCCGCCTCGCCATCCCGGTCTCCCACATCTGGTTCCTGAAGAGCATGCCCAGCCGACTTTCGCTGATGCTCGACATGACCACCCGCCAGCTCGAGCAGGTCATCTACTACCAGAAGTACCTGGTCGTCGACCCGGGCGCCACCGGCATGGAAGAGAAGGAGCTCCTCGACGAGGAATCCTACCGCCGCGCCGTCGAACAGCACGGCCCTGACGCCTTCAAGGCCCGCATGGGCGCCGAAGCCCTCCAGCAGCTCCTCAAGAAGATGGATCTCGCCTCCACGGTCGAGAACCTCCGCGACCAGCTCCGCTCCACGCGCTCCAAGCAGATCAAGAAGAAGATCGCCCGCCGCATGAAGATCATCCAGGGCTTCCTGGCTTCCGGCAAGCGTCCCGAGCACATGATCCTGACGGTGCTCCCGGTCATCCCGCCGGACCTCCGTCCGCTCGTCCCCCTCGAAGGCGGCCGTTTCGCCACCTCCGACCTGAACGACCTCTACCGTCGCGTCATCAACCGTAACAACCGCCTGAAGCAGCTCATCCAGATGAAGACGCCCGACGTCATCATCCACAATGAGATGCGCATGCTCCAGGAAGCCGTCGACGCCCTCCTCGACAACGGCCGCCACGGCAAGCCGGTCAAGGACCGCGACCGTCAGCTGAAGTCCATCTCGGACATGCTGAAGGGCAAGCATGGCCGTTTCCGCCAGAACCTCCTCGGCAAGCGCGTCGACTACTCCGGCCGCTCCGTCATCGTCATCGGTCCCGAGCTCAAGCTCAACCAGTGCGGTCTCCCCAAGAAGATGGCCCTCGTCCTCTTCGAGCCGTTCATCATCCGCCGCCTCAAGGAACTGGGCTTCGCCCACACCGTCCGCGGCGCCCGCAAGCACATCGAGCAGAAGAAGCCCGAGGTCTGGGATATCCTGGAAGAAGTGACCAAGGGTCACCCGGTGTTCCTCAACCGCGCGCCGACGCTCCACCGTCTGTCCATCCAGGCCTTCGAGCCCATCCTCATCGAGGGTGACGCGATCCGCCTCCACCCGCTCGTCTGTACCGCTTACAACGCGGACTTCGACGGCGACCAGATGGCCGTCCACGTCCCGCTGTCCCTGGAAGCCATCATGGAGTGCAAGCTCCTGATGATGTCCACGAACAACATCTTCTCGCCGTCCAGCGGCAAGCCGATCCTCACGCCGTCCCAGGACATCGTGCTCGGCGCCTACTACCTGACGCTCGAGCCCGCCGACAAGCCGGCGGCCAACACCCACCTGCCGGTGCTGGGCTCCGTGGCCGAGGCGACGTTCGCCGAAGCCGAAGGCTCGCTCCACCTGCATGACTGGGTCCGCTACGCCAACCCCGACTTCAACCGCAAGACGGTCCATGGCGACCCCAACGGCAGCACGATCGTCACCACGGTCGGCCGCATCATCTTCAACACCATCTGGCCTTCCGAACTCGGCTTCTTCAACGAGACCGTGAAGAAGGGCCAGCTCGGCGACCTGATCCTGAAGACCTACAAATATTGCGGCCGCGAGGCTTCGATCCCGGTCCTCGACGCGCTCAAGGAGACCGGCTTCCGCATCGCGACCAAGGCCGGCATCTCCATCGGCGTGAACGACATGATCTACCCGAAGGAGAAGGAAGGCCTCGTCCGCGAAGCCACCGCCAAGGTCCGCGAATTCCAGCGCCAGAACGAGTCCGGCACGATCACCAACGACGAACGTCGTAACAAGGTCGTCGACACCTGGTCCGGCGCCACCGACGCCATCGCGCAGTCGGTGTACACCACGCTCTCGCAGTCCGCGAAGGTGGCCGGCGTGAAGAAGGGCGATCCCCGCCACGCCCACCGCATGCTCATCAACCCGGTGTACGTCCTCATGGACTCCGGCGCCCGTGGTAACAAGGCGCAGGTGAAGCAGCTCTGCGGCGCCCGCGGCCTGATGGCCAAGCCCTCCGGCGAGATCATCGAGCGCCCGATCCTGTCCTCCTTCCGCGAAGGCCTCTCGGTCCTCGAGTACTTCATCTCGACGCACGGCGCCCGTAAGGGCCTGTCCGACACCGCGCTGAAGACCGCTGACGCCGGTTACATGACCCGTAAGCTCTGCGACGTGGCCATGGACGTCATCGTCACGGATTCCCGCGACGTGGCCCCCGGTTCCGAAGTCATCACGCTCGGCGACGCCGCCCTCGGCCGTCACCTGGCCGCCGACGTCACGAACCCCTCCGGCGCCGCGAAGCTCCTCGCCAAGTCCGAAGCCCCGCTCACGGAAGAGCTGATCGCCAAGCTCCGCGACGCCGGCGTCGACCGCGTGCACGTGCACATCCCGAACGGCGTCTGGAAGACCCCGATCTACGACGGCGACGAGCTCCTCGTCTCCCTCTCCGAACGCATCGTGGGACGCTGCCCGTCCGAAGACGTCACGAACCCGCTCAATCCTTCCGAAATCATCGTGAAGGCCGGCGAGCTCATCGACGAGGTCCTCGCCAAGCGCATCGAGACCGTCGGCCTCGACCGCGTCAAGGTCCTCTCCCCGCTCACGCACATGAACGTGAACGCGATCCCGCCCACCTCCTACGGCCTCGATCCTTCGACCGGCCGCATGGTCGAACGCGGCACCGCGGTCGGCATCATCGCCGCCCAGTCCATCGGCGAGCCGGGCACCCAGCTGACCATGCGTACGTTCCACATCGGTGGCGTCGCCCAGCTGAAGACCCCGGAGATCAAGTCCAAGGGCAAGGGACTTGTCCAGTACGTCGACCTCACCACGGTGGCCGTCGGCGACAAGTTCATCGCCGTCAACGGCAACGGTTCGATCCGCCTCCTCAACGAAGCCGGTTCTCCGACCGAGGAATACCGCATCGTCGCCGGCTCCGTCGTCGGCGTCGAGGATGGCAAGCCGGCCGAGAAGGGCGTGCTCATCGCCGCCTGGGACCCGAACTCCACCCCGATCATCGCCAACGGCGACGGCAAGATCCGTCTCGTGGACATGATCTCGGGGGTGACCTTCACCGAAGAGCGCGACCCGTCGAACAACACGTTCTACAAGTCCGTCATCGAGCACTCCGACGAGCAGAATCCCCAGATTCAGATCATCGGCGCCAACGGCAAGGAAGTCGGCTCCTTCTCCATCCCGGCCGGCGCCCGCGTCGAAGTCGACGAAGGCGACAAGGTCTCCCGCGGCTCGATCGTCGCCAAGATCCCCCGCCAGGCCGCCAAGACCCAGGACATCACCGCCGGTCTGCCGCGCATCTCCGAGCTCTTCGAGGCCCGTCCTCCGAAGGACGCCGCCGAGATCGCCAAGATCGACGGCACCGTCCGCTTCGAACCTTCCGTCCGCGGCAAGAAGCGCCTCGTCATCGCCGACTCCATCGGCCGCGAGGAGGAGCACCTCATCCCGCACGGCAAGCACATCATCGTCGCCGCCGGCGACAAGGTGAAGCAGGGCCAGGTCCTCACCGACGGCGCCGTCGACCCGCATGACATCCTCGACATCCTCGGCCAGTCCAAGGTGCAGGATTACCTCATCACCGAGATCCAGAAGGTCTACCGTACCCAAGGCGTCGTCATCAACGACAAGCACATCGAAATCATCGTCTCGCGCATGCTCCGCAAGGTCCGCATCACCGAGCCGGGCGACTCCGATTACCTCTGGGGCGAACAGGTCGACCGCACTCTCCTCGCGGAGAACAACCGCTCCATCAACGAGCGCGGCGGCCAGATCGCGGAATCCGAGCCGATCCTCCTGGGCATCACCAAGGCGTCCCTCGAGACCGAGTCCTTCATCTCGGCCGCCTCCTTCCAGGAGACGACGCGTGTCCTCACCGACGCCGCCACGATGGCCAAGCGCGACAACCTGACCGGCTTCAAGGAGAACGTGATCATGGGTCACCTCGTCCCCGCCGGCACCGGCCTGCCCGCCTACCGTCGCATCCGCGTCTTCCCGACCGAGACCACGGCCTGAAGCCCGCCCTGAGGTCGTTCACGACCCCGCCCCTTACGGGCGGGGTCTTTGTTTTTAGGCTATTCCGCCCTGTTTGGGGGTTGAAGCCATCCGCTTTTCGCCTATCTCTCTGGCACCCCCTAAGAACACCCCCATGTCCCGCTTCCTCATCGCTGCCTCGGCTCTCACCGTCACGACCCTGGTCCAAGGCGCCAACTGGGTGCCGACGTCACCCCTCGTGCAGATCGGCAACGATTGCGACCTCTTCTTCGACGCCTCCACCTACCTGGAAGTGACCGATAATCTCTTCTCCGGCGCGGTGAAGAAGTCCGCCACCCAGTGGCTCGTGACACCCGGTCTGGCCCTCGAATACGGCAAGGATTCCGCCTTGTCGGTGGAGTTCAAGGCGAGCCGCTCCTTGGTCCACTTCAACGGAGCCCAGTTCGCGGGCCTCGAAGATGACCGCGACGCCATGAGCCTCGGCGTGACCTTCGCCGACGGCGGACCTCTCAGGCTCTCCCTCAACTCCTCCTACCGCGTCACCGCCCGTAATGACGACCTCCAGATGCAGGGCGTCAGCGGTTCCGTCATCGGTGCCACGCTCGTCCGCCAGGGCAACTACGTCCATAATTTCCGCGCCGACTACAAGGTGACCGAGCGCCTCTCCGTCGGCCTCGGCTACGTCAACAGCTTCAACCAGTACCTCGACCCGGTCACCATCGTCTCCGGAGGCAACTCGACCTTCAACACCAACCCGCTGACCGAGCTGAACACTCAGTCGATGCCGCTCAGCTTCGACTTCCAGGCCTTCGAAAAGCTGAGCTTCGGCCTGGTCCTGCAGCATGATGTGACCGATTTCTCGGCCGCCCCGTACTTCAGCACCGCCACCCCGGTCCGCCCTGCCTTGGACCACCAGCGCCTCGAGAAGGACTTCTACGGCCTCACGGCCAAGGGCCAGCTGACCGAATCCGGCAAACTCAACGGCGTGATCCGCGCCGGCTTCAATCGCTACAACTTCGACAACACCGAGGCCCAGACCGACCCGTCCTACTCCATCAGCCTGAGCCATGTGCTGACGGAGCGTCTCAGCCACTCGCTGACCCTCGGCCGGGACATCAACGGCGCCACCACCAACGGCCGCATGGAGAACATCACTTACAATTACGGTGTCAGTTACGCCGCCGCCGAAGACCTCGACCTAAGCCTGTCCGTGGCCAAGAGCGACGTCGAAGTCGCCGCCAATTCTCTCCTGACGACGATCGACACGATGACCTACGTCCTGGGGGCCAGCTACAAGTATAATTCCCACCTGAGCTTACAGGCGAATTACAACTTCACGGACGCCAAGGCCTCCAACGCATCGGCCACCTTCAACTCGAACACCTTCTCGGTGTCCGCCTCCTTCCGCTACTAAGCGGTAGGGCAGGGTGCGGGGGCATGCGCCGCAGCCCTTGTCCTCGCCGGGACGGGCACGCCCCTGTCGGGCCGGCCGGCCTCCGGCTGCCGTTGCCCGCGCCGGGAGATTCCGCGGGCCATGATGCCTTACGGGACCGGTTGACCCGGCCCCGCTTCTTACTTATCGTCCCAACCATGACTTCCGTCCTTCATCGCCTGCTCGGAGTCGGCTGTCTGGCCTTCCTCCTCACGGCCTGCGCGGCTTCCGACGGCGCGGGTTTCTCATCCACGGCCCTCGAGCCCGAGAACGTGCTCACGATCGGCGCCGGCTCCGCTGAGGCCGCCGCCCCCGCCTTCGCGCCCTCGTCCGTCGCCGGAGACGCCGTGAAGCCGGTCGCCGCGCCCACCGATTACGTCGTCGCGGCGTCGACGGTGCAGGCTGACGCGGCCGACGGCCAGAACAGCTACCGGCTGCGCCCGCGTGATTTCGTCCGCATCCTGGTCATCAACGAGCCTGATACGCAGATCGAACGCCGCATCAACACCGACGGCACCGTCGACATCCCCTTCCTCAAGAAGCTCGTGCCCGTCGCGGGTCTCACGCTCACGCAGGCGCAGGTCGAACTCTCCAACCAGTTCCGACAGTATTTCAAGAAGCCGCAGGTCGCCATCTCCATCGTCAGTTACGCCGAACGAAGGGTGTACGTGTCGGGCTATGTGGGCCGGCCCGGCCCCGTCTCGATCCCGCCCGAGGAGACCCTCACGCTCGGCCGCGCCCTCGCGATGGCGGGCGGCGTCCTGCCTCGCGGCAACCGTTCGGACGTCACCATCAAACGAGCCCGCCCAGGTTCGCCGATGGTCATCACCAAGGACGTCCGCCGCATCGACGACGGCGACGAACCGGACTTCGTCCTCGAGGACGAAGACCAGATCTACGTCCGCGACAGCCGCATCTGAGCCGACATGGCCCCGCCCGACCCTCCTTCCGCAGGCCGTCCGCCTGAACCCGAGCGCGGCGGCCCCCGTGGCTACGGCTCCTATGGCTACGGCGGTTATGGCGCCGCCCACGGGCAGGGGAGTTATGGCTACGGCGGTTACGGCGCCGGGCAACGCGGGACGCCCGCCAATCCGATCATGGGTTACCTGCTCATGCTGCGGGAGCGCTATTGGTGGGTCATCCTCTCGGCGCTCGTCTTCCTGACGCTCGCCCTCCTCAACACCTTCAACACCACGGCGGAATACCGCGCCACCGGCCGTCTCCGCGTCTTCCGTCTGGCTCCGAACATCAACGGAGGTTCGTCGGCGGCCGACGACAATTTCAAGATCGTCTCCAACGACGACTTCTTCACGGCGGTCGAGGCGATGCGCAGCGCCAACATCATCGAGGGCGTCTCGCGCCGCCTTACCACGGCCGAACGTAAGCTCGTCCTCGAGCCTTACCAGGCGGGCAACATCTTCTCCGGCCCCCTCACCGAGCAGGAAGTCTTCGCCAAGCAGCGAGGGATCACCCCTCAGCGGCAGACCCTCGTCATCAACGTCGACTTCACCCATCCGAACCGCGATCTCGCCCGGCAGGTCGCCCGCCTTTTCTGCGAATCCATCCAGAAATACAGCGAGGACGACCGCCTGATGGTCACGAATCCGCTCGTCGAGAAGGCCCGCATCGAGATCGAGACCCTCGACGACAAGGTCCGCCGACTGTATGAGCAGAAGAACGAGCTCATCAGGAACCAGAAGCTCCTGTCGATCGCCAAGGACACCAACACCCTCACCGCCGAGCGTTCGGTGCTCGTCAAGGACCGCGAAGAGACCCGCAAGCAGATCGACGAGAACGAGATCCTCGTCGCCGTCATCGCCAGTTATGAGGCGGCCGGCCGGCCGGTCGGCGACATCCCGCAGATCCGGGCCGACGCCGACGTCGCCGCCGTCCAGACGGCGCTCAGCTCCTCGAAGGTCCGCATCAGCCAGATGATGGAGACCTACACCGACCAGCACCCGAAGCTCGTCGCGGAGCGCGAGGCGCTCAACCAGGTCGAGCGTCAGCTCAAGGAGGCCGTCACGCAGGCCGTGAAGTCCCGCCGCGCCGCCTTGGAAAACGCCAAGGCCCGTTATGAGGCCATCCTTCGTAACCTCGTCGCCAAGGAGGAGGAAATCTCCAAGCTGCAGGCCGCGAACGTGGAGCTCGAGCGCGTCGACAAGGACATCCGTGCCAATGAGGAATTCCTCGGGCGGCAGAAGCTCAATTATGAGGAGGCCAAGCTCCGTTCCTCGACCTCCGGCACCAGCACTTCGATCCGCATCCTCGACATGCCTTCCGTGTCGGACAAGCCGATCAACAAGAACTATTACTTCAGCGCCCTCGTGGGGCTGGGCCTCGGCCTCGGCTTCGGCGTGGCCCTGATCATCGTGCTCGGCACCCTCGACGACCGCATCAAGTCCGCCCAGGACGTCGAAGGCTCGCTCGGGCTCCCGCTGATCGGCACGATCCCGCGGGTCGTGACGACGGCCGGCCCGGATCGCGCCATGCTCGCCCGGCAGGACAAGGACCGGATCGCCACCGAGGCCGTCCGCTCCATCTACTCGGCGCTCAAGGTCAATCCCGCGGTCGCCAACGCGCGCGTCTTCCTGGTGACGTCCACGCGTCCGAGCGAAGGCAAGACCTTCGTCGCGACCAACCTGGCGTTGATCTTCGCCCAGCACGCCGAGAGGGTGCTCGTCATCGACGCCGACCTGCGCCTCCCGAACGTGGGCCCTTCGCTGGGCTTCACCGGCGACGCGGGCCTGAGCCGTTGGTTCAACGGGGAGATTTCGCTGGACGAGGCGATCGTGCGCGACGTGTCGCCGGGTTTGGACGTGCTGCCCGTCGGGATCAGCTGCAAGAACCCGACGCAGGTGATCAACCACCCCAAGTTCCTCGAGATGATCGACGGGCTGCGTGGCCGCTACGACCGCATCTTCATCGATTCGCCGCCCATCGGCGCCGTCTCCGATTCCCTCCATCTCCTGCCGAAGGTCGACGGGGTGCTCTACGTAGTCCGTTACAACACGGTCAACCTGCGCAACGCCGTGGCCTGCCTCGGTCGCCTGCGCGACGCCCAGGCTCCTTTGCTCGGGGTGGTGCTCAACGCGATGTCCCTCCGCATGGCCTCGGCCTACACGGACACCTACGACTCCTCCTATCGTAAGTATTACGTCGACGAGCCGTCCGATCGGACGCCCCCGACGCCCTGACCCCCCTGTTTCCGCCATGCGCCTGCTCCTGCTTCTCACATCCCTGGCGATCGTCGGCTGCCAGCAAGTCCCGGTCACCGGCCGTTCGCAGTTCATCCTCGTCGACGAGGGCGAAGTGGCGGCGCTATCTGCCTCCGAGTTCGCGAAGATGAAGAAGCTTCCGGCCGACCCGCGTCTGCCGAAGCTCCGGGAGATCGGCCTGAAGATCGTCGCCGCCGCCCGACGCGACGACAAGGCCGGCGTCCTGCCGCCCGCTTCCCGCTGGGAATTCGCGGTCATCGACGACAAATCACCCAACGCCTTCGCGATGCCGGGCGGCAAGATCGGTTTCCATGCCGGCATGTTCGCCTTCGCCCCGACGGACGACGACCTCGCCGTGATCATGGGCCACGAGGTCGCGCACGTCATCTGCCGTCACGGTTCCGAGCGCGTCTCCCAGTCCATGGGCGTCGCGATCGCCGCCGCCGTCGCCGACGAAGCCACGCGCGATTCCTCCGCCAAGACCCGCGGCACCTGGATGGCCGCGGTCGGCCTCGGCGCGCAGTTCGGCATCCTGCTGCCGTTCAGCCGCAGCCACGAGTCGGAATCCGACCGGCTCGGCCTCATCTTCATGGCCCGCGCCGGCTATAATCCCGAAGCCGCTCCGGCCTTCTGGACCCGCTTCGGCAAGGGTAACGGCGGCAAGACCCCGGAGTTCTTCTCGACCCATCCCTCCGACGCCACGCGCGTGGCCCAACTCCGCAAGTGGATGCCGGAGGCCAAGGCGCAGATGCCGAAGAAACCCTGAACGGGTTCAGCGGGGGGAGATGAAGGGGCAGGTGAGGTAGACTCCCTTGGGATCGTTGAGGGCGCGGATCGAGCGCAGCCACCGGGCGTTGGCCCGCAGGAAATCCTTGGCGGGATCGCCGGAGACCTTGGCGAAGAGGGGGGCTTGGTCGTCGTCATCCGAGAGCAGCTTCTGCAGGAAGGTCTCCCGGCCGGAGTGCAGCGCCGGCACCTGGACCCAGGCGGCCTCATCGAGCTTCGCCAGCCGCTTGGCTTCCTTGAGGGCTTCGCGCAGGCCGCCCAACTGGTCGACGAGCCTCAGGCCGCGGGCGTCCTCTCCGAGCCAGACGCGACCTTGGGCGATCTCGTGCACGCCGTCGCGTTTGAGGCCGCGACCTGCGGCCACGATGGCGAGGAAGTCTTCGTAGACCCCGTCGACCGAGGACTGGATGACCGCGAGTTCCGCCGGCGTCGCCCTGCGGTGCTCGGCGAGCAGGTCGGCGTAACGCGCGGTCTTCACGCCATCGGTGCCGAGCCGGATCTTCTTGGCCAGGTCCTCGTAGTTCAGGAACAGCCCGAACACGCCGATCGAACCGGTGATCGTCGAGGGGTCGGCCATGATCAGGTTGGCGGGCGCCGCGACGTAATAGCCGCCGCTCGCGGCGACGTCACCCATGGAGACCACCACGGGCACGCCCTTCTTCTTCAGCAGGGAGACTTCGCGCGCGACGACGTCGCTGGCGAACGCCGAACCGCCGGGGCTGTTGACGCGGAGCACGACGGCCTTGAAATCGTCGTCACCGCGGATCGAGCGCAGGTCGTGGGCGAGCCGGTCGCCGCCGATCTCACCGGCGCCGCCCCAGCCGTCGACGATCTCGCCTTCGGCGTAGACGATGGCGATCTTGCCGCCACGGGAGGGCAGGGCGACCTTGTGGGCGTAACGGTGCAGGCCGACGCGCCGGAAGGAGGTGCCGGCGTCGTCCGCGCCCGCGCCCGCTTCGCGGACCCGGCTCACGAGTTCGTCGCGATGCAGGACGGCGTCGACGAGTTTGAGTTCGACGGCCTTGCGGGCCGCGAAGATGCCGCCGCTTTCGACGACCTGGGCCAGGCGCTCGGTCGTGAGGCCGCGCGAACGGGCCACGTCGGCGAGCAGGCGCTTCCAGAGCCCGTTCATCAGGACTTCGGTCTGCTCCTTGGCCTCGGCGCTCATCGTGCTTCCGAGGTAAGGTTCCACGGCGGACTTGTACTTGCCGACCTTGGTCACCTGCACGCCGAGGCCGGCGAGGCGGAGGGTGTCCCCGAAGTACATGTTGTAGGAGGAGAGCCCCTTGAACTCGACCTCGCCGCTGACGTGCGCGTAGACCTTGTCCGCGACGCTCGCCAGGTAGTACTCGCCTTGCGAGGCGTTCTCGACCCAGGCGATCACCGGCTTGCCGCTTTTCTTGAAGGCGAGGAGGGCCCGGCGGAGTTCGGCTTTCTGCGTCAGCCCGGCGGAGAGCTCCCCGCTGAGGAGGATGCCGGCGATCTGCTTGTCCTTGGCCGCGAGGTCGATCGCTTCGAGCGCCCGCAGGAGGTCGAGTCGCGGGCCGGAAGCGCCGAAGAGCAGTGCGTCCAGGCCCGGCGTGCCGTGTTCGGGAGTGTCTTCGATCGAGAGCCCGCCGCCGATCACGAGCATCGTCTTCGGCTTCACGGCCACATGTGCGGAGGCTTGGCCGTCGCCGCCCGAACTGGCGATCCCGACCAGCAGCACGACGAGGAGGAAGGCGCCGATGAACAATGCGAGGACCGTGCCGAAGGCGGAGGCGAGGACCGACTTGAGGAATTCTTTCATGGAGGCGGGCGGGTGTTGCTCAAATGATGCTTCCCTGTCTTGTTTTCGCCAATCCAAAGGAGATTTTTTAACCAGCGGTTTCCTCTCGATGCCCCTCGGCGGGCGTACTTAATCTAGGGTCATGTCAGAGCCTACGTCATCGGCCGGAGCCGCCACTTCCCGCAAGGCCTTGGCCATCAATCTGGACCGTTCCGCCTACGGAGCCTTCGCCGAGATCGGCGCCGGCCAGGAGGTCGTCCGCCACTTCTTCAAGGCGGGCGGCGCCTCCGGGACCGTGGCGAAGAGCATCTCGGCCTATGACATGCGGATCAGCGACGCCATCTACGGCCATCCGCAGCGCTATGTCTCCCGCCAGCGGCTCGAGCAGATGCTCGACCACGAATACGGACTCTTGGTCGACCGGCTGAAGGCCGAGCGCGGTCCGGTGACCAGGTTCTTCGCTTTCGCCGACACCGTCGCGACCACGCCGCACGACGGCAAAGGACAGGGCCACTCCTGGATCGGGATCCGCTTCCAGGACCAGCCGGGCGCCGAGCCCAGCGAGGTCATCCTCCATCTCCGGCTCTGGGACAAGGACGCGGGCCGCCAGCAGGACGCCCTCGGCGCGGTCGGCGTGAACCTGGTCCACGCCGCCCTCAACACGCGCGACAGCGTCGACAGCTTCCTCACCGCGCTCGTCGACGAAGTCGGCTCCGGCCGCGTCGAGATCGAGTTCGCCCACTTCAGCGGTCCGGCGTTCGGCGCCTTCGACAACCGCGCCGCGGCCCTGCGGCTCGTGCGTCTCGGCCTGACGGATGCGGTGCTCTTCGGTCCCGAGGGCGACCCGCAGGTCCCCAGCGAATACTTCTACAAGCGTTCCGTGCTCGTCGCGCGCGGCACCTTCCGGCCGGTCTCCCTCGTCAACGAGGACATGCTCGCCTGCGGGCTCCGCGCCCTCCCGGACGGCGGAAAGGACGTGCTCGCGCTCTTCGAGATGTGCATCGGTTCCGACCCTCATCCCGAAGCCGAGCTCATCGACCGCATCCGCCTCGTCGGCGCCATGCAGCACCCCTTGCTGGTGACCCGCCACCGCGGCTGGTATCGCCTGCCCGCTTACTTCCGTCTGCACACCACGGGCAGCATCACGCTCGTCGCGGGCATGAACAACCTCGTGGACCTGTTCAATCCGGAGCACTACACGCACCTCGAAGGCGGCGTGCTGGAATCCTGCGGCCGACTTTTCAAGGACGGCGTCCGGGTCATGGTCTATCCGATGCTCGGCGACCAGCTGCGCCGCCTCATCCTCGATCCCGTGGCGTGCAAGGTCTGCTTCCCGGAGAGCTACCGCATCGCCGAGGATTCCGTGGTCACGGCTTCGGACATCCAGATGCGTCCTTCCGTCGCAGGTCTTTTCCAGCACCTGCTGAATAACGGGTTCCTCGTGCCGATCACCGGGGCGGACCCCGTCGCGATGGCCTGCCAGCCGCGCACTTTGGCCGAACGCATCCGCAAGGGCGTGCCGGGCTGGGACAAGGAAGTGCCGCCGTCGGTTGCGGTCGCGATCCGAAGCCTCAAGTTGTGGGCTCGTTAGCCCGCCATGCCCGCCACTTCCCTTCCGCCCGTCCAAGAAACCGAACTCGCCCTCTCCGTGGAGCGGGCCTACCGCGAGGCCTTGGTCACGGACCGGCTGGGCGCGATCTGGTCGCTCATCCTGGCCAAGTGTTTCCTCGCGCAGTGGGCGATCGGGCAGTACTCGATCCCGGTCAGCGGAGCCTTCTACGTCTGGACCCTCACCCTTGTCATGGGAACGGTGGCCTCGCTCTATTACCTGCACGCGCACCGCGTCAGGCTCTACCTGCTCCCTACGCACTTTCGCGTGAATGCGGCCGTGCTCGGAGGCCTGCTGGTCTCGCTTGGCTTCGTCGCCTACGCCCGCTTCGCCCTCGGCGCGATCGAAGCCCCGGTCGCCGCCGCGCTCGGAGCCGCGCTCCTCGGCTCTTGGTCCCTCGCGCGGGCCGCCCTGCGCCGTGCCTGGCCCCCGCTCGTCGGGGCGCTCCTCTGGTGGGGCCTGGCCGCGACCGCCCTGCGCGCACCGGCGGAGGAGTCCTTGCTCTGGCTTGGCTTGGGAATGCTGGGCGCGCAGGCGCTCCCCGGTTTCGCCGTGGCGGCCCGGGAAGCGCGTCAGCGGGCCTGATCAGGCCGCGGCCTTGCCGCCGGCGCTGTTCATGAGGTGCGTCATGAAACGCTTCATGGCCGGCGTCAGCACGCGGCCCTTGCGGTGCAGGATGGCCAGCGGTCGCGCCACTCGGCGGTCGCGCAGGCGGAGCATGACGAGCGTGCCTTGCTCGACTTCCTGACGGATGGTGCCTTCGGGCACGAGCGCCACGCCGGCGTCGACTTCCACCGCGCGCTTGAGCGTCTCGATGTTGTCGAACTCCATCGAAGGCTCGAGCTCGATGCGCTGCTCGCGGAAGAACTGGTCCAGCGCCTTGCGCGTCGGGATGTCCTGGTCGAACCCGATGAACTTGCCGCCCTGCAGGTCGGCGAGGTCGATCTCCTTCTTCGCCGCGAGCTTGTGCTTGGGCGAGCAGATGGCGACGAGCTGGTCCTCCATGAGCGGGATGATCTCGACCTGGCGGGTCTTCTGGGGGAAGGCGACGAGGCCGAAGTCCACGGCGTTGGAGATGACGTCCTCGTAGACGAGGTTGGAGCGGCGGTATTCGACGCGTACGTTGACGTGCGGAAACTCCTGCATGAACGACTTCACGTGCGGAGGCAGTTCGTGCAGGCCGATGGAGACGATGGTCGAGATGTGGACGGTGCCGCTTACGACCTTGCGCATCTCCTGCATCTCGCTGCCGACCTGTTCGTAGCGGTTGAGGATGTCCTTGGCGGCCTCGTAGAGGCTCCGGCCCTCGCGCGTCAGCCGGAACTGCTTCTGGCTGCGGTCGACGATCAGGACGTTGAAATGCTTCTCCATCGAGCGCAGCTGCTGGCTGACGGCCGACTGGGTGATGGCATTGAGTTTGGCGGCCTTGGAGAAGCTTTCGTTGTCCACGAGGTCGCGGAAGATCTTCAGGTTCTCGATGTGCATGGAAGGATAGTCAGGATGATTAATAAAACTAATGGCGAAGGCCTTCAAGTGTAGACCTGCTAATCCTGAGAGAGGTGCGTCCGGGCGGGCTAGGGAAGCCCGTTGGTTGACTCCCTGCCCGTTCTCCCTCCCTCTGGTGCCAATGGTCACCTCCGACCAATTCAAGGCCCATTGCGAGGGGGTGCTGGCCCGCATCCATGCCGCTTGCGTCCTTTCCGGCCGCGACCCGGCCTCCGTACGCCTGCTGCCGGTGACCAAGACCCACCCGGTTGAGGCCGCTTTGCTGGCCTATGGCTTCGGTCTGCGGGCCGTCGGCGAGAATCGGGTCCAAGAAGCCGCCCAGAAGCGCCCCCTGGCCCCGGCTGACCTCCGCTGGGAGTTGATCGGCCACCTGCAGTCCAACAAGGCCAAGCACGCCCTACAGGCTTTCGACGTCATCCAGAGCGTCGACTCCCCTGAACTCGCGACCCGGCTCGGTCGCCTGGCCGGCGAGATGGGGCTGCGCCGTGAGGTGCTTATACAGGTCAACTCCGGCGACGATCCGGCGAAGTTCGGCTGCGACCTGGCCGACGCCCCCCGGCTCCTCGAGGCGGCCTTGGCCCAACCCGCGCTCGTCGTGAATGGCCTGATGGCCATCGCGCCGCTATCCGACGATCCCGCGGTCGCCGACCGTACCTTCGCCGAACTCCGTCTCTGCCGGGACGCCCTTGTCGACCGTTTCGGCGTGGCGCTTCCGGAATTATCGATGGGGATGAGCGGCGACCTTGAATCCGCGGTCGCCGCGGGTTCTACTTGTGTCCGCGTCGGCTCCGCTTTGTTCGGCAGCCGGCCTTCCGCATGATCCGCCGCCTCCAAATCCGCGACCTCGCCCTGATGGACCGCACCTCGCTCGAACTGGGCGCGGGCTTCACCGTGGTCACGGGCGAGACCGGCGCCGGCAAATCGGTGCTGCTCGGCGCGCTCTCGCTCCTCGCCGGTAATCGCGCGGCGAAGACGATCGTCCGCAAGGGCGCCGAAGAGTGCGCGGTCGAAGCCGAACTCGAGACCGATGGCGACAAGCGTTTCGATGAGGTGTTGAAGGCCCTCGACCTGCCGGCCTGCGACGACGGGCTGCTCATCCTCAAGCGTTCCGTCCACGCCGCCAAGGCGGGCCGCATCTCCGTCAACGGCGGTTCGGCGACCCTGACGCAGCTCCAGCAGCTCGGCGAGCTGTGGATCGATTTCCACGGCCCGGGCGAACCGCAGAAGCTGATGCGCGCCGAGACGCAGCTGGAGATGCTCGACCTGCACGCCGGCCTGGCCGCCCCCCTCGCGGCCTACCGCGCCGGCTGGCGTCAGCGCAACGAGCTGCTCCGTGAAGCCGCCGAAGCCGCCACGGCCGAACGCCTTTCCGAGGACGAAGAAGCCTTCCTCCGCTCGCAGTTGGAGAAACTCGATTCGCTCGACCTCTCCGAAGAGGCCATCACCAAGCTCGAACGCGACCACGCCCGCTCGTCCCGGGCCCAGGAACTCGCGGCTTTGCTCGGTCAGCTCGAAGCCGGCCTCGGCTCCGACGGCCTGGGCGAAGTCCTGCCGAAGCTCCTCAAGGCCGGCGACGACGTCGCCCGGATCGACGAGGAAGCCTCCGCCCTGCGCGACCGCCTGAACTCGCTCGCCGCGGAAGCGGAGGACATCCGCGCCGATTTCGCGCGCCTAGGTCGCGGACTTTCCTCCGATGACGAGTCCGCCGCCGAACTCGACGGGAAGATGAACCTCTGGCTGGAGTTCCGTCGTAAGTACGGCCCTGGCGCCGACGCGGTCCGCGAGAAGCGCGAGGCCCTCCGCCGCCGGCTCGCCTCGCAAGGCGACGTCGAAGCCCGCGTGGCGAAACTGAAGGCGGAGGCCGCCAAGGTGGAGAAGGACCTGCGCAAGCAGGCCGACGCCCTCCGCGCCGCCCGTACGAAGGCCGCCGACAAGCTCGCCGCCGCGGCCCGTAAGATGCTCGGTTCGCTGGGCTTCAAGAAGGCCGATCTCCGCATCGAAGTCGCCGTCGCCGAGCTCGGCCCGCACGGCGCCGACGCGGTCCGTTTCCTGTTCTGCCCCAACGCCGGCCAGGACCTCCTGCCGCTCGACCAGATCGCCTCCAGCGGCGAAGCCGCCCGCGTGATGCTCGCCCTCAAGACCGTGCTCGCCGCCGTCGACCGCACCCCGGTCCTGGTGTTCGACGAGGTCGACGCCAACGTCGGCGGTGAGATCGGCGCGCAGGTCGGTCGTGAACTGGCCGCGCTCGGCAAGGGCCATCAGGTCTTCTGCGTCACGCACCTCCCGCAGGTCGCCGCCCTCGGCCATGCCCATCTCGTCGTGACGAAGACACAAGACGACAGGTCGACGACGGTCGAGATCGCCCCGGTCCACGGCAAACGCAAGGACCGTGAGTCCGAATTGGCGCGCATGCTCGGCGACCGTGCCAGCAAGGTCGCGCTTTCGCACGCCCGCGAGCTGCTCGACGGCGCGAAGTAGGCTCAGGCCTGCCTGACGAAGCGGTCCAGGCGCAGGCGCTGGATCATGCGCAGGCCGATCGCGGCCGCCCAGGGCTTGGGCAGGCGCGCCGAGAAGACGGCGAGAATCTTGTGCTTCCATCCGGTGACCACCACCGGTCGGGCGGCCGCCATGCCGCGCACGGCCTCGTCGGCGCATTCGTCGGCCGTCTGGCCGCCGAGGCCGGTCGAGCTCGCGAAGCCGGCGGCCTTGGAGAAATTCGTCGAGACCGGGCCCGGGCAGATCGCCACGCAGCGGATGCCGTGACGCTTCGCCTCGGCGTCGAGCGCGACGCTCCAGTCGAGCAGGAACGATTTCGTCGCCGCATACGTCGTCATCAGCGGCGTGGGCTGGAAGCCCGCGAGCGAAGCCACGTTCGCGACCTGGCCGCCGCGTGCTTTGAGTTCGTCCCAGAGACGTCCCGTCAGCTCGACCGGCGCACGCACGTTGACGTCGATCATCCGCAAGGTGTGGTCGACGCCGGGCGCCGGAAACTCTCCGTAGGCGCCGAAGCCGCTATTATTAACCAGTAGCATCCTGCCTTCGCTGGGCATTAGTTTCCGTAATTCGGTGACAACCGCCGCGATGTCAGCGGCTTGCGAGAGGTCGCAGGTAAGATGAGTGAAGTTCAGGGAATTCGGGACGCCCTCCGGGGCGGTGCGGGAAAGGTTGAACACGGCCGCCTTGGTCTCAGAATTACTCATGCGCGAGAGTATCGCGCGTCCGATCCCGGAAGAAGCCCCAGATATGATGACCACGGAAAAACTCCTGAAGAAATCATCGACGGTCTTGTTCTTTGACATGGGCGCAGGGTCTCACGTCACCCCCCAAAACACAACACACATGACAAGTGCTCCGATCGTCGTGACCGGGGTCCATATGGACCTCACCGACGCCCTGAAGGAAACGGTGCGCGCCAAGGTCGAAAGACTCCTGCGCCACAACCCGCGGATCATCCGCGTGCACGTCGAACTCGTCCACACCCGCTGCAGCGACCACAGTCGCGAGTTCGGGGCCCAGATCAGGCTGGAGATTCCCGGCCCGGACATCGTCGTCCGGGAGGAGTCGGACGACCTGTACAAATCCATCGATATTTTGATCGATAAGGTCGATCGCCAGCTTCGCCGCCGCCATCGCCTGGATAAGGAGAAAAGGAATCATCCGCATCCGACGGATCTGGGCGACCTGGGACGCGCGGCGTAAGGACGGTATCGTGCCGGCCGGTTGTCGGTGAGGGCTGGAAGTCGGTGAAAGTCGAAGTCGGTATGGCCGGAAGTCGGTGAAAACGGACGGAAAGCCAGTCAGACAGCGAAGGTTACGGACCGTCAGTCAGGTAACGGACAACGTCAGTCCAGTCAGCACGGTCAAAGCAGGTACCGGACCCCGGCCGCCGCAAGGTAGCCGGGGTCCTCCTGTTTGGGCGCATGACCGCCCCGCCTAAGTTTCTCGCCCTCGGGCCCCCGAGGGCTTTTATCTGCCCCATGCGCATTTATTTCATGGGCATCTGCGGTACGGCGATGGGTAACGCCGCCTTGCTGATGCGCGCCTTGGGTCACGAGGTCATGGGATCCGATACGGGCATCTATCCGCCGATGTCCGACCACCTGCGCGGCGCCGGCGTCGACATCCTGGAAGGCTGGTCCGCCGAACGTCTCGCCCGGCTCAAGCCCGACCTGGTCGTGGTCGGGAACGTCGCCTCCCGTGGACACCCCGAAGTGGAGTGGCTGCTCGAAGCCCGCACCCAGCCATATGTCTCGCTTCCTGAACTCCTCCGCACCCGCCTGCTCAACGAACGCCGTAACGTGGTCGTCGCCGGTACCCACGGCAAGACCACCACGACCTGCATGGCCGCGGTGCTGCTCAAGGCCAACGGCACCGAGCCGGGCTGGCTCGTCGGCGGCGTCCCGCGCGACCTGCCCGACTCCTCCCATCCCGGCAAGGCGGGCGGCCCCTTCGTCATCGAAGGAGACGAATACGACACGGCCTTCTTCGACAAGCGCAGCAAGTTCATCCAGTACCTGCCGCACGTGCTCGCGATCAACAACTGCGAGTTCGACCACGCCGACATCTTCCGCGATCTCGACGACGTCCTGCGCACCTTCTCGCACGTCATCCGCATCGTCCCGCGCGACGGCGCGATCGTCGCCAACGGCGACGACGCCAACGTCCTCGGCCTGGTGAAGAACGTCGCCTGGGCCCCGGTCATCCGCGTGGGCACGGGCGCCGGCAACGACGCCGTCATCGCCGATTTCAAGGAATCGCCTACGGGCTCCTCCTTCACGCTTCTCTGGAAGGGCAAGGAGTGGGGCCGGGTGAAGTGGGCCCTGCCGGGTCTCTTCAACGCCCGCAATGCCGCCATGGCCGCCGTTTCCGCGGGACTCCTGCTCGACCCACAGGATCCGACCAAGCTGAAGCTCGAGGCGCTCAACTCCTTCCAAGGCGTGCAGCGTCGCCAGCAGGTGCTCGTCGATCGTCCCGACCTGACGGTGATCGAAGACTTCGGCCACCACCCGACGGCCCTCGACCTGACGCTCGAATCCCTGCGCGCCCGTTATCCGCAGCATCGTCTCGTCGCCTGCTTCGAGCCGCGCAGCAACACCGCCGCCCGCAAGGTGATGCAGGACGCCTTCCGTGAGGCGCTCAAGAAGGCCGATGACGTCTTCCTGGCTCCGCCCCATCGGGCCGACAAGCTCGGCGAAGAACGCTTCGACAGCGCCGGCGTCGCCGCCGCGATCACCGCCGCCGGGAAGAAGGGTTTCGCCCCGGCTTCGAACGACGCGTTGCTCTCCGAGCTCACGGCTCTCGTGAAGTCGGACAAGTCGCCGCGCTGCGTCGTTTTCTTCTCGAACGGCGCCTTCGGCGGCATCATCAAGAAGTTCGCCCAAGCCATCTGACCATGGAATCATTCATCCGTTCGAACAAAGCCGTCTGGCTGATGATCATCGCCGACTTCCTGGCCGTACTCGGCTGGTTCATCGTCAAGCTCAACGGCGGGACGGAACTTCACTTCCCGCTCTTCGGTCTTTCCGGCCTCGTCCTGTGGAACGTGCTGTTCTTCTGGTCCCGGGCCCGGCTGAACGCCAGGTCCTGAATCAGCCGATCAGGCCGAGCACCTGCCTGGCCTGCGCGGAATCCTTGGCGATCTGCGCCTGCAAGGACGCGAGGTCCGCGAACTTCTGTTCGGCCCGGAGGCGTCGCACCCAGCGGACGCGGACGGTGTCGCCGGTGGTCGGCGCGGGCCCGCGGAGCACGTGGGCTTCGAGCACAGGAGCGACGGGGCCGCTTTCGACGGTGGGACGCTGTCCGTAGTTCGCGACGGCTGGCAATGATTCGCCCTTGAAGATGACCTCGACGGCGTAGACGCCGTAGGCGGGCTGGAGTTCGGGTTGCCAGGCGACGTTTACGGTCGGGAAGCCGATGGTCCGGCCGAGTCGTCGGCCGCCGATGATGGTGCCTTCGGCCTCGTAGGGCCTGAGTAGCATGGCGTTCGCGAGGGCGAGGTCGCCGGAGGCCAGGCACTGGCGGATACGCGAGCTGCTGACCGTCTCTTCGCCCAGGCTGACCGCGGCGACGAGCCGCACGCCGAGGCCTTCGGCCGCGCCATGCGCGATCAGCGTCTCGCCGTTGCCAGCGCGTCCACGGCCATACTGGAAATTGGAGCCGACATGGAGCGATTTCAGGTGCGGGAAGGTCTGTTTAAGCCACTTCGGGAAGTCGGCTGCTTCGATGCCCGCATGGTCCCGGTCGAACTTCTCGTGATGGATCAGCTGGGCCCCGGCTTCGGTCAGGCGTTCGTCCTTCTGCGGGCGCGTGAAGATCAGCGGTACGGAGGATCCCGGCCGCAGGACCTTGCTCGGGTGCGGATCGTAGGTGAGCACGCCGACGACGCCTCCGTCCGCGCGGGCGGCCTCGCGGGCGGAGTGCAGCACGGCGCGGTGGCCGAGGTGCACGCCGTCGAAGGCGCCGATGGCGAGATGGAGGGGCAGGTTCATGCGGCGGGTGCGGCTTCGCTCACCGGCACGAGGGCGGCGACGAGCTGGTCGTCGCTCATGGCGCCGAGCTGCGGCAGGGTGAGGCCCCGCGAAAGGTCGAGCCGGCCGGAGCGCGTGCGGCGGAGCATCGAGAGGTGCGCGCCCGGGCCGAGCTTGCGGCCGAGGTCGTAGGCCAGCGTGCGTACGTAGGTGCCCTTGGTGCAGCGGACGCGGAAGCTGATCTTCGGGCTCTGCCAGGAGAGCAGTTCGAACTCGGCCAGGCTGATGGCGCGGGGCTCCCGGACGACTTCGATGCCCTTGCGCGCGAGGTCATAGAGTTTCTGGCCGCCGATCTTCTTCGCCGAATGCATCGGCGGGACCTGGAGCTGGTCGCCCAGCATCGAAGCGAGGGCGGCGCGGACCTGCGCCTCGGTGATCTCCGGGACCGGGTTCGTCTCCAGCGTCTCGCCTTCGGCGTCCTGGGTGTCGGTGACGACGCCGAGCGTCGCTTCGCCGAGGTATTCCTTGTCCTGGGCCATCAGCTGGTCCGAGGCCTTGGTCGCCTTGCCGACGAGCACGATGAGCAGGCCGGTGGCCATCGGGTCGAGCGTGCCGGCATGGCCGACGCGGCGCGTACGGTAGAGCCGGCGGACGCTGTCCACCACGTCGTGCGAGGTGATGCCCTGCGGCTTGTCGACGAGCAGCACGCCCGCGGGTTCGGCGGCGGGCTCGCTCATTTCGCCGAGTATTCGCGGTAGTGGGCGATCACGATGCCGAGGATCTTCGCGCGGTCCTGGGGCAGGCGGCAGCCTTGCATGTTGAAGCCGGCCGCGAGCATGTGGCCGCCGCCGTTGAGCTTGCCGGCGCAGAGGTCGAGGCGGAGCTTCGGGTCGCGGCCGCGCAGGCTGCCGCGGATGCCGTCGGCGCCTTCTTCCATGAGCACGGCGATCTCGACGCCTTCGACGGAGCGCGGGAATTCCACGAGACCTTCCTTGTCTTCTTTCGAGGTGCCGGTCGCGGCGTAATCCGCCTGGGTGAGTTCGCCGGAGCAGATCTTGCCGTCTTCGTGGAAGGCGATGGTATTGAGGAAGCGTTTGGTGAGCTCGAGCTTGCCGCGGCTTTCCTGTTCGAAGACGCGGTAGTTCGCCTCGGCGGGGTCGGCGCCGCGGCGGACGAGCTCGGCGATGATCGCGAAGACGTCGGCGGTGGTGCTGCGGTAGCAGAAACGACCGGTGTCGGTCAGGATGCCGAGGTGCAGGGCCTTGGCGGTGACGGTATCCACGGCGAGGCCTTGGGCGAGGGCGCCGGCGGCGAGGATGTGGCAGGTCGCGGCGGCTTCGCGGACGACGATGTTCGTCTGTGCGTAGTCAGGATTCGAGGCGTGGTGGTCGATGTTGGCTAGGATGCCGGCCGGGAACTTGGCGAGCAGTTCCGTCCCTACGCGGGACGCATCGGCACAGTCGACGGTGACCGCGACCCGGTCCGTCGCGTCATAATCGGCCCCTTTGACGAACGTCACGCCTTCGGCGTACGGGACGAGATTCGGGGGGATTCGGTCGCGGTTCACGCAGAGCGCGTCGACGCCTTCGGCGAGGAGCATGCGGCAGAGGGCGGTCTGGGAGCCGATGCAGTCGCCATCGGGGCGCATGTGCCCCAATACGGCCACTTTCCGTCCTTTGAGGCCCTTGACGAGATCCCGGAGGGCCTCGCCCGCCGCTTGCATGCTGATACCCATGGTTTTGCGGATGAACAAACAGCGACGGGCCATCGCTGGCAAAGGCAAAAGGCGAGGTTATCACCAACTTCGGGGGAACGCTTGAACCTCCCCGCACTTCGGGCATAGTTATTGCTACCAACCCCCTACGGGCGTTTCGCCCCGACCCACTTTCCATGGACAAGGACAAAAACAACAATTTCACTCCCCGCGCCCGCAAGGTCGTGGAACTGGCCCGGGCGGAAGCCCGCCGGTTCAACCACAACTACGTCGGCACGGAGCACATCCTGCTCGGGCTCATCAAGCTCGGCGAGGGTGTCGCGGTCAATGTCCTCGGCCGCATGGGCCTCGACCTCAAGACCGTCCGTGGCGCCGTCGAGAAGCAGGTCGGCCCCGGACCAGAAGAAGCCAAGGCGCCCGACACGATCCCGCTCACGCCTCGCGTGCAGAAGGTCATGGCCCACGCCGTCACCGAAGCCCGCGCCCTCGGACACGCCTACGTCGGCACCGAACACATCCTTCTCGGCCTCCTGAAGGAAGGGGAGGGCGTCGCCGCCCGCGTGCTGCAGCAGCTCGACGTCGACCTGGAGCGCTGCCGCAAGGAGATCCTCGCCGACATCGATCCTTCCGCCGCCGACGAGTCCGAGAAGAAGGACGGAGACACGCCGCCTCCGTCGGAAGACTCCTCGGACGACGCCCCGCCTCCTTCCCGTCGCTCCTCCTCCGAAGAGGGCGCCCGCCCCGGCCGCGGTGAACGCCTCTCGCTCCTGAAGACTTTCGGCCGCGATCTCACCGAGCTCGCCAAGGCCGGCGAACTCGACCCGGTCATCGGCCGTAAGGAAGAGATCCGTCGCGTGGTCCAGATCCTCTGCCGCCGCACGAAGAACAACCCCGTCCTCATCGGCGAAGCCGGCGTGGGCAAGACCGCCATCGTCGAAGGCCTGGCCCAGGAGATCGCCTCCGGCGTCGTCCCCGAGATCCTCCTCGACCGCAAGGTCATCACCCTCGACCTCGCCCTGATGGTCGCCGGGACGAAATACCGCGGACAGTTCGAAGAGCGCATCAAGGGCATCATGGACGAGATCAAGCGCGCCAAGAACGTCATCCTGTTCATCGATGAGATGCACACGATCGTCGGAGCCGGCGCCGCCGAAGGCGCGATGGACGCCTCCAACATCCTCAAGCCGGCCCTTTCCCGCGGCGAGATCCAGTGCGTCGGCGCCACCACGCTCTCGGAGTACCGCAAGCATATCGAGAAGGACGCCGCCCTCGAGCGCCGCTTCCAGTCCGTCAAGGTCGACGACCCGACGCCGGAAGACGCCGTCCTCATCCTGCGTGGCATCCGCTCGAAGTACGAGGAGCACCACAAGTGCGAATATACCGACGCCGCCATCGAGGCCGCCGTCCGCCTCTCCCACCGCTACATCACCGCCCGCCACCTGCCCGACAAGGCCATCGACGTCATGGACGAAGCCGGCGCCCGCGCCCGCATCCGCTCACTGAACGTCCCGGCCGACATCGACGTCGTCCAGGCCGAGATCGACAAGGTCGTGCAGCAGAAGGAAGACGCCTCCCGCAACCAGAAGTTCGAGGAAGCAGCGAACCTCCGCGACACGGAGAAGAAGCTCCGCGCCAAGCGCGAGAAGATGCTCGAGGACTGGCGCAAGAAGCGCGACGAGAAGCGCATCGTCGTCGGCGAGGAGGAGATGCTCCACATCGTCGCCGACTGGACCGGCGTGCCCCTCAACCGCCTCGAGAAGAAGGAGACCAAGAAGCTCCTCGAGCTCGAGAAGGACCTGCAGACGGCCGTCATCGGCCAGGACCGCGCCTGCGAAGTCGTCGCCCGCGCCCTCCGTCGCTCCCGTGCCGACCTCAAGGACCCCCGTCGCCCGATCGGCTCCTTCCTTTTTCTCGGCCCCACCGGCGTCGGCAAGACCCTCCTGGCCCGCTCCCTGGCCGAACGCATGTTCGGCGAGAAGGACGCGGTCATCCAGATCGACATGTCCGAGTACATGGAGAAGTTCACGGTCTCCCGCCTCATCGGCTCGCCGCCCGGCTACGTCGGTCACGACGAAGGCGGCCAGCTCACCGAAGCGGTGCGCCGTAAGCCTTACTCCGTCGTGCTTTTCGACGAGATCGAGAAGGCGCACCCGGACGTCATCCAGCTGCTCCTGCAGGCCCTCGAGGACGGCCGTCTGACGGACTCCCTCGGCCGCGTCGTCGACTTCCGCAACACCATCATCATCCTGACGTCCAACGTCGGGGCCGACGTGCTGCAGCGCAACAACTCGGTCGGCTTCGACGTCGGCGTGGATTCCACCCGCGACTACGAGAAGCTCAAGGATCGCATCATGGACGAGACCAAGCGCGCCTTCAAACCCGAGTTCCTCAACCGTCTGACGGATATCGTCATCTTCCAGCAGCTCGCGAAGACGCACATGACCAAGATCGTCGACATCGAGGTCGACAAGGTCGCCAAGCGCCTCCTCGACCTGGGCGTGAAGCTCGTGGTCAACGAAGCCGCCCGCGGCTACCTGGTCGACAACGGCTGGGACGAGAAGTACGGCGCCCGCCCGCTCCGTCGCGCGGTCGAACGTCTCCTCGAAGATCCGCTCGCGGAAGCCATCCTGCGCGACGACTACAACAAGGAAGAACCGGTCATCGTCTCGGTCGGCGAGAAGGGTCTCGTCTTCACGCAGAAGAAGAGCGGAGCCGACACCGGCGCCTGAGCGATGTCTCGTCCGGTCACCGCGGGTCTCCTCGGCGCGGTCGCCATCGCGCTGGGTGCCTTCGGCGCCCATGGCCTGAAGGAACGTCTCGCCCTGATCCCGGATGCCGCCGGCTGGTGGGAGACGGCCACTTTCTACCTGCTCACCCACGCCGTCGCCATCGGCGCCATCTCCGGGCGCTCCCTCTGGCCTTCTCGGCTCTGGGCCGTCGGCGCGGCGATCTTCGCCGCGACGCTTTACGCCATGGCCTTGGGTGCGCCGCGCTGGTTCGGCGCCATCACGCCCATCGGCGGCTCGTTGCTGATCGCAGGCTGGGTCGTGCTGGCTTGGACCGCCCGTAAGGAATCCTGACTTGCCCAAGGCTGCGCTGCCTCCGACCTTGAGGCATGGCGGAGCCTTTTACTTACCACGACGACGGCGGCTACGACCTTGAGCCGGCCGAGCGGGAAGTGGTCTGCCGATACTATCTCGAGGCGGGTCCGCAGCACACGGAGTTCGTGACGCAGTTCCTCGGGCCGAGCGAGTGCGGCAAGTTCGACGTCCTCTGGGAGGAATCCGACCTGACCGAGGAAGTGACCGTCGCCGTGGCCTGGTTGCCGCGCGGACAGCTGGAAGGCTTCGAACTCTGGCAGGCGTTGGCCTTGGCCTTCTGGAACGTGAAGAAAGAAGGGGAGTACTGGGAGAACGCCGATTGCGTCGAAGTCATCGACCGGCCAGATACGTTGGTCGAGACGGCCGCCTTCCGGGCCGTGCTCTCCGCGGTCTGGCCTGCTCAGGATGCCGGGAATTGAGTGAAAGGTGACGGCTGGGTGCGAATGCCGTGACGTTTTCTTGTCGCGGCACGACTAAAGCCATCGTGCGTTGACAGGAGGGACATAGAGTTTCTTCAATGGAATCCATGAATCTTCGTCGCGACCTCCCCGCTTCTCTGGTCGTCTTTCTGGTGGCCGTGCCACTTTCCTTGGGCATCGCCTTGGCTTCCGGCGCTCCCGTGATCGCTGGTCTCATCGGTGCGGTCGCCGGCGGCATCGTCACCGGGCTCTTGGCGGGTTCACCTCTGCAGGTCTCTGGTCCGGCCGCCGGCCTGACGGTCGTCGTCTTCGGCCTGGTGCAGCAGTTGGGCTGGGAGACGGTCTGCCTCGCGACCGCCTGTGCCGGCTTAGTGCAGCTCCTCCTCGGCTATCTCAAGGTGGCCCGGGGTACCCTCGTCATCGCCCCTTCGGTGGTCCACGGCATGCTGGCTGGCATCGGCATCTCCATCGCCCTTGCCCAGCTGCACGTATTGCTCGGCGGCTCGCCCGCCAGCTCGCCGATCGCGAATCTGATCGCCTTGCCGGGACGCCTCGGCGCCTTCAGCCCCGCGGCCGCCGTCCTCGGCGTCGTCACGATCGCCGTGCTCGTGCTCTGGAAGAAACTTCCTTGGGCCGGCCTGAGGGCGATCCCCGCTCCCTTGGTGGCCGTCGTCACCGGCACCGTCTTGTCGCTGGTGGCGAAGATGGATGTCCCGCGTATCGACCTGCCGGAGACGCTCGCCTTCACCCAGCTGAAGCTGCCGACCGAGTGGGGCGTGTTCATCGTCGCGGTGCTCACGCTGGCGATCATCGCGAGCATCGAATCGCTGCTTTGCGCCGTCGCCACCGACAAGCTTCATGGCGGGCCGCGTTCGAACCTCGACAAGGAACTCGCCGCCCAAGGCGCGGGTAACCTCGTCTCCGGCCTGCTCGGCGGCCTGCCGATCACCGGCGTGATCGTCCGCTCCTCCGCCAACATCAACGCCGGCGGCGTCTCCCGTTGGTCGGCGGTCTTCCACGGGGTCTGGGTCCTGCTTTGTGTGCTCTTCCTCGGCTCGATGATCGAGAGCATCCCCCTCGCGGTCCTGGCCGGCCTGCTCGTCCATGTCGGCATGAATCTCGTCAACCTTCACCACATCCGCGAGCTGACCGTCCATAACGAAGTGCGCATCTACTGGGCGACCGTCATCGGCGTGACTTGCGTGAACCTGCTCGCCGGCGTCGGCATCGGCGTGGCCTTCTCGGTCTTCTTCGCGATCCGACGGCTTTCGCTGGTTAAGTTCGAAAAGCGCCAGGAGGGCGACGCTTGGAAGGTCGCCATCCGCGGTACCCTCACCTTCGCCTGCGTGCCCAAGCTGAACTATGAGCTCTCCACCTTGCCGGCCGGCTCCGCCGTCGATATCGACCTGGATGTCGACTTCATCGACCACGCAGCCTTCGAATCCTTGCATAGCTGGCGGCTGAACCACGAGAAGACCGGCGGCAAGGTCTGCGTCGAGGAGAGTCAGGAGGAATGGTATAAGCCCGCGGCCGAAGGCCGTCCGCGCTGCTCGCGCGGAGCCTGAGCCCCTCATTTGGCTTGATCAAAGAAAAGGCGGAGTCCGGCCGGTGCCGGCTCCGCCTTGGAGCATCCTTGTCCCCGGCAGATCAGCCGCCGAGGCCGGCGAGGGCCGCGGTGAGCAGGCTTTCGGCCGAGGTCGAGCCGGCGTCGGTCGAACTGACTTCGAGGAGGACGCCGCGGTCGTCGATCCGGTGGTCGTAGGCGACGCCGTTCTTGCCGCCGGTATGACGGCGTTCCACCCGGAGCAGGTCACCGCTCGGGCGGCTTTCCGCCACGGTCAGCGTGAGGCGGCGTTCGTGGACCTTGCGGTCATAGGCGACGCCGTTCTTGCCGCCGGTATGCTGACGTTCGGTCGAGGACTGCAGCTCGCTCGACAGCGTGACGAGCAGCTTGGCGGTTTCCGCCGGAGCCGGGCTCAGGCCGGCCTTCTGCAGGCGGTCACGGAGCCCGCGGACTTCGTTTTCACCGAGCCCGGAACGACGGGCGTCCAGGTGATAGGTCGTGCCTTGCTTGGCGACCTCTTGCAGGTTGCCGCGGGTCTGCACGACGGGTTGCGAGGCGCAGCCGACGCTCAGCGCGGCGACGAGGAGGGTGAGGGGGAGGATTGCGTGTTTCATAGCATCACTGATGATATTCCCGCACGGGCGCCTACAAGCGGATTTGGTTTTTAGGCACGCTTGCGCCGCTTGGTTTCGGGCCTTTGATAGGGGCTATGAAATACATAGCATCTGCTTTGCTCCTGGTCGCCGCTTTCGCCTCGGCCGAAGAGGCCCCCGGTCTGCTCGCCGTGCCGGTCAAGGACATCGATGGCAAGGCGACCACGCTCGGCGCCGTCAAGGGCGGCAAGGCGTGGCTCGTCGTCAATGTCGCCAGTCAGTGCGGGTACACGCGGCAGTACGCCGGCCTGCAGGCTATGTACGAGCGATACAAGTCCCGGGGCCTGGTCGTCGCCGGCTTTCCGTGCAATGACTTCGGCGGACAGGAGCCTGCCGCCGAAAAGGCCATCAAGAAATTCTGTCAGGCGAACTTCCAGGTGACCTTCCCGCTGTATGCGAAGGTCGCGATCAAGGGCGATGCTGCCCACCCGCTGTTCGAGAAGCTGACGGGCAAGGACTGCGGCCACCCCGGTCCGGTCGGCTGGAACTTCCACAAGTTCCTCATCGGCGCCGACGGCAAGCTCATCGCCCGCTTCGGTTCCGACGTCGAGCCCGACTCCGCGGAGTTGGAGAAGGCGATCGAGAAGGCCCTGCAGTGATCCCGCGTCAGCGCGTCGTCGGTCCGGCCAGCCGGAGGTCTTCGACGATCCGTCCGCCGACCAGGTGCTCGGCGATGATCCGGTCGAGGTTCGCCGGCGTGCAGCGGCCGTACCAGACGCCTTCCGGGTAGACGACGGCGACGGGGCCTTCGGCGCAGACCCGCAGGCAGTCGGCCTTGGTGCGCTGGACGCCTCCGTGTTCGGAGAGGCCGAGCTGCTTGAGCCGCGACTTCAGGTGCTCCCAGGATTTCGCCGCGAGCTCGCCGCCGCAGCAGGCCTGCTCGGAGGCTCTCACGCAGAGGAAGATGTGCCGGCGCGTGGCGTCGAGCCCCAGCGCGGCGGCGGCGCGGGCGGCTTCCGGGTTCATTCGAACCGAGGAATCAGGCCGTCCTGCTCGAGCTTGAGGAACAGCTCGCGGCTGAACCACGCGTCGTTGGCGGCGTACTGGATCTGGCGTTCATCCAGGGGCTTGGCCCAGTTGGAGGTCTGCACCTTCTTCGACTTCTTCATCTGCAGGCGCAGGAAGTGGGCGGCGAGGGCCTGCAGGCCGGTGTTCACCAGGCCGGTCTTCTTCGTGTGGTCGGCGATGTCGATGAACGCCCGGTCCTCGAAGGGGGCGCGGGCGCGGAGGTTCTTCACGTCGTCGCGGACGGCGACGCCGACCTTGGCCTGACGGTCATTGCAGAGCACCGGGAAGGCGAGGGGGATGCCGCCGCAATGATCGAGGCGGAAGACGAAGATGTGGTGCTGGCCTGCCAGCTGGAGGACCGAGGGGAGATTGTATTCCCCGCGGGTATGGGAGGGCTTGGTCTCGGTGTCGAAGCCTAGGACGCGGTCACGGGCCAGCGAGGCGATGGCCCGCTCGGCGTCTCTCTCGGATTCGATCAGTTCGATCGGGCCGGCCCATTCGCCGACGGGCAGGGATTCGATGAAATCTTTCTCGATGCGGATGCCCCCTTGGCCGCGGCCGCCTTGGGTGTTCGAACGGGCTTCGGCGCCTGGTTCGGCGGATTCAGGCTGATTTTCGGACGCTTCCACGAAGGGAAGGCAAAGCACCCCAAGGCCATTGGCAACCAGAGACTCGGCAGGGCGGGAAAAAAGCGTTGACCCTCCGCGTCGGCTCATCTTTGTTTCCCTTCCCATTTAACGGGGCCTTAGCTCAGTTGGTAGAGCGCTTGCATGGCATGCAAGAGGTCGTCGGTTCAAGCCCGATAGGCTCCACCATTCAAACCGGCCGTCTTCCTCAGGGAAGGCGGCCGGACCTTTTGATCAGCGCAGGACCAGCGTCAGCACCGTGCGGCAGTCAGACTGTAACCGGGCTTCGACCGCGATGAACTCGCGGTTCACCCGTCCGATCGATTCGGCGCAGTTCTCCAGCGCTTTTTTGAGCACGAGCAGGTCGGTCTTGCTGGCCTTTGCTTCCGGCTTTTCGGCCAAGGCCTCGGCTTGGGCGGCATACTGCAGCAACATGGTTTTCATCGCTTCCCGGTCGGCGGCCGTCCGGCGCAGCATCATCCAGATCGGTTTCCCCTTGGTGCCGCCCTCCGCGAGCGTCCGGAGGTAGCCGAGGGCGTTGTAAGGCCGGGCTTCGGTCTCGAAATCCTTCCTGGCGGCGGCCTCCGCCAGCTGGCTTTCCGGCGATCGCCCCTTGGGCCGGGTGACGGTCTTCCCTTTGACCTTGGTCTTGTTGCTTCCGGCCTGGGCGTCTTCGGCCGGCGCTTCCGTGCGGGGGGCGTTGTCGGGCTTGCCTGAGAGCAGGCTGGCGCGTTTCAGGTCATCGAAGGCGAGCCAGAAGAGGTTCTCGTCGAGCTGGAATTCGTTGCAGACCACTTCGGGGCGGTTGGCGGAAAGGGACATGCCTTTCATGCCGTCCTGCAGCGAGACGAGGAGATTCCGGACGAGTGACTTGGCGTCGGTGGCCAAGGTCGGCTGCGCGAAAGGATCTTCCTCTTCTTTGGCCGCCATCTTCTTCGACGGCTTGTCCGCCTCGAGCATCAGCTCGCGTTCGGCCCACAGTTTCGGATTGTTCCGCTTGATCCAATCTTGATCGAGGTCCTCCCATCGGTAGGTCAGCACCGTGTCGGCGTCGAGGCGCTTGACCATGATGGTCGTCTCGTCCTGCGTGATGTATTCGAACGCTATGACCGTGGCGTTCCCGGTGCGGCGGAGCTGCACGGTCTCGGCGAAGGCCGGCAGGACGCCTAAGGTCAGCGCGGCGAAAAGGAAGCGGCGGAAGGGGGGCACGGCAGGGAGCGTAGGAAGAGGGGGAGAGTCGGCAAATCAAGAACGACGTGGCGGCGACGGCGCCGGGCTTTCTCAATTAAAAGACCGCCGGAAAGGCGGTCTGAAAGGGGCAACCTGAGGTCAAGGCCTTACTTTCCCTTGGCCTCGAACTTCGGATGGAGGTACTCGGCGCAGGAATCGAGGGAAGCCAGCTGGACGTAGTCGGCCTCGGGTACTTCGATGCCGTGCTTCTTGCGGAGCTCCATGACGATGTCCAGGAAGTCCATCGAATCGAGGGACAGCTGGTCGCGGAGGCGGACCTCCGGTTTGACGGCGGTCAGGTCCTCGTCCGGCGCGATGTCGGCGATGATATCGAGAACCACCTGCTTGATGTCGTCCTTAGTCATGTTTTCGGCTTTGTTTCAAACGTCCAAACCGGGTCAGGCAACCCCATATTTCTTGACGATAAGGGCTGAATTGATGCCCAGCATGCCGAAGGAGTTGTTCAGGATGGCGTCCACCCGGCCGACTTTGACCGGATGGTTGATCACGAGGCCCGGAAGCGCGCATTCGGGGTCTAATTCCTCGATATTGATGGTCGGATGGACCCAGTGGTCATCGAAGGAGGGCAGGTTGCCCGCCAGTTCCAAGGCCCCGGCGGCGCCCATGCAGTGCCCGATGAAGCTCTTGGTGTTGTTGATGCGGGTTTCCGGGCAGTCGGTGAAGACGGTCCGCAGGGCGGTGCACTCCTGGATGTCGCCCAGCGCGGTGGCGGTGGCGTGGGTGGAGACGATGTGGATGTCCTGCGGCTTCATGCCGGCGCGCTGGAGGGCCATGCGGACGCACTCGGTCTGGCGTTCGGGGTTGGGCAGGACGGCGTCGGTGGCGTCGGAGTTGATGCACCAACCGGCGATCTCGGCGATGATGCGGGCGCCGCGGGCCAGGGCGTCGTCGAGGCGCTCGAGCACGTAGATGGCTCCTCCTTCGGAGATGACGATGCCGTTGCGGTTCTTGTCGAAGGGGCGGGAGGCCTTGGTCGGGTCTTCGTGGGCGCCGAGCGCGCCTTGGTTCTTGAAGCCGGCGAAGATGCCGAAGGTGTGGATGGATTCGGAGACGCCGCCGGCGAAGGCCACGTCGACCTCGCCGAGCTGGAGCATCTGCGCGGCCTGGATGAGGCCGGCGTTGCCCGCGGCGCAGGCGGCGCCGATGGTGTAGTGCGGGCCGGTGATGCCCATGTTCATCGTCACCTCGCCCGCCGGATTGTTCGCCACGGTCCGGGGGTTGTGGTGGTGGGTCCAGTATTTGGTGTCGTTGCCGAACTGGGAGATGTTGTGGATCTCGTTCTCGGTCTCGACGTTGCCGTGCTCGGTGATGCCGAGGTAGACTCCGACGCGGGACTTGTCGACCTTGTCCCAGTCGAGGCCGGAGTCGCCCAAGGCTTCGCGGGCGCAGAAGATGGAGATCGAGCCGACCCGGGTGCCGTTGCGGATTTCCTTCCGCTTCTGCCACTTGGTGGCGTCGAAATCGCAGACGCCCGCCGGGTGGCGTCCCATGTGCCGGACGTCGATGACGGCGATGCGGGCCTTGCCGGCGAGCAGGTTCGCCCGGAACTCGCCCAGCGAATTCCCGTTGGGGGCGGTGAGGCCGAGGCCGGTGATGACGATGCGGGGCTTGGAGGACATCTGACGTCCTCCCATCAAGCGTCCGCCGCCCCTGAAGTCAAACTCCGCTCCCCGCTCCCCGCTTGCCCTTGCCAATTGGCCGAGGCCGCATTGTCTGAAGGCCGATGTCCAAGCCGATCCAGTGTTCGCTGTGCGAGGAGGCCGCTACGGTCCACCTCTCCCAGGTCGTCCACGGGAAGGTCACCAAGGTGCATCTCTGCGAAACTTGCGCCCAGAAGGGCGGGGCCACCGATCCGGCCGTGTTCCAGTTGGCCGATGCGTTGGCGGCCGCGACGCCCGTCCCGACCCTCACTTGTCCGCAGTGCGGATACACCGACCATGATCTCCGGAAGCGAGGCCGGCTCGGCTGTCCCGTCTGCTGGGAGACCTTCGGCGAGACCCTCGACGGACTCCTCTCCAAGGTCCAGCATGAGTCCGCCCACGTCGGCCGGGCCCCCGCCGGCCTGGTGCCCGTCGCCCAGTTGCGTCGCCGCCTCGAAGCGGCCCGCCTCGAGATGGCCGCCGCCGTCTCCGGCGAAGATTTCGAAGCCGCCGCGCGCCTGCGCGACGAGATCGCCGCCCTCGAACGCCAGCTCGCCCCCTGACCATGTCCGTCGAAGACATCCTCGCCGCCGAAAGCGAACTCACCCACCTCCTCGGCGGCCAGCAGGCCGTCGTGCTGAGCACGCGCATCCGTCTTGCGCGCAATCTCGAAGGGCTGCCGTTCCCCGGCTGGGCCAAGCTGCCCCAGCGCAAGGAGACCTCTGACCGGTGCGTCGTCGCGCTCGAGGGCCTGCCGAAGTTCCGCCGCGGGCACGTCGTCCGCATGGGCGAACTCGGCGACCGCGACCGCGCGGTGCTGGTCGAGCGCCACCTGGTCTCGAAGGAGCTCGCCGCCGGCAAGAGCGGCGCCGCCGTCATCAGCCGCGATCAGACCTGTTCGGTCATGGTCAACGAAGAGGACCATCTGCGTATCCAGGTCGTCAAGGCCGGCTGGCATCTCCGCGGCACCTGGCACATCGCCGAGCAGCTCGACGACGCCTTGGGCGCGGTGCTCAAGATGGCCTTCTCCGACCGCCTCGGCTACCTCACGGCGTGTCCCACGAACGTCGGCACGGGCCTGCGCGCCTCCGCGATGGTCCACCTGCCCGGGCTCTGCCTGGCGGGTCACATGGACAAGGTCACCCGGGCCCTCAATCAGGACGGCCTCGCCGTCCGTGGCTGGCTGGGCGAGGGCACCGAGGCCGCCGGCAACGTCTTCCAGATCTCCAACCAACAGACCCTCGGCCTCTCCGAGGACGCGATCCTCAAGCACCTCGGGGGCTGGATCAGGCATGTCGTCGAACAGGAGTGGAACGCCCGCCGCAAGCTCGCGCAGGAGGAAGGCGAGAAGTTCGTCGACCGCCTCGCCCGTTCGCTCGGCGTGCTGCGCTCGGCCCGCCTCCTCACCAGCTCGGAAGCGATGAACATGCTTTCGCACCTGCGGCTCGCCTGCGACCTGGGCTGCCTGCCGGAGGAACGCCGTCATCTCGTCGACCGCCTGATGATCGAAGGCCAGCCCGCCCACGTGCAGGCGCGCGCCGGCCAGGAGCTCGACAGCGACGGACGTGACCGCCGCCGCGCCGCGGTGGTCCGCGAAGCGCTGAAGGACTTCCCTGAGGTCGGTCCGCCGACGGCCTAGTCGGCCTTGGGCGGATGGGCCGCGCGGTCCTTGCGGGCCATGTCGTCCAGCAGGGCCTGCACGCGCGCCACGCCGCCGGTGATGTCATCCTCGGTGAAGAGGATGTCCGGGGTGTGCTTCATCTGCAGGAAGCCGCCGACGGTGGCGCGCAGCTCCGTGCGCACGCGCTTCAGGAAGGCGCGGGCCTTCTTGCGCTCCGCGTCGTCGCCGGACACGGCGTAGCCGACGCGGCACTGGCGGAGATCGGGAGAGACGCTCGCGACGGTGATCGTGATCAGCGCGGCTTCGGTCGGCCAGGACTGGCGCAGCGCGGAGGAGACCTCGCGCTGGATGAGTTCGGCGACCCGGAGCTGGCGTTGGGACATCAGGCTTAGAGGCTCGGACGCGTCTGGACCATCTCGACGGCTTCGATGATGTCGCCGGGCTGGTATTCGTCGTAGCCGCCGAGCTTGATGCCGCACTCGAAGCCGGCCTTGACCTCGGAGGCGTCGTCCTTGAAACGGCGCAGCGTCTCGACCGGACCGTTGTGGATGATCTTGCCGCCGCGGACCACGCGCGCCTTGGCGGCGCGGCGGATGAGGCCTTCGGTGACCATGCAGCCGGCGACCTTGTGCTCCTTGCCGAGCGGGAAGACGGCGCGCACTTCGGCGGCGCCGAGCTTGTTCTCGCGGACCTCGGGGTCCAGCAGTTCGGTCATGGCGTCCTTCACGAGCGTGATCAGCTCGTAGATGATGTCATGGGTGATCAGGCGGACGCCGGTGCGCTTGAGCTGCGGCTGCACGCCGGTCTCGAGCTTGGTGTCGAAGGCGACGATGAGGGCCTTGGAAGCTTCGGCGAGGGCGACATCGCCCTGGGTCACGGGGCCGACGGAGCCGCCGACGACTTCGAGGCGGACCTTGGCCGACTTGATGTCGCGGAGGCAGCCTTCGAGGGCTTCGAGCGTGCCGTTGACGTCGGCCTTGAGGAGGACGCGGAGGATCTTCTCCTTGTCCTGGGCGAGGGCGGCCATGAGGCGCTCGAGGTCCGACATGCCCGGGCGGGCCCCGGTGTTCGGCGCCTGCTGCACGGCCTCGGCGGCCTTGCGGGCGGCGAGGGCGGCCTCTTCGGCGATCTCGCGGGCTTCGCGGTCGTTCTTGACGGTCTTGAACTTGGTGCCGGGGGCCGGGACGGCGTCCCAGCCGAGCACGAGCGCCGGAGCGCCGGGCGCGGCGGCGGGCATGCGGTTGCCACGCTCATCCATCAGCGCGCGCACCTTGCACCAGGTCTCGCCGCAGACGAACGAGTCGCCGGGCTTGAGGGTGCCTTTCTGCACGATGACGGTGGCGGTGGGACCGCGGCCGGTCTCCATCTGCGATTCGATGACGACGCCTTGGGCGGGGCACTTCGCGTTGGCCTTGAGGTCGAGGACTTCGGCCTGGAGGAGGATGGACTCGAGGAGCTCGGTCATGCCGGTGCCCTTGAGCGCCGACACGGGGCTGGTGATGGTCTCGCCGCCCCAGTCTTCCGGGGTGAGGTTGCGCTGCTGCATCTGCTGCTTCACGCGGTCGAGGTTCGCGCCCTTGGCGTCAACCTTGTTGATCGCGGCCACGATGGCGCTGGCGTGCTTCTGCGCGAACTTGAGGGCTTCCTCGGTCTGCGGCATGAAGCCGTCGTCCGCCGCCACGACGAGCACGGCGATGTCGGTCACCGAAGCGCCGCGTTCGCGCATCTTGGCGAAGGCCGCGTGGCCGGGAGTGTCGAGGAAGGTGACGGTCTTCCCCTTGTACTCGGGCTTCTCGCCCTGGTAGGCGACGGAGTAGGCGCCGATGTGCTGGGTGATGCCGCCCGCTTCGCCCGAGACGACGTTGGTCTTGCGGAAGAAGTCGAGGAGGGTGGTCTTGCCGTGGTCGACGTGACCGAGCACGCAGACGACGGGCGGACGCGGGGTCATGAGCGCCGGATCGTCTTCGGAAGGCTTCTCGACCTTCTTGACGGGCTGCACGCCTTCGCCGCGGTGGCGGACCTCCAGCGTGTAACCGTGGCGTTCGGCGACCTTGCGGGCGTCGGCTTCCTCGATGACGGAGGAGACGCTGACGACTTTGTTGAGTTCCATCAGGTTGCCGATGACCTGGAAGGGCTTTAGATTCAGCGCGATCGCGAAGTCACGCACGACGATCGGCGGGCGGACGGTGATGACGCCTTTGCTGCCGGGCGCGGCCTGGCTGCTGGTCGCGGCCGGACGGTTGACGATGGGGGCGACCGGCGGGCGGACGACGGGCGGCACGTTGGCCGGGCGCGCCGGCATGGGCGGCGGCGTGCTGCTGATGATGACGGGCGGCAGGTCGGTCTTGGCCGGCGTGGGCGCGATGGTCGGACGCGGGATGACGGGGGCGGCCGGCGGGCGGGTGGCGGGCGGCGGCGTGGCCATCATGGTCGGGCGCGGCGGCAGGCTCACCGGAGGCGGCGTGCCGGGCTTGGCGGCCGGCGTGACGGGCGCGGCCGGGGCGGGCTTGGCCGGCTCCGGAGCCTTGGGCGCCTCGGCGGCGGGCTGGACGGGTTCCGGGGCGGGCTCGGCCTTCTTCGGGAGCTTGTCGGCGACGAACGCCATGAACTCCTCGCGATAGATCTTGCCGAAGTTGCTCGAGGCCGCGGGCTTCTTGCCGTCGGTGAAGACGTAGTCCTTGAAGTCGGGGCGGGCGACCACGAACTGGTCGACCAGGGCGAGCAGCGCCTTGACCTCGATGCCGAGCTCCTTGGCCACGTCGCTGAAACGCTGCGTGGTCGCGGGCTTCTTGGCTTCGGATTTCTTCTTCTCGGTCATGTGCGCGGGCGGAGGGTGTCGGGAGGGTGGACGGCGGAAGGATTACGCGCGGCGGCCCTTGGCGTAGGCGGCGAGGACGGCTTCGACCTCTTCGGTCGGGATGCCGCTTTCCTGGAAGTCCTCCACGGTCGCGCCTTCGAGGGCTTCGACGCTGGAGATGCCGAGGCCGACGAACTTCGCGATGAGTTCGGCCGGGAGGCCGAGCTGGTCCGCGATGCGCACGGCGGCGTCGCCGGCCTTGGCTTCGAAGCTTTCGGCGGCGTGGGTGGCCTTCTGGATGTTGAGGCCCCAGCCCATGAGCTTGGAGGTCAGGCGGGCGTTGCGGCCCTTGCTGCCGATGGCGATGCGCATGTCGTCCTCGTCCACTTCGAAGAAGATGGAGCGGGTGCGTTCGTCGATGCGGACGTTGCGCGGCTTGGCCGGACGGATGGCTTCTTCGAGCAGCTTGAGCGGCTCGGCATGGTAACGGATGATGTCGATCTTCTCGCCGCCGAGCTCCTTGACGATGTTGCGGACGCGGGCGCCGCGGGCGCCGACGCAGGCGCCGACGGGGTCGACCTTGGGGTCGCGGGAGTCGACGGCGATCTTGGTGCGGTAACCCGGGTCGCGCGCCATGGCGGCGATGGTGACGGTCTTGTCGGCGATCTCGGCGACCTCGAGCTCGAGGAGACGGCGGACGAACGCCGGGTTGGCGCGGGAGAGCACGAATTCACGGCCGCGCTGCGGGTCTTCGCGGATCTCGAGCAGGAGGCAGCGGATGCGGTCGCCGGTGCGGAATTCGTCGCCGTGGCAGCGCTCCTTGTGGGTGAGGACGGCTTCGGCGGTGCCGAGTTCGATCACGACGTTGCCGCGCTCGGTGCGCCGGACGGTGCCGGTGACGATGTCGCCGACCTTGTCCTTGTACTCCTGGAAGACCTGGTCCTTCTCGATCTTGCGGAAGCGCTGGTTGAGCAGTTGCTGGGTGGTCTTGGCGGCGATGCGGCCCAGGTCCTCGACCTTGATCGGCTTGCGGACTTCCTGGCCGACCTGGACGTCAGGCCGGATGAGGGAGGCGGCGACGGGGTTGATCTCCTGGAGC
>JBEEPO010000001.1:0-352441 GCA_041191065.1 Verrucomicrobiota bacterium | reverse complement strand
AACGGGAAATCCGACCCGATGAGCTGCTGCAGATGTTCGGCCGCGCCGGCCGCCGCGGCCTTGATGACCGCGGCTTCGCCCTCTGGACCGGCGACACCCCACGCCTCGGCGAAGCCAAGCCCCTGCAACTCAAGCGGAGCGAGACGCTCGACTGGCCGGCGTTCCTGTCGGTCATGCGCCGCGCCGACGACCCCAAGACCGCCGCCCAATCGCTCGCCTCCTCCCTCTTCACCCGTGAGCCGATCGACCTCGCGCTGGACCGCCTGGACGATGATGCCGCCCCGAGCGACGTACCTGAGCCGGCCGCTGGCGCGACGCGGCAGATCCACGAGATACTCGGCCGCAACGGCACCTGGCAACGCGAACGCCCGACGCACCTGGTCCCGCTAGCGCAGGCCCTCATCTACGTGAAGGAAGCCTGGCATCCGGCGCTGTCCAAACCCGACTCCCTGCGCGCCCTCGCCTACGGGACGCCCTGCAAACTCGAGACTGGCGGCGAGGTCCGCTACGGACGCACCATCACGCTGGCGCATTTCCCCAAGGAGACCGGCGCCTCGCAGCTCACGCCGGCGGACTGGCTGCTCAAGGCGCTGCGTAGACAGGAGAACGGCCGCAGCCGGCCGCGCACCTGGAAACTCGAACTTCTGGAAAAAGAGATCCTGCCCTTGCTGCCGTCGCTCACCCAAGGAGGCGTCGCTTACGGCGGCCTCTTCCTCGGGCGCGACAGCGTGCAAGTGAAGCTGGATTACTCGCGCGCCGACGTCCGCGTCTGGCCCGACGCCGACAACCACCCGCTCATCAATCCGCCGAGGCGCTCCGTCGCCAAGCAGGACATCAACCTGCGCGAGGTGCTCGGCGGCGGCACGTTGCACTCCGCGCGCGCCGGCCGGCTCTGGAAGAAGCTCGGCCTCATCGACGCCGCCGGCCGGCCGACCGACCGCGGCCACGTCGCATCGCTCTTCCAGCACGGCGAAGGCCTCGCCGTCGCCGCGGCGCTCGAGGATCACGCCTACGACGCCCACGCCCTCGCCTGGGATCTCGCCGAACTGCGGGCCGGCGAACGCGTGGCCTCCGCGGGCCGTAATTCCAGCCGTCTCGGGGCCTGCTGCCGCCTGACCTATAAGTCCCTTACCGCCGAAGGCTACCTGCGGGAAGGCCTGCCGGTCGGCTTCGGCGAAGGCTGCGCCGAGGCGCTCAAAGGCTTCGCCCTGCACGGTAAGATCCCGCCGGTCGACGCCGACGGCCAAGGTCCCGGCCAAGGCGACCTGGAACGCGCCGTCCTGGAATGGCGGAGCACCTTGCAGCTCATCGCGCACGGTCCGGCCCACCCTTCGCATCGCTGGCAGCAACTGCGCGCGGCGGCCCAGGACGTCCTCGGACGGATCGTCGGGACGACGCCGGCGACGCGCTGAGGCTTATTTGCCGAGGATGGCCTGCGCGGCCGCCTTGGCCATCTCGCCGGCGCCCGCGGTGTTCGGGTGCACGCGATCCGGCAGCATCTCCGGGAACTTATCGAGCGCCGCATGCATGTCGATCACCCCGCAGCCAAGCTCCTGGGCGAGCGCGTCGACGCGCGGGATCTCCTTCTGGACGTTCTCTTCGTTGATGCCGTAGTTGCCCTTGCCGGGGACCGGCACGGGACGGCAGACGAAGACCTTCGGCTTGGACTTCACGGACTGGAAAGACTTCACGAGCTCGCGGTAGTCGGCGGCGAACTCCGCCTCATGCTGCCAATTCTGCGGCTTGGTGTCGTTGGTGCCGAGCATGATGATCACGATCGCGGGTTCCATCGCGAGGGCGGCCTGATACTTCTTCTCCTTCCAGTAAGGGAAGTCGCCCTTCTTCAGGAGGGTGCGGCCGCTGACGCCGAAGTTGCCGACCTGGTAGCCGTCGCCGAGCAAGGCCTGCAGCTGGGCCGGATAGGACTGGCCGGACTTGGCGCCGACGCCCTGGGTGATGCTGTCGCCGACGCAGGCGACTTTGATGGGTTCGGCGGCGTGGATTGTCATGATCGAAAGCAGGGCGAGGAACAGGTCGCGCATGGGGTTGCCCTAATCAAAGCCGCCCGAAGGCCTTTCCAAGGTCGAAGTCGCGGCTTTTGCCCTTCCCTGCGGCCCGTCGGGCCGCTAGGCTCAGCGGACAGTCATACATGTGCGTTCGCACGGAGCGATCCGTGAGGAAAGTCCGGACACCACAGGGCAGGATTCCCGCCGCAAGTCGGGGCACGTCGCAAGACGTGACGGATAGTGCCACAGAGAAGATACCGCCTCCTCCGCAAGGAACGAGGTAAGGGTGAAAAGGTGGGGTAAGAGCCCACCGCTCGAAGGGTGACCGACGAGGCAAGGTAAACCCAATCCGGTGCAAGACGAACAGGGACCGTCCGAGGTCGCCCACCAAGGTCCCGGGTTGTCGCACCGCCGCAAGGCGGGTCCGCAAGGTCAGAGAAATGAACGCGCAGGGGATCGGCGAGAGCCGCCCAAGGACAGAATCCGGCTTATAGTGTATGGCTCAAAAGACGGAGGGCCGAACGGAAACGTTCGGCCCTCCCCCTTCGTGAAGCGTAAGCAGGGACTCCGGGTTAGTTCCGCTGGCCTGACTTCGGCTCGCGCATGCCGACCGACAGATCGGAACGGAAACTCTTCAAGTCATCGGAAAAACGCAGACGCCAGAAAGAAGTTTCGCTATAGTAGGCGTCGATGGTCTTTGCGTCGACCCCCTTGAGCCGGGTGCTTCCGTTCCATGGCAGACGCATCGTGCCATCGGGATTGAACGACATCGGAAAAGCCTGGCCGCTGAAGTCACTCGAAGCAAACCAGTTCCAGGATGTGCCCTTCAGGGTGGCGATCAACTTGGCTCCCGCCAACGCATCAGCCACGGCCTTGGCGGCCTTGTCCTTTTCCGCCCGGATTTCCGTCGGGGACTTCACCTGAGACTTCTCCGGCAGATGCCCTACCCATTCCAGTTCGGCTTGGAGGAAAAGGCAAAGCCCCGGGGCCACGGCGTTGTCGGGCAAGAACCTCAGCACGGCGCCACGGGCGGGGACTTCGATCTCCCCCATCTTCATTTCCTGAGGTTTCCAAGGACCTTTGAGTTTCGGGATGGACCGGCGGACGGGGGTGCCTTCGCCTATCTTGGCCAACAGGTAACCGCCGCCGTCCGGAATATAGGTCGCCGTGAGACGATATCTGCCGGGCTCGACATTGAGGACATAATCGATGGTTTCCTTCGAGGACATCCAACGCGTCACGAAGCTGCCCTCGATGCCGGCGGCGCCAAATCGTTTCATGCCCGGAGTCAGCTTCGCGACGGACAGCGGGAGCACTACCGGGTCCTTGGGGCCGCTCCCTTCCTGGGCCTGGGAATGAAGCGCGGCCACCGAGGCGGCCATGAACAAGGCGATACGGATGATCATGGATGCCGGAAAATGGGGCGATCAGCTACGCTGGGCGATCGGCGCGTACTTGCGCTCGGTGTGGCCGACGTAGATCTGGCGCGGGCGATGGATCTTCTGCTTCGGGGTCTCGGCGATCTCCTTCCAGTGCGAGATCCAGCCGGGCATGCGGCCGATCGCGAAGATGACGGTGAACATCTCCGTCGGGATGCCGATGGCCTTGAGGATGATGCCCGAGTAGAAGTCGACGTTCGGATAGAGGTTACGCTGCTTGAAGTACGGGTCGTTGAGCGCGGCTTCTTCCAAGCGCATGGCGATGGCCAGGAGCGGGTCGTTGATGCCGAGGACCTTGAGGACCTTGTCGCACTGGGCCTTGATGATCTTGGCGCGCGGATCGTAGTTCTTGTACACGCGGTGACCGAAGCCCATGAGGCGGACGCTCTTGGTCTTGTCCTTGGCGTCGGCGATGAAGCGCGAGCCGTCGTCGCCGGAAGCGTGGATCTCCTCGAGCATCTCGATGACGGCCTGGTTGGCGCCGCCGTGCAGCGGGCCCCAGAGGGCGCAGACGCCGGCGGAGACGGAGGGGAAGAGGTTGGCGCCGCCGGAGGCGACCATGCGCACGGTGGACGTGGAGCAGTTCTGCTCGTGGTCGGCGTGCAGGAGGAGGATCAGGTCGAGCGCGCGGGCGATCTCCGGGTGGACGGCGTAGTCGGCGTTGGGCTGCGAGAAGAGCAGATGCAGGAAGTTGGAGCAGTAATCGAGGCCCGGCTTCGGGTACACGGGCGGCTCGCCTTCCTTGGAGCGGTGGGCGAGCGCGGCGAGGGTGCGGACCTTGGAGATCAGGACGGCGGCGGTGGCGTCGAACTTGGCCAGGTCATGCGTACGCTCGTTGGTGCCGAGCTCCGGGTAGTAGCAACCGAGGGTGTTCAGCGTGGCGGAGAGCACGGCCATCGGGTGGGCGTTGCCGGGGAAGCCGCTGAGGGCGATGCGCAGTCCTTCGTGGATCTGCGAGTTGTCCAGGATGCGGGCCTTGAAGGCCGTCAGCTGGGCGGTGGTGGGCAGTTCGCCGTAGATCAGCAGGTAGGCCGTCTCGATGAAGTTGGACTTCTCGGCGAGCTCTTCGATGCCGTAGCCGCGGTAGCGCAGGATGCCCTTCTCGCCGTCGATGAAGGTGACCTTGGACTCGCACGCGCCGGTGTTGGCGTAGCCGTCGTCGAAGGTGATGTAGCCGGTGTCGTCACGCAGCTTGCGGACGTCGACCCCGCGTTCGCCTTCGGTACCGACGACGATGGGGAGGACGATTTCCTTGTCGTCCAGTTTGAGAGAGGCGGTTTTTGAGCTCATGGCGGGGATAGGGTCCGCCGAGAGTCGCAATACCCTTCAGCGGACGGATAAGGTCAGGAAATTGCGGTACAGTTGCAAGCCTTTGACCTGACTTTTCTCAGGATGGAACTGGGTCGCGAAGACCCGGCCGCGCCGCACCCCGCTGACGAAACGGCCCGCATAATCGGTCTCGCACCACACCAAGGAGGGGTCGGTCTCGACCACCCGGTAACTATGGACAAAATAGAAGGGTTCCCCTTCCGCCCGCAGGCCCTGGGTCAACGGGGCGCCCGGCTTGAAGATGGCTTCGTTCCAGCCCATGTGCGGGATCCGCAGGCCAGGCTGGGACGGAAAACGTCGGACGACGCCGGGGAACACGCCCAGGCCCGGCCGGTCGGCTTCCTCCGAACGCTCGAACAGGACCTGGAGGCCCATGCAGACCCCGAGGAACGGACGGTCGGCGGCGATCCATTGTTTCAGGAAGGATTCGAAGTCGTTACGACGGATGCAATCCATGCAGTCCGCCATGGCGCCCTGCCCCGGGAACACGACCAGTTCGGCCTTCTCGGCTTCGGCCGGCGTCGCGGCCAAGAACGCGTCGGCTCCGGCGGCGACCATGGCGCGGCTGACGCTGCGCAGGTTGCCCATCCCGTAATCGATGACGGCCACCCTCGGGCGGCGCGCTGTCGCGGAGGCTTCCACGGTCAGGCCAGCGTGCCCTTGGTGCTCGGCACGCGGCCACCCTGGCGCGGGTCGACTTCCGACGCTTCGCGCAAAGCGCGGGCGAAGGCCTTGAACAGGGCTTCGGCGATGTGGTGCGGCTCGTCGCCGTACTCGAGCTTCAGGTGCAGGTTGCAGCCGAGCGAGTTGGCGAGGCCTTGGAAGAACTCCCGGACGAGCGCGATGTTGAAGTCCTTCACCATGTAGTTGGTGATCTCGACCTGGTAGACCATCAAAGGACGGTTGCTGAGGTCGACGGCGCAGCGGGCCAGGGTCTCGTCCATCGGGAGGATGAAGAAACCATAGCGACGGATGCCGGCCTTGTCGCCGAGCGCTTCCTTGATGGCCTGTCCGAGGACGATGCCGACGTCCTCCACGGTGTGGTGGTAGTCGACGTCGGTGTCGCCGGTCGCCTTGACCTTGAGGTCGACGAGGGAGTGGCGGGAGAAGAGCGTCAGCATGTGGTCGAAGAAGGCCACCCCGGTGGCGATTTCCGACGTGCCGGTTCCGTCCAGGTTCACCTCGAGGGTGATCTTGGTCTCGGCGGTATCCCGGCGGAGGCTGGCTTTGCGGACGGCTGCGCTCATCCCCCAGAAATCCCCGCGGAAGGCTGGATTGTCAACCTCACCCTTCCATCCAGACCGCCACGGCCTGCAGGAAGACGTCCGTCTCCTGCTCCGTGCCCACGGAGATGCGCAGGGACTTCTCGGTGAGGCGATGGTGGGGGAAACGGCGGACGAGGATCTTCCGGGCGCGGAGGAACTCGAAGCAATGGGCGGCGGTCTCGACCGAGGCCGGACGCTTCGTGGAGACGGGCGCGGCGAGCACGAAGTTGCCGGCGGCGGGATTCACCTGCCAGCCGAGCTTACGGAGCGCGGCGGCGAGGCGGTCGCGTGTGGCGCGCACCTGGGCGACGGTCACGTCGAGCCACGCACGGTCGTCGAGCGCGGCGGCGGCCGCCACCTGCGCGAGGCGGTCGACGTTGTAGCTGTCGCGGACCCGATGGAGCACCTCGGCCACGGCGGGCGGACAGAGCGCGTATCCGACGCGCAGACCGGCGAGGGCGTGGGCCTTGGACATCGTGCGGGTGACGACGACGTTCGGGAACTCGCGCACGAGCGCGACGCAGTCGGCGTCGGCGAAAGCCGCGTAGGCCTCGTCGACGACGAGCAGGCCGGGGAAGGCCTTGGCGAGAGCGCGGACGACGTCCGTCGCGAAGGCAACGCCGAGCGGGGCGTTCGGATTGGTCAGGAAGAAGATCGCGGCGCCGCACCGGGCGACGGCGTCGACGTCGACGCCCAAGGCGTCCGTGACCTCGACCTTGACGACTTCGGCATGCTGGGCGGCCGCGAGCACGGGATAGAGCGAGTAACTCGGGTTGAGCATGCCGATCGGGCGGCCGGGTCCGGCGTAGGCGCGGATCAGCAGGTTGAGGATGTCGTCGGAACCATTGCCGGCGACGACGTCCGCCGCCTCGCAGCCATGGAAGCGCGCGACGGCCTCGCGCAGGGGCGCGGAGTCCGGCGACGGGTAGAGACGCAGCGCGGCGCCGTCGTTGACCAACGCGACACGGATGGCCTCGAGCGAACGGAGGCTCGGCGGATAGGGGTTCTCGTTGGTGTTGAGCTTGACCCATCCCCCGCCCTGCGGCTGCTCGCCGGGGACGTAGGGTGACATGGCCGCGACGTGCGCGTTCGCGACGGGAAGACGGGAGGACATCAGCGTAACTTGAGCTTGGCGGCGGCGAATTCCTGCAGCAGCGCGCGCGTCCGGGCGGCGTCATCGCAGGCGACGACCTGGGCGGCGAGCTCGCGGAGTTCGGCGGCGGCGGAATGGCGGAGGACGAAGCGCACTTCGGGCAAGGCGGCGGGGCTCATGCTGAGCTCGTGCACGCCGAGACCGATGAGCAAGGGCGCCCACAGCGGGTCGCCGCCCAGTTCGCCGCAGACGGCGGCCGGGATCCCGGCCTTCTGCGCGGCGGCGAAGATCGCCAGGAGGGTGCGCACGACGGCGGGATGGCACGGATCGTAGAGCGAAGCGACGCGCTGGTTGCCGCGGTCGACGGCGAGCAGGTACTGGACGAGGTCGTTGGTGCCGACGCTGAAGAAATCCGCTTCGGCGGCGAGGCTGTCGGCGACCAGCACGGCCGAAGGGATCTCGATCATCGCGCCGAGCCGGATCGCCTCGGCGGGGCGCACGCCTTCGCGGGCGAGCTCGGCCTCGACATCGCGGAAGACGGCCTTGGCGCGACGCAGCTCCTCGACGCCGGAGATCATCGGGAACATCACCTGCACCGGACCATGCGCGGCGGCGCGGACGAGCGCGCGGAGCTGCGGACGGAAGACGTCGGGGCGCTCGAGGCACATGCGCACGGCGCGGTAGCCCATGAAGGGATTGGCCTCGTCGGCGAGGTCGCCCAGCCGCTTGTCGCCGCCGATGTCGAGCGTGCGGAAGGTCACCGGCCGACCCTTCGCGAGGCGCACGGCTTCGGCGTATTCCTCATACTGCACGCGCTCGTCAGGCCAGCCGTCGAGGCGCAGATAAAGGTTCTCGGTCCGATAAAGGCCGATGCCGCGGGCGCAGTAGGCGACGGCGTCTTCCATCTCGGCCGGGTCGCCGATGTTCGCGAGCAGGCTGAAGGCGGCGCCATCCGCGGTCAGGTCGGGGAAGGAGACTTCCGCGCGCACGCGGTCGCGCCGCTGGCGGATCGCCTGCTCCTTGTCGCGGTAACCGTCGATGGTCTCGGGCGTCGGATTGAGGATGACGAGGCCGGTCTCGCCGTCGACGAGGATGACGTCGTCTTCGCGGACCGCTTCCATCAGCCCCTTGACGCCGACGACCGCCGGGACGTCGAGCGAACGGGCCATGATCGCCGAGTGGCTGGTGCGGCCGCCTTCTTCCGTCACGAACGCGAGGACGCCGCCGTCGTGCAGGCCGGCGGTGTCGGAGGGCGTGAGGTCGCGCGCGGCGACGACGTGCTCCTGGGCCGCCTGGCCGACGCGTTCCGGCTGGGTGCCGAGCAGCTGGTCAAGCACGCGTCCGGTGACGTCGCGGATGTCCGACGCCCGCTCCCGCAGGAAGTCGTCGTCCATCTTCTCGAAGATCTCGATGTAGCGTTGCGCGACCTCCTGGAAGCAGAATTCGACGTTGAAGCCGGTGCTCCGGACTTCGCGGCTGACGTCATCGATCAGCGCGACGTCCTCGAGGACGAGGAGATGCGCGTCGAAGATGGAGGCTTCGGATTCGTTCAGCTTGCGGGCGACATCGTCGCGGAGCTGCGAGATCTCCCGCCGGGTGGCCGCCAGGGCGCCTTCCAGACGGCCGATTTCGGCCTCCGGGTCGGCGACCTTCTCGCAAGCGACGATGGCCATGCCCCGCATCAGCGGGTAGGCGGGACCACGGGCGACACCGGGGGCGGCGGCGATACCTTTGAGGCGAACCTCGGGCCTGGAATCTGCGGCCTTCATCCGTGCATCCATTCACGCCCGGGAGCGGCGGGAAGCAAGGCAGGATATCGACCTCAGACCTCGATCGCCGCAGGCTCGTCGGAAGGCATGACCATCTCCGGCATGGCGATCACCGGCATCGCGAGCTCGGGGACTTCGACAGCCTGCGAAAGATCGGCTTCCTGGGCGACATCCGTGAACAGACGCACCGGCATGTCCTCCGAACCAAGGACCGTCTCTTCGGCAGCCACCTGTTCTTCGACATAAGAAAGCAGGCCCGAGTATTCGGCGGGAATCGTGACCTGCAGTTCGACGAAGACGAGGGCGAGCAGACAGAGGTGGGCGAAGGAGCGTCCCATGCGCTGGCCGTAAGCGTGCAGCCAGGACATCACCCCGGCCGACGAACGCTCTTCACGTCGGCTCAGGCAGGCGAGCTGGGCCCTGTGCAGACGGGCGCTGGACTGGAAGCGGGCGCGCAAGGCGGGCGAGGCGCTCATGGCGGCCCGCAGACGGGAGACCTGCTCGGCGGAGGCGTTGCCCTCCAGGAAGAGGGCGACGAGGGATTCGAATTCGGCGGCGCTCATCCGCGGAACTCCTCTCCCATGAGTTCGCGCAGGGCTTCGCGGGCGCGGTTGATGCGGCTCTTGACGGTCCCGATGGAGAGTCCGAGATCTTCGGCGATTTCTTCGTACGACATGTTACGGACGTTGCGCATCGTCAGGATACGAGCGTGCTCCGGCTTCAATTGTTCCATGCACTCGGCCACTTTGTGGACGAATTCGTTGTGCTGGGCCTCGTGACCGGGGCCTTGGGCGCCGTCCGAAAGGATGTCGTGCAGGGTGGCTCCAGGATCGTCGCCGAGATCGGCGTCGAGCGACATGGACTGGTCCCGCTTGCGGCGGCGCCAGTACCAGTAGCGATTACGGGCGAGATTCGTGCCGATCTGGTGAATCCAGGTCGAAAAAGTGGCGGTTCCGCGGAAAGAAGCCAGGACCCGATGGGCACGGATGAAGGTATCCTGGGTGATCTCCTCGGCATCCTGGCGGTTACGGAGCAAGGAGAACACCTTGGCGAAGATTCGTCCCTGGTACTTCAGCACCAACTCGTTGTAAGCCGACAGATCCCCCTGGCGGGCGCGATCCAAGGCGGACTGGTCGGCTTCGGTCTCCATGGGGTTCGTCTTACTAATTTAGGGGGAAACAGGTCTGAGTCGACCCATAATCGTGGTGACATATCTTTACAATTACCCCTCGCTAATCAACCTCATTAAAACCCGACTTTAAGGAGCCGATGTTCACGACCCGCAAGAAAACCCCTGCCCTCTCCTGGGTCAATTGCCTCAGCGGCGAAAAAGGCTCCACGGCCGACCTCCCCTCGTCGCTTCCCGGCGACGCCCCCCGCCCCTCCCTGAACCTGGTCCCGGCCGGAGAACTCGTGGCGCTGGAGCCTTCCGGCGAGAGCATCGCCTTGGTCAACGGCTCCCCGCTGAACCAGCGCCTGGCCGTGACCGAACCCACGACGGTCCAGCTGCCGTCAGCCTTGCTCGTCGTCGCCCCCCGCGCCCGGGAGGACTTCGCGTTCATCCGGACCGACCTCTGGGTCCTGTTCGACGCGCGCACCGGCGATCAGCTCGGCGAATTCCCCGCGACGGAACTTCTCGACGCCGCCGGCCGCTCCGGGCTCCCGACCGACGCCCTCGCCTGCACGCCGCTCGGCCTTGAGGTCGGCTTCAACCTCGCGCAGATCGCCCCCCTGATCGCTCCGCCCGAAGAGCCCGTCGTCCGCCGCGAGAACCAGTCGCTCCTCGCCGCCGAACAGAACCGCGGCGCGCACGTCTGCCCGGTCTGCTGGACGCGCTTCGACGCCGGCGACGCTCTGAGCATCGCGGTGCACGAGAACCTGCGCGGCGACCCGATCCTCGGCTCCGACGCGCGCCTGCGCTTCCAGCCCACGCGCTTCAACGACCAAGGGCTCGCGCTCGATCCGATGGGCCTGGCCTGCACCGACATCGCCTGCCCGCATTGCCGCCGGCAGCTGCCGCCCGGCTATCTCGAACGCCCGCACCGCATCATCTCGCTCATCGGCGCGCCCAGCGCCGGCAAGTCCTACTACCTCGCCGTGCTCACCCGCGTGCTGCAGGACCGCCTGCCGGAGGACTTCTCGCTCGCCTTCAAGGACGGCGACCCGAGCGGCAACATGCTGCTGAACCAGATGCGCAACACGCTCTTCTCGGCCGCGACGCCCGAAGACGCGCTGCTCGGCAAGACGGCCCTCGAAGGCGCCACGTACGAGAAGCTCCCGCGTCTCGGCCGCATGGTCTCCCTGCCCCGTCCGTTCATCTACTCGCTCAGCCGCCCCGGTCAGCCGGCCCTGGACACCTCGGTCATCCTGTACGACAACGCCGGCGAACACTTCGAACCCGGCATCGACATCCATGACTCGCCCGGCGCGATGCACGTCGCGACGTCGAGCGGCCTGATCTTCCTCTTCGATCCGACGGCCAACGCCCGCTTCAAGGCCAAGCTCGTCGGCGTCGACGATCCGCAGCTCGCCCTCAAGGGACGCGTCGACCAGCAGGACAGCATCCTCGCCGAGATGGAGACGCGCATGAAGCGCGTGCTCGGCCTGGCGCACGACCAGCGCATCGCGACGCCGCTCGCCTTCGTCGTCGGCAAGTCCGACACCTGGGAGAAGCTGCTCAGCTCGCCGCTCGAGCCGGTCGTCAAGGCCGGCACGCTCGACCTCGCCTCCGTCCGTCGCAACTCGGACCGCGTCCGCGAAGTCCTGCTGGTGCTCTGCCCCGGCCTCGTGACCGCGGCCGAATCCCTCGCCGAGCAGGTCTGCTTCTTCGCCGCCACTTCGTTCGGGCACACTCCGGTGATGATCGGCGCCGGCCCGAACAAGGGGCGTATCGCGCCGGATCCGCAGCGGCTCGCGCCGGCCCATGTGGAGGAGCCCCTCTACTGGTTGCTGCACCTCTCCTCTCCGGCGATGTTCCCCGCGACCCCGACTTCCTGATGCCCCTCCAACTCGTCTTCACTTCCGCACCGCAAGGCCTCACCCCGGGACGCTCGGGCTATTGCACCGTGGCCCGTCACCGCGCCGTGCCGGACCGCCTCGCCCAGCTGCTGGAGTCCGTCGGCACGCCGCATGAGCTGCCGGAGGGGGAGACGTTCACCTTCCGCACGCTCGACGCCGGCGACCGCCATTGGTTCGTGCTCTCCCGCTTCGTCGCCCGCGGCCTCGATTACACGCAGCGCGACAACCGTCTCGCCCATCACCTGATCTTCACCGCCGAGGAGGCCGCGCTGCTCGCTCCGCCCGCCGCCCTGGCCGCCCGCTGGAAAGGCTGGCTCGCCGAATGGAACGGCGCCCCGGCCTGGCTCGACGGCGAAGACCGCCCGCTGGCCCTCGAACCGGCCACCGCGCTTTCGCCCGCCCTCACCTGGCGCGAAATCACCGGCACCGGCGCCAAGGCCGCCTGGCTGGTCGACGCGACCGGCGCGACCACGGCCGGCCTGCGTAACCCGCCCGCCAACGCGACGCTGTTGCGGCTCCTCGCCGAATCCTCCGCGCTGATCGGCAAGGCGGCTTGGCATGCGACTTTCACCACCGATGCGCGCCTCACGGGCGAGGCCGGCTTCGTCTGGGCCGCCCACGCCGAGCGCCCCGCGACCATCGACTTCGTCGACGCCCGCTCGCAGCCGGCGCCGACCGGCGACTTCGCGCGCCAGGCCGCCGCCGGCCTGACCTCCCCGAAGGCCATGCCGACCGCAGCGACCCGCCGCGCCGTCGCCGCGCCGACCGCGCCGCAAGGCGGCTCGGCCACGCCATGGATCGTCGGCGGCGTGGTCCTGGTCGTCGCCGCGGGCCTCGCCTTCCTCCTCACGAACCGCGCCGAGACGCCCGCCCCCGCGCCGGCCCCGGTCGTAGCGACCGCGCCGTCCGCCGCCGACCAGGCGCAGACGGAGGAGATCCTGCGCGTGAACCGCGCGGTCACCGAGATCCTCAGCCTGCTCGAGTCGGGCGAGATGCTGCCGGCCGCCCGCCTGTGGCTGGAGACCAACGGGCGCGACCCGCGGCGGCTCGGCAATTACAAGGAGCAGATCCTGCCGCGCATCCTGAACGGCTTCTCCGCCGGCGCCGTCAAGGAGCTGCGCAACAAGATCGAACGGCGCGACATCCTCGATGACCCGAAGGCCAGCCAGGCCGCCCACACCGAAGCCCTCGAAGCGCTTCGCGCCGGCAAGCAACTCGGCGTCCCGGAAGACGCGGCCTGGAAGCAATTGATCGAGATCAAGGACCGCACCCTCCTGCTGCCCACGCTCGACGTCCGCCCCGTGCTCGCCGTCCCGGGTCAGTGGCGCTTCTCCGACAGCGGTCCGAAGTCGCCCACCGAAGCCGAGTTTCCGCTCTCGCGTCAGGCGGTGGACCATCTGAGCAAATGGGTCGCCGAAGCCGGCGCGTCCGCCCGCTCCGCCGCGCAGATCCGCCTCCGGGTCCTTCCCCTGCTCTCGCCGCACCAGCGCGACGACCGGACGCCTTACGTCAACGGTGAGATCCGCGTCAGCGGTGCGACGACCTGGTTCGAATCGACGCCCGAGCCGGGCAAGCTCGCGGCCATCGGCATCGGCCTCGGCGCCCGCCGCAACGTCGTGTCTCTCATCCTAGCCCCGACCGACGGCGCCCGCCCCGCCAACCTGCTGATCGAAATCATCCTCCCCAAGGGCGACCGCCGCGTGCTCGCCCTGATCGGCGACGCCACCTTGCTCCGCCCGCTCGATCTCGGCGTCGGCGCCCTCCGTTTCGACGCGGACACCGGCGTGATCCGGCCGGCTCCGTGGGCCGAGACCGCCGTCAACGCCTTCGTCTGGGCCCACGGCCAGGTCGGCCTCTATCCGGCCGGACACGGCTTCCCGGACCGCGACCTGCCCTCCGTCCGCGCGACGCGCTCGCTGCTCGAGACCGACCTGCTCCGCCTCGAGGCCAAGCAAGGACCCGGCGCGCCCCCGTACGAAGAAGTCGCCGCCCGACGCAAAGCCTTCCGCGAAGGCAGGCTGATCGAAGCCGGCGCGCCTTGGGGGGTGCAGGCCGTCGACGCCGACGGGACCGCCGGCCCGCGCTTCGTCGAATTCCGTTGATCCATGCAGGCCGAACGCCTCATCGCCCGCATCCGCGGCCAGCTCGAACTCGGGACGCCTGACCTCGAGGCCCGTTCTTTGGCCGGCGAATACGCGGCACTGTGCCAGCGCGCGCGCGAACGCCTCGAGCAATGCGCCACGCTGGTGCGCGGTGGCAACGAACACGCCGCCTTCCAGGCCGCCGAAGCCGACCCTGACCTCCTCGGGCTCTGCGCCCTGCTGAGCTTCGCGGAGTCCGACCGCTGGCACGCGCTGTGCCGCGAACGCGGCCTGCCGGCCGGCTTCCCGCTCGACGGCCAGCACGTGCTCGCGGTCGAAAGCCTGTACGGACGCGTCATCGGCGAAAGCCACCCGCTCTACCGCGACTACCGCGACGCCATCCGTCGCCGCGACGAGGACCGCGCGCTGGCGGTGCTGCGCTCGATCGTCCGCATCAACCCGGACGACCCGAACGCGCAGTCCGAACTCGCCCGTCTCTCCGCCAAGTTCCTGCGCGAGTCGCTCGGCCGCGTCGGCGTGCTGTTCACCGAGGGCCGGCCGGCCGAAGCCGCCGAGCTCATGCGGCGCATGGAGCGCTTCGGAGCCAACGAACTGGCCGGCGAGCCGCGCTGGGACGACGCCCGCGCCCGCCGTGCGACGTGGCTGCGGGCCAACGCGGCCGAACAGGCCGCGCAGCTCGTCGCCGAAGCCGCCGAGGCCCGCGCCGGCGGCCACTGGGAAGCCTGCGCCGCCGCCTTGGGTCGCACGCGCGCGCTCGAACGCGAGCATCAGCTCAACCTTCCTCCGGACCTGCTCACGCAGATCGCCGGGCACGAAGCCTGGGCCGGCGAACTCGCCGCGGCGGCCGAAGCCGAAGCCGCCCTGAGGTCGGCCGTCGAAGGCCTGCTCGAAGAGTGGCGGATCCTCGACCTGGAGGCCGCGCGCGGCTCGTCACCCGCGATCCTCATCGTCCGCCTCAGCGCCTGGCTCGACCGCGCGACCCCGCATGCCGAGCGGCTGCCCGAAGGCCTGCTCCGCGAAGCCCGCGCGCTCCGCCAGGCCACGCGCACCCGCCTCAATCGCCGTTACCTGCTGCTGACCTCCTCCTGGGTCGTCGGCCTGCTGGTCATCGTAGGCGCGGTCGTCGCCGTCAACCTCCGGCGCCAGCAGGAGGAAGAGACGCTCGGCCGCCTTTCCGAGGCCGCGCGCCTCGTCGAACTTCACGACCATGAAGCCGCCCTGCGCGCCTTGGACGGATTCGAACGCGAAGGCGGCGCGGCGCAGATCGAAAGGCGCAAGGCCGACACGCGTCCCCTCCGCGAGGCGCTCGCCAAGCAGATGACGCTCGAGCAGCAGCTCCGGGTCGAAGCCCGCCAGCTGGCGGAGGCCGTCCGTCAAGGCATCAATGACACCAATGTCGCCGCGGTCCTTCGTCGCACGGCCGCCTACCTGAAGTCGCTGGAAACCGCCGGTTCCGCGGTGCGCGAACGGCTGCGCACCGTGCTGCCGGACCCCGAAGGCCTCTCCGCCTCGGCGCAGAATCATCTGGGCAAGCTCCGGCAGGAACTCGCCGTGCGTACCGCTTCGCTGAACAAGGCCGTCAGCGAAAGCGCCACGGTCGCCGACCCGGTGGCGGCGATGGAGAACCTCGAACGACTCCGCGCGTTGCTGAAGATCCTGGGCGAGGCGGGCGACCGCGACCTCGACTCCGCCGCCGCCGCCGCCGACCGCGGCGAGATCCGGCTCGCAGGCGACCGCAAGATCGCCGCCGCCCTTCGTTCGCTGGAAGCGGCCGGCGACCTCAGCACCTACCTCGCCGCCCTCGCCGACGCCTCCGCCAACACCGCCGGCGAGAAGACCGACCTCGGCGCCCGCGCCTCGTTCGTCTTCACGCGCGCCTCCGCCTTGCAGGCCCTGCCCCGCCCGGTCCTCGCCCCGCGCGTCGCCGCGATGTGGGACGCCGCCGTGACCGCCGACCCGAAAGGGGTCTTCCAGCATGCCGCGTTGACCGAGTCGGAGAAGACCCTGCTGCGTCGCATCTCCGACACCTCGCTCGCGGACAGCCTCCAGCGCGCGACGCTGAGCCTCTACTCCGTCCGCGGCGTCACGCCCGGCCGCTCCGTCTACGTCGTCGGGTCGATCACCGAGGCCAAGAACACCTTCACCGACGGGGCCGAGTTCACCCAGAAGGCGAAGGAGCTGACCCGCGACGGCGCGGTGATCGAAGGCGTCTGGCGTCGCCGGGAGTTCAACAACGGCTTCCGTAACGGCGAAGAACTCACCTCGCTCGCCCCGATCCCGGAACTCGAGTTCATCCGTCAGGTGATCCGCTTCCAGGACGCCCGCACCGGCCAGCTGCTCGAACCTCCGCTGCGCACGATGGAACGCATCCGCCGCAGCGACTCGCCCTATCCCGAGCTGCGCGCCTTCCAGCTCCAGGAACTCTACCGGCTCGCGGCCGGACGCCCCGACGTCTGGGGCCTGCTCTTCTCGCCGAGCGCGCAACGCGACGCCGAGCAGCTGCGGCGCATCACCCAGAACGCGCTCGAACCCTACGACTACCTGTTCCGCGACAAGTGGGCGGACGTGAAGGCCGAACTCCGCGCCTTCCTCGTCCCGCAAGGAGGCGCCGGCTACGCCGAGGAAGCCCGCTTCTGGCGTGCGACCTTCGCGCAGCTGCGCACCCGCCGCCTGGTCTTCGCCGGCATGGTCGGCCGCGACGGCGCGCCCCGCCTGCGCGAAGCCGCGAAAGGCAGCGCCCTTTACGGCCTGGACAACGAGGGCAAGGTCGCGGTGCTCTTCCGCGTGGGGGACGACGGCCTGCCGAAACGCGTCGCCGACGCCGCGCCGCTTTCGCCCCTCCTGCGTTACCCGGGTCTCGTCGCCGAAGCGGCCCAGGCCGCCGGCATCCCCAAAGGACTGAACCCGCCTGACGGCGGATGGGAGACCCTTCTCCAAGGACGCGACCTCTGAACATGGCTCCGACGAACGCATTCCGACTCCGCTGGAAAGGCGCCGTGACCGGCCCCTTTCCGCTCGCCCGCGTGCAGGAACTCCTCCGGGCCGGCGAGATCAGCCTCCTCCACAACATCGAAGTCGACGGCGGCTGGATGACCTTGCGCGACTACCTCCGAAGCGCCGGGCTGACGCGCGCGGCCTCGCCTTCCGCCGAGGCCGCGCCCGGCGACCAACCGCCCCCTCCGCCGGGCTTCACGCCGCATGAAGGAGCGGGCCTCCTGCCGGACGTCGGGCGATCCGTCGCGGGCGAGAACCTCGAACGCACCGTGCGCTCCGGCTACCTCTGGTGCGGTTCGACCTTCCTGCTGCCGCCGCTTTTCGCCCTGGCGGTCTACGCGTGGCACGTGGTCTCGCCGGAGACTCCGCCGATCTCGCTCTTCATCCTGCTGACGTTCACCACGGCGGTCGGCTGCTTCCTGCCTGTCGTGTTCGTGCGCCGGATCGGCAGGGCGCTCGACCAGGAAGGCCTGGCGGAAATCCGCCAGACCCAGTCCGGCCTCGCCCTCGCCCTGGCCTGCTTAGGCCTGCTTCTCTGGCTCTGGTGCTTCTGGATCATCGTCCACCCGCGCCCCTGAACCCTCAATCGGCTTGACGCAGCCGAGGGGCTGGGCTGGACTTACCAGACTCGGTTTTCGGTAGTGTAGCTCAGTTGGTTAGAGCGAGGGACTCATAAGCCCTAGGTCGGCAGTTCGATCCTGCCCACTACCACCACCGGGTGCTTTTCGCCTTCAGGCCTTCAGGATGGCCGAGACGGGGATGTCCAGTCCGTCCTTCCAGAGGGCTTCCAGGGCATAGCTCTTACGGATGTCCTCGCGGAAGACGTGGAAGAGCACGTCGAAGGCGTCGACGACCGTCCAGCCGCTGTCCCGCTGGGATTCGGAACGGGAAGTCACCCCGACCTCGTCGAGCGCCTGCTCAAGGGCGATACGGAGGGCTCGCAGATGCGGCTCGGAGGTGCCGGTGGCGATCACGAGGAAGTCGGCGACGGACGAGATCTGCCCCATTTCCAAGACGCGGATCTCGACGGCCTTCTTTTCGTCGAGCGCGCGGATGGCGGCGATGAGATGCGCCGGCAGCTTGGGCAGCACGACCATCGGCTTGGCGGCGGCCTTCTCGCCTCGGCTCTTGGCCTTCAGGGGCGGGACGGCCGGGATGATGCGACGCGCGGGACGGACCAGCGGCTTGGCGCCTTTGGCGGGAGCACGGCCCTTGGTCTTGGCGGCCGGGCGGGCCGGGGCCTTCTTCGTGTTCTTCTTGGCGCTATTCTTTTTGAGGGCGGACATGGTCAGGCTTGGTAAAGGGAACGCTCATCGATGTGACGGGCGACCCCTAGGGGCAAGCCGTTTCGGGGCGAATCACCGCGTCGCAAGGCTTCGCGCAATGCGGTCGAGGAAACCCGCACCGGCGGAGCCTTCAGCACCGTCAGGCGGATGACCGCGGCCAGGGAGGCCGGCGGCAAGGTGGAGATGTCGTCGCGCGACAGGACGGCGAACTCGACGAGCCCGCAGAGCTCGATGACGTCCTTCCAGCGGTCGAGGCGGGCGAGCTGGTCCGCACCAAGGATCCAGACCCGCAAGGCATCCGGGTGTTCGCGCGCGAGTTCGCGGGCGGTATCGACGGACCAGCTGGTGCCGGCGCGATGGGTCTCCCGCTCATCCACGACGGCCCACGGATGCTCCGCGAAAGCGAGCCGGCACATCGCGACGCGGTCGGCGGCGGACGCCACCGGAGCGCCGGTGCGCAAGGGGGCCTGACCCGCGGGGATGACACGGACCTCGTCGAGTCCGAGCTGCTGGCGCGCGGCCACGGCCGCGGCCACATGTCCGGCATGCGGAGGATCGAAGGTCCCGCCAAGGATGCCGATGGCAGCAGGCATGACGTATTACGTTCCGGCCCGGGGCCCGTGGCAACCCAAAGCAGGCTTGAGCCCGAGCCTCTCCGGCGAAACACTGGCTTCATGGCGGTCGCCTCCCGATTCCTCCCTCCGGACTTCGCTCCGTCGCAGACCGTCGTGGTGATCGCCGGCAAAGGCCGCTACCCCGCCCTCCTCGTCGAATGCGCCCGCGCCCGCGGCGCCCAGATCAAGCTGGTATCCTTCGAAGAAGAGACCGACCCGGCCCTCATCGCCGCCTTCGATCCGGCCGACCATCGCGCCATCCCCGTGGGCAAGCTCGGCCAGATGCTCGAAGCCCTGAAGGAACTCGGCGCGGCCGGCGCGGTCATGGCCGGCCAGGTCACCCCGCGCAAACTCTTCACGGGCATGGTGCCCGACCTGAAGCTCATCGCGCTCATGGCCTCGCTCAAGGAGCGCAACGCCGAGACGATCTTCGGCGCGGTCTCCGCCGAGATCGAACGGATCGGCGTCCGCATGCTCGACGCCCGCGTCTTCCTCGACGACCACCTCGCCTCACCCGGCTGCATGACCGGCTGGGCCTGCGGCATCGGCGACGACCAACTGGCCTTCGGCACGCGCATGGCCCGCGAGATGGCCCGCCTCGACGTCGGCCAGTCCGTCGTCACGGCGAAAGGCACCGTTATCGCGGTCGAAGCGTTCGAAGGGACCGACAACATGCTGCGCCGCTGCGCCGCCACGGGCGGCAAGGAGATGCTGCTCACCAAGACGGCCAAGCACGCGCAAGACTGGCGCTTCGACGTGCCCTGCTTCGGCGTGAAGACGCTCGAGAGCATGGCCGAAGGCGGCGTGGCCAAAGCCGCCCTCGAGGCCGACGCGGTCATCCTGATCGACAAGCCCGCGGTCATCGCCCGCGCCAGGCAGCTCGGCGTCGATCTCTTCGGCTTCGGACCGGCCTGAGGTTCGCGTCGGCTCAGCCTTCGTAGAAACCCCAGCCCGCGGCGCTTTCGGCGAGGAACCAGGCGAGCAGCGCTCCGAAGACGAGGAGCAGCCACTTACGATGACGGGCCCAGAGCGCCGGCGTCTCGTCGGCATGATCGAGTCCGCGGCGGGCGCTGAGCAGGAGCTTCAGGCGCGCATGCCATGCTAACCGGGTCTGCGACGAAAGATCGGGGTGCGCGTACGTGTTGACCCGATAATCGGGCTTACGGAGCAGACTGAAGATACGACGCCACACCCCTGCAGCTTACACCCTTTACCCACGCTTTACAAGCGGAGCGTCTCCGGGTAAGCCCAAGGCGTGAAGTCCACCACCCGGTCCCTCCGCGCCCTCAAAGGCGTCCGACCCATCGTCTGCCTGACCGCCTACGATGTGAGCACGGCCCGCATCGCGGACGCCGGCGGGGCCGACCTCATCCTCGTCGGCGATTCCTTGGGCAACGCCGTCCTGGGCCTGCCCGACACGGTCGGGGTCACCTTGGACATGATGATTCATCATTCCGCCGCCGTCGTCCGCGCCAAGACCGAAGCTCTCGTGGTCGGCGACCTGCCCTTCGGCCTCGCTCATGACAGTTTCCCGAAGCTCCTCGGCTACTGCCGGCGCTTCCTCCAGGAAGGCGGCGTCAAGGCGGTGAAGATCGAAGGCGGCGCCTCCCTCGCCCCGGCGATCGCCCGGCTCGTCGACGCCGGCATCCCGGTGATGGGTCATGTCGGCATGCTTCCCCAGCGCGTCCACTCCGCCGGCTATCGTCGCCGCGGCCTCACGCCCCAGGACCAGCAGAAGATCATCATCGACGCCCAGGCGGTCGCCGCCGCGGGCGCGTTCGCGGTGGTCGTCGAGTGCGTGGACGAAGCGTTCACGCCGAAGATCACCGAAGCCGTGTCCGTCCCGACGATCGGCATCGGTTCCGGTCGCGGCTGCGACGGCCAGATCCTCGTCATCCACGACCTGCTCGGCCTCACGCCCGAACCGCCGCCCTTCGCCCGACCGGAAGCCAACCTGCACCGTGACGCGGTCGCGGCCGTCCGCCGCTGGGCCGCCAAGGTGCGCACCAAGCAATCCAAATGAACTGCGTCATCTTCGGAGCCGGCGGCTGGGGTACGGCCATGGCGATCCACCTCGCCCGCCAAGGCCAGACCGTCACGCTCGTGCCGCGTCGCGCCGAACAAGCCCTCGCCCTCGCCACCTCGCGCGAGAACACCGATTACCTGCCGGGCCATCGCCTCGATGATTCGATCCAGATCGGCCTCGAGCCGCTGCCGGCGCTGATGGACGCCGACCTTGTCTTCCTCGCCTGCCCCTCCAAAGGCCTGCCGGAACTGCTCGCCGCGATCGGCCCCGCCGTCCGCGACTCGGGCGCGAAGATGGCGATCTCCCTCTGCAAAGGCCTGGACCTCGCCACCCTGCGCCGTCCTTCGGAACTCATGGCGGCGGCCTTCGGCGACCTGCCCGTCGCCACGCTGAGCGGACCCAGCAACGCCGACGAAGTCGCGCGAGGGCTGCCCACGGCGCTCGTGCTTGCTTCCACTGCGGGCGATTCCCTCATCAGGGAAGTCCAGGCGGCCGTGAGCGGACCGACCCTCCGTGCTTACACGTCGACCGATCTCGTCGGCGTCGAGATCGGCGGCACGCTCAAGAACGTCTACGCCCTCGGGGCCGGACTCTGCGACGGACTCGGCCTCGGTTCCAACGCCAAAGCGGCGATGCTGACGCGCTCACTCCAGGAGATGACCCGGCTCGGCGAAGCGCTCGGCGCACGGCCGGAGACCTTCCTAGGACTCGGCGGCGTCGGCGACCTGATGGCCACGGCCCACGGTTCATGGAGCCGCAACCGCTCGCTCGGCGAACAGCTGGCCAAGGATCCGCAAGGCACCCTGGCCGCCCTCGCCGCGCGCAAGGAAGCCGTCGAAGGCCATCGCGCCGCCGAAGCGCTCTCTAAGCTCGCGACCAGCCGCGGACTCACCGCGCCGATCCTTTCCTGCCTGCACGCGATCCTCTACAAGGGGCTCGACCCACGTGCCGGGGTCGTCGCCTTGATGACCCGCGACCTCCGTCCGGAGGCATGAGCGAGGCCGACGTCGAGACGCGGCCCTCCGCGATCGCCGGCCAAGGACTGTTCGCCCGCCGTGATTTCGCCGCCGGCGAACGGCTCGCTCCCTACCGCGGACCGACGACGACGACTCCGCCCGTCCGACCGGAGACCGGCGAAGTGTTCGCCTTGGAGGTGGCCGCCGGGCTCTGGCTCGACGGGTCGGCTGCCGATAACCCGGCACGCTGGGCCAACCACTCCTGCGCGCCCAACGCCGAACTGATCTGGCACGGCGCCGCCGAGGGGGCCTGGCTGACGAGCCTTCGCCCCCTGCGGGCCGGGGAGGAAATCACCTTTGATTATGGTTTTTCCTTGGCCGAAAGCCTCTTCCACCCGTGCGCCTGCCGGGCGCCCGCCTGCGTGGGGCGGATCATCGCGGCCCCGCTTCGCCCAGCCTTGCGTCGTCACCTGCGTTTTTCGCGTCCAAGGGATTGACCACCTGAGGGGCCAAGGTCAGTTTTCAAGGGTCAATCTGCCCATTTCTCCATGAAAAAAGTCGCCCTTACCGAGCTCGATCCCCGGCTCCAGAAACAGATCACGGCCGCGGACCAGCAACTGAAGACAAACCCCCAGTACGCGGTGGAAGTCCTTTCCGGTATCCTGGCCCGTAATCCCGGCTGTATCGAAGTACGACGGAGCCTGCGCAAGGCCCAGAAGGCGATGCTCGGCACCAAGAAAGGCCTCTTTGACGGCCTGACCAGCGCCCTCTCCGCCGGCAAGGTAGCCAAAGCCGTCGAAGCCGACCCTGTAGCCGCCATCGCCGCGGCCGAAGAAGCCCTCGCCAAGAAGCCGACCGACGCCAACGCGAACAAGACCCTCGCCCTGGCCGGCCTGAAACTTGGTTTCTACGAGCTCGCCGCCTTCGCTTACGAAGAACTCGCGACCAACGAACCCGGGCAGGTCCAGCACTTCGTCGACCTCGCCAACGCCTGGATCGCCGGCGGCGAATACGACCAATCCCTCGCCGCGGCCGACCGCGGGCTCAAGTTCTTCCCCGGCAACGGCGACCTTCAGGAAGTCATCCGCAAGGCCTCCGTCAGCAAGACGATGAAGAAGGGCAACTGGGAGGACAAAGGCGACTTCCAGTCCAAGCTCAAGGACAAGGACGAAGCGCTGCGCCTCGACCAGGCCTCCCGCGCCGTCACCGACGCCGCCACCGCCCTCGCCCAGGCCGGCGAACTGGCCCAGAAGATCCAGGCCGCCCCGGACACCTTGGACCTTTATCGTGAGATCGTGCGCATGTTCCTGATCGCGGAAGACCTCGACAGCGCCATCGCCTGGCTGCAGCGGGGCCGCCTGACGAGCCAAGGCAAGGCCGACACCTCCCTCGAGCGTCAGGAAAGCGACCTGATCATCCGTCGCTACGAACGCATCTCCAAGCAGCTGCGCGAGGCGATCGCGGCGAGCCCCACCGACTCGGCCAGCAAGGACGCCCTCGCCAAGAACGAGGCCGAGCTCGCCGACTTCCGGCTCAAGACCTCCATCACGCTCGTCGAACGCTACCCGAACGACTTCTCTTACCGCCACGAGCTCGGCACGCTCCTGCTCGCCGCCAACCGCCTCGACGAGGCCGTCCAGCAGCTCCAGTACGCCCAACGCAACCCGAAGTTCCGCCAGCCCGCCCTCCTCGCGATCGGCCGGGCCTTCTCGCAAGGCGGCAAATTCGACCTGGCGGTCGAGCAGCTCACGACCGCCAAGAGCGAAGTCCAGCTGATGAACGACCTGAAGAAGGAGATCATCTACGCCCTCGGCGACACCTTCGAGAAGATGGGCAAGGCCAAGGAGGCCGTCGACGAATACAAGATCATCTACATGGCCGACTCGGGTTACCGCGACGTCGCCAAGAAGATCAACGACTTCTACGAACGCCAGAAGGGCGCCACGGCCTGAAGCCCATCGCCGCCTTTCCCCGCTTGCGGACGGCCCAGCCCGCCCGCCTCCCCTTTCCTGCCCATGGCACTCACCTCCTTTAAGAGCAACCTCATCGCCGACGTCGGCATCAGCATGGGAGACGAAGGCAAAGGACGCCTCATCCCCGAGATCGTCCGCGAGCTGCAGACGCTGACCGGCCGACGCGACGTCGTCGGCACCGTCCTCAAGGTCAACGGCGGCGCCAATTCCGGCCACACCGTCGCCGGCCTGAAGCTCAACCTGCTCCCGGGCGGCGTCGCCGAACACGACGTGGCCTGCCTCGCCCTCGGCGCCGGCGTCGTCGCCGACCCGCGCAAGGCGCTCTGGGAAGCCCGCCCCCTCGAGAAGATCGGCATCCCGGTGCTCGACCGCCTGCTCATCGACGAGCGCTGCATGGTCAGCGACGTCTCCCACCGCATCCTCGACCTGGCCTGGGAAGACTACCGCGTCAACGTCCTCGGCCACGAGGCCCGCGGCTCCACCGGCCGCGGCATCACGCCGGCCTACGCCGACGAGGTCGGCCAGTTCCAGATCCACTACTCGGAGTTCCTCGGCGCGAAGGCCGACTACGCCGTCCGCCTCTCGGCCCGCCTTGACCGGGCGGCCGCGATCGTCCGCGACGTGTGCAAGCTTTCGCCGGAGAAGTGGGCCGGCCTCTTCGCCAAGCTGACCGAAGCCGAACTGCGCGCCAACAAAGGCGCGATCGAATCCGGCGTCTTCGCGTCCGCGGAGTTCGACTTCACCCGCTTCGCCGGCAAGGAGCCGTTCACCTTCGACCACGCCGCGGTGCTCGACTGCTACTGGCAGGCCGGCGCCGCCCTCGCCCACGCGATCGGCGACGTCCGCGAACGCATCCTCGGCGACCTCGCCGCCGACCGCCGCATCATCGGCGAGTTCGGCCAGGCCTACTGGCTCGACAAGCGCGCGGGCTTCGCCCCGAACGTCACGGCCTCCCACACCTACACGCCGGAGTTCTTCCAGTCCGCCGGCATCCCGGTCCAGGCGATCCACACGGTCGGCTGCTGCAAGGCCTACGACACGAAGGTCGGCACGCACGTCTTCCTGACGAAGATGCCGGACGAACACCCGCTGCAGCGCGCCCTCGCGAAGCTGGAGTTCGGCACGAGCACCGGCCGCCAGCGCATGGTCGGCTGGTCCGACCTGGTCGAGAAGGCCGACGCCCTCCGCTACGGCGGCTACGACGACATCGTCCTCAACAAGCTCGACGCCCTCTCGCCTCATGGCGAATGGAAGGGCGGCGATCTGCTCGTCTGCACGGGCTACCGCGACGCGGCCGGCAAGGTCGTCTCCGGCGTCCCGCGCAATGACGCGGTGCGCCGCACGCTGCGGCCGACCTACGCCACCCTGCCCGGCTGGACGGCCGACATCACGAAGGTCCGCTCCTACGCCCAGCTGCCCGCCGAGGCCCGTCGTTACGTGGCCTTCACGATGGCCGAGGTCGTCCGCCTCGCCTCGCGCGGCGGCTCCCTGCCCTACCTCCCCAACCTCCGCTACATCGGCGTCGGTCCGGACCCCGACCAGATCATCTCCGACGTCCCCGCCACGGCCGAGCTGATCAAGCAGGCCTGACGACCCTCCGCCGCCGCGCCGATGGCCGACCTGGAACATAACTTCGCCCTCCCGCTGTGGTCGCTCGTCGACCAGGCCAAGGTCGAAGCCGGCAAGTCCGACCTGCGCGGGCTCGCCAAGGAACTCGGCAAGTGGCTGGCGCATAACTTCGACGTCGACCACAAGGGCGTGGCGATCGAAGAGCCTTCCGGCACCGAACCCGGCGCGATGCCGATGTTCGTCGTCGCCGGCGTGCGCCAGGACCAGTGGCACGTGATGGTCGCGCTCGCCCAGAGCCGCGACTGCGCGCTCTTCGTGGTGCTCCCGACGGAAAGCGGCGCCTTCCGTCTCCAGCAGCTGAACGTCCCGAAGCCGGAGTGATCAGGCGGCGAAGGCCTTGACGGTCTCGAGGTGGAGTTCGGCGACCTGCTGCAGGGTCAGCCCGCCCCACTTGTACCCGCCGGCGAGGGCGAAAATGTGCGGGATCTTCCGGGCCCAGGCCCATTGGACGACGCGCTTCTCGCGCTTCCGGATCATCTCCTTGGTGATGCCCTTCAGGCCGCCGGCCTTCTCGTAGGCGTCCATGCCGGCGTTGTAGATGAGGAAGTCCACCCGCTCCAAGGCGAGCAGCGCCTCCTCGACGTGGTCGAGGTAACGTTTGGGCTGGTCGACTTCGACGAAGAAGTGGCGGTCACGGTCGGTCGGCTCCCAGGTGTCGAATGAGCATACGGTGACGTCGGCGAGACACACCTGCGGGTGATTCCCGAGGATGTCGAACGTCCCGCCGCCGGCATGGGCGTCAAGATCGAGGATGCCGACGGTCTTGACTTTCTTCAGGGCCTCGAGCGCGGCCAAGGCCAGCCCGTTGAACTGGCAGAAGCCGTTGCCGGAATTACGACGGGCATGATGCAGGCCGCTCGAAAGGCTGCCGGAACGTCCGTTCTTCAAGGCCTCCTTCACCGCGTCACGCACGCCGCCCGTCGAGGCGAGGATGCTGTCCAGCAGCGGCTGCGACCAGGGCCCGACCTCCAGGAAGGCGCCTTTGTCTTCCAGCGTGTGCCGGACGTATTCCTTCTCGTGGATGAGTTCGAGTTCCTGACGCGTCGCCGGCTTCGGGGCTTCGAGCCAGACCTCCCCGGCCTCGCCGGCTTCGATCAGCGCGGCGACCAGCTTGGACTTGCTGACGGTCTCCATCTTGCCGTCGACGGCGTAAGCAGGGCTATAATAGACGGTCAGAGGAGGATTAGGCATACGTAGGTTATGCCCGCGCCGGACCTGTCCGTCAAACGGCTGGCCTGTCATAGGTTGCGGGTTGGCTTCGGGGCTCGACCGGCCCATTCTTTGACCCTCGCCGCCCATGCCCTTCGACCCCAAGATTCCACGAGAATTCGCTAATAAAATGGGCAAGGAGGCCTTGCAGATCATCGAGCTGGGCCTTTACGCCTCGCCCACCAGCCGGCAGGTGGACATCGCGGCCGATATCGCCTCGGCGGTCGCCCGGACGACGCACCTGCCGCCGGACCATCGCCACACCTTTCCGCGCACCGGCGACCACGCCACCGTCATCGATGTGACCGAGGCGACTTCCCTGTCGGTCGCCCGCCGCCATCACGACGCCGGCCTTCGCACGGTCGTCCTCAACTTCGCCTCGCCGACCGTGCCCGGCGGCGGCTTCCTCGCCGGCGAACGCGCGCAGGAGGAATACCACTGCCGCTCCACCGCCCTCTTCGCCTGCCAGGCCGGCGGACCGATGTATGCTTTCCACCTGCATCAGGCCAATGCGCTCCGGTCCGACGCGATGATCTATTCCCCTGACGTGCCGGTCTTCCGCGGCGACGACCATCAGCTGCTCGAGGAACCCTTCAAGGTCGCCTTCCTCTCCGCGGCCGCCTGCGATGCCCGGGACGTGGCTCCGCTTGATCAGCCGAAGATCGCCGGCGCGATGGGCGCTCGTATCGTCAAAGTTCTCGCGGCCGCCCAAGCCAACGGCCACGACGCGCTGGTGCTCGGCGCCTGGGGCTGCGGCAACTTCGCCAACGAACCGGCCCTCATCGCCGACCTCTTCCGCCAAGCCCTGCAAGGTCCGTTCAAGGGCGCCTTCCGTCGCGTGACCTTCGCGGTCATCGACAGCTCGCCCGAACGCCGCTGCCTGAGCCAGTTCCAGCTGGCCCTCGGTCAGAGGGCCTCGCCGCTCCACAACTGAGCCTGGTCAGCCTTTGGCCTGCTTCACGAGCCGGCGCAGGATCACCGCGGCCTCGGTCTGGCCGTGCGGGAAGAAGAAGATGGCGTCCCCCCCGGTATCCTTGTCGATGACGAGCGCGTTGGTATAGGAAGTGACGTCCAGCACCTTGGAGAGCTTGAAATTGAAGCTCTTCCGGCTGCCGGTGAAGATCACGCGTCTGGAAGTGAAGACGAGCGTGCCGGTGTCCACCTTGACGACCTGGTCCTCGGTCTGACGCTCGACGTCGTAGGAGCCCGATCGATAGCGGATCGGGCCCCAGATCTTGATGCTCGTACCGAAGCCGCCGTAGCTGCGGCGGACGGTGACGCGCTTGTTCTGGGCGAAGTCCACTTCGCGGGTCCAGAAACAGCCTTCCGAACCGAGGTCGAGGTCGCAGGGCACTTCGCGGAGCGGCGCACGGTACAGCGACCAGACCTGCCTCCCGGCGCGGAGTCGGTCAGTGAGTACGGGGAGCATCGACGGGAGGTCCACGCCCAGCTGACGGGCCTCGGCCAGCAGGCCGTCGACCGCGCCGGGGTCCATGATCTCGTCGCCGTCGTCCTGCTGGGCGATCGCGGCGGCGCGCTGATCGAAATAACGCGAGAGCACCGGCTTCTGGATCTCCGCGATCCGGTCCGCCGGCAGCGGAACGAGGCGCGTCAGCAGCGCGATCTCCCGGCCCTTCTCTCCCACCGGGATGTCCCGCAGCATGCAGGTCTGGAAGCCGATGTTGAAGTAGCTCGCGAAGGCTTCGCCATGGAGCTCCAACGTCTCGTCGGCCGTCAGTCCGAAGGTCCGGGCAAGGTTCGCGAGGTTGTCTTTCTCTTCGGGTGCGAAATACCGGTCCGAGAGATACGCCTCGACGGCCTGACGATACCAGGCCTTCAGCTCCTTGCGGCAGCGCTTGCGGACGACATAGCCGACCTCGGCGTCGATGGCCGCCAGGGCGGCTTCGTCCACGAAGCATTCCTGCGGCGCGCCGGCGAGGAGGTCCCATAGCCGAATCAGACCGGCATGGGCGTCTTGGCGGCCGAGGAGGCCGTCGACGAAGCCCGCTTCCTTCTGGACGGGGCGCGGGAAAGGCAGCCGCCGCACGGGCCCCGGGAGTTGCGCCAAGGTCTGCCAAGCCGCCATGCCCGGCATCCAGTAATGATCCGTCGCGAAGAGTTCGCCGTCCGCCAGACGGCGACGGACTTCCTCGAGGGCGTGGATGCCGACCTCCTTGCCGGCGCGGGCGATTCGCAGGGACGGGTTGCTCATGGCTCAGCGGACGAGGCGGGAGAGAATCGACTCACCGACCTTGGCGCCCAGGAAATCATAACCGGCGGCGGTGAAGTGGACGTCGAGCGGGGGCTGGAACTCCTTCAGCCGTGGCGTCATCGCGCCGAACAAGTCGTCGGTCGGGATGCCATGCCTCTTCATGACCTCTGCCGCCAAGGCGTTCTTCTCCACGACCGACTGCGCGGTCTGCTTCTGCGCAGGGTTGTCCGGGATGGGCGTGGTGCTCGCCCAGATGAGCTTGGCTCCGGTCTTCTCGAGTCGGACGACGATCTCCTCGAGCCGCTTCACGTAGTCGGCCGCCGGCGTGGCGCGGTCATGGATGCCGAAGTTGAAGTGGATGACGTCCCACTTCCCTGCTCCCAGCCAGACGTCGAGATGCTTGAGCCCGGAGGCGGTCGGACCACAGTTGGCCGGCGCGCGATGGACATTGGCCTTACCAGCGAGAGCCGCCCTCGTCGGCTGGGTGTAACCGCGGGAGACCGAGTCACCGATGAGCAGCACCCGCGGGAGTTTCGGATCATCCTGCACGAAGTCCCAGGCGTTGGACTTGCCGGCGACCTTGTCGCGCTTGTGCAGAGGGAGATAGAAGTTGCCGAGCTGGGACTGCAGGACCTTCTCCCACGCCTGCGCCTCCGGCGAGAGGGACGCCACCCAGGCCTGATACTTCTCGTCGACGACCTTGTCCTGCGTGGCCTTCTTGGCGGCCGCCTGTGCGGCGGCTTCCTTCGCGTTCGTGGGCTCGCCCTTCGGCGGCTCGGCGGCGACCAAGGCACAGGTGAGACTCAGCAGGGCGAGCAAGGGCTTCATGACGGGGCGTAACCCGATGCAACCACCCTTCCGCCCACCTTCAAGCCGTCACTGCTTCGATGACCTGCGCCAGCAGCCGACGACGATGCGCCAGGCTCCGCGCGGCGGCCAAGGCTGAGCCGGCCTGCAAGGCGGCGACGCCGCCGGGACCATTGGCGCCGCGCACGAAATCCGCGTCCTCTTCCGCCCAGAGCACGGCCATCGGCCCGTCGACCTCGGGGTGGAACTGCATGCCGACCGAACGCCCTAAGCGGAACATCTGGACCGGACAGACCTTCGTCGAAGCGAGCAAGCTCGCGCCTGGCGGCAGCCCACAGGCGTCGCCATGCCAATGCAGGACCTCGATGCTCGCCGGCAGGCCGCGCGTGACCGTGTCCGTCCCATGGAAATCCAATCGACCCCAGCCCACTTCACGAACACAGGCGCCGGCGGCATCCTTCATCGGCGCCACCTTCGCGCCGGCGGCATGAGCCAAGAGCTGCATACCCAGGCAGACACCGAGATTAGGCCAGCCTCGGGCGAGGCGGTCGCGCAAGAGCGCGACCTCCGCGGCCAGCCAAGGCATCGCGGGATCACCTAGGTCCGCCACGCCCATCGGTCCGCCCATCACGACGAGGATATCCTCGGGGCCGAGATCGACGGGCAACGGCTCACCCCGGAAGACCTCCCGGGATTCGAGCGCATACCCGGCTGAGGCGAGGACTTCGCCCAGCATGCCCGGTCCTTCGTGCGGGACATGAGTGACACAGACGGCGCGCGTCATCTTGGCGACGGATGTTCGGCCGCGAATCCGTCATGGCAAGCCGACGGCGTCCACGGCGCGTTTTTGCCGAGTTTCCGACAGGTGCTCAGCGTTTCAGGCCGCTGAGCGGGTGCCCCGTCACCGCCTTCCAGGCGATCTCCTGAAGCAAGCGGTTGAGCTTCTCCGCCTCGGGAAGCTTCGTCAGCGGGCTGACGACCGGCAGGCCTGCAGGGTCACGCCGATACATGACCGCGAAATGACAATAGGCCGACAGCGCCCGGATGTGCGGTCCGGGATGACCGAGCACATCGGTGAAGAGCTCGCTCTGGCGGCTCACGCCGGGGGCCTCGCCGGCGATGACCTTGGCGCGCAAGGCCAGCACCGCCTCACCGCAAGGCACGACGGCGATGCGCGCGCCGGGGATGCGCCCGTTGAGTTCCTTCACATGCCCCTCGATCATCGCGAAGTAAGGGTCATGCATCGCCCTTAGCTGCGCCATCGTCCTACCGTCACGGTCCACCGACTTCGGCCGCTCCCGGCTCAGCCAGATGGCGGGATCTTCGTAAGGCACCCAGTTCTGCTGCAAGGTGAAGCGCACGTCGGCCCGATGCTCCAGTCCCAGCTTGACGAAATTCTCGATGCCGGGATCCGGCAGGAACGTCGGCGCCATGGTGAAGAGTTCGGCCTGACCGGCGGTCAGCACCGGCTTGGCCTTGTTCTTCTCGGGCGGAAGATCCCAGTGCTGGATCACTTTCGAACCACCGATGGAAGAGATCGCCAATTGTTCGTGCCCTTGGATACCGGCGGCCTTGGCCATCTCCGCGACCAACGGCGGCATCCAGACATGGAAGCTATGGCCCGCGGTGAGGACCTTGAGTCCGGGCGGCGGGGCGCTGACCTCGGCGGAGCGGACCGATACGCACGACAGAAGAAAGGCCAGCAGGAGCGATACGGAACGCATGACGGCATCTTCGCCCGTCCGCCAAGTCCGTCAACCAAGAGACCTCCGGCGAACCGGAGGTCTCTTTCACGAATGGCCGACCAGAAGGGGCCTTACTTGCTGGAACGATACGGACCGGCCGGGAGCGCGTCGGCACCGGCCGAGTAGACGCTGACTTCCGGGAAGTTGGCCCAGGCGTACCGGACTTCCTTCGGAGCCTTCACGCCCGTGACGGTCACGGTGGCGCCGTCGGCCTTGGCTTGGGCGAAGACCCACTTGTCATCGGCGCCGAGCAAGGCGAAGCCCTTACCCTCGCTCTTCAGGACGACCGGGCGATCGTAGGTGAGCACGAAGGCATCGCCCTGACGCTCGGCCTTCATCACGCGCGGGGCTTCGCCGACCGGGCGGGCCTGATAGACGCGCTGGAGAGCGACGTAGGCGAGGCGCTCGCCGACGGGCAGCTTGTCCTTCGGATGGATGTCCTTCTCTTCGCCGAGGTCGATGTTCACGGACTGCATCGCGCCCGGGACGTTGTCGGCGATCCACTCCATAGACTCACGGAGACGCGACCAGGAGGCGTCAACCTCCACGGCGAGATCCGGCTTGCGAGCCTGGAAGCGCGGGAGCTGCACGATGATGAACGGGAATTCTTTGCCCCAGGCCTTGTGCCAGGACTTGATCATGGAACCCAGGACCCACTTATAGGCCTCGGGCTGGCTGGCGTTGGATTCGCCCTGATACCAGATGACGCCACGGAAACTGTGGCCGATCCACGGGCGGACCATCCCGTTCCAGTTCATGTGCGGACCGTTGCTCCAGACCGGCCCCATGCGGGCGGCGTCCTGCTTGAGCTTGGCCAGGACCTTGGCGTCCTTCTCGACGGCGATACGGGCCTGCAGCTTCTTCAGGTTCTCGGCGCGGGCCTTCATGCCGGCGGCTTCCTTGGCGTCGAAGTCCTTGGCGTCAGGCACGTCGGCATACATGCCCTTGGGGCCCCAGGCCTCGGCGCGCGTACCGCCGATGGAAGAGACGATGAGACCGACGGGCTGCCTGAGATTGGACCGGAGTTCGCGACCGAAATAGAAAGCGGTGGCGGAGAAGCCCGGAACGGTCTTCGGGTCCGCGAGCACCCAGGCGCCGCCCTTGATGTCCTCGGCAGGCTCGGCGGAAGGAACGCGCGAGACGGTGAACATACGGATGCCGGCATCGGCCGGACGGCTGACCGAGTCCGCGAGCGCATGCGTGGCGTTCACGGTCCAATCCATGTTGGACTGGCCGGAACCGACCCAGACTTCGCCGACGATGACATCCTTGGCCACGAACTTCTCATCGCCCGCGGCGATGACGAGGTCGGCGCCCTGCTCGGTAGGCTTGAGACCCTTGAGCGTGGCGCGGAAGACGCCGTCGGCGCCCGCGACAGCCTCGGCCTTCGCCTCGCCGAGGGCGACGGACACCTTGGCGCCTGGACGAGCCTTACCGTAGACGGCGGATTCGCCGGCCTGCAGCACGGCATGGTCGGAGAAGAGACGGTTAAGTTTGAGCTCTCCGGCCGAAAGGAGCGCGGAGCAGCAAAGCACGAGGAATGCGAGGCGGGGTAGCATGGGGGAAGGAAAACCGGAGGACCCAAGGTTGCCAATTCCTAAGGAACCCTTTGGATAGACGAAACCCCTACCCCGCCCCGCTGTTGTATCGATACCATGAAGCAACTACCCCTGCTCCTCCTCGCCGCCACCCTCGGCTTCGCCGCCGAGGAAGGACCCCGCCCGCCCGCCCGCCCCCAAGGCCCTGGCCAAGAAGGGCGCCCGTCGCCCCGCCTTCCGGTCCAACTTAGCCCGGACGAACAAAAACGCCTGCATGAGGCAATGGAAAAGGCCAAGCAGGATCCGGCGGTGAAGGAAGCCCACGAGCAGGCTGCCAAGGCCCAGCAGGCCGCCCTGGAAGCCCAGCAGAAGGCGCGTGAAATCACCGACGATGCCGCCCGCAAGGCCGACCCGTCCGTCGCCCCTATCCTCGAAAAAATCAAGAAAGCCATGGAACGCCGGCAGCCCGACCAGCCCGGGCGCCCCCCGCAGGGCCAGCCGCGCGGCGAAACGCCTCGCCGTCCCGAGGGCCAGCCCGATCAGCCTGGCCGCGAACGCGGCCCTGGTCAGCCCGAAGGCGACCGCCCTCGTGGCGACATCCGTGAGCCCGGCCCCGACCGTGGTGGCGTGATCCCGGGCCTCTCGCCCGATGAGCAGCGTCGCGTCCGCGAAGCCATGGCCAAGGCCAACGGCGACCCCGCCGTGCGCGCCGCCCGCGAAGCCGCCGCCGCGGCCCAGCGCAAGGCGATCGAGATCGCCGAAGACGTCGCCCGCCAGGCCGACCCCTCCCTTGCCCCCCTCTTCGAGAAGATGCGCAAGGCCGGCGAACCGCGCCGCCCCCAAGGCGACAATCGTCGCGACCGCAGGCAGCCCGAATAAGCACGGAATCATCCGTAACGAAGGCCGACCGCAGCGTCGGCCTTTTTATTTCCATTATCCGAAGCGGGGCTCATATTGCCCCCATGCGCCTCCCCACGTTTGTCCTCGCGGCCCTCGGCACCTTGTCGCTGGCTCAGGCTGAAGATTCCCGGCTCGGTCCGTTGAAAGACCTTAACGGGTATTTCCCCTTCACGGCTCCTCAGTCCGTCCAAGCATGGGAGCCGCGGCGCGAATTCGTCCGCCGGCAGCTGCTGGTGTCGCAAGGCCTGTGGCCGATGCCCACCAAGACGCCGCTCAACGCGGTGATCCATGGGAAGATCGACCAAGGCGAATACACGATCGAGAAGGTCTATTTCGAAAGCGCCCCCGGCTTCTTCGTCACCGGCAACCTCTATCGCCCGAAGGACGTCACCGGCAAGGCTCCGGCGGTCATCTTCCCGCATGGCCACTGGAAAGACGCCCGCTTCCTGATCCAGCCGGACAGATACGTGCGTCAGGAAATCGCATCCGGCCAGGAACGTTTCGTCGAAGGCGGCAAGTCGCGCTTCCAGTCGATGTGCGTGCAGCTGGCCCGTATGGGCTGCGTGGTCTGGCAGCTCGACGCGCTGAGCGACTCCGATTCGGTCCAGTTCTCGCCCGACGTCATCCACAGGTTCGCGAAGCAACGCCCGGAGATGAACCGGACCGAAGGCTGGGGCCTCTACGGCACCCAAGCCGAAGCCAACCTGCAGAGCGTGATGGGGCTGCAGACGCTCAACCTCGTCCGCAGCGTCGACTTTGTGCTCGGCCTGCCCGACGTCGACCCCTCCCGCCTCGCCGTCACGGGCTCCAGCGGCGGCGGCACGCAGACCATGCTCCTCGCCGCGGCCGACCCGCGCGTGGCCCTCTCCTACCCTGTCGTGATGGTCAGCACCGCGATGCAGGGCGGCTGTACCTGCGAGAACGCCAGCCTGCTCCGCGTGAACACGGGCAACGTCGAGATCGCCGGGCTCTTCGCCCCGAAGCCGCAGGGCATGAACACCGCCAACGACTGGACGAAGGAGCTCGCGACCAAGGGTTTCCCGGACCTCCAGAAACTCTACGGTCTCTACGGCAGGAAGGACTTCGTGACGCTCCAGCGCGGCGAACACTTCCCGCACAACTATAACGCCGTGACGCGCTCGGGCTTCTACGCCTTGCTGAACAAGCATTTCAAGCTGGGCTTCGAGGCTCCGATCATCGAACGCGACTACCCGCCCCTGCCGAAGGAGAAGCTGACGGTCTGGGACGAGGCGCATCCGGCGCCGAAGGCCGCCGATCCGGAATTCGAACGCGGTCTGCTGAAGTGGCTGAAGGCCGACGCCCACCAGCAGCTGCAAGCGCTCGCCCGAACCGAAGAAGGCCGGGAGAAGGTCCTGCGTCCGGCGATCGAGACGCTCATCGGCCGGCCTTACGCCCAGGCGGGGGCCATCACCTTCCCCGACGCGAGCACCCAATGGCGCGACTCCCACTTCCGGACCCAAGGCACGCTGGTGAACGCGACCTACGGCGAGGAAGTCGCCATCGACTGGCTCCAGCCGACCAAGCCCACGGGCGAAGTGGTCATCTGGCTGGATGACGCCGGCAAAGGCTCCGCTCGCCTACCCGACGGCAGCATCCGCCCCGAACTCCAAGAACTCATCGACCGCGGCGTGGGCGTGCTCACGGCCGACCTTTTCCTGCAGGCGGACAAAGGCCTCAAGCAGACCCGCGTCGTGACCGGCCCCCGCGAAGTCCCGGCCTACACCTACGGCTACAATCATGCCCTCTTCGCCCAGCGCGTGCATGACGTCATGACCATCACGAGTTACCTGCTCTCACCGCGCGACGCCTCCCAGCCGGCGGTCAAGAAGGTCTCGCTCGCCGGCTTCGGGCAGATGGGCGTCGTCGCCGCGGCGGCCCGCGCCGTGACCGGCGGGGCCATCGCCAAGGCCGCCGTCGATACGGGCGGTTTCCGCTTCGGTCAGTTGCTCGATTATCGCGATCCGATGTTCCTTCCCGGCGGCGCCAAATACCTCGACGTGCCGGGCCTGCTCTGCGTCGCCTCGTCGCAACCGCTCTGGGTGGCCGGCGAGAAAGACCACACGCTCTTCCGGTCCGCCAGCCTGCACCTCGACGGCACGGACGCCAAGACCGCCGCCGCCGCCTGGCTTAGCCGATGATCCGCCGACGCACGCTTCTCACCGGCCTGGCCTTGGCGCCCTTCGCGGGCCTGCTGGCCGCCGAAGGCAAACCACGTCTGCGTGTCGCCCAGATCGGCACCGCGCATGCGCATGCCGCCGGCAAGATGGACGCCCTCCGTTCGCTTCCTGACCTCTACGACGTCGTCGGCTTCGCGGAACCCAGCGCCCCCCGCCAGGCCGCCGCGCAGAAGGCGAAGTCCTTCGCGGGACTGAAATACCTGAGCGAAGCGGAAATCCTCGCTGACCCGACCATCCGCGTGGTCGTCATCGAGACGACCCTCGAAGATTCCGCGCGGGCCGCCCTCGCCGCGCTGAAGGCCGGCAAACACATCCACCTCGACAAGCCCGGAGCCGAAAGACACGCCGACTTCGTCGCCCTCCGCCGTTACGCCGCCGAAAAGGGACTCACGGTGCAGATGGGCTACATGCTCCGCTATAACCCGGCCATCCAGCTGCTCGCCAGCGCCGTCAGGGAAGGCTGGCTCGGCGAAGTGATGGAAATCGACGCCTCGATGGGCAAGCTGCTCGACGAAGCCAACCGTAAGCGCTTCGCCCTGCTTCCCGGCGGAGGAATGTATGAACTCGCCTGCCACCTGGTGGACACGGTCGTTACGCTCATGGGCCCTCCGACCTCGGTCCAGGCCTTCGGCAACGCCACCCGGGCGTCGCAGGATACCTTCGTCGACAACCAGCTGGCGGTGCTCTCCTACCCCAAGGCCACGGTCACCCTCCGCTGCAACCACGCCGACCCGTTCGGCGGCCCGCACCGGGCGCTCGCCGTGCGCGGCACCCGTGGCACCATGGAGATCCGCCCCTTGGAATCCGGCAAAGGCATCCTGCGTCTCGACGAACCCCGCGACACGGCCAAGATCTGCCGCCAAGTCGGCGACAAAAGGGTCATGTTCGCCGAGTCCCGCTTCAAGAAGGGCGAGAATGCCTTCGCGCTCGATGTCCCGAAAGGACGTTACGACGAAGAATTCCGCGACCTTCACCGCGTGCTCGTCGGCGACCAAGCCTTCGCTTGGTCGGCCGACCACGACATCGCCGTCCACGCGACCGCGCTGCGCGCCGCCGGCCTCACCCCGTAAGGCCTTACTTCAGGACCTGAGCCGCGTAGCCCTGCATGAGCTTGGCCTGGGCTTCGTCCAGCTTACCGCTCCACAGCGGAGCCGGCGACTTCACGTCGTAGATCTTCCCGAAGAAAGTCAGGGCGTTCAGATACGTGCCAACGAACTCGGGATGAGAATGGTCTGAAGTGTGCAGTCGTACCGGCGCCGCCGAGGCATAGTTCAACTCCCAGGCATCGCCGCACGGCACGAACGTCGCGCCGTTATCCTTGGCGACGACGCCATACCACTTACGCAGCCGGGCCTGCATCTCCTTGGGATCGGCGCCGACCTCCGGCCCCTTCTTGGCGGCTTTCCAGTAATCCGCATGACGGGCCCACGTCTCATAGAAATAGATCTTCGCCTTCGGGCTCTTGGCGCGGACGCGCCGGCAGAGCTCCGCGGCGCTTTCCAAGAACTCCTTGCGGACAGTCTCATCCTTCTCGGCGATGGCCGGTTCCTGGCTCTGCCCCTGCAAGACGACGACATCCCAGCTGCCTTCATCGACGAGCTTCATGCTGCCGGCAATGCCGAGATGCTGCTTCAGCGTGCGGCCGCCGGGCGTCGAGGACTTCACGACAGGCGCCGGTCGGCCGCTGCTCTTCACGACCTCCAGGAAGACCTCAGGGAGCCTGTTGACGCCCGTATAGCTGTTACCGATGAAAAGCACGCGCCGCGGATCCTCGGCGAAGGCCGAGAGCATCGTGAGCAGGAAGGTGGCGAGCCATGACATCGGAGCGAATCTCATGTCCGATTCCTCCCACGTCAGGGCGTCGCGGGCAAGCCGAACCCTGCTTAGCGTACTCCCCAGACCTTCTCCAGCACCGGGATGACCGTCGGGTCCTTGGCTTGCAGCTCCTTGAGGTCGAACGGCTCCATGTCATTGCGATCGAAGTAGGCCTCGGTGACCTCGGCGAAGTATTCCATCTGGTTGGTCATCGCGTAGGCCTTGCTGGGCTTGTCGGCATACTTCTCTCCGGTCCAACGCTTCACGGCGTCATACGTCCCGGCCGCCTTGGCTTTCTGAAAGGCCCCGAGGATTTCCTTGTTCTGATATCCTCCCGGCACCACCAGATCATGGTAGGCATGGGCGAGCTCATGCAGGACGAGCACGGGCATGCGCCGGATCTCCGGCTCGAAGCGGTCGACGTTCGTGAACTCGATCGCCTTGGCCAGCGCGATCTCCCGCCCGACCTGCTTCACCCAAGCCAGACCGCCGTGATACTCGGCGGTGGGCCGACGGTCGGGATAAGGCAGCGAGAAATTCAACGGCACGGAGCGGAGCCGCCCGACCGCTTTAGCCGGGACGAGTCGCTCTACTTTCGCGAGCTGCGCATCCAGGATGACGGCCGCCTTCTCGACGGCCGCCGCGTCCTTCGCCAGCAGGCGCTCGTCGATCCGCAGCGTCCAGCCGCGCAGCTGCCGGACCTGCCGGTCGCGGCCGGCCATCTGCACGGCGGCCTTGCCCAGCGAGTCGCCGACGAGGAAATAGGTCTCGGCATTGCCGAACTCGTGGTGGCCGTGGCCGGGATTCGGCGAGTCCTCCGGCTTCCGCACGAAGGTGCGCGTGGCCACGAAGATGACGTTGTCCTTGAACTCAGGATAGCCCGCCACGTTCGCCTGCGCCTGACGCAGGGCGGTCCACTCCTTCGGGGCGTCGACCCACGGGCCCGTGAGTTCGCCGACGATGAACGGCAGTTTCGGGACGCCGAACTCCTTGCGGACATCCCTGATGAGGCGGGCCAGGTTCTGCTCATACTCCGGCACGGCGGCCTGCGGATTCACGCCGTCGTTCCAGCCCTGATACCAGACGAAACCGGCCAGCTCGACCTGCGCCCCGTCGTAAGCAGGGAAATCCCGTTTAAGGTTCGCCAAGGCCTCGCGGACTTCGGCGACCATCTTCAGGTAATACGGACCGACCTCGCCGCCGGCGGTCGGCGGACGGAAATCGCGGTAGAGGCTCTTGCCTCCCCAGGCGGTCTTGATGAGCAGCACCTGGTCGCGATAGGCCGCGCCGACCACGTGACCGAACTGCAACTCCGGTCCGAAGTGATGCTGGCTGACATAGGCGCCGAACCCGAGCGTCAGAGGGCCAGCCTGCAGAGGCTGGTTCTCGCGCTGATAACGCACCCAGACGTCCGGGCGCACGGCCCATTTGCCGTCTTTGTCCTTGAGGTGCGCGTAGCGTTCGGCCGCTCCGGGGCGCGACATGACGTCCACCAAGGTGCCTTTGCCTTCATTGTAATTCCGGCCGGCCAGGTCGACGACCGCCTGGCCTTCCATGTTCGACTGTCCTGCGAGGATGAAGACCTTCAGCTTGCGCGCAGGCTCGGCCGCGGCGCACACCAACGACCAACAGAGCCAGATCGGGGCGAGCCTCATGGGCCACTTATCAACCCATCCCTTTTCCCCCGCAAGCCGAACCCTATTCGGGATTCAATTCTGCCCTCGATTCAGCGTCTTTTCATCCTTCATCTTCCATCCTTCATCCGCCATCTTGATTGCCATGCCCACCCCGCCCTTCCCCCTCTCCGGCCTGGCCGACGAAGCCGCCGACGACATCGCCGGCCAGATCGCCGCGCACCAGGCGCTCGGCTGGAAAGCCATCGAACTGCGCCTCCTGAACGGCAAGCAGTTCTCCGGCCCGGCCGTCAGCGACGACGAATTCAAGCGCGCCGTCGACCAGATCGAAGCCGCCGGCCTGCGCGTGAGCAGCTACGCCTCCGCCATCGGCAACTGGAGCCGCCCCATCAGCGGCGACTTCGCCGTCGACCTCGCCGACCTGAAGGTGCTCATCCCGCGCATGCAGCGGACCAAGACGAAGTTCGTGCGCACCATGAGCTGGGTCCGCGGCGACGTCGACGAAGACGTCTGGCGCGACGAAGGCGTCCGCCGTTACCAGGAGATGGCCAAACTGGCTGCCGACGGCGGGATCATGCTCCTGCACGAAAACTGCGAAGGTTGGGGCGGACTTTCCGGCACGCACGCCCGTCGCTTCATCGAAAGCGTCGACCATCCGAGCGTCCGCTACCTCTTCGATATCGGCAACACGGTCTCCTACGGCCAGGAGACCATGCCCTTCTACCGCGACATCCTGCCTTACGTGGAATACGTCCACATCAAGGACTGCCGCCGCAACCCGGCGGGCGGCAAGAGCAGCGCCTTCACCTACGCCGGCGAAGGCGACGCGCTCGTCCGCGAGATCCTCACGGACCTCATCCGCAAGGGCTACAAGGCCGGCGTCTCCATCGAGCCCCACGTCGCCAGCATCGTCCACCTCGGCGAAGGCACCAAGGCCTCCCCGCAGGAACGTTTCGACTCCTACGTCCGCTACGGCCGGGGCCTCGAGCAGCTCCTGGCCGGGATCACGGCCTGATTAGGCTGGCGCTCCCGACCGCGCACCCCATCCCTTTTCCGCATGTCTTCCGAACCGACGCCTCCCTTCGACGGCCCCCAGCTGGGCGATACGGTCGAGGGCCTCACGCTCATCGCCGTCGGCATCCGGGACACCTTCACCGAAGTCCTCCCCGCCCACCGCGAGGCCTTCACGCTGCTCAACGAGTGGATGAGCGGGATCCGCCTCTATGAGCTCGAGGACGCCCTGGACCTCGACGCCAACTTCTGGGACGAACTCCTCGACTGCGACTACGAGGTCGGCGAAGGCGAGATCGACGGCGACCAGCCCGGCGAGATGGTGACCATCTACGACGTCTGGGCCGACGCCCAGCAGGTCGACGCCTGCCTCGACAAACTCTGCGCCCGCCTCGAAGAACTCAAGGCCATGGCCGTCGACGTCCTGCCGCCCGGCCTGCACAACGCCGCGAAGTCGCACCAGTCGCCGACCGAGACGCTCAAGCTGATCGCGCAGCTGGCCGACTGAGCCGAGGCGAAGGTTCGCAACCAAACTCGTCGGCCGGGGTTAATCACGTATGCGTCCCCTGCTCGCCCTGTTCTTCCTCGCGACCGGCCTCCTCGCCGCCGACCGGCCGAACATCCTGATCATCGTCGGGGACGACATGGGCTACGGCGACGTCGGTTTCCATGGCTGCAAAGACATCCCGACGCCTCACCTCGACGCCCTGGCTGCCTCCGGGGTCCGTTTCACCAACGGCTACGTCACCGGCCCCTACTGCTCGCCGACGCGCGCCGGGCTCCTGACCGGGCGCTACCAGACGCGCTTCGGCCATGAATTCAACCCTGCCGGCAAGATGGGCCTGCCCCTTTCCGAATCGACCCTGCCCGAGCATCTGCAAGCAGGCGGCTATGCCACGGGCATGGTCGGGAAGTGGCACCTCGGCTCGCTTCCGGCGCAGACCCCCCCCAGCCGCGGGTTCGGCGAATTCTTCGGTTTCCTCGCCGGCGCCCACAGTTATTTCGACGCTGCAGGCTTCCTCCGCGGGACCGAGCCGGTGAAGGAGATGGATTACGCCACCGACGCGTTCGGACGCGAAGCGGCGGCCTACGTCGAACGTCATAAGGGCAAGCCCTGGATGCTCTACCTCGCCTTCAACGCCGTGCACACGCCCATGGACGCGACCTCGGAGCGGCTGGCGAAGTTCGCCGCGATCAAGGACAAGACCCGCCGCACCTACGCCGCGATGATGTCCGCGATGGACGACAACATCGGCCGGGTCATCCAGGCCCTCAAGGACAGCGGCCAATACGAGAACACCCTCGTGACGTTCATCAGCGACAACGGCGGCCCGACCATGAACGGCGTTACCGTGAACGGTTCGTCCAACGGCCCCCTCCGCGGCTCCAAGCGCACCACCCTGGAGGGCGGCATCCGCGTGCCCTTCGTCGTCTCCTGGCCCGCGCGCCTCAAGCCCGCCGTCTACCAGCCGATGGTCTCGCAGCTCGACCTCCACGCCACCGCCCTGGCCGCGGCCGGCGTCGCGGCCAAGCCGGCATGGAAACTCGAAGGCGTCGACCTGCTGCCTTACCTGAGCGGCGAGAACCAGGCCTCGCCCCATGACGCACTTTATTGGCGCTTCGGAGAACAGATGGCCGTCCGCGTCGGCGACTGGAAACTCGTCCGCTACGACACCAACGCCGACACCAACGCCGGCAAGAAAGCTCCGGTCTCCTCCGTGAAGCTCTACGACCTGGCCAAAGACCTGCACGAGGACAAGGACCTGTCCGCCGAGCGACCGGAGAAAGTCAAAGAACTGCAGGCCCGCTGGGACGAATGGAACCAGGCCAACGTGAAGCCCCTCTGGGGCTCGGGCGGCGGAGATAACGACGGCCCCGAACCCGGCCTGAACAAGCGCGGCAAAAAGAAGCCAGCGAAGTGAGGCGCGGCTAGCGCTTCAGGTGCCTGTCCAGGAAGGCCTGGATCAGCGCCCGCGACTCCGGGGAGTCGAACTCCTTGCCGCCGTGCCCGGCGCCGGGAATGAGCTTCAAGGTCGACTCGACGCCCGCCGCCTTGAGCGCCGCGTGCAGGCGCTCGCTCTGATCGGCAGGCACGCCGGGGTCCTCCATCCCATGCATGATCAGGAACGGGACGTCGTCCTTGGAAACCTGGTGCAAGGCGCTGACGGACTTGGCCTTCTCCGGCTGGTCCATGACGATGCCGCCGAGCAATAAGGCACCGTTGGCTTTGGCGAGATCGGCACGCGTACGCTTTTCCGAGAGCACGTTCGGCGGCATGGTCAGGAGGTCGGTCGGACCATAGAGGTCCACCACGGCCTTCACCTTATCCTCCGCGGGCAAGGACAGCGTCCCCCAGAGCGCGACCACGTGGCCGCCCGAGGAGCCGCCCATCGCGGCGGTGCGTGACGCGTCATAGCCGAACTTCCCGGACTCCCGTCGCAACCAGCGGAGGGCCGCGATCGGATCCTCGATCTGCGCCGGCCAAGGATGCTCGGGCAGCAGGCGGAAATCCAGGCTCGCGACGGCGTACCCCTTGGTCGCCAACCAGGCAGCGGGACAATTCGCCTTGGAACCGTTCCTCCAGCCGCCGCCATGCACCCAGATGACCAACGGCATGGGCGCGGAGGGCTTGGCCGACGGACGGTAGAGATCCAACTTGAGGCTGACCCCCTTGGCTTGCGCGTATTCAAGATCGCGCAACACCTCGACCCCCTCCGGCACCTTGGTGCCAGCGCCATAGGCCGAAACGGCGAGCAGACCGACGGCGAGCACGGCCCTCATTTTTTCTTGGCCTTGGTTTTGGCTTTGCCGGCGGGGCTCTTCTTGATGAGTTGGACGGGGACGTCGTTCGTGAGGTCCGGACCGGGCGTGCTGCGGCCGCGGGCGATGAGCTTCTCGAGCTCGGCCTTCATCGCCGCCACGCGCTCGGGGAACTCCGCCTGGAGGTTGCTTCGTTCGCCGGGATCCTTCGAAAGGTCGTAGAGCTGCACCGGCGGCAGGCCCGCCTCTTCGGGACCGGGCTTAGGCGAGCTCCAGCCAGCCGAGCCCGCGCTGAGGAGCAGTTTCCACTGACCCTCGCGGATCGCGAAACTACCGTTGATCGACTGGCTCACGATGCTCTGACGGACGGACTCTTTCACGCCGAGCAGGACCGGCAGGAAACTCACGCTGTCTTCGCCCATGCCGGGGGGCACCGTCGCGCCGGTGATCTCGGCGAAGGTGGCGAGGAAGTCGAACTGGCCGACCAACGCCGCGGACACCCCCGGCTTCACCTTGGCGGGCCAGCGCACGAGGAACGGCACGCGATGCCCGCCTTCGTAGAGGTCGGCCTTATGGCCGCGGAAGATATGGTTGGGCTCATGACCGGCCTTCTGCAGCTGGGGGATGTCGGCCGCCGGCGAACAGCCGTTGTCCGAGGTGAAGATCACCAAGGTGTTCTCCGTCAGGCCCTGCTTGTCCAACGCAGCCAGCAGACGGCCGACGTCATGGTCGACCTGCTTCACGAAGTCCGCGTAGGGACTGATGCCGCTGGAACCTTGGAACTCCTTGGTCGGCACGATCGGCGTGTGCGGGGCGTTCAGCGGAACGTAGGCGAAGAAAGGCTTGGACGGGTCGGCCTTCCGCTGCGACTCGATGAAGACGATGGTCTGATCGATGACCGAAGGCATGACGTCGACGGCTTCGAACTTCGGTCCGGCCGGACCGGTGCGCAACCAGGTCTTGGTGGCGCTGGGGATCTCCGTCACGCGCCGATCCTTGATCCACACGAACGGCGGCATGTCCAGCGAGGCGCTGATGCCGAAGAAGGTGTCGAAGCCATGGTCGACGGGGCCGTCCACGATGTCACGGCCGTAGTCGACCGAGCCCGCATCCTGGAAGGCCTTGCTGAAGTTGCCGCCATCATCGGCGACACCGCCGGTCTTCAAGGGGAAGCTCATGCCGAGGTGCCACTTGCCGAAACAGCCCGTCGCGTAGCCCTGTTGCTTCAGCAGGCCGGCGAGGGTGAGGCGATCCTTGGCGATCAGCGGGGTCGAGAAACCGCCGAGGACGCCGGACTGGAGCTTGGTGCGCCAGTGGTAACGACCGGTGAGCAGGCTGTAACGGGTGGGTGTGCAGACGCTCGAAGACGTATGGCCGTCCGTGAAACGGACGCCCGCCTTGGCCAAGGAGTCCAGATGCGGGGTCGCGATCTTACTCTGGGGGTTGTTGGCACCGAGGTCACCGAAGCCTTGGTCGTCGGCCAAGATGACGATGATGTTGGGCCGGTCGGCGGCGACCAATGTCGCCAAGGCGGAGAGCAGGACGAGGGGCAGATATCGCATGGAAGAAAGATGGAGGCAGACCGAAGGCAGGCAATCCGAACCTATTCTATCGGAGGACCTCCGCCAACAGGCGATAAGCCTGCGCACGGGCGGAGTCGGGGAAGTCGTGTGCGCCTTCGGGGTGGATGACTTGCAACGCATCGGGCGACCCGAGTAAAGCGAACACCGGGCGGGCGGCGGCGGCCACCCTGTCGACGCTCTGCCAACGGAAGTTGGCGTCCCCGAGGGAGGCGCTGATCAGGACGCGACGCGGCGCCAAGGCGCCGACCATCTCATGGAAATCAAAGGGGATATCCGCCAGGCGGCCCGCGTATTCCGCCAGGCGCGGCATGTAGCGCGGCTGGCACCAGCCCTTGCCGAACCGCCAGACCGCCGGGGCACCGTCGTAATAATCGAGATACGAATCGAGGCCGCAGCTGCTCACGACGACCTTCAGTCGGTCATCGAAGACCGCGGTGTAGACGGCGTTATGGCCGCCGAGCGAATGACCGATGACGCCATAGGAGCCACCGCGCACGTATGGCAAAGAATCCAGCAGGTCGAGGGCGCGGATGTTATCCCAGATCGCCTTCATCGTGCCGCTGGCATAACCGAGGGCGACCAGGTCAGGCTTGTAGTCGGCGAGATGCGGGTAGGCCGGAGACAAGGTCACGTAACCGCGCTCGGCCAGCTCGGCGGCGTATTGCCGGTTGGCCTTGCCGCCCAATCCGACCACGACGCCGACCCCCACCGTGTCGTCGGTCGGATGCAGGCACAGGACGGCCGGGACCTTCATGTCTTTGACCAGCGCGGCCTTGGGAACGCAGAGGTAGGCAGGCACGCGGCTACCGCGTTCCGACTGATAGGTGATCTTGCGACGGACATACGACCCCATGTCGTCCTCCTTCTCCACCTTCATCGCCAGCGGGACCTTGCGCTCAACGCCAGGCAACCTGCCCATCACGGCCTCCATGCCCCGCACAATCTCAGCCCGACGGTCGGCCCAGCCGACGGCGTCCGCGACCGGCATGACCTTTCCTGACGCATCATGCCGCCGCAGCAGGTTGTCCCGCGGAAGGCGCAGATCGGCAGGCGAAGCCCGGAGATCGAGTCGGGCCACGTAAGCGTCGCCGCTCCCTTTGCTCTTGAGGGCGAGATGATCCAGATGCTGCGTGCCCGAGAAAGCACCGGCGAGGAGCAGGCCGCCGCGGCCGTCCATCACGTCGACATAGGCATTGTCCAAACCGACGCCGCCGGACTGCTTGAGCCAGAGCAGCGCCCCGGCCCCGTCGAACTTGGCGACATAGACGTCGGTCGAGCCGCGGCTCCGCAGGCTCTTGCCGCCGAGCGAGAAGACCTCCGAGAACTCACCGGTGAGGAAAACATCGCCCGTGCCGTCCGTGGCGACGCCCAAGCCATAGTCGACACCCGGCCCCTGTCCGACCCGGCTCCAAAGCAGCTTGCCGTCGGCGTCGTAGTGGCAGAGCAACGCGTCGGCATCCTTCTCACCCGTCGCGGCGTAGGCCTCGGGGCCGACCTGGGCCCGGCCCTTGAACATGCCGCTGGCCCAGACGCGCCCTTGCGCATCGCACGCGATCTCGTGGAAGAGGCAGCTGGGTTCGCCCGGGTGCTGCCGCAGCCAGAGAACCTGGCCATCGCGATCCAGCTTCGCCACCAGCGCCGAAGTGCCCTTGGGGGATGACAGGGGGAAGGCGCCGAAGGCGCCGACGCCCGTGCTGAGGCCGCCGATATAAATGTTATCCCCACCATCGACCACGACGCCATAGGCGGAACCGCCGGCCTTGCCGGTCGCCGCCTTGACCCAGACGAGCTCGCCGTCGGCGCGGTATTTGGCGACGAAGATATGTGCGCCCGGCTCATTGGGCACCACCACGTCGCCGAAGGTCACCTCGCCGACGACCGCGCCGGCCACGATCACATCACCCCGGCTGTCGACGGCCACGGCATGGCCGAAGTCATAACCTCGGCCGCCCGCGGTACGGATCCAGCGGAACCGGCCGTCCTTGTCGTAGGAGACCACGAAGGCGTCGTAATCTCCGCGCCCCCGGACGGCGTGCCCGTCGAACTCGGCCGATGCGCCCTGGAAATGTCCGGTCACGTATGAGTTGCCCTTCGCATCGGTCGCCACCGCATAGGCGCGGTCGATCTGCGGGCCGCCGGCGACCTTCGACCAGAGAAGGTTTCCGTGACTGTCGAGTTTGGCGACGAAGACGTCGTTGAGACCAAGCCCTTTGTGCGTGACCGCGCCGAAGCCGACCTCGTCCGCGCACTCGCCGGCGACGAAGACGTTGCCGTGGCGGTCGACGTTCAATCCTCGCACCTTGTCGGCCTTGACGCCGCCGCCGGACGCCGCCCAATGGAAGGCCGGCTCAGCCGAGAGGACGACGGTCAGATGCAGGAGCAAGATGACGGGGAAACGCATGAGCGGCCGGGGTCGGGCGTGCCTCCAGCCAAACGCCCGGGCCACCGCTCGCAACCCCAACCCATGGGCTATCTTGTTTGCCTCCGGCCAGCCCATGCCCTATCCGTCCCCCTCTCTCCATGTCGTCCCTCCTCGGCTTCTCTTTCATCGGCTTCGCCCGCGGCCAGTCCCGCGCCGCGCCGTATCGCTCCGTGAACCCGGCCACCGCCGCCGCCCTCGAGCCGGATTTCTTCCCCGCCACCGCCGCCGAGGCGGATAAGGCCTGCGCCCTGGCCGACCAGGCCACCCCGGTGCTCGCCGCCCTTTCGGGCCAGAAGAAGGCCGCCTTCCTCCGCGACATCGCCACCCGCATCGAAGCCGCCACGCCCGCCCTCGTCGCCCGCGCGACGCAGGAGACCGGCCTCCCCGAGGCGCGTTGCCAAGGTGAGATCGGCCGCACGATGGGCCAGCTGCGTCTCTTCGCCGACCTCGTCGATAAAGGCGACTGGATCGACGCGCGCATCGAGACCGCCAACCCGGACCGCAAGCCCCTGCCCAAGCCGGACCACCGCTCGCTCCTCCGTCCGGTCGGACCCGTGGCCGTCTTCTGCGCGAGCAACTTCCCCTTCGCCTACTCCGTCGCCGGCGGCGACACCGCCTCGGCCTTCGCCGCGGGCTGCCCCGTCATCGTCATGGCGCACCACGCGCACGTCGGCACCGCCGAGATCATGGGCGGCCTCATCGTCGAAGCCGTCAAGGCCGCCGGTCTCCCTGAAGGCACGTTCTCACTCCTGATGGGCGAAGGCCGCGTCATCGGCCAGCAGGTCGCCAAGCACCCGGCCCTGCGCGCCATCGGCTTCACCGGCTCCCGCGTCGGCGGACGCGCCCTGATGGACATCGCCGCCGCGCGCCCGACACCCATCCCCGTCTACGCCGAGATGAGCAGCGTCAACCCGGTCGTCCTGCTCGAAGGCGCCCTCGCCGCCCGCGGCGAAGCCATCGCCACCGGACTCGTCGGTTCGTGCACGCTGGGTGTCGGTCAGTTCTGCACGCAGCCCGGCCTGATCGTCCTGACCCGCTCCGCGGCCGCCGAAGCCTTCGTGGCCAAGCTCTCCGCGCTCTTCACCGAATGCGCCGACGGCGTCATGCTCACCGCCGGCATCCATCAGGCCTACCAGAAAGGTCTCGCCGCCCGCACCGGCCAGGGCGGCGTCAAGGTGATCGCCCAAGGCAAGTCCAGCGGCCAGCCCAACCGCGCCGTCGCCACGCTCTTCGCGACCGAAGCCAAGACCTTCGTCGCCGACGCTTCCCTGCAGGAAGAAATCTTCGGGCCGAGCTCGCTCGTCATCTGGTGCGCCGACCAACGCGAGGTCGACGCCGTCCTCGGCGCCCTGCACGGCAACCTCACCGCGACCATCCACGGCACCGACGCCGAACTCAGCCAGCATGCCGCGCTCATCGCCCGCCTCGAGGCCGTCGCCGGCCGCGTCGTCATCAACGGTTTCCCCACCGGCGTCGAAGTCTCGCACGCCATCGTGCACGGCGGCCCTTATCCGTCGCTTTCCGACGGCCGCACCACGTCCGTCGGCTCCAACGCCATCTACCGCTTCACCCGCCTGGTCTGCTTCCAGAACTATCCGGACGCCGCCCTGCCCGCCGAACTGCGCAACGCCAATCCCCTCGGCCTCTCCCGCCTCGTCAACGGCGCCCGCACCAACGCCGCCCTCTAATCCTGTCCCTAGCCCTAGCCCTGCCCCTAGCCCTCATTTCATATGAACCCCCTCGAACTCCAGAAGGTCCTCTCGTCGGGACTGCTCTCCTTCCCGATCACCGACTTCCAGGCCAACGGCGACTTCAACGCCGCCGGCTATGCCAAGCGCCTGCAGTGGCTCGCGCCCTATGGCGCCACCGCGCTCTTCGCCGCGGGCGGCACGGGTGAGTTCTTCTCCCTCGAACCCAAGGAATACTCCGCCGTCATCAAGACCGCGGTCGATACCTGCGACGGACTCGTCCCGATCCTCGCCGGCGCCGGCGGCCCGACGCGCGTGGCCATCCAATACGCGCAGGAAGCCGAACGCCTCGGCGCCAAGGGCATCCTGCTCCTGCCACACTACCTCACCGAGACCAACCAGGAAGGCGTCGCCGCGCATGTCGACCAGGTCTGCAAGTCCGTCAAGGTCGGCGTCGTGGTCTACAACCGCAACGTCTGCCGCCTCCAGCCGCACCACCTCGAGAAGCTCGCCGCCGACAACCCGAACCTCATCGGTTACAAGGACGGCTTCGGCGACATCGAGCTCATGGTCTCGATCCGCCGCCGGATGGGCGACCGCTTCAGCTACCTCGGCGGCCTCCCGACCGCCGAAGTCTACGCCGCGGCCTACAAGGCCATGGGCGTGCCGGTCTACTCCTCGGCCGTGTTCAACTTCATCCCGCAGGCAGCGATGGACTTCTACCACGCCGTCGCGAAGGACGACCATGCGACGCAGAACCGCCTGCTCGACACTTTCTTCCTGCCCTACCTCGAGATCCGCAACAAGAGCGCCGGCTACGCCGTGAGCATCATCAAGGCCGGCGCCACGATCGTCGGCCACGGCGCAGGCCCCGTGCGCGCCCCGCTGACGGACCTCAAGCCGGCCGAAATCGAGCAGCTCGCCGCCCTGATCGCCAAAGCCGGCGTCAAGTAAGCCCGGATGCGCGCGTTCGCCGGAGCATCAGAGGACCATCTCGGCGCCGCCGTCGCCAAGGTGAAGCAGCGCGTGCTGCCGCTGTTCATCCTGATGTTCATCGTGAACTACCTGGACCGGGTGAACGTCGGCTTCATCCAGCAGCACCTGCGCACCGACCTCGGGCTCGACAGCGCCGCTTACGGCCTGGGCGCCGGACTGTTCTTCGTCGGTTACGCGATCTTCGAAGTCCCCTCCAACCTGCTGCTGCAGAAGTTCGGCGCGCGCCTCTGGCTCACGCGTATCACCATCACCTGGGGCGTCGTGGCCTCCCTGATGGCCTTCGCCCGGACCGAGAACGAGTTCTACTTCCTGCGGTTCGCCCTGGGCGCGGCCGAAGCCGGCTTCTTCCCGGGCGTCATCTACTACTTCACCCGCTGGCTGCCTTCGGCCGAGCGCGGCAAGGCCATCGCCTTGTTCCTGAGCGGCTCGGCCATCGCCTCCATCCTTTCCGGCCCGCTCTCCGGCGCGCTCATGCAGACATCCCTGTTCGGGCTCAAGGGCTGGCAGAGCATGCTCTTCGTCGAGGGCCTCTTTTCCGTGGTCATCGGCATCGGGGCCTGGTTCTGGCTCGATTCCCTCCCGCGTGACGCCCGCTGGCTTTCCGCCGAACAGAAGCAGGCCTTGGAGACGACCATCGAGACAGAACAGCGCGAACGTGAGGCCAGCAGGTCCGAAAGGCCCGGCGTCCTCCGGCTGCTCCGTGACCCGCAGATCGTGCTCTTCTGCGTGATCTACTTCGCCATCCAGCTGACGATCTACGCCGCGACCTTCTGGCTGCCCAGCATCATCCGGAAGATGGGCGACCTCACCGACGTGCAGGTCGGCTTCCTGAATTCGGTGCCTTGGACGATCTCCATCGTGGGCATGTATCTTGCCGCCGCCGGCGCGGCCCGCTGGAAACGTCCGCAGCTCTGGGTCGCCGGCGCGCTCGTCATCGCGGCGACGGGCATGTTCCTTTCGACGACCGGCGGACCCATCTTCGCCTTCGTGACCATCTGCTTCGCCGCCCTCGGCTTCAAGTCGGCCTCCTCCCTCTTCTGGCCCATCCCGCAAGGCTATCTCGACGCCCGCATCGCGGCGGCGGTGATCGCGCTCATCAATTCCTTGGGTAACCTCGGCGGCTTCGTGGCTCCGACGGTCTTCGGCCAGCTCGAAAAGGCCACCGGCTCGGTCCAATACGGCCTCTACGGCCTCGCCACCGCCTCGGTGCTGGCCGCCGGCCTCGTCTTCCTCGCCCGCACCAAGCCCCGCGCCTGATTATCTTCATACCCTCCCGCCCTCGCCTCTGATGTCCTCCCCCCTCATCCGCTCCGTCCGTGTCGTGCCCGTCGCCGGCCATGACAGCATGCTGCTCAACCTCAGTGGCGCGCATGGTCCGTTCTTCACGCGCAACATCGTGTTGATCACCGATAACTCCGGACGCACCGGTCTGGGCGAAGTCCCCGGCGGCGAGAAGATCCGCCAGACCGTCGAAGACGCCGCGCCCCTGCTCATCGGGAAGGAGATCGCCGGCTACGAGCAGCTCCTCGCGGAGGTCAGCGCGACCTTCTCCGACCGCGACGCCGGTGGCCGTGGCCTGCAGACCTTCGACCTGCGCGTGACCATCCATGCCGTCACGGCGATCGAATCCGCCCTGCTGGACCTCCTCGGCCAGTTCCAAGAAAAGCCCGTCGCCGCCCTGCTCGGCAAAGGCCAGCAGCGCGCCGAAGTCGAGATGCTCGGCTACCTGTTCTTCATCGGTGACCGCCGCAAGACGACCCTGGTATACCGCGACGAGACCGGCTCGGCGCATGCCTGGCATCGCCTCCGCAACGAGGAAGCCCTCACGCCCGAGAGCATCGTGCGGCAGGCCGAGGCCGCGCAGGAGCGCTTCGGGTTCCAGGACTTCAAGCTCAAGGGCGGGGTCCTCAGCCCCGCGCGCGAGATCGAAGCCGTCCGCGCCCTCGCCGCCCGCTTCCCGCAGGCCCGGATCACCCTCGACCCCAACGGCGCCTGGCACCTCAAGGAAGCCATCGCGGTCTGCCAGGACCTCAAGGGCGTGCTCGCCTACGCCGAGGATCCGTGTGGCGCCGAAGCCGGCTTCTCCGGACGCGAGATCATGGCGGAGTTCAAGCAGGCCACCGGCCTCCGGACCGCCACGAACATGGTGGCGACCGACTGGCGCCAGCTCGACCACGCCCTGAAACTGCAGGCGGTCGACATCCCGCTCGCCGACCCGCACTTCTGGACGATGCAAGGTTCGGTGCAGGTCGCGCAGGTCTGCCAGGAGCGAGGCCTCACCTGGGGTTCGCACTCCAACAACCACTTCGACATCTCCCTCGCGATGTTCACGCACGTCGGCGCCGCCGCCCCGGGCGAAGTCACCGCGATGGACACGCATTGGATCTGGCAGGAAGGCCAGCGGCTCACGAAGGAGCCCCTGCAGATCAAGGGCGGCAAGATCACCGTCCCGCAGAAGCCCGGCCTCGGCGTCGAGATCGACCCCGCCCAGCTCGAAGCCGCGCATCAGCTTTACCTGAAGCTGCCGTCCGGCTCCCGCGACGACGCGGTCGCGATGCAGTTCCTGATCCCCGGCTGGAAGTTCGACCCGAAGAAGCCCTGCTTGGTACGCTGAGACGGATTAAGCGGTAGCCAAGCTCCGGACTTGGGCTAAGGTACGCCCATGAACAAGACCTCCGTCGCCATCACCGCCGCCTTCTGCGTGGCGATAGGTTTCCTCATCGCCCGGTTCGTCGGTCCGTCCGACACCCCGCCGCCCGCCAAGGCGGAAAAGCCCGTCGCCGCCGCCCCGGTGCCGGCCCCGCAACCCGCCAAGGTCATCGCCCCCAAGCCCGTCGCCGCGGCGCCGGCCAAGCGTCCGCCGATGGACGAAGCCACCCGCGCTCGCATGAGGGCCTTCGGCGAAGAGACCAAGCAGCTGGCGCTCACGCTCGCCGGCGGCGACGAGAAGAAACTCGGCCAGGCGGTCCGCAACGGCATGACCAATCCGGCCTCCGCGGAGATTATCCGCCGTGGCCGCGAACTCGGCGAGGCCTTCCGCGCCGCCGAGACCGATGCCGAACGCGAAGCCCTGACGCCGCAAGTGACCGCCCTGCGGGAGGAAGCCTTCGGCATCATCCGCGAGGAACTCGCGAAGATCGACGCAGGCGCCGCGCCGGCCCCCGCGACCCCGCCCGCGCCGGTCATCCCCGCGCAGGGGCTGATGTAAGGTCACTTGGTGATCGGCTGGGAGATCCGCAGGTAGGCGAACAGATCCCGGAGCTGCTGGTCGGTCATGCCGTCCAGCAGGCCTTCCGGCATCAGGCTGCGCCCCATCGGCGCGAGCAGTCGGACGTCCGCCTGCCGCACGGTGATGTCCTCCCCTTCCAGTCCGCGCAGGACGAAGATCTGCGCGTCGCGTTCGACGAGGAAACCGCTGAGCGAACGGCCGTCGTGCGTGGTGACGGAGAAATACTGGAAGCCTTCGCGGATCTCGGCGTTCGGGTTCACGATGCTGATGAGCATCGTGCCGAGGTTGTCGCGTTGGTAGGCGGTCAGTTCCGGACCGATCCGTCCGCCCTTGAAGAAGAGCTTATGGCACGCGGCGCACTTCTCCTGGAAGAGCGGTTCGCCGGCATACGGATTACCCTGGCCAGCCTTGAGCTTGGTTTCGACGTCGGCGATCCTGGCGATGAAATCCGTGACGCCGGCCGCCGGCTTTTCCGGATAGAGTTCCGTCAGCAACCCCTGCACCTGCTTGGGCTCATGCTGCCGCATGCGTTCGACCATGTCGCGCGGCACGGTGTTCGCGGCGATCCGGCCCGACCTGACGGCTTCCAGTAGCTGCTGCGACCACTCCGCGCGGCTGGCGAGCAAGGCCAGCGCGGCGAGACGCACCTCGCCGGCACCCTGCTCGACGATCGACACCGCCTTGGCGCCGACCTCGGGCTGACCGTAGGACATGAGCGAGATGAGGGCGGCCTTACGCAAGGGCGTGGCTTCGGCGGAACCGGCGATGGCGAGCAAGGTAGCCTGCGCCTCGGGTTGACGGACTTCGCCGAAGACCCTGACCTGGTTCAGCCGTTCGGTCGCGTCCGCTTTCTTGTTCACGATGAGCGCCAGCGATTCCTTGATCGCGGCGGCGTCGCCCTGACGGACGCGCAGGATCAACGGCGCCTTGCCGGACGCGGCCATGGCTTGGAGCAGTTCGTCCGGCAGGCCCGCGAGTTCGCGTCCGCGGTAGGCTTCCTCGAAGCCTTTCATGAGAGGGACGGCGTGCGCGGGCGTCGGCGCGAGACGAAGGAGCTCGGCGCAGACGAGCAGGTCGGCCCGGCGGCCTTCCGTCGCGAAACGACGCATGAGGCGGGGCAGCAGATGTCTTTGGACCAGCGGGCGATCCCAGACGGCCGGATTCTTCACGAAGCCCACGACGGCCTCGCGATCGATTGTCACGTGCGATTCCAGCGCGAACCAGAGCAGCAACGGGATGTAGGCGTCGTCGGCGTCCTCATCGCGGGAGGCGAGGGCCGTGACCAGTGTGAGCATCTGCGACGTCGGCAGACGACGAGCCGAGGAGGCGAACTGCGAACGAACCTCCGCGTCGGTTTCGACCCGGGCGCGCGCGAGGACGGAGGCGAAGACGTCAGCGGGTAAGTCACGAGCCCCTTTGGCGCCGACTCCCGGGACGCCCAGGCCGCGGTTGACGCCATACTTATCGCCGAGGAAGCGCATGGCCCAGAAGCGCACCGGCGCATAGGCGTGCGTCAGCGCGGCGACGGCCTTGGCGTCGGTCAGGGCGTCGACCTGATAAAGCACCCACAGCGCCCCGAGCGCCCCGCGGGCCTTGTCCGCGGCCAGCAACGCGTCCAAGCGGGAGACAGCCGACGGGTCGCGGCGTTCGGCCAGCAGCTGCAACGAGGCCGTGCGGTGGAACTTATTAGGATGACCGAGCAAGGCCACGAGCTGGGCGGTCGTCTTGGCCTCCAGGTTCGTATCGGTCTCCAGTTTGGCGTCCTGATCGCGGAGGCGATACAGGCGGCCGGTCGTCGGATCGATCTGGTTCTGGTAGTGCTGGCCGTGCGCGATGTAGTATTCGTACATATCGCTGACGAAGAGCGAGCCGTCGGGCGCGTTGGCGCTGTAGAGCGGACGGAAGCCGACGTCCTCGGACCACATCGCGACGCCCTTGTCGGTCGTCACGTAGGTCGCGCCTTGCGGGATGCGCTCGGAATCCGTCACGGTGTTATGCAACGGATCGAGGGAGAAGAGATGGCCCTGATACTTCCCAGGCAAGGCCGTTCCCTCGATGAACGAACCGAAGTGGGCGAAACGCGGGACCTTCGTGAGCGTCCCGAGGATCGGGAGCTGTCCGAACGTATAGGGCGTGCGTGACGGACCGAACTTGCCCGGATCGACGCCCTGCTTGAGGTAGATGCCGCCTTGGACGTAGTGCCAGCCACGGGTATTCCCGCCGTTGTGGCCGGAATACATGCGGCCGTCGCCGTCGAACTCGAGGCCGAAGGGATTTCCCGAGCCTTCGCTGAAGATGTCGTATTCCCGGGTCTTCGGATGGTAGCGCCAGACCATGCAACCTTCGAAGTGGACCGGGGCGGCGTCGGCGGAATCGAAACCGGGGCGCACCACGCGGGAGGACGACGTGCTGCCGTGCACGCCGTAGAGCCAGCCGTCGGGGCCGAGGATGAGGCCGTTGCCCACCGAGTGCGTATCCTCGAGCCCGAAACCGGAGAGATGGACCACCGGCGGACCGTCCGGAACGTCGTCGCCGTCGGCGTCCGGATAGAACAGCAGGTAAGGCGGGTTCATCACCCAGACGCCGCCGTGGGCGCGCACGGCGGAATTGGCCATGTTGAGGCCGTCCTGGAAGACCGTGTGCTTGTCATAGACCCCGTCGCGCTTCGTCGACTCATGGATCGAGACGATGTCGGCGCCGCGGTCGTGATGGGGCGGAGGCGGCGGGACGCGGTCGTAGTGCGAGCGATAATATTTGTCGCGGCTGATCATGTTCACGCCCGCGGGATAAGGGTATTGGCGATACTGCGTGACCCAGAGCCGGCCGCGGGTGTCGAAGCTGAAGTGCGTCGGCTGGGCGATCAGCGGCTCCGCAAGCAGGAGATCCACCGCGAGGCCGGGCGTCGCGCGCATCTTGGCATAGGCGTCGGCCGGCGAAAGCTTGGGGCCGTGGAACTGTTCCGCGCGACCGAGGACGCGGTTCGACTCGCGGAACCGGGCGAACGACGAGGACGTCGGCCGGGCCTTGAGCGAGACACTGGGCACGAGCGGCGTCGCGGAATATTCCCACGCGCCTTCGAGGACGCACTCCATGAAATAGTTCATGATGAACGGGGCTTCGCCGAGGAAGCCGCCCTTCCCCTCCGGTTGCCGGACGTGGAAGACGAGTTCGTTCCATTCGCCCTTCTTCAGCGTGCCCACCGGGACCTTGTGCCGGAAGACATCGCGTCCTTCGCCGGCGCCGACCTTCACGCCGTTGACGAAGATCTCGTGCGCGCCCTCGAGGTCGCGGAAGTGCACGCCGACCGATTCCTCGAAGAGATTACGCTCGTGCTTGGTGAAGAACGAGTCGTCGACCTTGACCCACGTCCGCAGCCAGAACTCAGGCGCGACGGGCGCGCGGGCGGCGGGCGACGGGACCGGCACGAGGGATTGCGCGGAGGCGTACGCGACGGCCAGCACGGCGAAGCACCAGGACAAGCACAGACGGAGGGCCATGGGGTTGAGGATGAGACAAGCGAAGCGGACATCAGTCGAACCCTAAGCGGAAAAAGAGACGAAATAGCGGAATATAAACCGTTATGACGGAAGTCCCGCATGGCCGCCGGACGCATCTATGACGCATCCCCCGGACAATTAGACTGGTAGCCTCCGACCTGGCGGGCATTCATTCGCGCATGCTCGGAGCCATCGCCGGCGACATCATCGGATCGGTCCACGAATTCAGCCGCAACGAAGACGCGGGCTTCCCGCTCTTCGCCGAGAAGTCCTGCCCGACCGACGACTCGCTGCTCACCTGGGCGGTGGCCGAGACGATCCTCCGCGGCGAAAAGGACTACAAGCCGCGGATCGTCGGCATGGTCAGCTACTACGAGAAGAACGGTCACCTCGCGCCGCTGTCGGCGGCCTTCGGCGGCGGCTTCCTCGGCTGGGTCTACGAGGGCGCGCCCGGCGAACGCGATTCCTTCGGCAACGGCTCCGCCATGCGCGTCTCCCCCGTGGCGTGGGCTTTCGACGACCTCGAGACCGTGCACGCACACGCCACGCTCAGCGCCCGCCCCTCGCACGCTCACCCCGAAGGCATCAAGGGGGCCCAGGCGGTCGCGGCGGCGGTGTGGACCGCACGCAAGTATCGCCACCCCGACGCCGTCCGCGCCGTGGCCGAAAGCTTCTACGGCCCCCTGCCCCAGCTCGCGGAGATCCGGAAGCACCACTCCTACGACGAGACCTGCCAAGGGTGCGTGCCCGCCTGTCTGGCCATCGCCGTCGGGACGGCCGACTACGAGTCGGCGGTCCGCTTCGCCTCCTCGATCCGAGGTGATGCCGATACCCTGGCCGCCATCACCGGCTCGATCAGCCAAGCACTCTGGGGACTGCCTAAGGCCATCCGCTCGGAGTCCCTGGCCATCGCCGCCCGCTGCTACCCTGGGATGGAGCGGACCGTGGCCGAATTCGAGGCTAAGTACGGCGGATTTTGAGGATTATATGGCCTTTGGGCCTGTCGGCTTGACAGTGAACAAGTTTTCATCGAACATGCGTTCACTATGGAAGAACTCACCAAGAAGCAGCGGGCCATCCTCGACTACATGAAGGCCCATGTGTCCGAGCACTCCTACTGGCCGAGTATCCGCGACATCCAGGCCAAGTTCCGCTTCGCCTCCACCAACGGCGTCTACGGTCACCTCCAGGCCCTCGAGCGCAAGGGCGTCCTCCAACGCATCCCTGGCGCCGCCCGCGCCTACAAGATCGTCCCGGAGGTCCTCGGCGACACCTCTGAGACCGTCATCCGCTACGAAGGCCCCGGCGACGACGCCATCCCCTTCGAAAACGTGAAGTTCGCCGGTGCCATCGCCGCCGGCTTCCCCGACTACACCGAGTCCTCCGGCGTCCTGGACTCGATGCAGGTCCCCGTCTCGCCCAGCGCCCGTCGTCGCGCCCCCGAATCCTTCGCCCTCCGCGTCCGTGGCGACTCCATGATCGACGCCGACATCAACGACGGCGACACCGTCATCGTCGAGCCCGGCACGCCTAAGCACGGGGACATCGTCGCCGCGCTCATCGACGGCGAGACGACCCTCAAGCGCCTGATCAAGCAGGGCTCCAAGGTCTATCTCAAGGCCGAGAACCAAAATTACCCTGACCTCATCCCGACCAGCTCCCTGACCATCCAGGGCATCGCGAAGTCGGTGATGAAGCGGATCTGAAACGGCGCCCTGCGTTCGCCTCAGGCTTTACGCAGCACCAGCAGGACATCCGAATACGCCAGGTCGATCCTCCGGGTCGAGGAGAGGTCGTAATGAAAATCGTGACAGGCGACCAACTGGAGCGAGGGCGCCTTGGCCAGCAGGGCCTTCAGCTCAGCCGGTGAATAGGTACGGAAATCCCATAGGGTCTCCTCGACGCGGGTCTTTCCCTTTTCGGTGATACGCATGCGCGTACGCATGGCTTCGGTGCGGGACTTGCGGTCGGCCGGGGCCGACCAGGTATCGCTGACCACGCGGATGCCGGGCTTACGGCCGATCCAGCGCTCATGGTCCGGCGGGCTGTTCTTATAATCGGTCAGGTGCAGTCCGAGCAACAGCAGCCCTCCGGGACGCAGCGAAGCGGCCATCCGACGCAAAGCGCCGACCGCACCGGCTTCGGTGTCGACGTATTTGAAGGTGCTGACGAAGCAATGGGCGACGTCATAGCGGGCGCCCTTCGGCACCTTGAAGTCCTGCAGCCGATCGCGCCACACCCTGCCCTTGAGGCCCTTGGCCTTGAGGCGGTTCTTCGCGAAGGCGACCTGATGCTTGTTCAGGTCGAAACCGTGGACGACGTGCCCGCGCGACGCCAGCGACTCCAGCAGTCGTCCCGAGCCGCAGGCCGGCTCGAAGACACGCATCGGTCCGGCGAGCTTCGGTCCGTGCCGCTCCATGATGCCCTCGATGAAGCGCGTCTCCTTCTTCGTGTAATCCGCATACACCATGTCGTAGTACAACGGAGAATCGTACCAGGCGGTGGAGGATTGTTTAGGAGATGACAAAGGTGTCAGCGTTCGGCGGTTAGCGGTTAGCGGTTGGGAAAGCCAAAACCAAGGCGGGTTAAAACATAGGGCCAGGGGGCAGCATCACGGCTAGACGGCCGGGGTTGGATTCTACCCTTACCGCCAACCGCTATCCGCCATCCGCTAAAACCCGTTACTGATAAATCTCGCCGCCCTTTTCACGGAACTCCTTGGACTTCTCTTCCATCCCCTTGGCGAGGGCTTCGGCTTCGGAGACGCCCTGGGCGTCGGCGAACTTGCGGATATCATCGGAGATGCGCATCGAGCAGAAGTTCGGTCCGCACATGGAGCAGAAGTGCGCGGTCTTGGCGGACTCCTGCGGGAGGGTCTCGTCGTGGTATTCCTGGGCGCGCTCAGGATCGAGGGCCAGGGCGAACTGGTCCGGCCAGCGGAACTCGAAACGGGCCTTCGAGAGCGCATTGTCGCGGATCTGCGCGGCGGGGTGGCCCTTGGCGAGGTCGGCGGCGTGGGCGGCGATCTTGTAGGCGATGACGCCCTCACGGACGTCGTCCTTGTTCGGCAGGCCGAGGTGTTCCTTCGGCGTGACGTAGCAGAGCATCGCGGTGCCGTACCAGCCGATCATCGCGGCGCCGATGGCGGACGTGATGTGGTCGTAGCCCGGGGCGATGTCGGTCGTGAGGGGTCCGAGAGTGTAGAACGGCGCCTCGTGGCACCACTCCAGCTGCTTGTCCATGTTCTCCTTGATCATGTGCATCGGCACGTGGCCGGGGCCCTCGTTCATGACCTGCACGCCGCGCTCCCAGGCGCGCGTGGTGAGTTCGCCCTGGGTCTTCAGTTCGGCGAACTGGGCGTCGTCGTTGGCGTCGGCGATCGAGCCGGGACGGAGGCCGTCGCCGATCGAGAAGCTGACGTCATAGGCGGCCATGATGTCGCAGATGTCGTCCCAATGGGTGTAGAGGAAGTTCTCCTTGTGATGCGAGAGGCACCACTTGGCCATGATCGAGCCACCGCGGGAGACGATGCCGGTGACGCGCCGGGCGGTCAGGGGGATGTAGGCCAGGCGGACGCCGGCGTGGATGGTGAAGTAATCGACGCCCTGCTCGGCCTGCTCGATGAGCGTGTCGCGGAAGATCTCCCAGGTGAGGTCTTCGGCGCGGCCATTTACCTTCTCGAGGGCCTGGTAGATCGGCACGGTGCCGACCGGGACCGGGCAATTACGCAGGATCCACTCGCGGGTCTGGTGGATGTTCTTGCCCGTCGAGAGATCCATGAGGGTGTCGCCTCCCCACTTGATGGACCAGCGCATCTTCTCGACCTCTTCCTCGATGGAGGACGCGACGGCCGAATTACCGATGTTGGTGTTGATCTTCACCAGGAAGTTGCGGCCGATGATCATCGGTTCGAGCTCGGGGTGGTTGATGTTGGCCGGGATGATGGCGCGGCCGCGGGCGACCTCGGAGCGGACGAACTCCGGCGTGATCACCTTCGGGATGGCCGCGCCGAAAGACTCGCCCTTGTGCTGGAAGGTCAGGTCATGGCGGCGGGTCGAATCGGCCTGGGCGGCGGCGAGGCGCATGTTCTCGCGGATGGCGATATACTCCATCTCGGGCGTGATGATGCCCTGCTTGGCATAGGCGAGCTGGGTCGGCCGCTGGCCGGGCTTGCCCTTGTAGACCTTGCGATCGCCGCGGTCGAACTGGACGAGGCGGTTGCGGGAGGTCGCCCGCTGCGCGGTCTCGGCGTGCTTCCACGAAAGATAGCCGTCGTCTTCGGGCTTCAGTTCGCGGCCGGGGACGGCCTCGACGTCGCCGCGTTCGAGGATCCAGGCGGCGCGGATGGCCGGCAGGCCCTTCTCGACGTCGCCATGGAAGGCGGGGTCGCCCCAGGGGCCGGACGTGTCGTAGATGCGGACGGGCTCGTTGGCCGACTTCGCGCCATCGGGACGGGAGGTGTCGGCCAGCTTCACCTCGCGCATCGGCACGAGGATGTCAGGACGCGAACCCGGCACGTAGACACGGGTCGAGTTCGGGAAGGTGGTGGGCTTGTTGTCGGAGACCATAGGATAGAAGTTGGAAGTAAAGGCGGGCCTGAGGGCCGGAGCAAAGGCTGTCCGCGCGGACCTGGAAAGTTCGCGGAAACGGGGATATGATGGGTTGCACGATCCGCTTCCTACGGCGCCGAGGCGCATCAGGTACGAGGGTTCGAGGCCAAGCCTCATCTCAGTCCGGTCACGGACTCCCCTGGGAAAGACTAGGAAGGAACGTCTGGATGAAGGTGGAAAGACCCCAAGTAGCAAGACCTTGCTCGGGAAAGGCTCGCCCCAGGCGTCCGGCTGGGCGAGAAACCATGCATGGAACCGCCTAGCCTGCCCGCCGACCCCGTCCCGACCCAAGACGAGAAGAACCTGGGCCTGATCATGCACGTGCTGAGCCTCGTCGGCTTCAGCCTCCTCGGCCCCCTCATCGTCTGGCTCATCAAGAAGGACGAGAGCCCCTTCATCAACGCCCAAGGCCGGGAACTGCTGAACTTCCAGCTCAGCTTCCTGATCTACACCATCGTCTGCATCCCTCTATGCTTCGTGCTCATCGGGATTCCCCTCCTCATCGTCGTCGGTATCGGCGCCTTCATCCTGACCATCATCGGACTGGTGAAGGCCACCGAGGGGAAGATCTACCGCTTCCCGGTGACGATCAAGATGCTCTGAGGCGCGACTCAGTCCGCCCAAAGGAAGGGCCCGACACACGTCGGGCCCTTTTTGCATCACTGAGCACTGAAAATCACCGGTTCATCGACAGCTGGGCACGGAGATACTCGACCGTGCGGCGCACGTTCGCGTCCACTTCCATCTGGTTCACGACCGTCTTGCGGGCGTGGATGACCGTGCCATGGTCGCGGCCGCCGAAAGCCTGCCCGATCGACACGAGGGACATGCCGGTGAGCTGGGTGGCGAGGTACATGGCGACCTGACGGGGGAAAGCGATGTTCTGCATCCGGCGCTTGGACGTCATGTCGGACATCTGGATGCGGTAGTGTTCGGCGACCTTGCGCTGGATGACTTCGGCCGTGAGGGTGTGGCTGGCCTCTTCGACGAGGATGTCGTGGAGGAGCTTCTCGACCTGGGCGAGTTCGAGGGGCTTGCGGGTCATGCCCACGAGGCCGACGATGCGGGTGACGGCGCCTTCGAGGTTACGGACGTTGCGGGCGATGCGGGACGCGATGAACTCGGAGATCTCCGGCTGCAGGTCGAGGCCGCGGGCGGCGGCCTTCTTGCGCAGGATGGCGATGCGGGTCTCGAGGCCCGGGGCCTGGATCGACGCGACCATGCCCCACTGGAACCGGGAGACGAGGCGTTCCTGGAGCTTGGCGATCTCGGAAGCCGGACGGTCGCTGGTCAGGACCACCTGCTTATGATTGTTATGCAGTTCGTTGAAAGTGTGGAAGAACTCGTCCTGCGTGGATTCCTTGCCGGCGAGGAAGTGGATGTCGTCGATGAGGAGCAGGTCGAGCTCGCGGTAGCGGCGACGGAACGAAGCGACGTTGCCGGCCTGGAGCGCCTGGATGAAATCGTTGGTGAAAGTCTCCGAGGAGATGTAGGCGATGCGGGCCTGCGGGTTGGCGGCGTAGACCGAATGCGCGATGGCGTGCATCAGGTGGGTCTTGCCCAGACCCGTCGGGCCATGGATGAAGAGCGGGTTGTAGTAGTGGCCGGGCTCCTTGGCGACGGCGAGCGAGGCGCCATGGGCCATCTCGTTCTCCGGGCCGACGATGAAGTTCTCGAAAGTATTGGTGGCCTTGATCGCCGGAGCCGGCGAAGCGGCGGCCTGACGCGAAGCACGGGCGACCGGAGCGGGCGCCGGAGCGACCTCGCGGGCGGCGTCGACGGAAGCCGTCAGGCGATAGTCCATGCTGCGACCGGCGACCAAGGTGAGCTGACGACGGAGCATCTCCGCGTAGTTGCTGTTGACCCAGGCTTCGGTGAGCACCGAAGGAGCTTCCAGGACGAGGACTTTGCCTTCGACGATGCTCAGCGGCTGCAGGGAAGAGATCCAGGTTTCGTAGTCGGCGCGCGGCAGGGCGTTACGGAGTTCGCTTTTGGCGGTTTCCCAAAGGGAGAGGTGGCTGACGGAAGAGGACATGAGAAAGAGGGAGGGTTGAGAAAGGTTGTTCACAGGCTCTTTGGAAGCCCGAAAGTGAGGTATTTTTGTAAAACAATCGTCAAGGAGACGGGATCGACCGTTAGGCTGCTTCCGTGCCAGACTGAGCACAGAAATGAAGTGCGCCGTAAGTCGTTGATGAAATGTGATTTGGAGGGTTAAAAAGGGATTCCCTCGTTTGGTGTCCGGCGAAGGGGCCGGTGACGATCCGAGGGGTACGAATCGTGACGTCTTTGTGGACGCGCTGAGACGAGGGACAAGTGCAAGCCCTGCACAGGTTATTAACAGCCCCCCTGTACATAAGAAAATGAGGTTTCTGTTGCGTGACTGTCACACGCTCATCGTCCCCCTGTGAATAGGGGTTTTAATTCACTTCGCCGTTTCGGCGAGATGCTCGTCGCGCAGCCGACGCAAGTCATCCAGGGTCAGGCAATGACGGAGTCGGTCGCGGAGTTTGCGAGAACCGGGCAGCCCATGCGTGAGCGGATGGAGGCGATCGAGCATCCAACGGACGTCGCGATGACCCAGGCGCGTGGCGTGCACCTCGATCGTGAGCTCTGCCAAGCGGATCATGCAATCCCAGCGGGCCTGGACGCCCGTTTCGAAGGCCTCCCCCGCCCTGCCCTCCAGCGCGGCCTTGATCTGCGCGAAAACCCAGGGGTTACCGAGGGCCGCGCGGCCGATCATCAGGCCGGAGACGCCTGATTCCTTCTGCCGGAGCAAAGCCGAGGCACCGTCCTTCACGTCTCCATTGCCGATGACCGGGATGTCGACCGCGGACGCGACCTGCGCGATCCAGCCCCAATGGGCCTCGCCCGAGTAGCCCTGCTCCTTGGTACGGCCGTGGACCGCGATGGCCTCGACGCCCAGCCCTTGGAGCCGACCGGCGACCTCGACGGCCACGATGGTCGCATGATCCCAGCCCAGACGCATCTTCGCGGTCAACGGGACGTCCGGGATGGCGTCCTTCACGGCCTTGACGAGGTCGTAGAGCAAAGGCGTGCAGCGGAGAAGGCCCGAGCCGGCGTTCTGCTCGATGACCTTGTGCGCGGGACAGCCGAAATTGAGGTCGAGGAAGTCCGGCTTCATGCGGTCGCAGACCAGCCGGGCGGCCTTGGCCATGGAAGCCGGCGTGGCCCCGAAGATCTGTACCCCCATCGGACGCTGGCCTTCGGTGAAGTCGACCATCTCCCAGGCCTTGGCGTTGTCGCGGATGAGCGCTTCCGACTGGACGAACTCCGTGACCATGACATCGGCGCCCTGCTCCTTGCAGAGCTGACGGAAAGCGACGTCGGTGTGGCGCGCCATGGGCGCCAGGTAGAGCGGGAACTTGCCGGGGCCGAACCACGGCAGGCGCGGCGCGACCTTGCTCACGGGCGGCCGTCCTTCTTCTTGAGTCCCGCCTTGAGCTCGCGCCAGCGGGCGAGACGCTCCGCGATCTGCGGCTCCGCGCCGGCGTCGCCGGGATGATAGAGCGACAGCGGACGGCTGAGGTAGTCCTGGCCGCTGATGGCTTCCGGGTAATCGTGGCTGTACCGATAGGCTCCGCCGTTCCCGAGGCTCTTGTTCACGCCGTTGTGCGCGTCCTTGAGATGCAGGGGCACTTCCTGGCGGGGCATGTTACGGACGGCGTCCTTGGCCGCAGAGATCGCCGAGGTCGTGCTATTGCTCTTGGGCGACAGCGCAAGGAACAGCGTCGCGTGGGCGAGCGCGTATTCGCATTCGGGCATGCCGACCATCTCACAGGCCTGGAAGGCCGCGGTGGCCACGCCCAAGGCGCGGGAGTCGGCCAGACCGATGTCCTCGGACGCGCAGATGACCAGACGGCGGGCGATGAAGCGAGGCTCCTCCCCTCCTTCGAGCATCAGGAAGAGCCAGTAGAGGGCGGCGTCGGGGTCGCCTCCGCGCACCGACTTGACGTAAGCGGACGCGGTATCGTAATGGTCGTCGCCGCCGTCGTCATAACGGATGCGACGCTCGCGGGCGAAGGACGCGACGGCTTCGTCGGTGACGCTGCCGAGCGCCGGCGCGGAAAGCACGAGGGTCTCGAGGCAGTTGAGCGCGCGACGGAGGTCGCCCGAGGCCATCTCGGCGACCTGACACAGGACTTTGTCCGAGGCTTTGATGCCAAGAGCGCCGAGGCCGCGGTCCTTGTCGGCGAGGGCGGTCCCGAGGAAAGCGGCGATCTCCGGCGGGGTCAGCGGATCGAGGCGGAAGAGATGACTGCGGCTCAGCAGCGCCGGGACGACGTAGAGCCCGGGATTGTGCGTCGTGCAGCCGATGAGCCGCACCACGCCGGCCTCGACGTCCGGAAGAAGCAGGTCCTGCTGGGCCTTGTTGAACCGATGGATCTCGTCGACGACCAGCACGGTCTTGCGCGAGGGCTGACGACGGGCGTCGGCGAGGATCTCGCGGAGTTCGGGCGTGCCGGAGAGCACGGCGTTGACCCGCACGACGAAGGACTGCGTCTCGGCGGCGATGACCTCGGCCAAGGTGGTCTTGCCACAGCCGGGCGGACCATAGAAGAGCAGCGAGCCGAAGGTGTCGGCCTTGATCAGGCGCGGCAGCAAGGACTCCGGGCCCAGCAAGGCCGCGTGCCCCACGACTTCGGCGAGATTGCGCGGACGCATCCGCGAGGCCAGGGGCCGGCGACGTTCCGGGATGGCGTCAGGGACCCCCTGGCCTAGGCCAGGCAGCGCATCGTCCGACCCCTGGCGGCGTTCAGCCACGGTTTACTTTTCTTCCGCGAAGGGCACCAGATGGCAGTAAGGCTTCTTGCCGCGCAGCTGGTAATACTTCTGGTGATATTCCTCCGCCTTCCAGAACTTCGGGGCCTTCTCGATCTGCGTGGCGATCGGGCGGCTGAAAGCCTTGGCGAGGGTCAGGCCGATCTTCACGTCTTCGGCGACCTTCTGCTGCTCCGGAGAGTGGGTGAAGATGACCGAGCGATACTGGTCGCCGATGTCCGGACCCTGGCGGTTGACCTGCGTCGGGTCATGCATCTTGAAGAAATACTCCACGAGCGTGCGGTAGGTTACCTTGGCGGGGTCGAAGGTGACTTCGATGACCTCGGCATGGCCGGTGCCCTTGGCGCAGATCTCCTCATAGGTCGGGAAATCGGTCTTACCGCCCGCGTAACCGCAGACGGCGGACTCGACGCCGGGGATCTTGGCGTACTGGTACTCGACGCCCCAGAAGCATCCGGCGCCGAAGGTGGCTTTCTCAAGTTTGGGAGGAGTCATGGCGGAAGGCTTGGGGTCGGCCGCGCGCACGGAGACGACGGCGGCGAGGACGATGAGGGCGGATTTCAGGAGCGAAAGCAGCGGATTCATGGCTAGCCGTGAGGTTGGCGGGTTTCCCTGCCAAGGCAAGGGGGGACGCCGTTCAGCTGACCAAGCCCCGGAGTACGTCCGCCAGGGCATCCGGCGCCTGCGGCTCACGGGTCAGCCCGCGCTCGGGCATCACGTAGAAGGTATCGATCGCGAAGCCTTGCTCCGTGGCGATGTTGGCGAAGGTGATGGCGTAGCCGCCCTCCTGGATGGCCCGGCCGATGCGGAACAGCAGGCCGAGACGGTCGTTGCACTGGATCTCGATGACCGTGCGGGCCAGGTCGACCTCGTAATAGACTTCCACCTTGGCGGCCAGCGGCACGAAGGCCTTGCGGCGCGGGGCGGTGAGCAAGGCATGCTGTTCCTCCGCGGCGACCTCGGCGAGGAGGTCGGTGCCGCCGAGCAACGACTTCTCCAAGGCCGCCGTGAAGCGATCCTTGGAAAGGGCTTCCTTGCCGAGCGGCAGGACGACCTTGAAGAAGTCGATGGAGACGTCGTCCTCGCGCGTGAAGGCCCGGCAGGAAGCGATGTTGATGCCCGCGACGGCGAAAGCGCCGGCCATGCGGCTGAAAAGGCCGGCGCGGTCCCAGGTCACGACGGTCACCAGCGACTGGCCCGAGCCGGCGTCGTCATGCCACTCGACGATCGGACGCAACGACTCATCCGGTTCGGCCGCGGACACCGAGGCGATCAGGCGATGGATCATCCGCAGATGGTGCGCGGCGTCCTCGGGGGCGGCGTGCAGGTAATAGCCCGGCGGCATCGTGGTGAAGTGCGCCTCGATCTCGTCCTCCGGCACGTCCTGTCCGACGAGGGCCGTCGTCGCCGTGCGGAGCTTCGCGGCGGCGTCGGCATGGTCGTCGACGGCGGCGTCGGCCAGGCGGGCCAGCGTGCGGCGGTAGAGCGACCAATGCTGGCCGTCCTTGAAGTCGGTCCAGAGGTCGGGCGACGTGGCGCGCGCGTCGCAGCGCGTATGCGCGAAAAGGCTGCGCAGCACCTGCTCGTCGCCCATGAGCCGGGCGAAGCGCTCGATGTTCGCGGGATCGTCGATGTCATGGCGCTGCCAGTAGAGGCCCATCACGAGGTGGTGACGGATGACGCCGGCCGCGATCTCGCGCTCCCGGGCGTCGAAACCGAGCCGTTCGAGGATGCGGTCCGCGATCGGCACGCCGCGCTCGGCATGGCCTTCGATGCCGCCGGACTTGGCGATGTCGTGCAGGAAGAGGATGGCGTAGAGCAGCGAAGGCGCCTCGGAGCCGAGCACGACCTCGCGGTATTTCTGTTCCACCAGCGACTCGCCGGCGTAGATGCGGTCGAGCTCACGCAGGCAGCGCAAGGTATGCACGTCGGCCGTCCAGCGGTGGTAGAACTCGAACTGCACCAGGCAGTGCAGGCCGGCGAACTCCGGGACCAGCCGGTAAAGCAGCCCGTGCTCGCGCAGGGCGTTGAGCGTGGCGTACACGCGCCCGCCTTCGGTGAGCATCGCGCGGAGGGCGCTGCAGGACTCCTCCGACAGGGCGACCTCCGGCGTGAGCAGGTGAGCCCGTTCGCGGACGAGCAGCGAGAGGGCGCGGTCCGGGCGGGCCTCGTGGATCTGGCAGATGCGGAACAACCGGACCAGGCGGCCGGGATCCTCCTCGAAGAGGAGGCGGTGCTCGGCGGTGACGGTGCCGCCGGGGACGACGCGCAGGCCGTCCATGATGAACGGAGCGCCCCACCCTTCGGGCTCGGGTTCGCCCATGACCGCGCCTTCGACGATCTCCGCGCAACGGCGGACATGGTCGGCGGCGTCGAAATACTGCCGCATCATCCCGCCGATGCGTTCGGTCAGGCTGCCGGTGAAGCCCAGCGCCGCCGACATGGTATCCTGCCGTTCCAGCGACAGCTGTTCGGTCGGGCGCGTGACCTGGAAATGCAGTTCGCAGCGGAGACGAAGAAGCACCTGCTTGGCCTCTTCGAACTTCTGGAGGTCGACGGCGGGCAGGAAGCCCGCAGCGGCGAGTCCGGCGGGGCCGACGCCGTTGCGGGCCGTCCGGGCGATCCAGACGCAACCCTGGACGTCCCGGAGGGCGCCGACGCCGTTCTTGAGGTCGGGCTCCTGCAGGTAGGCGCTGCCGCCGGCTTTCTCGCGTCGCTTACGCTGGGATTCGACGATCGCGCGGGCGAAAGGCTTCCAAGCCTGGCCCGAGAGCAGCGCGGCCGTCTTAGCTTCCAGCTGGGCGTAGAGTTCGGGCGAGCCGCACAGCAGACGGGTCTCGAGCAAGGCGACGTGCAGGTGCAGGTCATCCTTCGCATAGTTCGTCGATTCGGTGACGGTCCGGACCGACTGACCGACCTTCAGGCCGAGATCCCAGAGCGGATAAAGGATCGCTTCGACGAGGGCTTTGGTCGCCGCGGAGTGACGGGGCACCAGCACCAGGAGGTCGATGTCACTGAGCGGGCAGAGCTCCGCCCGGCCATAACCGCCCGTAGCCACCAGACTGAGCACGGCGGCAGCCGGTCCGGCGCGCAGGAACAAGGCGTCGAAAAGGATGTCGATCGCATCGGAACGCAGCCGGGCGACTTCGCCGCCCCGGACGCCGGCGCGATGCGCCGCCAGCTGGATGTCGCGGGCTTCGGCCAGGAAGGCCTTGGCGCGCGGGACGAAGTCGCCATCCAGGGCGGCCTGGCCGGCCAGCCCGTGCTGGAGCGCGGCGCGGCGGAGCAGGATGGCGGAAGCTTCGTATTCGGGCGACATGCGACGGAACCAACGTGATGGGAAAGGCTCCTTCGTTCAAGGGTGATTGCCAACCCCCCGCCGCCGTCCTACTCCACGGCATGGAAACCTGGCTGAGCAATTTCTGGTCGCACCTGCACACCGCCGAAGGACTGCGGCAGACCATCGAGCTCGGCGGCATCAGCCTGATGTGCCTGATCATCTTCGCGGAGACGGGCCTGCTCGCCGGGTTCTTCCTGCCCGGAGACTCCTTGCTCGTCACGGCGGGCGTCCTCTCGATCGCGAACGGCGACCGTCCGGCCTACTTCAGCCCTTGGGAGCTCACCGGCGCCCTGACCATCGCCTCGGTCGTCGGCGACCAGACCGGCTACTGGCTCGGCCGTAGATACGGCAAGACCATGGAGTCGAAGCCGGATACCTGGTGGTATAAGCGTCGGCACCTCCTGGCGGCCCGGGACTATTTCTCCGAAAAAGGCCCGCTCGCCATCGTCCTCGCCCGTTTCGTACCGCTGATGCGCACCTTCGTGCCCTTCGCCGCCGGCATGGGCGAGATGGCGCCGACGCGCTTCCTCCGCTGGAACATCCTCGGCGGCGTCGTGTGGATCAACTCGCTCGTCTGGCTCGGCCATGTCCTGGGCGGCACGCCGCTTGCGGACCAGCTGCATGAGGTGATCCTGGTCGTGGTGCTGCTTTCGTTCCTGCCCGTGGCCTGGGGCGTGGCCCGAAGATGGTTCGGCGCCGCCCGCTAGGCAGGAGTGGCGACCAAGGTACGAAGCTGCCAACGTAGGCCGACGCCTGCGGTGACATCGTGGAGCCCAAGTCGGGCCACGGCCGCGGCGCCCGTCTCCGCCGGGCCCACGGTCCGCAGGTCGAAGAGCCCGTGACAGAACTCGCCGAGCGACGCCGCATCGGCGAAGACCCAAGGGAATGCGAGGACTTCATCCGTCAGCACGCGCAGGCCGAGGGCGGCGAGCTCGTCGGCGCAGCGGTCATCCAGATAGATGCCGTCATGTCCGGTGGAATTATGCGCGCCGACGAACTCATCGAGGAAACCCGCGACGACCGAGCCGACCGGGACGTCAGAAAGCACGAAACGGCCGCCCGGACGCAGGACGCGCCTGACTTCCGCATAGAAACCCCGTTTGTCAGCCTGATGGTGCAGGCCAGCCAGACAGACGAGATGGTCGACCGAAGCGGTCGCCCAAGGGAACGGCAACAACGGAAGGCCGCCTTGCGCGGCGCCGTGGAAGGAGGCGCAAGGCTCGTGACCCAGCCAGCGGACGCCTTCGGGAAGATGCGCGCGCAGATAACCTCCGCCGGCGGGGACGTCGGCCACCGTCTCGCCCGGCAGGGCCTTCAGCCGGGCGACGATCTGGGCGAATTCGGCGGAACGCGCCCCGGGGAATCGGCGCATCGCCCGGTCGTAGGCGGAGCCGCGGTCGGCGAACATCTTTTCGTAGCTCTCCACCTGGCTTGCATAAGCCGAAAAGCGCCGAGGGCAAGCGGCTAGATGGCCGGAAACCAGAACTTGAAAGTCGTCCCGCCCGGGGCCGTCGACTCGACGAGGATATCGCCGCGATGATCGCGGAGGATGCGCTTCACGATGGCGAGACCCAGTCCGGTGCCGTCTTCGCGGCTGGTGAAGAAGGAGTCGAAGATCTTCGGCAGGATCTTGGGCGGGATGCCCGTACCGGTGTCCGTGATGCGCACGGCGACGACGTCTCCCTGCGGTCCCGGCTCCACGTTCAGACGGAGGGTGAGCGCACCCCCGCCGGCCATGGCCTGGACGCCGTTCATCATCAGGTTCAGGAAGATCTGCTGGATCTGGCCCGGGTTGCCTTCGACGAGCGGCAAAGCCTCCGCGCACTCGATCTCGACCTTCACGCCGAGCTGCTGGAGCTTGAGGCGCAGGAGCAGCGAGGCGTTTTCGGCGGCCTGACGCAGGTCGAGGGCGCGGAAAGCGCCGGACTGGGCCTTGCTCATCCCGAGCACGCGCGACACCACCCCTTCCATGTGGGCGATCTTCTCGCGCATGACCCCGAGGTCCTCCATCTTCGGGTCGTCGGCGGCCATGCCCTGGGCGAGCGTGTCGGAAAGCAGCTTCATCACCGTGAGCGGGTTACGGATCTCGTGCGCGACCTCGGCCGAAAGGAGGCCGAGCGCGGTCAGCCGCTCGCTGCGACGCAGGCCTTCTTCGACGGCGAAGACCTTGGCGTAAAGCCGGGCGTTCTGGATCGAGGAAGCGCCGAACGACGACAGGGCCGCGACCAGATGCTTGTCGTCGTCGGAGAAACGATAGGCCCCCATCGCCACGCAGAGCAACACGCCGAAGGTATCGTCCTCGTAGCGCACCGGCACGGCGAGCAACGAAGAAGAGGCCACCGGTTCGGAGAGGCGGGAGAAGAGATGCTCCTCGGTCTTGCCGGCGAGGGGCACCACGACCGAGCGGCCGCGGGTGACGACCGTGCCCAACGAGGTCCGGTTGAGCGGGACGACCGGGGCGAGGGCCGAGGCGCCGAGGTCGCCGTCGAGGCTGCGCAGGTGCAGCGCCTCGTCGGCGAGGTTGTAATAGGCGCAGGCGCGGGCCCCCAGGAGGGCGCGCGTATGCCGGGCCAGGTCCAGCGAGATTCCGGGCTCGTCGCGTTCTCGCGCGAGGCCCTGCGCGGCGCGCACGAGCGCTTCCAGCTGGGCGGCCTTGGAACGAAGCTGGCGGAGCAGCCAGATGCGTCCGACGGCCTTGGAGGCTTCGTTCGTGAGCAGCGAGAGGAAGGCGACGTCCTGCTCGGTGAAAGCGTCCAGCCGGTCGGAATCGCAGTTCACGACCCCGATGACGTTCCCCATGAGCTCCATCGGGACGGCCAGTTCGGAACGGATCCCCTTCCGGATCTCGACGTAACGAGGATCCCTCGAGACGTCGGGGATCCGCTGCGGCTTGGCGTAGAGGGCCACCCAGCCGGTGATGCCCTGCCCTTGGTCGATCACGCGCTCGGCGGAAGCGGCGTCCAGTCCGTTGCTGACTTCGATGCGCAGCGAGCCCGTGGCGGGTTCGACGAGCGCGATGGACGCGCTGGAGGCCCCGAGGGTGCGGACGATCTCCTCGAGGATGAAGTCGAGCGCTTCCCGCGGGTCTTCGGTGGCGTTGACGAACGCGCCGACGCGATAGAGGCAGTCCAGGACGCGGGCGTCGCCGGGACGGTCCTGCGCTGGACGCGAGTGCGGCATGGCCTAGAGCGAGTGGTCCATGTCGAGCGCCGGGGCGTCGACGGTGGTCTGGCCGATCACGACGGCGGGCACCCCGGCCACGCTGGTGTGCGGGGCGACGTCCTTGAGCACCACCGAGCCGGCCCCGATCTTGGCGCCCTCGCCGACGGTGATGTTGCCGAGGATCTTCGCGCCGGCGCCGACGAGCACGCCCGAACGGATCTTCGGGTGACGGTCCCCGCGGGCCTTGCCCGTGCCGCCGAGGGTGACCTCATGCAGGAAGGAGACGTTGTCGGCGACGACGCTGGTCTCGCCCGCGACGAAGCCGGTGGCGTGATCGAGCAGGATGCCGACGCCGAAGCGGGCGGCGGGATGGATGTCGACGGCGAGATGCTCGGAGACGAGCGACTGCAGATGGGTGGCGAGCTCCTTGCGGCCGGCCTTCCAGAGCGCGTGCGCCAGACGATGCGTCGAGATGGCGTGGAAGCCTTTGTACCAGAGATACGGGATCAACGCGTGCTCGGTCGCGGGATCGCGCTCGAGGGTGGCGCGGATGTCCGCGCGCATCTGCGAAAGCACTTCGCGGTCGGAAGCGACGGCCTCCCCGAGGACGCGGAGGACGACGGGGAGATCCTGGCCGGTCGGCGTGAGGCGTTCCGCCAGGCGCTGGATGATGCCCTCGCCGAAGCCGGATCGGTCGAGCACGTAGCGACGCAGCATCGGGGCCAAGGCCGGCTCGGCCTGGGCGACGACGGACGCGCGGGACTGCAGCTCAGCCCAAAGGGATGCTTCGTTGGCGCAGACCAAGGCGATGGAACGGGCGTCAGCCATAGACAGGAGAAGTAATTCGGGCTTTTCGGTCAATTTGGCAACCCATGAGTCAAAACCATGTAAAAACCATAAGTTTTGACAGATTTGCAGAACCTCCGCCCTGCGATGGGGTTGAAAACTGTGAAGCAACCCCTACAAACCAAGACCCTCCCACCACACCCATGCGTATCCTCCCCACCCTCCTCGCCTGCCTTATGGCCGTCGTCTCGTTCGCCGCCCCCGAAGTCGGCCAGCCTGCCCCGGACTTCACCGGCAAGACCCTCGACGGCAAGACCGTCAGCCTCGCCGACTTCAAGGGCAAGACCGTCGTCCTCGAATGGTATAACCCCGGCTGCCCGTTCGTTAAGAAATTCTACGACGGCGGCAAGATGCAGGAATTCCAGAAAGAAGTCGTCGCCTCCGGCGCCGTCTGGCTCGTCATCAACACCGGCGGCCACAAGCTCGAGTCCGCCACCTACTACCCCGGCACCGTCGTCCAGGACGCCAACCAGAGCATCGGCCGCGCCTATGACGCCAAGGTGACCCCGCACTGCTTCGTCATCGATGGCAAAGGCACCCTCGTCTACAAGGGCGCGATCGACAGCATCTCCTCCTCCAAGTCCGCTGACATCGAGAAAGCCACCAACTACGTCCTCGCCGCCGTCAAGGCCGTGAAGGAAGGCAAGGCTCCCGAAGTCACCAGCACCAAGCCCTACGGCTGCGGCGTCAAGTACAACAAGCTCTAAGCCTAAAGGCCGGGCACGACGAAGGGCGTCCGCAAGGACGCTCTTTTTGTTGGCCATGTGACCCGACCTCAGGCGACGCCGGTCGCCTGCAGGATCTTCGCGTGCACCTGGTCGTTGCGCAGGTGCGGGGTGAAGAGCTGGGAGCCCGGGCCGCTGGAGCAGAACTCCACCATCTCGCCGGTGTGGTTGTTGCTGGTCCAGCCGATCGAGGTGTACTTCATGAGCGCGGCGGAGAGCGTCTTGGTCGAGACGATCTTGGCGCGGTCTTCGGCCTTGAACTTCAGGCCCGTCGCCTGCTCGGCAGCCGCGACGAAGTCCTTCGGGGCCAGCCCCTTGGTCTTGGCGCCGAGCAGTTCGAGCGACGACGTGAATGCGGTCATCCGGTCGAAAGCCGGTGAGGATTCGGAATAGGAGGGGGCGGACGTATCGAAGTCTTCGCTGCCGAGTCCGTTCACGTTGAAGCCCCCGGTGCCGTGGTCGGTCGTGACGATCAGCAAGGTGTCCGGATTCTTATCGACGAAAGCGAGGACGGTGGCGATGGCCTCGTCGAAGGCGACCTGCTCACGGATGGCGGCGGCGCCGTCATTGCCGTGGGCGGCGTGGTCGATGCGGCCGCCCTCGACCATCAGGAAGAACCCTTCGGGGGCCGGGCTCAGGCGCCGCAGGGCGACCTGGGTCATCTCGGCGAGCGTGGGCGTCGAGGCCTTGAGTTCGGCCGAGTTCAGGCGGTCGATCTCGAACGGGAGATGGCTCTTGCTGAACAGACCCAGCAACGGCGCCTGGCCGGCGTCGGCCAGGAGCTGAGAGCGGTCGAGGGCGATGCCGTAGCCGGCCTTACGGTAGGCGGCCCGGAGATCATCGCTGAAATACTGCGTGCCGCCGCCGAGGACGACGTCGACGCCGCGTTCGAGATACTGGGCGGCGACGGCCTTCTGATCCGAGCGCTTGGCCACGGTGACGGCGAAGCCGGCCGGAGTCGCATGCGTGGCGGTGGCGGTGGTGACGAGGCCGCAACGCTTCTTGGCGGCGTTCATCTTCTGCACGAGCGTAAGGGGCTTGCGGCCATCCTGAGTGATGTTCAGCACGCCGTTGTCGATCCGCTCGCCGACGCCCCAGCAGCTGGCGGCGGCGGCGGAGTCGGTCACGATGCCGCTGGCGGAGTCGGTCTCACAGAGCGAGCGGACCACCGGACGCTCGGCGTACATCCTCATCCAGTTCGAGGAACGCTTCTCCGTGCGGGTGAGGTAGGTCTGCGCGGCGGTGAGCACCGAGAAGCACATGCCGTCGGAGACCATGAAGATGACGTTCTTGGCCTGGCGCTTGGCGGAGTTGGCGGCGGCTTCGCGGCCGTCGGCGCCGAGGGCGCGGGCCGAGCCGGCGCCGAAGACAAGGCTGCCGAGACCGGCGAACTTCAGGAAGTCACGACGCGAGGAGGAACGGGGCTGGCTCATGGGCATGGTGTAGGCTCAAAAGACCCCTCCGGGCAACCTCAGTTCCCGGTGGTGTCCGTGAAAACGGCCTGACGGGTCAGGCCTGGGGGGCGGCCGGAGCAGCCGGGGCCGTCGGGACGTGCGCCTTGAGGCGTCGTTCGGCGACTTCGGCCGACACCAGGGCCACGAACTCGGCGAGGGTCCGGTTGCCTTCGAAGGACTTGTCGGCGCGGGAGCGGACGTTGACCACGCCGGCTTCCTTCTCCTTGGCGCCCACGACGAGCATGTGCGGGACCTTGGACATCTCGGCACGGCGGATCTTGGCGCCGAGCTTGTCGGACGAACCATCGACGCTGCAGCGGATCTTGGCGGCCTTGAGGACCTCGGCCATGGCTTCGCAATCGGCGTTGAGGTCGTCGTTGAGCGGGATGAGGCGCACCTGCTCGGGAGAGAGCCAGGTCGGGAAGTCCCCGGCGAAGTGCTCGATCAGGATGCCGACGAAGCGCTCCATCGAACCGAAGGGCGCGCGGTGGATCATCACCGGGCGGTGCGGCTTGTTGTCGGCGCCGTTGTAGGTGAGGTCGAAACGCTCGGGCAGGTTGAAGTCGACCTGCACGGTGCCGAGCTGCCATTCGCGGCCGATGACGTCGCGGACGACGAAGTCGATCTTAGGTCCGTAGAACGCGGCTTCGCCGGGCTCCTCGGAGAAGGCGACGCCGAGCGTGGCGGCGGCGGCGCGGCAGGCGGCCTCGGCCTTGTCCCAGTTCTCGGCGGTGCCGGTGTACTTGGCTGAGTCGGGATTACGCAGGCCGACGCGGACGCGGTAGTCATGCAGGCCGAGCGTCTTGAGGACGATCTTCACGAGCTCGAGGCAGCCGAGGACTTCCGGGAGGACCTGGTCTTCGGTGCAGAAGAGGTGGGCGTCGTCCTGGGTGAAGCCACGGACGCGGGTCATGCCGCTCAGCTCACCCGACTGCTCCCAGCGGTAGACCGTGCCGAATTCGGCGAGGCGCACCGGCAGGTCGCGGTAGGAATGCGGCTGCGAAGCGTAGATGCGGATGTGGTGCGGGCAGTTCATCGGCTTGAGCAGGAAGCCCTGCACGGTGCCGTCGGCCAGCCGGTTGGTCAGTTCGCCGCAACCGCAGCCTTCCTTGGCGAGCATCTCCATGGCCTCGCGTTCGACGAGGGGCGGGAACTGGGCGTCCTTGTAATACGGGAAGTGGCCCGAGGTACGGTAAAGGTCGAGGTTGCCGATGTGCGGCGTGAAGACCTGCTTGTAACCGGTCTGGAAGAGGCGCTCGGAGATGAAGTTCTGGAGCTCCTGGCGGACGATCGCGCCGTTGGGCGTCCAGAGAATGAGGCCTTGGCCCACTTTTTCGTCGATGTGGAAGAGCTTCAGCTCCTTGCCGAGCTTGCGGTGGTCGCGCTTCTTGGCCTCCTCGGCGCGGACCATGGCCTGCTCGAGTTCGTCCTTGGTCGCGTAAGCGGTGCCGTAGATACGCTGGAGCTGCTTGTTCTTCTCGTCGCCACGGTGGTAGGCGCCGGCGATGTGCAGGAGCTTGAACGCCTTGACCTGGGAGGTGTAACGGACGTGGGTGCCGGCGCAGAGGTCGACGAACTCGCCGTTCTTGTAGAAGGAGATGGTCTCGCCGGCGGGGATGTCGCCGAGGCGGCCGATCTTATAAGCGTTCTGGCCTCGCTCACGGATGAGCTTGTCGGCCTCCTCGCGGGTGCACTCGAAGCGCTCGAACTTCTGGTTCTCCTTGGAGATGCGGCGCATCTCCTCCTCGATCTTCACCAGGTCCTCGGCCGTGAAGGTATGGTCGAGGTCGAAGTCGTAATAGAAGCCGTTCTCGGTGGGCGGCCCGATGTCCAGCTGGGCCTGGGGGAACAGGCGGAGCACGGCGGCGCCCAGCATGTGGGCGGCGGAGTGACGGATCTCCTCGAGGGGAGTCATCTGCGGACGGGAGGACATGGCGGAAGACCCCACTCGCTAGGGCTTCCCGAGGCGGAGGGCAAGGACGGAGCAAGCCGCCCTTCCCTTCAGGCCTTCTTCAGCTCGTAGCCGTCCTTGCGGTCCAGCATCGTCCAACCGAGCGCGGTCAGGTCCTTGCGGAGCTGGTCGGCGGCGGCGAAATCCTTGGACTGCTTGGCGGCCCAGCGACGGGCGCCCAGTGCGGCGACCTCGGCCGGGACGGCGACTTCGGCTTTGACGGCGAAGAGCTGCAGCCCGAGGGCGAAGAGGATCTTGGCGAGTCCGGAGACGTCCTGTCGGGCCTGTTCGGCCGTCGGTTCGTCCTTCTCGGCGAGCACGGTGAAGACCTGACCGAGGCAGCCCGGGATGTTGAGGTCGTCCTGCAGGACCTCCCAGGCCTTGGCGAAGCGACCCCATGAGGTCCGGGCTTCCTGCTTAGCGGGCGGGACGAATTCGGCGCGGGTGAAACCGGCGGCGGCCAGGAGACGGTCGGCGCCGCGCTCGAGCTTGGCGAGGGCGCTGCGGGAATCTTCGACGCCTTTCATGGTGAAGTTGAGCGAGCTGCGGTAGTGACCGGAGATCAGCGTGTAGCGGACCTCCATCGGCGAGAAGCCTTTGGCGACCAGTTCGTCGAGGGTGTAGAGGTTGCCCTTGCTCTTGGACATCTTCTCGCCCTCGACCATCAGGTGGGCGCTGTGGAACCAGTGCGCGGCGAAGCCCTTCACGCCCGTGGCGCATTCGGACTGGGCGATCTCGTTCTCGTGGTGCGGGAAGCAGAGGTCGATGCCGCCGCCGTGCAGGTCGAACGTGGCGCCGAGGTGCGCGAGCGACATGGCCGAGCACTCGATATGCCAGCCGGGACGGCCCTCGCCCCAGGGCGACGGCCAGAAGTTGGCGCCGTCCTCCGGCTTGCGGGATTTCCAGAGCGCGAAGTCGGAGGCCGATTCGCGTTCGTATTCGTCGGCGTCGTTGGCCTCGCCGGCGGAGTTCTCCGACTGGGTCTCGAGCTTGGAGAAATCGATATGGTTCAGCTTGCCGTAATCCTCGCAGGTGCAGACCTTGAAGTAGACCGAACCGTCCTTGGCGACGTAGGCGTGGCCGCGGTCGACGAGGGCCTTGATCATCGCGACCTGCTGCGGGATGTGCTCCACCGCGCTCGGCTCGACGTGCGGAGGCAGGAGGCCGAGGGCCTTGCAGTCCGCGTGGAACTTGTCGGTCCAGGTCTTCGTGAAGGCGCCGAGCGTCTGACCGGAGGCCTGGGCCCCGCGGATGGTCTTGTCGTCGACGTCGGTGATGTTGCGGACATGCTTCACCTTCAGGCCGGCGACCTCGAGGGTGCGGCGCAGGACGTCCTGGACGGTGAAGGTGCGGAAGTTGCCGATGTGGGCCGGTCCGTAGACCGTAGGCCCGCAGCAGTACATGCCATAGATGTCGCGGCCGGGCTTCGGGAGCAGCGGCCGCTTCTCGCGGGACATGGTGTCATGCAGGAACACGGGCATAGGCAGTCGAGTTAGCGAACCTTGCCCCCGCTGGGCGAGTCGGAACTGCCGAGCCCCTCGCTTGCGGAACAAGGCGAACGTCACCCCACCCCGTCGGCCCTGCGCCGCTTACGACTTGTTTATTTCGGCCTGAAACGCGATAACCTTCGTCGCACCTCACCCCATGAAACTAGGCACAAAATCCCTGCACGCCGGCCAGAAGCCCGACCCGACCACCGGTTCGCGCGCGGTCCCGATCTACCAGACCACGAGCTACCAGTTCCGCGACACGGAACACGCCGCGAATCTCTTCGGCCTGAAGGAACTCGGCAACATCTACACCCGCATCATGAACCCGACGACGGATGTCCTCGAGCAGCGCCTAGCGGCGCTCGAAGGGGGTTCCGGGGCCCTCGCCCACTCCTCCGGCCAGGCGGCGATCACCGCGGCCATCCTGAACGTCGCCGGCGCCGGCGACCACATCGTCTCGGTCTCCCAGCTCTACGGCGGCACCTACAATCTCTTCCATTACACCCTGCCGAAGCTCGGCATCCAGGTGTCGTTCGTCGACGGCGACGATCCCGAGAACTTCCGCAAGGCGGTGAAGCCGAACACCAAGGCCTTCTACGGCGAAGGCCTCGGCAACCCCCGCCTGAACATCTTCCCCTTCGCCGAAGTGGGCAGGATCGCCAAGGAAACCGGCGTCCCGCTCATCATCGATAACACCGCCCTTTCGCCCTACCTGAACCGCCCGTTCGAACACGGCGCCAACGTCGTCGTCCACTCGGCGACCAAGCACATCGGCGGCCACGGCACGTCCATCGGCGGCATCGTCGTCGACGGCGGCAACTTCGACTGGGGCAACGGCAAGTTCCCCGGCTTCACCGAGCCGGACATGTCCTACCACGGCCTGCCGCATTGGGAGGCCTTCAAGGCCTTCGCCCCGGCCGGCGGCGCCAACATCGCCTTCATCATGAAGATGCGCCTGCAGTTCCTCCGCGACGTCGGCAGCTGCCTCTCGCCCTTCAACGCGTTCCTCCTCCTGCAAGGCCTCGAGACCCTGCACCTCCGCATGGAGCGACACTGCGCCAACGCGATGAAGGTCGCCCAGTTCCTCGAAGCCCATCCGAAGGTGAAGTGGACCAACTACCCGGGCCTGAAGTCCTCGAAATACCATGACCTCGCCAAGAAATACCTGACCAACGGCTACGGCGCGCTGGTGGGCTTCGGCCTGAAGTCCGGCCTCGACGGCGGCCGCAGGTTCATCGACTCGCTCGTCCTGCACAGCCACGTCGCCAACATCGGCGACGCCCGCTCGCTGGCGATCCACCCGGCCTCGACGACGCACTCGCAGCTCACCGCCGCGGAACGCGACAGCGCCGGCGTGACCGACGATTACGTCCGCCTGTCCGTGGGCATCGAGGACATCGAGGACATCCTCGCCGACCTCGAGCAGGCGCTGGCCAAGGCCTGAGCGTCTTCCCATCGACCGATCAGGGCGGGCCTCCGGGCCCGCCCTTTTCATGCCTGCTGCCTGGCGGCGTCGAAGTCGTGGTATTCCAAGAACTGTCGCGCGCCCTCGTCACCCATGTAGGCGGCGAGCAGTTTCGGGTCCGTCTGGGTGAGGTCCACGACGATGAGCCCGTCCAGACAGCCGCCGAACCCTTCGTCGACGTTGAACGCGATGAGCCGTCCGTTGAGCTTGAGGTAATGCTTCAGCAGCACCGGCACGGCCTTGGCGTCCGGCTCGAGATCGCTGACGAGGCTGGAGACCTGTTCGAGGTCGAAGGCGCAGCGCTGCAGGACGTCGAGGTCGGCATCATGCAGGCTCATCGAACGAGGCGGGTTCTTCGCCCGGACCAACGGCAGCAGGTCATCGGCCGATCGGTTGTTCCTGAGATAGGAAAGGATGAGATCCTTGGAGGCCTGGCCGTACTCGGGATTGATGCTCACGGGGCCGAACAGCAGGTGATACTTCGGGAAACGGACGACATAGCGGCCGATGCCGCGCCAGAGCAACGGGAGGCTCGTGGGCTTACGCTGGTATTCCTGACGGATGAACGAACGCCCCATCTCGAGGGCGGGGTCCATGCGACGGAAGAAGTCGCCCTTGAATTCGAAAAGCGTCGAGGTGTAGAGGCCGTGCTTGCCCTGCAAGGGCAGGATGCGGTCCGTCGGGCCTAAACGATAGCCGCCGACGATCGCCGAGGCTTTGTCGTCCCACAGGACCATCTGGTCATACCACGCATCGAAGGCATCCAGGTCGCATTCGAGGCCCGTGCCCTCCGAGACCGAACGGAAGGTCGTCTCCCGGAGCCGACCGATTTCGCGGAGCGTGTGCGGCAGGTCCTTGCCGAGGAAGCGGTAGACCTTGAAGTCGCCGCTGGTCAGCAGCAGGTCCTCGGGCGGCAGGCTCTGCAGTTCGGCCCGGAGCAACGCCGGGTTCACCGGCGGGATGATCGGCGCCTGCGCGGCGGCGGGCTTGACGGGCGCGGCCTTTTCGGGGGCCGATCGGCTGGTCAGCAGTTCGCAACGCAATCGCAGGAAGCTCGTGGCCTCTTCGTCGTCGGGGTGGTCCGCCAGCTGGGCGGGGGTCACGGGGTTGGCGGTGCGCAGGCGGATCACCTTGCCCCGGTGATAAAGGAATTCCCGCAGGAGCAGCATCGTCCGCAGACGGGGATGCACCAAGCCGAAGGACTGGAACAGGCCTGAGTTACGGCCTTCGATCCTCAGCGGTACCAGCGAGGCGCCGACCTTGCGGGCCATGCGCACCACCTGGGGCGACCAGACCGGATCGTCCACGCGACGGGATTTGAGACGAAGACTCGAGACTTCGCCGGCCGGGAAAGTCAGGACGCAACCGCCGGCACGGAGGTGAGCCAGGATCCGCCGCGTGCCGGCGATGTTACCCGGGTCGGAGCCGTCCGGACTGAAGGGATTGACCTCGATGAGCCACGGGCGGATGCCCGGGATCTGGCTGAGCCATCGGTTGCCGACGACCAGCGCATCCGGCCGGGCGCGCAGGAGGAAGTCCATCGCGACCAGTCCGTCGGCGAGACCGTGCGGATGATTGGCAACGACGACCAGCGGACCGGACTTAGGGATGCGCGCGAGGCATTGGTCGCTCCAAGCATTGCTCAGGCCGGCCTGCTCCATCGCCGAAGTGAAGAAATCCGGCCGTCCGGCCGCATGGATGCGCTCCAGGAAAGCGTCGAAGGCCCTGACCTTGAAGAAACGGTCGAGGACCGGTTCCGCCCAGGCCAGTGGGCCGAGTTGGGCCTTGAGTACGTCGGTGTTACTGGGAGCGCGCGGAGGTGACATCCATGGCGATGATGCCACGGATGTGCGAATACCGGGGGACGGCCCCGTGACAATGTGGTGTCAGTCCGCGGCGAACCCGAAGAACTCGCGGGCGTTGCGCGTCGCGACCTCGGCCACCTCGTCCGCGGGCAACCCCAGCAGTCCCGCGGCCTGGGCGCAGATCTCGGGCAGGTACGCCGGCGTATTCTCCTTCCCGCGGACGCTCTGCGGGGCGAGGTAAGGGGCGTCGGTCTCGAGCATCAGCCGGGCGAGCCCCTGCGCCTTGAGCGCCTGGCGGATCTCCTCGGACTTGGCGTAGGTGATGATGCCGGTGAACGAGGCGCGGCCGCCCCGCTGGTTGAGGAGGCGAACCTGCTCGGGTCCTTCGACGAAGCAATGGAAGACGACCTTGCGCCAGTCGACCCCGCTGGCGTCGATGAGCCGCACGCAGTCGTCGAAGGCATGGCGGGAGTGGATCACCACCGGGCAGTCGAACTGGTAGGCCAGCGCCAGTTGACGGCGGAAAGCCTCCTGCTGCCAGCCCTTGATCCGTTCGGCCTCGGCGACGTCGGCCGGCAGGCGGAAATAATCCAGGCCTATCTCCCCGAGCGCGGCCGGGTGGGTGCGGTCGGCGAAATACGGGGAGATCGCGGCCACGATGTCCTCCCAGCCCTCTTCGACGTGACAAGGATGGAGTCCGACCGTGTGACGGAAGAAATCCGGCTGCGTAGAGGCGAGGTCGCGATACTCCGACCAGTCCTTGAGGTCGGTGCCGATGGCGACCACGCCTTCCACGCCGGCGGCGCGGCACTCGGCCACCCAGGCGGCGAGACGGCCCGCCTTGAGGGCGTATTCCGGGTGACAGTGGGAGTCCAGCAGGCGCACGGGGCGATTAGGCGGGTCGCGACGGAAAGGGCAAGACCTCAGCCCTGCCTTGAAAAAGCCGCCCTGCCCTGCACGTTGGCCGCATGCGCCATTGGCTGATGAAGTCCGAACCCGACGAGTTCTCCTTCCAGGAACTCGAACGCAAGGGCAAGGAACCTTGGACCGGCGTGCGCAATTACCAGGCCCGTAACTTCATGCGTGCGGCGAAGGTCGGCGACCTCGTGCTCTTCTACCATTCCAACTGCGAGGAACCCGGCATCGTCGGCGTGGCCAAGGTCTCGAAGGAAGCCTTCGACGACCCCACGCAGTTCGACGCCAAGTCCGACTACTACGACGCGAAATCGACCAAGGACAACCCGCGCTGGAGCTGCCTCGAGGTCTCCTTCCACCAGGGCTTCAAGCGGCTCGTCGGCCTCCCCGACCTGCGTGCATGCGCGGCGCTCAAGGAGATGCTGATCCTCCGTCCCGGCAACCGTCTCTCCGTGACGCCCGTCACCGCCGCCGAGTTCAAGGCGATCGCCGGGCTGGGCGGACTCAGGAAGTAGCCTCTTCGACCGGGAGCCACAGCGCCAGGATCGCGGCGGGCAGGAAGAGGAACGAAGCGTAGAGCAGCACCGAGCTGAAATCAGCCGGCTTCGCGAAGATGCCGAAGAACACCGTACCGGCGGCGGCGAAGACGCGGCCGATGTTGTAGCTGAAGCCGGCGCCGGTGGTGCGGAGCATCGTCGGGAAAAGCGGCGGCAAGGCCATCGTGAAGAGGCCGAAGACGCCCTGGCAGAAGCCCACGGCGGCGTAGAGCCCGTAGGTGGCGGCCAGGCTCCACGGCAGGAGGAAGGTGGCGCCCATGAGGAGGAAATAGGCGCCGAAGAAGCCGGCCAGGGCGCGCCGGTAGCCGAACCGCTGGGCGGCCCAGCCGGAGGCGAAGTTGCCGACGACCGAAGCGGCGATGACGCTGAAGAGCGCGGTGGAGACGACGCCGGCCTTGTCGAGGGAGCGGGCGACGACCTCCGGATGGTTACGGATGAACGCCTGCTGCCAGAACATGAAGCACCAATGGCCGGTCAGCGAGATCGCGCAGAGCAAGGAGGCGATGAAGGTCGTGCGGCGGATGTCGGCGCCGAACAAGCCGCCGATCGAAGGCGTCGCCTGCTTGCCCTTCTCCGCCGACCACTCCTCGGTCTCGGGCACTTCCTTGCGGATCCACAGCGTCACGAAAGCCGGCAGGACGCCGATGAGGAAGACCCAGCGCGGCTGGTAGCCAGGGATCTGTTGCAACAGGAAGACCGCGGCGATGGCGGCGAGGATGCCGAAATTCACCGCGCACTGGAGCACGGCGGCGATCCACGGCCGCCACTTCTTCGGCCAGGTCTCCGAGAGGAGCGACGCCCCCACGGCCCATTCGCCGCCGATGCCGAGGGCGGCGAGGAAGCGGAAGATCATCAGCTGCCACCAGGTCTGCGCGAAGAACGACAAACCCGTGAACAGGGCGTAGGTCAGGATGGTCAGGACCAACGTGCGGCTGCGTCCGAGGCGATCGCCGATGATGCCGAAGAAAGCGCCGCCCAAGGCCCAGCCGAGCAGGAACGCCGCTTGGATCCACGAACCGTAGAGCGGCACGGTCGGGTCGGCCTCCGGGACCAAGAGCAACTCGGCCACGAAGACCGTGGCGACGAGCGTATAGAGGTGCAGGTCCAGCCCGTCGAAGAACCAACCGAGCCAGGCGGCGAAGCCGGACTTCTTCTGGTGGGTCGTCAGCTCGCTGAGCTTCGTGGCTTCGGCGGGGGCGTCGCGCATGGGGAGACAGTTGAAACCGCCCAGGAATTAGCAAGGCGGGCTTTGCGGCCCGCCCTGCGTGAGGACTTACTTCTTCTTGGCGTCCGCCTTCTTCGCCGGCGCCTTGGCCTTCGGGGCGGGCGTCGGGGTGTAAGGCTGATTGGTCATGGCGCCCGGGGCGACCTGCAGGAGGTTCGGGGACATGTCCGCGGCCTTGGCGTCGCCGTTGGCCCACTTCAGGCCGCCGACGAGGATCTGCTGGAAGGTCGGGTTGGTCCAGACGTCCTCGCGATGGCCCATGGCGGTGTAGAAGACGCGGCCCTTTCCTTCGTGCTTGGCCCAGCAGTTCGGGTAAGGCGGGCGCTTGTAGTCGTCACCTTCCAGGGCGGGGTCATTGAAGGTGGTCAGGACGTGGATCTCCGGACGGAAGTCCTTGAGGGTGTACCACTCTTCCATGAAGGAGAACGAGTCGCCGACCTTCTCGAAACCGGGGAAAGTCTTGTCGATGACCTTGTTCACGCCGGGCTGCTGCTTGCCGTGGCGGATGAACTCGGCGCCGAGGAAGCAGACATAGGCGTCGGCCTTGTCGCCGTGGTTCCTGAAACGCTCGGGTCCCTTCACGGCCTCGTTGTCGGTATGGAAGGTGTCAGCGGCGGAATGCGTGCCCACGAAGCCCTTGCCGGACTTCACGAAGTCGAAGAGCGCCTGCTTGCCGGCCATGGACATCGGCGGGTTCTTGTCGGTGCCTTCGGAGCAGAGGTCGCCGGTGGTGTAGAACATCACCGTGTCGAACTGGGCCAGGTACTCGGGCGAGAACTTCGAGCCGTCCTTGGAGAAGACGAACTCGATGTTGTTCGCGGCGCCGAGCTCGAGGAGCTGCTTCTCGGCGAAGCTGGGCTGGCCCTTCTTGTACGAGATCACCTCGTGCTCGTAGCCCGAGGACTTGGTGAAGAAGAGCACCTTACGCTTGGGGGCGTCGGCGGCGGACGCGGTGAGCGCGAGCAGGCAGAGGAGGAGCGAACGGAGGATCATGGGGGTCCGTCGAACAAACCCGCCCTGCCCCCCGCAGGCAAGCCGATAGGACTCAGCGGCCGGCGGAGCGGCGCGCCGGCGGCAGCGGGCGGGCGATCTCCGCCAGGCGATAGCCGAAGCCCGGGCCGCTTAGGCTGGAGCCGTCGACCTTCCCTTCGCGGCGGGCGTAGAGGGCCGGATGGACCGCGGCTTCGGGCGCGGAGGCCGCCGGATAGAACTGCATTCCGTTGGTCTCCACTCCCGCGATGGTCGGGGCATGGGCGGCGAGCAGGACGTGCGTCATCTGCGCCATCATGGGATTGGTGAGGTCCTGCACCATCAGCTGCATCCCATGGGCGCGGGCCCAGCAGAGACTGAGCAGCGCGCCCGTCTGGGTCTTGCAGGTCTTGAGCGCGACGCCGGTCCAGCCGAGCTCACGGCCGAGGCGGACGATGCGCCAATCATGCGCGCTCTCGTCGAGGAAGAGCGGCAGGCGCCGGCTGACGGAATGGACGTCGATGCGGTGCTCCTCCAGCTCATACGGGAACGGCTGTTCGACGTAGCTGAGACGCTTCCAGAGTTCGGGCAGTTCGGCCTTCACGCGGTCGAGGACGCCGTTCACGTAGGCCGGGTCCATGACCGTGCAGTTGAAGTCGGCGGTGAAAAGCTCGACGCCGAGCGGCAGGCCGACCTCGGCGACGCGCTTCAGCCGTTCGAAATCCCAGGCCGCGTCGTTGCCACGCAGCTTCACCTTCAGGGCTTTCAGGCCGTCGGTCCTGATCCATTCGTCGAGCGAAGACGGGTAGCCGTCGGCGACCTTGTTCGCCCCCGCTTCGGCGAGCGTCAGGAAGTCGAGCCCGCCGACGAGATGCCAGGCGAGCAGCTTGGTCGTGACGGGGGAGCGGAAGTAATCGGCGGGATAGCGGCCGGCGAAACTGACTTCCTTGGCGTCGGCGGCAGGGGTGACGAACGCGGAGAGGTCGCGGTTCAGCCAAGGCGCCGAGTAGGTCGAGTAGGTCGGCACCCCATGGGCCACGCCGTAGGCGTCATGCAGGGCGAGGTCGAACGGCGAACAGCAGACCAACGCCGCGAGGGTCGGGATGGCGACGCCTGCAGGCAGGCCGGCGTTGAACTTCTGCAGGACGACCGGCAGAACTTCCTCGAGGAAGTCGTGGCCGATCTCCAAGGGATGCCCGCGCGCCGCGAAACCCGCATAGGCCTCGGTCAGCGAGTCGCAGAAATCCTGCAGGGCCTGCAGCCGAACGTCATAGGCGACGGGCGAGGGCCAGACCCACTGCACGCTGAGCGGGGTCTCTCCCCACCCTTCGGCGAGGGAGCCGTCGGCCTTCTCGACCGTGACGCAGACGCGGGCGCAGACCACGCTCGTGAGGGTCTCATGACCGAACTTCAGAGGCAGGCGCAGGGTCACCGGCAGGGCATGCCAGCGCACCGCGCGGATCCGGATGTCGCGAGGATTCATCGCAAATCAGTCCTGGAGAGCCTGACCCGAAGTCTCCTTCCCGAGGAAGGCGACCAAAAGGCCGACCCCGTAGACGAGCGTGATCGCGGCCGCGGCCTGCTGGTAGCCGCCGAGGCTCTCGACCAACTTGCCGCTCAGCAGCACGAAAGGAACGGCGACCAGACGGCCGGTGTTGTAGCAGATGCCCTGCCCCGTCGCGCGGACGCGGGTCGGGAAGAGCTCCGGCAGATAGAGCGGGAAGAAGCCGAAGAAGGCCGTGGCGGCCATGCCGAGGGTGAAGATCTTGGCGGCCATGACCCAAGGGAAGATCCCGAAAAGCATGTCACCCGACCAATCCGCCGGCGTGCGATAGATCCAGACCGTGGCGAAAAGGGCGAAGCCGCAAAGCAATTGGTAGCCCAGCCGACGACGCAGGCCGGCCAGGAGCAACGGCGCCACGAAGGTGCTGCAACAGGCCCCGACGGAGACGATGACCATCGCCATGGCCTTGGCGCGGGGATTATCCGGACCCGCGAGGTCACCGACCCAGAGCGGAATCCACTGGACCGCGCCCCACGTGCCGACGAAGACCACGGACACCATCATGATGCCCGCCAGCGTCGTGCCGCGGAGCTCACCGCTGAAGACCTCGCCGATCTTGGAACGGACGGGCGCGACGGAAGCGGCCTCCTTCGCGGCGGAGCGTTCCCACTTCTCGGACTCGGGCACGAACAGACGGATGAGCAGGGTCAGGATCGCCGGCGAAGCGCCGATGAGGAAGTGGATGCGCCACGAAGAGCCGTCGGCGGGATAAGCGAGCGCCATGCAGCCCACGAGCACCATGCCGAGGTTGGCGGCCATGCCGATGGCGCCGGCCATCTTGGAGCGATGACGCTCCGGCCAGGCTTCCATCACCAGCGCCACGCCGAGCGCCCATTCGCCGCCCATGCCGAGCGCCGCCATGAAACGGGCGGCGGCGAGGTGGGTCGGGTCGGTGGCGAAGTAGCAGACACCGCTGAACAGGGAGTAGAAAAGGATGCTGAAGGACATGGCCTTCACGCGGCCGATGCGGTCGCCGAGCCAGCCGAAGGCCGCGCCCCCCAGCGCGGCGCCGACAAGGAAGGCCGAAGTGATGACGCCCATCCAGCCGCCGACCCAGCCGTTGATGGCCTTGGCGCCGAGCGCGGCGATGTCGGCCGGCACCATGCTCTTGAGCGCCGGACCGGCGAGCGTCGGGAAGAGCGCCTGCTCATAGCCGTCCATCATCCAGCCGAGGAAACCGGCGAGCAGGGTCATCTGCATGCCCTTCGTGATCGCGTCGCGGGTGTCTTTTGCGTCGTGCATGGGGTTCATCTCATCAGAAGGAGTTATTCCGGGGCTTCAAGGGGCGATTTGCGGCTACGCGACGGCCTCGCCGATCAGGAGCCGCCGGAACGACTGGGCGGCCGGAGAAAGTTCCTGGCCCTTCCGCTGGAGCAAGGCCACCGAGCGCCGGACCGGCGCGCCGCCCAGCCGGACCACCGCGCAGCCCGGGACGGAGCCGCGTGCCGCGAGCTCCGGGAGCAACGCGAGGCCGAGGTCGGCCGCGACCAATGAGCGGATCGTCTCCAGCTCACCGCTCTCGCAGGCCGTCCGCGGTTCGAACCCGGCCGCGCGGCAGGCCGCCTGGGCGACGTCCCGCGCCCTGCCCTTATAGAAGACGAAAGCCTCCTTCGCCAGATCGGACAACTTGGGCAGACGTCGACGCGCCAAGGGATGCTTCTTAGGGACCAGCAGCACGAAGGACTCGTCCAGCAGAGGCGTCACTTGGAATGCGTCACCCGATGCGGGCAGCTGCACCACGCCGAGTTCGATCCTCCCCGCTTCCACCCACTGCGCCACGGCCTCCGACGTACCCTCAAGCAAAGCGAGTTCGACCTGGGGATGCTTGCGGCGGAAGGCCGCGACGGCGGCAGGAAGCAGACAGGCGCTCACGGAAGGAATCGCCCCCACGGCCAGCCGCCCGCCCTTCAGCGCGACTTGGTCGCCGACCGCGCGACGCGTCGCCAGGGCCTGCGCCAGCAGGGCCTCAGCATGGACGCGTAGGGTCTCCCCCGCCGGCGTCAGGGTCGTCTCCCGCCGGCCGCGGTTGAACAGGCGCGCGCCCAGCTCGGCCTCGAGCTTGCGCATCTGTTCGCTCAGGGCGGCCTGCGCCAGGTTCAGCTTGGCCGCGGCGCGCGTGAAGCTCCGCTGCCGCGCGGCTTCGAGGAAGTATTCCAACTGATAAAGGTCCATCGTTTATTCCGTCGATACTCGCTGGAAACTAATGTTTTTCAAGCGTGATGGAAAGTGGTAAGGTATCTCCCCCATGAAGCAGCTGATCGACCGCCCCGAGGACCTGACGCCGACGACGCCTTGGTCGGCGACGAAATGGGCGTGGACGGCCGAGGAAGCCCTCGTCGACCACCGCACCAAGGCGCGCCTCTGCTCCGCCGTGCTCCTGCCCTTCCGGGACGGCAAGCCTGACTGGGCGAGCTTCGTGTCCGAGATCCGCTGGCAGCAGGCCGCCGCCGACCGCTACGGCGTCGAGCTGGTGCCGGTGCTCAACGCCGACACGGGCTACATCTTCGACCTCGACGACCGCATGTACGCCGAGGTGCTCCGCCAGTTCCGCGCGGCCTTCCCGGACCTGCGCTTCATCGCCGGCATCACCGCCCGTGGCGCGCAGGACGACACCACCTTCAAGGCCGAGCGCTACCGCGGACTGCTGGACCTCGTGCAGGCCCACGACAACTGCGAGGTGATGATCATGACCTCGAAGTGGCTCAACACGCTCGACCCCGAGCGTCGCCGCGACGGTTACTACCAGATCGCCGAGTGGCTCATCCGCCCCGGCATCGTGCACGCGCTCGAGCCCGCGTTCGTCCCCTGGGCCACGCCCTACGAGCCTTGGCTGCTTCACCAGCTGGCCATCCACCCGAAGTTCGTCGGCGGCAAGGTCAGTACGCTGGACGAACCACACTTCCTTTACTGGGCGGCGATGTGCAAGGACCTGAGGCTGGACTTCGCCCCGCACAGCGGCGACGACTACGGCATCGCCACCGCGATCAAGACCGGCCTACCCCTCCTCATCGGCGCCGCCAGCAGCGCGGCCCCGCAGATCTGCGCCGCGAAGGACATGTGGCTCGACGACGGCGCGCCGGGGAAGAGATTCTCCACGGGCACGGGGCGTTTCGATACCCGCGTCTACAAGCTCTTCGAGGCCTTCCAGTCGCTCGAAGACCAGGTCTTCCGTCTCGACCCCAAGGGCAGCGCCGCCGCCTACAAGCACAGCACCGCCCACCTGCTCCATCAGCTCGGCGTCATCGCCTCGCCGGAACCGCACCCCGCCTGCCAGGACGTACGCGGCCCGGACGAAGCCGCCCGCATGACCGAAGCGATGGTGCGTACGCGCCGCATCTCGGAACGCCTCAACATCCCCCGCTGAACCTTACCATGACCACCCCCTTCAGGCTCACCCGCGTCGCCTCGCTCAAGACCGTCGCCGACTTCCGTGCCCATTGCGCCGGACTCGGCGTCGACCTGCCCCTCGAGGACGCCATCGAAGCCGGCGCCGGCAACCCGCTGTCGCAGCCGATCGCGCGCACCCAGGTCAACGGCAAGACCATCGGCAACCGGATCGCCATCCACCCGATGGAAGGCTGGGACGGCACGACCACCGGCGGCGTCTCCGAGGAGATGAAGCGACGCTGGCAACGCTTCGGGGCGAGCGGCGCCAAGCTGATCTGCGGGGCCGAGGCCATGGCGGTGCGCGCCGACGGGCGGGCGAACATGAACCAGCTCATCCTCAACGAGGAGAACCAAGCCGGCATCGCCGAGCTCGTCGGCATCCTCAAAGCCGAGCACCTCGCCCGCTGGGGTTCGGTCGACGACCTCGTCATCGGCTTCCAGCTGACGCATTCGGGCCGCTTCTGTCGCCCGCACGACAAGAAGCGCTGGGAATCCCGCGTGGCCTACCGCCACCCGATCCTCGACAAGAAGTTCAACGTCACCTCCGACGACCAGGTGCTGACCGACGCCGACGTCGAGGAGCTGATCCGCTGCTACGTCCGGGCCGCCCGCGTGGCCCGCGACTGCGGCGCCGACTTCGTGGACATCAAGCACTGCCACGGCTATCTCCTGCACGAGTTCCTCGGCGCCTATACGCGCCCGGGCAAGTTCGGCGGCTCCTTCGAGAACCGGACCCGCATCCTGCGGGACATCATCGCGGGCATCCGCGCCGACGGCAACGCGATCGACATCGGCGTCCGCCTGAGCCTGTTCGACATGGTGCCTTTCCGCCCCGACCCCGCGCTGAGCCAGCCCGGCAAGCTCGGCCCAGGCATCCCCGAGGACTACTCGGCATGCCTCCCCTACCGCTATGCTTTCGGCGTGAACCAGGCCAAACCCACCGAGATCGACCTCACCGAAACCTTCGCCTTCGTGCGGCTGCTCGGCGAACTCGGCGTCAAGATCCTGAACACCACCGCCGGTTCGCCTTACTACAACCCGCACCTCCAGCGCCCGGCGGCCTATCCGCCCAGCGACGGCTACCAGCCCGCGCACGACCCGCTCATCGACGTCGCCCGGCAGGTGCGCGTCGTCCGCGAGGTCCGCGCCCAGGCTCCGGCCGGCATGATCGTGGTCAGCTCCGGCCTCAGTTACGTCCAGGAATATCTCCCCCACCTCGCGCAGCACATCCTGCGCACCGGCGGCAGCGACGCCATCGGCGTGGGCCGAGCCGTGCTCAGCTATCCGGCCATGCTGGCCGACGCCGCGAAGAACGGCGTGATGGAGACGAAGTTCATCTGCCGCACCTTCAGCGACTGCACGACCGCGCCACGCAACGGACTCATCTCCGGCTGCTACCCGCTCGACAAGTATTACACCGCCAAGCCGGAGTTCCAGCAGCTCAAGGACATCAAGAAGAGCGTCGGCGCCTGAGCGCGCCTCAGGGTTTCTCGAAGACCAGCAGGTGCTGCCAAGGCAGGCCCGGCTTATTCGTCACGAAGCGGAAGCCGCATGCCTCGAACTCCTTGCGGGCCTGCGCCTCGGTCATCTTATGGTGCGGCTTGATAGGCACGTTGTCGTCTTCGGCGCGGAACTCCAGGAGGTAGATGCGACCTTTCGGCCTCAGGGCCGAACGCAGCGAGGCCAGCATTTCCGCCGGGTGGTCGAACTCGTGATAGGCGTCGACCATCAGGGCGGCGTCGAGCGAGGCCGGCGGCAGCCTCACGTCATCGACCGCGCCTAAGTGGGGCTGGACGTTCGTCACGCCGAGCTTGGCGGCTTCGGCTTTCAGGAACGCCAGCATCTCCGGTTGGATATCGACCGCGACGACCTTCCCTTTCGGCAGCAGACGGGCGAGACGGAAAGAATAATACCCGGAGCCCGCGCCGATGTCGGCCAGCACCGTATCGGGCGCGAGTCCGAGCAAGGCGATGGCCTTGGAAGGCGCCTCCTCTTTTTCGCGTTCCGTGCGCTCGAGCCAGCCGATGCCGGGATGGCCCATGACGTGGGAAATCTCCCGGCCCATGAAAGTCTTGCCGATGCCGTCAGGCGAAGCGGGACAGACGCCGTAGGCGGGCGGCGCCGGCGGCGTCGGCGAAGAGACCGCCTCCGGGCGGGTCCAGAAGAACAAGGCGATCGCGCCGACGACGAGCAGGACCGACGATACCAGGGGGTGACGCTTCAGCATGCCTCAGGAGTGCCCCAGAGCGGGCCTGGGCGCAAGCGCCGGAAGGCGCCCGGGCATAGGCTCGATAAGATGCTTAAAAAAGCCGCCCGGGTTTTTACATTTATTTGCCGACCCGTCTTTAATGACGTCTGACCGCTTGCCACATCTTGAAAAATAGGTGTAATCACTCAGGTCGCAGCGCGCGGCATGGAATGAAACGACGACCCCGCAGCCGAGGATTCAGCCTGATCCTGTCCCTGACGGTGATGGCCGGGATGGTCCTGCTGTTGGTCACGCTCTCTGCGTTCATCACGATCGAGTCCCGGGCCGCGATGAACCATCAACTCGCCACGCGCGCGCGGCTGAACGCGCTCGTCTCGATGCGGCTCGCCTTGGCGCACCTGCAGCAGGAGGCCGGACCCGACCGACGGTCGACCGCGCGCGCGGACATCACCCAGCCCGGCGTGAGCCCCGGCAGCCTACGCAATCCGATGTGGACCGGCGTGTGGCGCACCGACCTGCCCGACCTTCCGCCGGCCTGGCTTGTCTCCGGCCGGCCGGATCAGCCTGCGGGCGCTCAGATGGTGTCGCTCCATGACCCCAGCGCCACCCCCGGCAACCCGACCGCGAAACCGGACTATCCGGCTGGCTACTGGGCCCCTTGGCAGACCGACTACGTCGCTCCAGCCGCAGCATTCATTCCGCTCGTCGGGAGAGGTTCGGCATCTCCAAGCGAGGGCGCCAAACCCAGCGGACTCGTCTCCCTGCCCAAAGTCAGCCTTCCTGACCATCAGAACGAAGGGGCCTACGCCTATTGGGTCGGTGACGAGGGTATCAAGGCACGTATCAACCTGACCGACCCACGATCCACGAGGTTCGGCGACGTGGATCAGTTGCAGATGCTACGCAGCGCGATGGCTCCGAACCACGGACTCCTTCCGGGATTGGAAAATCTCGCTGAAGCCGGCCAGATGGCGTCCCTCGAGTCGTTGCGCCATCTGCCGATGCTGGCGGGCTTCAACGAAGGACCCGACGCCGGGAACGCCAAGCGGCTCTTCCATGACGTGACCCTGAACTCCGTCGGGCTCCTGGTCGACTCGGCCCACGGAGGCCTGAGGCGCGACCTTTCCCTGGCCTTCGAACTGAATGACCGTGATTTCGCCGCCTCCGAATTCGGCGAAGGCTCAGAACGAGCGGCCTCGACCCACACCGGAGACCGGCATGACTACGTCCGGATGCCGGTGCAAAAAAGTTCCGGCAACGGAAGGACGATGGAAGCGTCGCCGATCTTCAATCGGAGCGTCGGGCCTGGGCGGAACGTGCGCGGACCGACCTGGTGGGCGCTGCGCGACTACCACCGGCTTTACCGTCAACTAGGCTGGACGGCGGGCGGCTCCGATCCGAAGGCCACCACGATTCCGTCTCTTTCCGCTCGCACGCTGTGGCCGAACGTCGCCACGGCGCACCCGAGCGGACCGCCGGCTAGCAGCGGCCTGGACAACAACAGCCTTCGCAATCGCACTTACGGCTACCCCGAACTATACGACGCCACGCTGATCCCCGGCATCGACCCCAACACGGTCGACTATCAGCTGGGGGATACGGGACGGATGATGACCCGCCCCCTCGCCGTCTCGGCGACGCCCTACCTTCACCGGCTGACCCTAGGGTTCAGCGTCCAGAAAATGCAGTGGCGGGAGACCGTACGCGAAAGACGCGGCATGCGCTGGGAATGGGTGACCTATGAGTACATCGAGTTCCGCCTCAACCTGACCCCCATCGTCGTCATCCATAACCCCTACAACGTCCAGATGACCTGGAGCCCTCCGGGAAGAGCCTCCGGTTCGGCGACCAACTACGCCGCCGCCGTCTCTCTCTCGAACTTGAAGGACTGGAAGGTCGTGCTCAAACACTACACGAAGGGCTCCTCGACCCCCCTGGTCGTCGCCAAGAAGAATCTGACCGGCTTCTTCACGGCCCAGAACGCGGAGTCGACCGACGAAGACACGGTCCGCTTCTACCTGAGAGACACCGATACCCAAAGGACGATCCTCCTCGAACCGGGTGAATTCCGGGTCTTCTCATGCAAGCCTGAGCCCCGCACGCTGTGGACCAAGTCCGTCGCCCTCAACAACGTCTATGACACCCGTGGCGGGTTCCAGAACAAATGGGAAGAGACCCCAGGCTACTGGGATGAGATCGACTGGTACTCCCTAGACGACATAGAAATCACCAATCCGCTCAGCATCGAGATCGTCCCTCCCGAGAACGGGGGCGGCCTCAGCATCCGACACGGACTCGCCTGCTGGCCCGGGGATGACCTCTCCCTGAACCAAAGCGTGGACAAATTTCTCTTCACCAGCAGCGAGGCTTCCAAGATCGACGTGGCCGGCATCAACCGGACCAACCACCCGGGCGCAGGCGAACGACTTTTCCCTGACTGGCTCAGCATCGTAGACCTCTACCCCCGTCCGTTCGCCAATCTCGACGGCCGACAGCCTTACCCGCGGAGCGATTCGCCACCGAATGAAGGAGACCTGATCACGGTCATCGACATCACCGCCAAGCCGGCCGACTTCCAAGGCGCACGCTTCCCCTTGGTCAGCCATTCCAATCCGTTTTCACCGGTGCAGCTCGCCAGCGCCGGGGGAAGGTACCTCGACGGTGCGCAGACCAAGGTTCGCACGCTGACCACCCCCAGCTACCAGATGACGATCCGCCCGGGGTCCATCGGCTGGGAGAACGTCATCACGACCGGCAACCAAGGCCGCTCAGCCCGCGGAGGCAGCTCCCTAGGACCTTCGGGATCTGAGCGCGCCATCATGCTCGAAGTGCCCTTGGTGGCCCCCACCTCCCTGGCGCAGTACGCACATGCCAACTTCGGAGTTCGCGACCAACAACCGATGCTCAGCATCGGCAACAGCTTCGCCACGCCCTTCGTTGCCGCCAACAAAGCCATCCAGACCAACCTGGCCGGCTGGACCGAGTTCGACCAATCCTACCTGCTCAACGCGGCCCTGTGGGACGGGTACTTCCTCTCGGGCATCGGACCACGCATGCGGACCGCAGGCATCGGAGCAGTGGCTCCCACCCCTCCCACCGTCCTCAACAGCAATCCAGCCTCCGGCGGAGGGCCAAGCCCCACCGAGGCAAACGTATCGCTCGGCGTACCGCAGCTGGTCGATGAAATCGTCGCCGGTACCGCTCAGCTGCCCAACCCGCGCCTGACCACCCTTCCCATCACCCTCGAGGCTTCGGAGAAAACCTCGGCGCTCCAAAACCACCGGAAGTCGGCCAAGGCCTTGCTCAACCTTGGCGCCTTCAACGTCAACTCCACCTCCGTCGAAGCGTGGACGTGCTTCCTCGCCTCGACGAAAGGCCTCCAGATGCCAGGTGCGACGTCCCTCCAACCCGGCGCCGACGCGAATGCGCGCTTCCCGCGACTTCTCAGCAAGCATCCCTCCTCCCCCGCCGGAGGAAACGCGCTCGATGATTCGAACTGGAACGGTTTCAACAACCTGACGGACGCCCAGATCAGGGCCCTCGCGCAGGCCATCGTCGCGGAGAACATGGACCGTTTCGCCGTCCAGCAGCGGACCGAACATTCGGTCAATCCGGGCCCGCGGCTGTTCCGCGGACTCGGCCAAGCCGCGACCCCCTACCTGAGCCTGGCCGAGTTCATCAACCGATTCCTGACCCCCGATTCCTGGGCCAACCGTTGCGGAGCCCTGCAAGCCGCCATCCTACGGGCCGACCAGACCCAATCGGCGGGCATCAACGACCGGCTTTTCAGCGGGACGAACATCTTGGCTGGCGGGCTGGACCTCAAAGTCGACGCCGACGCCCTTCGATCTCCTCAGGCCGGACAGTATGATTTCCCCGAGAACATCGAACTTCGCACCAAGTCCAACAACACCAATCGGAACCATGTCGCCATGGGTGCCCCCGGAAGCCTGCTGCAATCCGACCTCCTGCAGGCCCTCGGACCGGCCCTCGCGACCCGCTCCGATACTTTCACGATCCGCTGCTACGGCGAGGCCAGCACTGCCGCCGGTGACACCGCCTCCGCCTGGATGGAAGTCCTCGTCCAGAGATTACCCGATTTCATCGACCCGACCGACCCTCCCGAAACAGGCAACGCCGCGCCCGCCAGCAGCGGCGCCTCCGCGCCCTCCGTCACCGACGCGTCGCTTCGCCCGAGACTCGAGCCGGTCAACCAGATCCTTGGACGCCGCTTCAAGGTCATATCGATGAGATGGCTTCGTTTCGATGAGATCTGAGCCCGACCGACGACTTTCGTGCGCGGCCCTCATCGTGCTGCTCTGCTCACTGCTGCCCGCCAGCGGGCAAGAGTCGGTGGAAGCACGGCTGCGGTTCATCTCCACCGACCGCCCTCTGATGGGAGTAGGCTTGATCAGCTCCCTCAAGCCGCTGGGATTGGTGATCACACCCGACAACTTCAGCCAGGAAATCGTTTACCGAGGACCGGCGCGACTGGCACTCATCCCCATGACCGCCAAGTCCACGAAGCCGGAAGAGAAGCCCTCGGAAGAACCTGGCGAAAAGACAGAGCAGGAAAAGGACAAGAAGCCTTCACCGCTACGGGCGCGCGGCATGCGATCTGGCGGCACGAATGTCACCTATCAGCCGACCGGAGGCCCACCTGTGGCGTGGCTGGACCTTCCCACGAAGCAAGGCATCCTGCACCTGATCGTCCTCGTCCATCCAGGAAAAGGATCCGGAATGACACCCATCGTCGATCGTCCCGGCTCCTTTCCTCCCGGAAGCAACCGATACCTTAACCTATGTCCCTTCCCGGTGACCATCAAGACCCCGTCGGGCGAGAATACGATTCCTGGAGGAGCAAGCTCGGCCCTCAGGCCGGGCGCGACGGACGCGGATTACTATGACCTGCAGATCCTCGGCCGCGACCGCCGACTTCTCTTCAGTTCTCGCGTGTTTCACCTCGAATCGACTCGGAAGCTGTACCTCATCACGCCCGAAGGTCAGGACGGCACCATCAGACTCAAACCCGTCGTCGACCGACCTCAGCCGAAAGAAGTCCAACAAAGTCCCCTGCCGACGACAAAGTGACTCAGGAACCGTAGCGCCAGTCGAGGATCTCGGCCTGCGGGGTCCGGCGGCCTTGCCAGCGGTTCCACTGGAGCTTGACGGCCATCTCGACAGGCTTGCCTAGTTCGGGGATACGGTCGGCCATACGCCAAGCCACGAAGTTCAGGCGGCGACCGCCGCTGAGCGGGACCTGGTGTCGGAAATTGCCCTCGCCGAAAGGCGCTGGCGGCCGGTCGAAGACGAAGCCCTTGAAACCGAAGACGGGCTCGGCATTGCCTTCGCCGTAAGGCTGGAGCAGGTCGAGGTCGTCGAGCAGCTGATCGGTGACGTCCGCCGGTCGGATCCAGTGCGCGATGTCGATGTCGCGGCCGTCCGCCTGGGCGACTCCGGCCAGGCGCTGGGCCTGGATGGCTTCATTGAAACGCGCGCGGAAAGCCTCGACGGCGGCGACGTCAAGCGAGACGCCGACGGCCATCGGGTGACCACCATAGGTCTTGAGCAGGTCGGCGCAGGCGCCGAGGGCTTCGACAAGATTGGTGCCCGGCACGCTGCGTCCGGAACCCTTGGCGCTCTCCCCTTCTTTGCCGAGAACGATGACGGGGCGGTCCAACGCGCGGCAGATCTTGCCGGCCGCGATGCCGACGACTCCCGGATGCCAGTCGCCGTGGACGACATAGCCGGCGAGATCGCCCATCGCCTTGGCCTGCGCCATGGCTTCTTCGGTGACCTTCTTATCGATCTCCTGGCGCTCGCGATTGATGGCGTCGAGCTGCGCGGCGTCGCGCAGGCAGTCGTCCGGATCGTCCGAAAGCAACAGGCGCAACGGTAGCGACGCGTCGGCCAGACGGCCGCTCGCGTTGATGCGGGGGCCGATACGGTAAGAGACGTCGACCGAAGACAGCACGCCGCCGGGCTCCATGCCGCTGACGGCGATGAGGGCGCGCAGGCCCTGCCGGCGGGCTTCGCCGAGGGCCTTGAGTCCGTGCGCCGCGAGGATGCGGTTCTCCGTGCGCAACGGGACCAGGTCGGCGATCGTGCCGAGGGCGGCCAGGTCGAGATAGTCCTTCACCGCGATCGAAGTGCCACGTTCGTCGCCGGCGAGGCGCAGGACCTTCAGCACGCCGTGGACCAGCTTGAAGACCAGTCCGGCGGTGCAGAGCGTCTGCCACGGGGCGTCTTCGGCGTCATTGACGCGCGGGTTGACGAGCGTGCAGCTGACGCGTGATTCCTTGGCGACGTGGTGGTCGACCACGATGACGTCGACGCCTTCGGCCCGGAGGCGTTCGACCTCCGGCTTGGAATTGGTGCCGCAGTCGAGGGCGACGAAGAGCTGCGGCTTCGCCTCGGCGAGCACGCGTTCGAGCGCGGCCATCGACAGACCGTAGCCCTCCTCCAGGCGGCGCGGGACGAAGTACTCCGGCGTGGCGCCGAGCCGGCGGAGGAAGTGGACGAGCATCGCGGTGCTCGAGACCCCGTCGACGTCGTAGTCGCCGAGGATGGCGATCCGCTCGCCCTTGGCGGCGGCGAGGACGAGACGCTCGGCGGCTTCGCGCAGGCCCCCGACCGCGAACGGGTCGGAGACGTGGGCGAGCTGCGGGCGGAGATGACGCTCCGCCTCGGCCTCGTCCGCGAAGGAACGGGCGAGGACGGCGGCCAGGGGTTCGCTAACCCCCAGCGAAGCCGCGATGCGACGGGCGAGCCCGGCGTCCGCGGCCCGGTGAGACCAGGCGGCCATAGGAGCAGGGCGCCTTAGGCGTCCTTGTCGGAGCCCGCCTCCCAGGAGTAGGTGCGCGGGAGTTCCGCGGCGTCTACGCCCTTCCGATCGCCCTTGTGCCACCAGTAGAAGACGGGGCTCGCGATGAAGATCGAGGAGAAGGTTCCGGTCAGCACGCCGTAGATGAAGATCTCGCCGTAGAGGCGGACGTCGCCGGCGCCGAAGGCCCAGAGGGCGACGGCGCAGAGGAAGACCGTGGCCGCGGTGAGCGTCGTACGGGAAAGCGTGCGGTTGATGGCGAAGTGGATCACGTCGCGGAGCTCGCGGCCGGGGTTGGCCTGCAGCTCCTCGCGGATACGGTCGAAGACGACGATGGTGTCGTTGATGGAGTAGCCGATGATCAGCAGGATCGCCGCGATGAGGGTCGCGTTGAACTGGCCGCCGAAGGCGACGAAGAGCGCGATGGTCAGCAGCACGTCGTGCAGGGTGGCGACCATGGCCGCGACGCCGAAGCCGGTCTCGAAGCGCAGGGAGACGTAGAGGCCGATGCCGAGGAGCGCCAGGACCACGGACCAGACGGCGTTGGAGCGCAGCTCCGAGCTGACGGATCCGCCGATGGCCTCCTTGGAGAGCATCAGCTTGTCGACCGGCGCGGAGCGGTCCTTGAGGATCCCAGGATTCTTGGCCTGGATGGCACCGACGATGGCCGCGACGTTGGCGAACTCGCCCTTGGACTTGTCCTTGGTGAGTTCGGTCTCGATGCGGAGGGTCGGCTCGCCGCCGCCGACCGGAGTCTGGACGGTGACGGTGGTGTCCGGCAGGCCGATGGAAGCGGCGAGCGCGGCGATCTTGCCGGTGTCGACGGCGGCGCCGGGAGCCAGCGCGACGAGGGTGGATTCGCCGCCGCGGAAGTCCTTGCCGAAGGCTTCCTTGCCCTTGATGGCGAGCTGCGTGAGGCCGAGGCCGATGATCAGCCAGGAGGCGATGAAGGCGACCCGGGCGAACTTGAGGAACGGGATCTGCAGCGTGGGCTTGAAGACCGGCAGGCCGAAGATGCGCGTCATCACGCCGCGGGAGAGCGCGAGTTCCTGGAGGCCGCGGCAGGTCACGAGGGACGTGAAGACCGTCGTGAAGATGCCGATGGTCAGCGTGACGCCGAAACCGCGGATCGGTCCCGTACCCATGAACACCAGGATCAAGGCCGTGAGGAGGGTCGTGAGGTTGGCGTCGATGATGGTCCAGGTCGCGCGGGCATAGCCTTCACGGAGGGCGACCGAGCGGTCCTTGCCGAGGGCGGCCTCTTCGCGCACGCGCTCGAAGATGAGGATGTTCGCGTCGACGGCCATGCCGAGGGTGAGCACCAAGGCGGCGACGCCAGGGAGCGTGATGGTCGCACCGAAGTAGGCCATGGCGCCGAGGATCATCAGCAGGTTGAGGATCATGCCGAGGATGGCGATGAAGCCGCCCCAGACGTAGAACCCGACCATGAAGAAGATGACGAGGCCGACGGCGACCAAGGAGGCCACGACGGACTTGCCCTGGGCGTCCTTGGCGAGCGAGGGACCGACCGAGGTGACGTCCTGGATGATCAGGGGGAACTCAAGGGGGTTGTTGAGCACGTTGGCGAGCTCGACCGCCTCTTCGCGGGTGAAGGAACCGGTGATGGTCGCGCCGCCGCCCCGGATGGCGTCGCGGACGGTGGGGGCGGACTGCAGCTTGCCGTCGAGGACGATGGCGAGCTGGCCGACCGAGCGCGCGTTGCCCTCGGCGATCTTCGCCGTGAGGTCGCCGAACTTCTTGGAGCCTTCGTCGGTGAACTTCATGTCCACGTAGAAGGAGATGCCGTCGTCGGAGCGACCCGAGGCGGCCTTGATGATCTTGCCGGTGGCGTCGGCGGCCTTACGGACGTAGTAACGGGTGACGCGGATCTCGCCGGTCTTGGCTTCGACGTCGCGGATGGTCAGCACCTCGTAGGTCGAGATGGCCGAGGAGGCGCCGAGCGTCGGATCGACCGGCAAGGAGCGGAGCGAATGCTCGCGCTCGGTCTCGGTCGGACGCTCGAAGCGGTGCACCTGACGGAACTCGAGCTTGGCGGGCTTCTTGAGCGAATCGATGACGTCAGGATTATTCGCGGCATCCTCGCCGGGGAGCTGCACCTCCAGCGAGAGGTCGCCCACGGGACGGAGGACGGGCTCGGCGACGCCGAACTGGTTGACGCGCTGCTCCATGACCTGGAGGGCCTGGTTCACCATGTCGGAGTGGGAGACGTTCGACTTGTCGCCGGCGGTCTTCTCGCCGGATTCGGCGCCGGTCGGGTCGACCTTGAGGGTGAAGGACACCCCGCCCTGCAGGTCGAGGCCGAGCTTGAGGCGACCTTGGGAGCCGACGAGCAGCTGCTTCAGGACGATGCCGTTGCGCTTGGCCTGGTCAGGCTCGGTCACGATCTGGGCTTCGGTGAAGAAGAACGGACGGAGGTCGACCGGGGCCGCGCGACCGCGGCCTTCGCCGATGTCGCGCAGGGCCTGGAAGTAAGAGACCGACTTCTGGTCGGCGGCGACGGCGGCATCCTTGTGGCGCTTGACGCGCTCGAGGGCTTCGGCGTGGAGTTTGTCGAATTCGGGCTTCTGCGCGATGACCTGCGTGGGCACGAACTGGTCGAGAGGGGTCGGAGCGATCGGGTGGAACTCGTACCAGGCGACAGCCAAGGCAGCGAGCGAGACCGCGATCTTCCAGAACCAGGTCCTGGACGTCATAGTATCAGGGTAGGCTTAGGGGTGGATGACCTCAGGCCTGGACGACGGCGTCGGCGTCCTTACCCATGATGGCGGACTTGTGGACGACGAGACGGCCGGAATCGAGTTCGAGGGTGATACGGTCGTCTTTGATGGAGACGACGCGACCATAGATACCACCGGCGGCGAGCACCTTGTCGCCGACCGACAGCTCGGACTGGAGCTTTTCGAGCTCCTTCTGGCGCTTGCGCTGGGGGGCGAAGAGCAGGAAGTACATGCCCACGAAAAGGAGGGCGTACATGACCAGGATGCTCCAGCCGCCGCTTTGCTCGGCCTGAGGCGCACCGGCGGCAGGCTGGGCCTGTGCTAGTCCCTGAATGACAACAGTTTGGATGATATTCATTGTTCGTATTGTTTGGAAAGGGGTGGGCTGAAGGTCTGGAAATGCGATAATGGGACAAAAAGGCAAGCCCCGGCATCCCCGATTGGCTTTGATTAGCCCCTAGGAGCTGTCACTGTGAATAACTCTCCATGAGCACGTCCGACCCGGAGCCGACCGAAGGCTCCTCCCCCGTCAAGCCGCTGACCATGGCGGCCACCATCGCGGCCCTCGGGGTCGTGTTCGGTGACATCGGGACGAGCCCCCTTTACGCGTTCAAGGAGTGCCTGCGGGTCAGGGACGCCGACAATAACATCCTCGGAGCCTCCCAAGTCGTCCCGATCCTCTCCCTGATCATCTGGTCGCTGATCTTCGTGGTGATGGTGAAATACGTGCTCCTGGTCATGGAAGCCAACGAAGACGGCGAAGGCGGCATCATGACCTTGGTCTCCCTCGCCTCCTCCAAAGACAAAGATAAAGCCAAACGGAAGCACCGCAGCGTGCTCGTGCTGCTCGGCGTCTTCGGCGCCGCCCTGCTTTACGGCGACGGGGTCATCACCCCCGCGATCTCGGTCGTCTCCGCCTTGGAAGGCGTCAAGGAAGCCAATGAACGTCTGCACGGGCCGCTCACGGCCGGCTTCCTCAAATACTTCATCCCGACGGCCGCCGTGCTCATCCTGGCGGGCATCTTCTGGCTGCAGAAAATCGGCACCGGCCGGGTCGGCATGTATTTCGGTCCGATCACGATGGTCTGGTTCATCGTCATCGGCGGGCTCGGCGTGCTTTCGCTCGCCCTGCATCACGCGGTCCTCGGCGAGATCGTCTGGGCTTTCAACCCCCTCGAAGGCCTGCACCTGCTGACCTCCCACCCCGGACTAGGCATCCTGATCCTCGGGGCGGTCTTCCTTTCCGTCACCGGGGCCGAAGCGTTGTACGCGGACATGGGCCACTTCGGCCAGAAGCCGATCCGGGCCGCCTGGTGCTTCATCGTCTTCCCTGCCCTCATCCTGAACTACCTCGGCCAGGGCGCGTGGGCCCTCGCCCACCCGGACGCCCTCCTCGAGCCGGGTTTCAACCCGTTCTTCAACATGGCGCCCGGCTGGGCCCAGATTCCGCTGGTGGTCATCGCGACCCTCGCGGCGATCATCGCCTCCCAGGCCCTCATCGCCGGCGCGTTCTCGATCACCATGCAGGCGATCCAGCTCAACTACCTGCCGCGCATGCGCATGACCTACACGTCGGACCAGGAATCCGGCCAGGTCTACGTGCCGGTCATCAACTGGCTGCTCATGATCGGATCGATCTACCTGGTGCTGCATTACGAGACCTCCGAGAACCTCGCCAGCGCCTACGGCATCGCGGTGAGCCTGACGATGCTGGTCACGACGATCCTCTTCGGCCAATACCTGCGCCATAAGCTGCGCATCCCCTCCGCCGGAGCCTATGCCCTGCTCACGCCCTTCATCCTGCTGGAAGTGCTTTTCGTGCTGGGCAACGCGCACAAAGTCCTTCCCAACGGCTGGCTCCCGCTGCTGATCGGCGTCGTGGTCTACTACCTGATGGCGGTCTGGAACAAGGGACGCATCGCCATGAAGCAGAAGCTGAGCGAGGGCGAGGCGGCCGGCGACTTCGAGAACTTCCTGGACAGCGTCGAGGACCGCTTCGTGGCCGGCAAGTTCGCCCGCGTGAAGGGGACGGCGGTCTACCTCGCCGGCTCGACGAAGTCCGTCCCGATGGCGCTGGCCCACAACCTCAAGCACAACCGCGCCCTGCACGACCACATCATCGTGGTGACCCTCAAGGTCGACGAGAACCGGGCGATCGTGCCGGATTCCGAGCGTGTGAGTTTCCAGACCCGCGGGCCGAAATTCTGCAAGGTCGACAGCCACGAGGAATTCCCTTCCGTGCTCAGCGTCACCGGACGCTTCGGCTTCCGCGAGAAGCAGAACGTCTTCCCGGTCCTCGACGCGGCCTACCGCGAACTCGGCATCAGCCCCAATCCGCTCGAGACGACCTACTTCCTCAGCCGCGAGACGATCGTCCGCGCGACGACCGGGTTCTCGCTCAACGCCGTCCAGGAAAAGCTCTTCGAAGTGCTCAACCGCAACTCGTTGTCCGCGACGGCCTACTTCAACCTGCCGCCCGGCCGCGTGGTCGAGCTCGGCATGCAGGTCGAGCTCTGAGCCGTCAGCGCGGCGAGGTGACCTTGAAGACGAACGCCTGCTTGCACGGGTGGTTCTCTTCGTCGGCCATCTCGCGCGGGGTCGTGATCACACAGACGCCGCCGAGCTGCTCCCACGGCAGTAGGTCCGACCAGCCCAGCAAGGTGACGGTCGAACCGGGCGCCGGCCGGAGCACCCGCGAACGTACCTGCGGGCCGGGCCAGCCGTAGCTGATGAGATACGTCGTGCGGCCATCGGCCGAACGTGTGAAGCGGAAGGCGCCTTCCTTGGCCACGGGAGCGGGACGGACCTCCAGGACCGCCTCGCCGTTCACGTCCAACCACTCCTCGACGTAGACGAACTGAGCGGTGCTGGCCTCGTCCACGGGGTCGAGGTTGTGATATCGTCCGGCGATGCTCCGCCCGGCAACGGCGTCCTCGATCAGCTCGACGACGCGATCTTCGGCCGTCGGCGGCAGCACGGCGCAACCTCCGAGGAGGAGCGCCAGACCCAAGGCTGCGAGGAGTCGGGCAGCCATGACGCAGCGGCTTACTTGGCCGCCTTGCTCTTGGCGATGACGTCGTAGAACCGGTCGAAGAGCACGTCGGCGTCGTTCGGACCAGGGCCGGCTTCCGGGTGATACTGGACGGAGAAGACGGGCTTATCCTTGAGGCGCAGGCCGGAGACGGTGTCGTCGTTCAGATTGACCTCGGTGACGACCGCGCCGCAGCGCTCCAGGTCTTCGCGCCGGGAGGCGAAGCCGTGGTTCTGGGCGGTGATGGACACGCGGTCCTCTTCGGTGTTCTTGACGGGCTGGTTGCCGCCGCGATGGCCGAACTTCAGCTTGTAGGTCGAAGCACCGATGGCGTGCGTGATGATCTGGTGACCGAGGCAGATGCCGAAGACCGGGTAGGTCTTGATGAGGTCCGCCACGGCTTCATGGGCGTACTTCAGGGCGGCGGGGTCGCCGGGGCCGTTGGAAAGGAAGACGCCGTCGGGATTGAAGGCGCGGATCTCGGCGGCCGGGGTGCGGGCCGGGAAGACGTGGACATCGAAACCGGAAGCGACGAGGCGGCGGAAGATGGAGGTCTTGGCGCCGAAGTCGAAGGCCGCGATGCGGAACTTGGTCGCGCGGCCCTTCGGCTTGTTGAGGTGCGTGCCGGGGACGGTGAAGGCCGAGCAGTCGCCGGCCGTGGCGTTGAAGTGATAAGGAGCCTTGCAGGTGACGTCCTTGACGAAGTCGGCGCCGACGGTGCCGGTCCAGGCACGAGCGCGCTTGAGGGCATCCTCGTCGCTGATGCCTTCGGTGGAGAGGCAGGCCTTCATGACGCCGGCGGAGCGCAGCTTCTTGGTCAGGGCGCGGGTGTCGACGCCTTCGATGCCGGGGATGCCGTACTTCGCGAGCCAGGTGCTCAGGTCGGTGGTGGCGCGCCAGTTCGAGACGATCGGCGAAAGGTCGCGGACGACGAAACCGGCGACGTGCGGGCGGGCGGATTCGAAATCGTCCTCGTTGACGCCGTAGTTACCGATCTGCGGGGCCGTCATGGTGACGATCTGACCGAAGTAGGAAGGGTCGGTGAGGATCTCCTGGTAGCCGGTCATGCTCGTATTGAACACGACTTCGCCGCAGAGGGTGGCCGAAGCTCCGAACGCCCTGCCCCGAAGAATGGTCCCATCTTCGAGAGCGAGCACGGCAGGTCGGTTCATGAGGTCGTTTTGAATGAGGGTTCAGCCCCCGTGTGAAGCAAAAAAAGTTCCCATCCGAAGATAGTACCGACCATGGGCCCCGACCCGCGACCGGCGGACAGGCGCGGAACCTCAGAAACCTTTGCCGACGTCGCCACCCAAGGGGGCCGGCGGACGGGCGCGGGGGTCCAAGGCATCAGCCGCATAGGGCTTATGGACCTGCCAGCCCGCCCGGTAAGGCGCCCCACCCTGCTTCACCTGCTCGGTGATCGTGCGCAAGACGGCCGGATCAGCCCGACGAGACCACTCGGGGTGCAGCCAGACGTTGGGGCTGAGCCACTTGCCGCCGACGGCCTCGGTCCAGCGGGTGATGCTGTCGGGGGCTTCCACGATGAGCTTGACCTCATCCGCCCGGGCCAAGGACTCGGCTAGAGGCAGTTTAGCCCATTTCGGGCTGACGGTCACCCAGGTGAAGCCCGGGGCGATGGCGTAAGCCCCGCAGGTCTCGAGGTGCACCTTGAGACCGACCGAGGCCATGGCGGCCAACAAAGGGCCGAGGTCATGGATGCAGGGCTCGCCGCCGGTCAGGACGACGAATTCCGGGCGGGCGGCGGCGGCTTCGTCAGCCAGCTCGACTGCCGAGGCCTTGCGGACCTGCTTGGGGACGAACTGCGGATGCCAGGTGGACGCGGAGTCGCACCAGGCGCACTTCACCGGGCAACCCTGCAGCCGGATGAAGAAAGCTTTGCGGCCGAGATGCACCCCTTCCCCCTGCCAGCTGAGGAACGTCTCATTGACGGGGTAGAGCTCGGCCATGGTCAGGCCTTCGGCTGATAGCTCGCCTTGTTCTTCGTGTCCTCGTGCAGGATGATCTGCCGGACCCAGGCGCGACCGCCGGTCTCCTTGCGGACCATCGGGTCGAAGGTCTCGAACAGGAACTGCGCGATGCCTTCGGTGGAGACGGAATCGATGACGAGCGGACGGAAGAGCTTCGGGTAATCCTGCAGAAGCTTCTCACGGACGGGATCCGTCTTGGCGAAGAGGCACGCATGGTCGAGGTGGTCGGCGATCCAGGTCTTCAGGAAACCTAGGCCACCGAAGTCGACGACGAAACCGCGTTCATCGAGACGCTCGCAGCCGAACTCGATCTCGATGGCCCAGTTGTGTCCGTGCAGGAAGGAGCAATGCCCGTCATGCCGATGCTGCCGGTGGGCGAACGGGATGTCTCGGTAGGTCTTGCTGCAGGTGAACATGGGACAGCCAGCAGATAGGAGGGCGGACGGCCGGGTCGCAAGGAAGATGCGGTCGGCGGCGCCGCGGAACGGCCCAAAAAAGAGGCCTGCCGCATCCTCATACGGCAGGCCCCGGAAGGCGATGAAGCGGACCAGCCTTAGAACGAGTGGGACAGGCCGAGGGACCAGATCTCGCTCGAGTGCACCGGATTCGCCAGGCTGCCGTTGGTCCGGGAAGCCATGTTGTTGTTCTTCAGCGGGGTGCTGTAGAACAGATAGGCGCTGGTCTTGGCCGCCAGCTGGTACGTCAGGCCCGCGGCGATGTGCGTGGAGAAGGCCGCGCTCTCGAGGTCTTCGGCGTAGGCGGTGAAGCCCGCGGCGTTCATGGTGTTCTTGTCGCGGAACTGGCGGATCGCCGTGGTCTGGAGCGAGAACTTCAGCGACTCCGTCCAATCGTAGCGAGCGCCGAGCGTGCCGGTCAACGTGGTCCCGGGGCGGAAGTTGTCGTCATAGGCCACCGCGCCTTGGGCGCCGACCTGCCAGAAGAACCACGGGTGGTCCGCATCGGCCGAATATTCCCTCCGGACGGCGAGCATGAGGTCGGTCGAACCGGTGCCGGGCTGCAGGTAACGACGGGAGACGTTCAGCGTAAGGTCATCTTCGCCGGTCGGCAGCTTCACGCCGGCTATGACGGTGTAGTCCGACCACTTGAAACGGGTCGAGAGGGCGAGGTCACCGAGGCCGCTGACGTCCTGACTGGTGTTGACCGGGTTAGGATTACCGCCGCTCGGTTGGATGTTCGTCCGGATCGTCCGGTCGACGCGCGGGATCGCGAGCGACCAGACCTGGCCGCCGAAATTCGTCTCGAGGGTCGTCGTGACATTGCGATGCACCGCATAGAAGTGCGCATGGGCGTCGTTGTTGCGGCGGTTCTGGTCGACGTAATCGTAGCGGACGTCGAACGTGAACGGGCTGACGGCCGCCGCCGGACGGTCCAGGAGGTTGTCGACCGGCACGCGGACGCAACCGCACGGACAGGCCTGGGCTTCGGTATAGGCGCCCAGAGCAAGGAGAGAGAAGAGCGCCACGCGGGAAGCGCGAGCGGAGAAGAAGCAAGAGTTCATGAAGGGAGGTGGGGTGGGTTATGTCGCCGGCACGGGTGTGGCGGTCCGCGCAGGCGACGGTGCGCACCGAGAGGTGCGACTTGGGTGAGGGAGTGAGCCACGTGCCGGCCGAACTGACCGCGACCGGCAACGGTGATCAGCCGCACGCCCGGGGCGGCGGTACCGGCACCTCACCGGCCCTGGTCAGCCCGACTTCATCCGACGGCCAGGCATGCGCCCGGCCCTGAAAATCTTGAACACCGATGACCCCGAGGACGTCGACGGAGGTGTCCGCCTTGGCCTTCGCCTTCGCCGAATCGTCCTTCGCCAGAGGCTGCTGCTCGCTCTGCTTTCGTCCGTCCTGGGCGACCTTACACATCGCGCAAGGAGCGTCCGCCAGGGCCTTGGTCACCGCAGCGCCGACGGAGCGGTGAGAGGCGTTCTCGACCGACATCTTCGTCCAAGCGACGACCTGCAGGAGGTCCCACGACAGGCCGGACGCGGCCAGCCACGCCACGAGGGCGAGCCAAGCGAACGGCCGGTGGAGACGTCGGAGCACGTCCGAGGATTACCCACCGGGCGCCGGGGCCATCAATGCCAATCTCCGGCCGGCCGGAGATCTTAAGCCGGCTTATCCGGGGAATAAGCCTAACCGGCGTAAGGCGTCGGATCGGCCACGCCGGCGCGATGGAAAGCTTCCTTACGCTCCACGCAGGTACCGCACTTGCCGCAGTGCCGGTCGCCCCCGACGTAACAGGACCACGTCAGGGCGAATGGCACGCCCAGCTCGGCCCCGCGACGGACGATGGCGGTCTTATCCATGCCGACGAACGGCCGCTCCAGAGAGACTTCATGCCAGTCGGCGAGACGGATGGCTTTATCCAGGGCATCGGCGAACGCCGGACGACAATCGGGGTAGATCGCGTGGTCGCCCCCGTGGGCGCCGTAGGCGACGGAAGAAGCCTTGAGCGACATCGCCCAGGCGGCGGCGGTCGCGATGAGCAACATGTTACGGTTCGGGACGACCGTGGCCTTCATGCTGGCCTCCTCGTAATGTCCTTCGGGCACGGCGACCTGCGAATCCGTGAGCGCGTTGGCGCCGAACAAGGAGGTCACGCCGCGGAGGTCCGCGATGCGATGCGGGACCTTATAATGTGCGCAGATCTCGGCGGCGGCGACGAGTTCGCGGCGGTGGCGCTGACCGTAGTCGACCGAGAGCGCGTGCACTTCCCTGCCCTCGGCCACGAGGTGGGCCAGGAGCACGGTGGAGTCCATCCCGCCGGAGTGAATGATGACGGTGCGCTTCATCCTGCGGGCAAGTTGGACGCGGACGGAGCCGAGGGCGAGTCCGTTAATCGCGGACCCGGAGCTTGGCGCCGAGTTTGTCGAGGTGCGAGACCGCCACGGCTTCGCCGACCCGCATGGCGGCGGACTCCTTGCGGTTGCCGTCCCGCAGGCCGGAAAGATGCAGCCAGCCGTGCGCCACGTAGAGGCGCAGCTCGGTGGCCAGCGTGACGCCGTGCTCTTTCGCGGCCCGGCGGGCTTGGTCGATGTTCACGCAGATCTCGCCGGCGAACGGTTCGCCCGGATGCTCTTCGCCGACGAACGTGATGACGTCGGTCACCGTCGGATCGCCGAGGAATTCGTCGTGCAGTTTGGCGGTCTCCTTATCGCCGAGGAAGGCGATTGACAGCGAACCCTCCGGGCAACGGTAGCCCTTGAGTTTGTCCAAGGCCTGGACGACCCGCTGGACCGAGACCGCGGAGACCTTGGTCTTCGCGTGGCGGACGGAGATGTCGACGATGCGGCTCATGCGGCGGCGAAGGCGGGCTTAAGCCGCGCCCAGAGCTCGGCGAGCGCCTGCGGCAGGACGCGCGTGTCGGCGATGACCGGCATGAAGTTGTGGTCGCCGTCCCAGCGCGGCACGACGTGGAAATGGAGATGCGTCGGGATGCCCGCACCGGCGGCCTTGCCGAGATTCAGGCCCATGTTGAAGCCCGCCGGGCTCATCACCTTCTGCAGCACGGCCTGACAACGGACGAGCAGGTCCATCATCTCGGCGCGCTCCGCGGCGGTGAGGTCGGCCAGCTCGCCGACTTCGCGGTTCGGCAGCACCATCAGGTGGCCGGGATTATAGGGCGAGTTATTGAGGATGACGAAGCAGTGAGCGCCACGGTGCAGGATCAGATTAGCCTCGTCGTCATTGGCCGCGAGCAGGGCCGCGAACGGACTGCCGGCGCCAGGCTCCTTGCGGGAGCGGATATACTGGATGCGCCAGTGCGGGTGGAGTTGCTCGGACATCGGATCAGGAGGCGAAGCCCTTGGGTCGGGCGAGGTGCCAATGGCATGCCGTCAGCACGATGCTGTCGAGCGTATCATAACGCGGGATCCAGCCGAGTTCGCGACGGACCTTGGCCGCATCGGCGTAAAGCGCGGGCGGATCGCCTTCGCGGCGCTCGGCGAACTCATGCGGAACCGGGCGTCCGAGGATCCGCGCCACGCTGGCGATGACCTCTTTGACCGAGAAAGGCGTGCCCGTGCCGAGATTATAGAACAAGGCCTGGCCGGGCTGAGCCAGCTTCGGCAGGACGTCCAAGTGGGCGCGGGAAAGGTCGTCCACGTGGACGTAATCGCGCAGGCACGTGCCGTCGGGCGTCGGGTAATCCGTACCGAAGACCTTGAGCGGCGGGCGGCGCCCCAAGGCGGCGGCGATGGCCAGCGGGATGAGGTGCGTCTCCGGCGAGTGGTCTTCGCCGATGGCGCCGTCCGGCGAAGCTCCGGCGGCGTTGAAATAACGGAAGGCCGCGAAGCTCAGTCCGTGCGACCCGGCGAGCTCACGCAGGCGCTTCTCGACGGCGAGTTTCGTGGCGCCGTAAGGATTGATCGGCCGCTGCGGCAGGTCTTCCGTCATCGGCATCCGCTCCGGGACGCCGTAGGTCGCGCAGGTGCTCGAAAAGACGAGTTTCTTGACGCCCTCGGCGAGCATCGCCTGGAGCAGCCCTTCGGTACGGACCACGTTGTTCTCGTGGTAGCGCTCCGGCTGCTGGACGGACTCGCCGACGTTCGTGAAAGCCGCGAAATCGATGACCACCTCGGCGCGAGTCTCGCGTAGGGCGGCGCGGACGGCGGCCTGATCGCCCATGTCGGCGCGGAAGAGCTTCACCCCGGCGGGGACGGACTCCGCATGGCCGTAGGAAAGGTCGTCCAACACGGCGACCGCATGCCCGGCGGCCGCGGCCTGCCGGACGCAATGGCTGCCGATGTAGCCGGCACCGCCCACCACGAGCACGTTCATGAAGGCAGATAACCCCCGCCGAACGGCCTAGGCAAGCGGGATAGGGTCGCCGACCGCTCCAAAACCTTGCCAGCGCCGTCCCGAACCTACTATCTGCACGCATTCATGGACACTTCGGAAACAAAACCCGGCAGCTACGATTTCGCCGCCTTCGAACAGAAGTGGCAGGCCGCCTGGAAAGCAGGCGCCACCTTCCGCACCGAGCCGATCTCCTGCGGCAAGCCGAAGTACTACGTCCTGGACATGTTCCCCTACCCCTCCGGCGCCGGCCTGCACATCGGCCACCCCGAGGGCTACACCGCGTCGGACATCCTCGCCCGCTATAAGAAGGCCAACGGCTTCAACGTCCTCCACCCGATGGGTTGGGACGCCTTCGGCCTGCCCGCCGAACAGCATGCGATCGCCACCGGCGAACACCCCGCCGTCCAGACCAAGCGCAACATCGATAACTTCCGCCGCCAGCTGCAGATGCTCGGCTTCGCCATCGATTGGGACCGCGAGCTCTCCACGACCGACGAGAACTACTTCCGCTGGACGCAGTGGATCTTCCTCAAGCTCTTCCGCCACGGCCTCGCCTACGTCTCCGAGAAGCCGGTCTGGTTCTGCCCGGCGCTCGGCACCGTCCTCGCCAACGAGGAAGTCCTGAACACCCCGGAAGGACCTCGCTCCGACCGCGGCAACCATCCGGTCGAACGCCGCCCGATCCGCCAATGGGTCCTGCGCATCACCGCCTACGCCGACAAGCTCATCGAAGGCCTCGACCACGTCGACTGGCCCGATTCCACCAAGCGCCTCCAGAAGAACTGGATCGGCAAGTCCGAGGGCGCCGAAGTCACCTTCAAGCTCGACGGCCACGCCGATACCCTGACCGTCTTCACGACCCGTCCGGACACCCTTTACGGCGCGACCTACATGGTCATCGCCCCCGAGCACCCGCTCATCGGCAAGCTCACCACGGCCGCCCAGAAGAACGCCGTCGAAAGCTATGTCGCCGCGGTCCGCAACAAGACCGACCTCGAGCGCACCGACCTCGCCGACAAGAAGAAGACCGGCGTGTTCACCGGCGCCTACGCCATCAACCCCGTCAACGGCGCCAAGATCCCCGTCTGGACCGCCGATTACGTGCTCATCACCTACGGCACCGGCGCGATCATGGCCGTGCCGGCGCACGACGAACGCGACTGGGAATTCGCCAAGGAATTCAAGCTCCCCATCATCCAGGTCGTCGGCTCCAAGGAAGCCGTGGACGTCAACGAGAAGCCCTGGACCGAAGACGGTCCGATGGTGAACTCAGGCCCCTTCGACGGCCTCTCCGCGACCGAGACCAAGAAGAAGATCACCGCCGACCTCGCCGCCAAGGGCCAGGGCAAGCTCGCCGTGAACTTCAAGCTGCGCGACTGGCTCTTCTCGCGTCAGCGCTACTGGGGCGAGCCCTTCCCCCTTCTCTGGGTCTCCCGCGAAGACTACGCCAAGATCCCGGCCGACTCCGAAGTGCGCGAGTTCCTCCCCAAGGAGCCCGTCACCTGCCAGCTCAATGGCGTCGAAGTCTGCGCCGTCCCTCTGACGTCCAAGCAGCTCCCGCTCACGCTGCCGCAGGTCAAATCCTACCAGCCCTCTCCGACCGGCGATTCGCCGCTCTCGAAGGAACCTGAATGGACCGAAGTCTGGTATGACGTCGCCTCCGGTGCGACCGTGCCGCAGTCCAAGGCCCAGCCTGGCCCGCTCTGGGTCAAGGCCTCGCGCGAGACGAACACGATGCCTCAGTGGGCCGGCTCCTGCTGGTATTACCTGCGCTACATCGACCCCAAGAACACCGAGGCCCTGGCCTCCAAGGCCGACCTGGAATACTGGGGCTGCCCCGACTTCTACATCGGCGGCGCCGAGCACGCCGTGCTCCACCTCCTGTATGCGCGCTTCTGGCATCGCTTCCTCCACGAGATCGGCGTCCTCCCGACCGCCGAACCCTTCAAGAAGCTCTTCCACCAAGGCCTCATCATGGGCGAGGACGGCGAGAAGATGTCCAAGAGCCGCGGCAACGTCGTGAACCCGGACGCCATCGTCAAGGACCACGGCGCCGACGCCCTGCGCATGTACCTGATGTTCCTCGGACCGCTCGAGGCCTCCAAGCCGTGGAACTCGGACGGCATCATCGGCATCACCCGCTTCCTCAGGCGCCTCTGGCGCCTGGCGATCGACGAGAACACCGGCGCGGTTTCCGCCAAGCTGAGCGCCGATGGCGCCGAATCCGAGGAACTCGTCCGCGAGCTCCATCGCACCATCCAGAAGGTCGAGAAGGACATCGAGACCCTGCAGTTCAACACCGCCATCTCGCAGATGATGATCCTCATGAACGTCGCCGAGAAGTCGCCGGCCTTGCGCCGCGCGACCGTCGAGGACTTCGTGCGCCTCGCCGCCCCGTTCGCCCCGCACGTGTGCGAGGAGATCTGGGCGCGCCTCGGTCACAAGGAAAGCATCACGGCCGCCGGCTGGCCCAGGCTCGACGTGTCCAAGCTCGTCGAGACCTCGGTCGAGGTCGTCTTCCAGGTCAACGGCAAGGTGCGCGCCACCGCCAAGGTCGCCAAGGATATCTCCAAGGACGCCCTGCTCGCCCTCGCCAAGGCCAACGCCGACGTGATCAAGTTCACCGACGGGAAGCCCGTCGTGAAGGAGATCGTCGTCCCGGGCAAACTGGTGAACATCGTCGTCGCCGGCTGAGCGCCGCCCGCTATGCCGACAAAAAGGGCCCCGTCACGGGGCCCTTTTCTTTTGCGGTGTCGGCGAGGCTCAGACCTCGGCCATCTCGAGCTTCGGCACGAGGATATGGTGGATGGCGAAGGCCACCACGTAGGCGAAGGCGCAGAAACCGAAGAGCACCGCGTAACCGTTGGCGTTGCTGTCGAGGATGCGTCCGGCGATGACCGGGAAGATCATGCCGCCGATGGAACCGACGAAGCCGCCGAGGCCGGAGACGGAAGCCACGGCTTCCTTCGGGAAGGTGTCGGAGATCGTCGCGTACAGGCTGGCGGACCAAGCCTGGTGGGCCGAAGCGGCGAAGGCGATGAGCAGCACCGCTTCCCACATGCCGAGGCCGCGGACGAAGAAGATCGGCAACGAACAGAGGGCGAAGATGAGCATGGAGACCTTGCGGACCTTGACGATGTCATGGCCGCTCTCGGCGAGGCGCTTGACGAGCCAGCCGGCGAAGATGCTGAGGACGGTGACGATGCCGTAGAGGACGACGAGCGGCAGGGCCGAGGCCTTGAGGTCGAGGTGCTGCTCACGCTTGAAGTAGTCAGGCAGCCAGATCAGGTAGAACCACCAGACCGGGTCGGTGAGGAACTTGGCCGACATGTAGGCCCAGGCCTGACGCTTTCCCAGCAGGCTCAACCACGGCACCTTACGGTTCGAGGTGATCTCCTCGTCGTCGAGCTTGGGGGCTTCCTTGAAAAGCGGGATCCAGAAGAAGATCCAGACGATGCCGAGCAGACCGGCGACGACGAAAGTGGAGCGCCAACCGTAGTTGAGGGCCATCAGCGGGATGACCGCGGGAGCGATGAGAGCGCCGATGTTCGTGCCGGAATTGAAGAGCGCGTTGGCGAAGGCCCGCTCGGAGCGAGGGAACCACTGCGCGACGGTCTTGATGGCCGCGGGGAAATTGCCGCCTTCACCGACGCCCAGGGCGACGCGCGCCCAGCGGAAACCCGAGACCGAGCCGACCAACGCATGGGCGGCGGCGGCGGCGGACCAGGCGAAGATCGAGACGGCGTAACCGACCTTGACGCCGAAACGGTCGATGAACCAACCGAAGCCGACGAGACCGAAGGCGTAGGCCGCCTGGAAGGCCGAGTTGACATAACCATACTGCTCGTTCGTCCAGCCCAGCTCGGCGTCGAGCATCGGCTTCAGGAGGGCGAGGATCTGCCGGTCGATATAATTGATCGTCGTGGCGAAGAACAGGAGGGCCAGAATGACCCATCGGTGCGAAGGGGCTCCGGAGTTTTGAGCTGTGGTCGACATAAAATCGGGGTGGGGCTACCAAATGCCGTTTTCGAGGTAAGTCCACCCCAGAAGTCCTGTTGACGGAAACCCGCCGCAAAGCCACCTTTGGCTCGAATATACCCATGACGAAGCCGCGTATCCTCCTCACGACCACTTCCTTCCAGGACACCCCCGGAGAACACCACAGGATGCTCGCCGAAACGGGCTGGGAAGTGGTCACCGCCCGCGGGCCGCTCAATGAAGCCGACACGCTGGCGCTGATGGGCCAGTTCGACGGCTACATCTGCGGCGACGACATGATCACCGCGGCGGTCATCGAGAAAGCCCTCCCCCGCCTCAAGGTCGTCTCGAAATACGGCATCGGCGTGGACAAGATCGACGTGAAGACCCTCACGGCCAAGGGCATCCCCCTGCTCTTCACCCCCGGCGTCAATCACACGACCGTGGCCGAGCACACCTTCCTCCTGCTGCTGGCCCTGGAAAAGAATTTCTACTTCCATACCGATTCCACGCGTTCCGGCGGCTGGAAACGCAAGACGGGCCATGAGCTGCTCGACAAGACGATCGGCATCATCGGCATGGGCCGCATCGGCAAGGAAGTCGCCGTCCGCGCCCGTGCCTTCGGCATGAAGGTCGTCGGCTTCGACCTCTATTGGGACGACAAGTTCGCCGCCCAATACGACGTGAAGCGCGCCGCCACGATGGACGAGGTCTTCGGCGTCTCTGACTACCTCTCGCTGCATACGAACCTGACCCCCGAGACGCGCGACCTGATCCGCGCCGAGAACATCGCGAAGATGAAGAAGGGCGTGCTCATCCTGAACTGCGCCCGCGGCGAGATCGTCCACACCGACGACATCGCGGCCGCGCTGAAATCCGGCCAGGTCGGCGGCTACGGCACCGACGTGCTCGACGAAGAACCGCCGCGCGCCGACCACCCGCTCACCAAGCTCCCGAACTGCGTCGTCACGCCGCACATCGGCTCCCGTACCGCCGAGAGCGTCCAGCGCCAGGCCGTCGCCGCGGTCACGAACCTCATCCGCGCGATGCACGGCGAGAAGCCGCTCGCCCAGATCAACCCCGAAGTCCCGGTGAAGAAGGTCGTCTAATCTCCCCGCCGAAACCTTACCCATGAGCGAAGTCTTCCACGTCGTCCCCCGCGCCGCCCACGAGGCGCTCGTCACCGCCGCCTACGTCAAGCGCGGCTTCGGCGCCAAGGAATCCGCGCAGGCGGCCCAGATGGCCAGCATGGCCACGCACCACGGCATCCGCACGCACAACGCGCTGAAGGCCCTCCACCTCGACGAACTCTTCGGCTCCGGCGCCAAGGTCCCGGGCTGCACGCCAAACGCCACCGTGACGAAGAAGGCCTCGCGCTTCGCGGCCGCCGAAGTCTGGGACGCGCACCAGAAGCTCGGCCAGGCCGTCGCGGTCGACGCCATCGAACGCTGCATCGAACTCGCCGACAAATACGGCGTGGGCACGGTCTCCGTCGACAACGCCTTCCACTACCTCTGGGGCGGCGGCTACGTGATGGAAGCCGCCAAGCGCGGTTACATCGCCTACACCAACTGCACCGCCACGCTCGCCGAAGTCGTCCCCTTCCAGGGCAAGTTCCCGACGCTCGGCACCAACCCGCACTCGTGGGGCTTCCCCACGACCAAGGAACTCGGCTTCCCGATCGTGATCGACTGGGCCACCTCCGTCATCGCCATGGGCCGCGTCCAGGTGCTCAAGCGCGAAGGCAAGATGCTCCCGCCCGACGCCGCCGTGGACAAGGACGGCAAGGTCACCCTCGACCCGAACGAAGCCGTGTCGCTCATCCCCTTCGGCGCGCACAAGGGCTACGGCCTCTCGCTCATCAATGAGATCGTCGCCGGCTACATCGGCGGCTCGCTGCCGACCATCCGCAGCCGCACGCACGTCCCCGGCGAGAAGCAGGCCTGCGCCTTCTTCTTCCAGGTGATCCACCCCGAGGCCATGAGCTCCGGCGCCTTCGCGAAGGGCCGCACCCAGGGCCAGAACGTCAAGGCCGTCCTCGACGACGTCCTCGGCCACGGCAACGAGAAGTGCATGCTCCCCGGCCAGCTCGAGGCGTCCTTCGCCGCGCGCAGCCAGAAGGCCGGCGGCCTCCTCTTTTCCAAGGCCGAAGTCGAAGCCTTCAACGAGATCGCGTCCCACATCGGCCATCAGCCGTTCGACCTCGCCGCCCTGCCCACCGGCTGAGCGCACTCTCTTCTAAACCATAACTCCTCCTACCATGGCTCTCCAGATCAAGTCGGCGAAGGAATGCGCCTTCGACCAAGTCTCCCTCGGTGAAATCATGCTCCGCCTCGACCCGGGCGAAGGCCGCGTGCGCACCACGCGCCAGTTCCAGGTCTGGGAAGGCGGCGGCGAATACAACGTCGCCCGCGGCCTGCGCAAGTGCTTCGGCCTGCGCACCTCCGTCTGCACGGCGTTCGTCGACAACGAGGTCGGCCGCCTGCTCGAGGACTTCGTGATGCAGGGCGGCGTGAACACCGACTTCATCAAGTGGCGCGAGGACGACGGCATCGGCCGTACGGTCCGCAACGGCCTCAACTTCACCGAGCGCGGCTTCGGCATCCGCGGCGCCGTCGGCGTCCCGGACCGCGGCAACACCGCGGCCTCGCAGATCAAGCCCGGCGACTTCGACTGGGAGCACCTCTTCGGCAAGCTCGGCGTCCGCTGGCTCCACACGGGCGGCATCTTCGCGGCCCTTTCCGAGACCACCGCGCAGGCCACCATCGAGGCGGTCAAGGCCGCGAAGAAGCACGGCACCGTCGTCTCCTACGACCTGAACTACCGCCCTTCCCTGTGGAAGACCATCGGCGGCCTCAAGAAGGCCCAGGAAGTGAACCGCGAGATCGCCAAGTACGTCGACGTGATGATCGGCAACGAGGAGGACTTCACCGCCTCCCTCGGCTTCGAGGTCAAGGGCGTCGACCACAACATCTCCAACATCGAGACCCAGGCGTTCAAGGACATGATCGCCGAGGCCGTGAAGCAGTTCCCGAACTTCAAGGTCGCCGCGACCACGCTCCGTCGCGTGATCACCGCCACGAAGAACGACTGGAGCGCCATCTGCTGGCACGACGGCAAATTCTACGACAGCATCAAGTTCCCCGAACTCGAGATCCTCGACCGCGTCGGCGGCGGCGACAGCTTCGCCTCCGGCCTGGTCTTCGGCTTCCTCGAGCATAACGACGCCCAGAAGGCCGTGAATTACGGCGCCGCCCACGGCGCGCTGGCGTCCACGACCCCCGGCGACACGTCGATGGTCACCCGCAAGGAAGTCGAGAAGCAGCTCGCCGGCGGCGGCGCCCGCGTCGTCCGCTAAGCCCACCCCTCCCTCCTCAAGTCCTCCAGCCCTCCAGCCCTCGATATCCATGTCCTCCCTCGAACTCTTCTCCCTCAAAGGCCGCGTCGCCGTCGTCATCGGCGGCACGGGCGAACTCTGCGGCGCCATGGCCGAAGGCTTCGCCTCCGCCGGCGCCCACGTGATCCTCGTCGGCCGCGACCCCGCCAAGGCCGACGCCCGTCTCGCCAAGATCAAGGCCGCCGGGGGTTCCGGCGAGTTCCTGTCCTGTGAAGCGACCAACAAGGCCGACCTGATCAAGCTCCGCGACGGCATCCTCGCGAAGCACGGCAAGGTCGACGTCCTCGTCAACGGCGCCGGCGTCAACTCGCCCACGCCCTTCTTCGACATCGACGAAGCCCAGCTCGACAAGATCCTCACGGTGAACGTGAAGGGCGTCGTCTTCGGCTGCCAGGTCTTCGGCGAGGCGATGGTCGCCGCCGGCAAGGGCTCGATCATCAACCTCGGCTCGGAATCCGGCATCCTGCCGCTCTCCCGCGTCTTCACCTACTCGGCCTCCAAGGCCGCGGTGCACAACCTTTCGAAGAACCTCGCCCGCGAATGGGCCCCGAAAGGCGTGCGCGTCAACACGCTCGTCCCGGGCTTCTTCCCGGCCGAACAGAACCGCAAGGTGCTCACCCCGGAGCGCGTGGCGACGATCCTGGGCAAGACCCCGATGAACCGCTTCGGCGAGGCCAAGGAACTCATCGGCGCCTCCCTCCTGCTCGCCTCCGACGCCGGCAGCTTCGTCACCGGCGCCGAGATCGTCGTCGACGGCGGCTTCGCCGCGATGTCCATCTGAACGAGACCGACGACGATGGCCTTCATGGACGATAACTTCATCCTCTCGACCGGCACGGCCCAGCGGCTGTACCACGGCGTGGCGAAGGACCAGCCGATCGTCGACTACCACTGCCACCTCAGCCCGAAGGACATCGCCGACGACCGGCGCTTCGAGGACCTCACGGCCATCTGGCTCGCGGGCGACCACTACAAGTGGCGCGCGATGCGCGCCAACGGCGTCAGCGAAGACCTGATCACGGGCGACAAATCCACCTCGCGCGAGAAGTTCCAGGCCTGGGCCGAGACGGTGCCGTCCACGCTCCGCAACCCGCTCTTCCACTGGACCCACCTCGAACTGCGCCGCCACTTCGGCATCCAGGACGTCCTCGAAGGCGCCACGGCCCAGAAGATCTGGGACGAGGCCAACCGCCAGCTGAAGCACGGCGACCTCACGGCGCGCGGCATCCTCAAGCTGATGAAGGTCCGCGTCGTCGGCACCACCGACGACCCCGCCGATTCGCTCGACCTGCACCACCAGATCGCCAAGTCCGGCTTCGCGACCAAGGTCGTCCCGACCTACCGCCCCGACGCGTGCCTCAAGGTCCGCACCCCGGAACGCGTGCAGGCCTGGGCCAAGCGCCTCGCCGCCGCGACCGGCAAGGGTGCCGACACCTTCGCCGGCCTGATCGCCGGGCTCAACCAGCGGCACGACGACTTCGCCGCCGCGGGTTGCCGCGCTTCCGACCACGGCCTCGACACCCTGCCGGATGCCGCCTGTACGGAAGCCGAAGCCAAGGCCATCTGGGAGAACGCCATGGCTGGCAAGGCCGCCACCCTTGAGGAAGCCGAGAAGTTCACGGCGTTCATCATGCTGCACGTCGGCCGCCTCAACCACGCCAAGGGCTGGGCCACCCAGCTCCACCTCGGCGCGGTCCGCGACCCGAACCTCGGCCTGCTCAAGCGCCTCGGCTCCGACGCCGGTTGCGACACGATCGGCGACTTCCGCCAGGGCCCGGGCCTCATCCGCTGGTTCGGCACGCTCTCGGGCGAGAACGCCCTCGCGAAGACGATCCTCTACAACCTCAACCCCGCCGACACCGCCCTCTTCGCCTGCCTCCCCGGCTCGTTCCAGGACGGCGTCACGCCGGGCAAGATCCAGTATGGCTCGGGCTGGTGGTTCCTCGACCAGGAACGCGGCATGCGCGACCAGATGAACGCGCTGTCCGACCTCGGCCTGCTCAGCCGCTTCATCGGCATGATCACCGACTCGCGCTCCTTCCTCTCCTACCCGCGCCACGAATACTTCCGTCGCATCCTGTGCGACCTCGTCGGCCAGGACGTCGAATCGGGCCGCATCCCGGATCGCAAAGACTGGAACGAGCGCCTGATCGCCGACGTCTGCTACGGCAACGCCAGCCAGTACTTCGGCTTCAAGAGCTGACCGTCGGCCTTGCCGCCGACGCGCCGCAGACCGCAGTAGAATGGAGAACCTTTTCTTCCTGTTGGTCTTCGTGGTGCTGGCGACGACCGTCTACGGAAGGCATGTCGCCACCCGTAACTCCGCGGTGCTGGACGGGGATGAGCGGCCGCGCAATCTGGCGGAGGCCTCGGTCGTAGGCCTCGTCATCGCGCTGTGCCTGCTGATCACGGCCGAGGTCTTCCTGCGCTGGGGCGCCCGGTTCACGCCGACGGACGCACCTTGGCACATGGTCCCGGCCATCCTCTGGTCCGTCGGCATGCTCTTCGCCCCCCGTCATCCGCTCGACCGTACGTCGGTCGGCACGGGCTTGGCGACGCTGCTCCCGCATGCCTACCAGATGCTCCTGGCCGAGACCCAGATGCTGTCCGTCACGGTGGCCGTCCTTTCCGTCGGCACGGCCATGTTCGTCGCCGTCCGCCGGGAGTCCGGCAAGCGACCCTGAGGGAAAAGGAGTCAGCGGGCCGCCTGCAGGCTGCGCCAAGTCAGCGGGAGCTTATCCCGGACAAGCTTCGCGGTCGCGCCGGGAAGTTTCTCCGGCGTCATGGGCACGTTGATCGTATCCTCGCGTCCGACCTGGTTAGGCTGACGTCCGTATTTATATTCGTAGCTCAGCGAACCATCGGCGGCGAGGCCGACGCCCTTCCACGCAGGATTCGGGACAGAGATGAAGAACAGATCGCCGGCCGAAGACGGCGCCACCGCCATCATCTTGGCGCCCTGCAAAGAGCGCCAGAGCGCCTCGGCGGTCCAGGCGGCGGGGTTCACCTGCTTCAGTTCCTTCGCGACGAGGGCGGCGTAAGGCTTACGACCATCCGCCGCAGGCTGCTCGCGCCAATAGGCGAAGGCGGCGGCAATCTCGTCGGCGACCAGCGGATAATGGGTGCAGCCGAGCATCAAGGTATCGATCGGCGCGGCCTTGTCGGCAGCGGCCGACTGCAGGAACGCCCCGACGTCGGCACGGATGATGTCCATGATCGGCGTCGTGACCGAAGGGTCGCCTTCGATGGCGGCGGCGAGGGTGGCCGAGCCCAACTGACGGACCGGACGGGCGGTGACCTTGGCGAGCGCTTTGGGATAGGCGTTGGAGGCGCAAGTGCCCACGGTGGCGAGCACGGCCACGCCGCCCTGCGCGCCTTCGGCGGTCTCGGCCAGCCCTTGGGCGCCGGCTTCGACGACGCCGACCACGATGACCGGCAGCCCCCACGCCTTCACCGCGGCCCGGATGTCCTCCAGCCCGTAAGCGGTGGCGGTGTTGCAGGCGATGACGATGGCCTTCACCGGCGGCTTCCGGCCGTGGGCGTGGCGTCGGCCGAGCAGGAACAGGACATCGCGCAGGATGAGCTCGCGCAGGAAGTCCGTGCGACCGACGGCGGGGTAATTCCCGTAAGGCATGCTGGCCTGATCTCCGAAATAGACGAAACGCTCGCCGGCGAAATCCGGCACGCCGTCCGCGCCCTCCGTGCCCGTGCGGTTATCGTGACGGTCATGCGCCTTGAGGGCCTCCAGGACCGTCAGGCCGCCCACGCCGGAGTCGAAGACGCCGATCGGCAGGTCGCGCAGGTCTCCGCGATAATCCGCCGCGACGAAGCTGGCCGGGACCTCGCCTTGCGGATGGGCCTTCGCATGGCCGATCGCGACGGCCAACGGGTCATCCGTCGCACGCAGGACGACCGCGAAGACGCAGAGCAGCGCGAGACGGAGGAAGGCGGCCATGGTCAGGTGCGATCGGTCCGATAGACGCGCTGTACTCGCTGCGTGAGCGTGCACAGGGCCTCCCAGGGGATGCAGTCGGACCAGGCGCAGAACTCCGCGACCGTGATACGGTCGCCGCCCTGGGCGCCGAGGATGGTGACGACGTCGCCCACGGCCACGGCCGGGACATCGGTGACGTCGACGATGGTCTGGTCCATGGTCACGCGGCCCAGGATGGGACAACGGACGCCCCGCACGAGGAAGTGGCCGCGGTTGCTGGCGGCGGTGGGCACGCCGTCGCCGTAACCGACCGCGACGATGGCCACGCGGCTCGGACGGGAGAGCACCCTCGTGCGATTGTAACTGACCGCCGTACCCGCCGGCAGGTCCTTGACCAAGACCACGCGGGCGTGGAAGGAAAGCACCGGCTCGGGACGCAGGCTGGCCAGGAAGGAGCCCGCCGAGGGCGGCAGGCCGTACTGCATCAGGCCCACGCGCACGGCGTTGAACGGGGCCGCGGCGGAGAAGCTCTCGAGGCCGGCGCTGTTGTCGGCATGGATCAGCAGGCCGCTACGGACCGAAGCGGGAATCGTCTCCAGCAGCCGGAGGAACGTCGCGCGCTGCGCGGCGGTGAAGGCCTGGTCGTGGTCGGCATCGGAGAAATGCGTGTAGACCCCGCGCCACTCGAGGCCGGGTTCGGCGAGCACGTAGGCGAAGAGTTCCGCGGCCTGCTCATGCCAGACGCCCGCGCGGCCCATGCCGGTATCGACCTTCACGTGGACCTTCGCGCGACGGTCGCGGCCGCGGACGAGCGCGGCGAGCGCCTGCGCTTCGGCGAGGGAGTTCAAGGTGATCTCGAGTCCCAGCGCGACGGCGCGCGCGAGTTCGGTCGGCAAGGTCGGGCTGAGCAGCAGGATATCCGCGTCATGGCCGATCTCGCGCAGGATCGCGGCCTCGGCGACGTTGGCCACCGCGAAACAGTCCACGCCGGCCTGCAGGAGGCGCGTGGCTACCTCCGGCATGCCGTGACCGTAGGCGTTGGCCTTCACGACCGCGACGTAACGCACATGCGGGGGCAAGGCCTGCTTGATGCGGCCGACGTTACGGTCGATGGCGGGCAGGTCGATCTCGACCCAGGCGCGGGCGGCGGAGGTGCTCATGCGTCGGCGCGGTGGCGCTCACCGGACCAGGTCGCGAAGTCCTGGGCGACGTTCAGGGCGTCCGGGCGGGCTTCCTCGCGGAGGAAACCCGGACGGGACAGCAAAGCCGGCAGGGCGGACCAAGGAGGCGGGACGGGGACATGCGCGGGCAAGGCCGTGACGGCGGCTTCACCGCACGCGAAGACACGACGGCCGGCGGCGTTCAGCTCCGCGGCCTCGGCTTCGAAGGGCAGGCCGAGCGCACCATCGGCGGCGACCTCGAGCGCGTGCCAGCGCTTGAGCCGCGATTCGACGGCCACGAGGAACGGACCTTGTTCGCCGGCGACAAGCGCGGAGCGCGCCAGCGCGGAGAGGGATTCCCAGACGAAGATCGGACGCGGCTCGAGCGCCGACCAAGAACGGACGGCGAGCGCGGCGATGCGGATGCCCAGCACCGAGCCGGGACCGACGCAGAGCGCGAACGAGCGGATATCGGCCAACGACAGCTTCGCGTCCGCCAGCGCGGCTTCGACGCAGCCGAAGAGACCCTCCAAGGCGCCGTCCGGCGAGACGCCCTGCCCTGCCCAGCGACCGCCCGAGAGAACTCCCACCCGGACTCCGGCGCGGGCGGAGCCGTCGAGGACGAGGCAGGGTTCAGGCACGCTCATGGCCTCAGCCTGGCGGCCAACTGAGGGCGCGTCCACCCAGCAGATGCACGTGCAGGTGCGGAACCGACTCACCGCCGTCCGGACCGTTGTTGATCACGATGCGGAAGCCGTTCGCCAGACCGAGCTGACGGGATAGCTGGCCGGCCACGAGGAGCAGGTGCCCGAGGGTCGCCTGATCTTCCGCCGTCGCGGCGGCCACGCGCGGAATCGGCTTGCGGGGCACGACCAGCACGTGGGTCGGCGCCTGCGGGTCGATGTCATGGAATGCCACGCAGACCGCATCCTCGTGGATGAGCTTCGCGGGGATCTCCTTGTCGGCGATCTTCTGGAACAGCGTCTTCGGGGCGCTCATGGGAAATCAGAGGACGACGACCGTGACGCGGCGGCGGCCGGCCTGACGGGCGACCAGGCCCTGCACCGTGTCGACGGCTTCGTCGTAGGCCGCGCGCCAGCGGGTCGAACGGGCGCGGGTGCCGGCGAGATACTGGTCCTGCAGGCCGACGACCCAGAAGAGCACGTCGGCGGCTTCGCCGGTCGTGGCGAGGGCGGCGGCGACGCGTTCGCCGGCCCAGAGGGCGTCGAACGGTTCGGCGCGATGGTCGAGCACGGCGACGGACGGCGTGGGGCGGTCCGGCGAAAGCAGGCGGAAGATCTGGGCGGCCGCGGCGGCGAGGTCGGCGGCGTTCAGGCGAGGATCGGTCTCGTCATCGGCCTCGAAGACGCGGAGCACCGCGTCGACGTCGGTGCGCAGCTGGGGAGCGGTGCCCACCATCGAGGCCAGCAGCGCGTTGAGCGTGCGGAGGCGGATGGACTTGGGCAGCGCGGCGGTCACTTCACCTTTCCTCCTTTGCGGAGCTGGTCGATGGCCTTGGCGAGCTCGTCGATGTCGCGGAACTCACGGTAGACGCTGGCGAAACGGACGTAGGCGATCTGGTCGACGGCCTGCAGGCGGGCCATGATCTCCTCGCCGATGGCGCTGGAGGGGACCTCGTCGCCGAACTTCGCCTGCAGGTTCTCGACGATCTCCGAGATCATCAGGTTGATGCGCTCGAGCTCGATCGGACGCTTGTCGGTGGCCTTGCGGACGCCCGCGGCGATCTTGCCGATGTCGAACTCCTCGCGGGCGCCGTTGCGCTTCACGACGACCATGCCTTCGCGGACGATCTCCTCGATCGTGCTGAAGCGATGATCGCACGCCAGGCACTCGCGGCGACGGCGGATGGAATGGTTGCCCTTCCCGAGGCGGGTCTCCAGGACCTTCGTATCCTCGTGATTGCAGCGGGGGCAGAACATCGCTCAGAGCCTGAGGAAATTCCCCAGGAGCTGGAGGCCGTGCTCGGTGGCGAAGGACTCCGGATGGAACTGGACGCCCCAGATCGGGAGCTCGCGATGGCGCAGGCCCATCACGAGACCGTCTTCGGTCCAGGCCGTCACCTCGAGGGCGGCGGGGAAAGTCGAACGCTCGACGACGAGCGAGTGGTAGCGGGTCGCGGCGAACGGCGAAGGCAGGCCCTTGAAGACGTCGGTGTCGTTGTGGAACACCGGCGAGGTCTTGCCGTGCATCAAGTGCGGGGCGCGGATGACCTTGCCGCCGTAGACGTGGCCGATGGCCTGGTGGCCGAGGCAGACGCCGAGAACCGGCTTCTTGCCGGCGAAGGCGCGGATCATGTCGCACGACACGCCGGCTTCGGCGGGCGAGCACGGACCGGGCGAGATCATCACGCGGTCAGGATTCAGCGCGAGCGCTTCCTCCACCGTGATCTGGTCGTTGCGGTACACCTTCTGCTCCACGCCCAACTGCCCGAAGTATTGGACCAGGTTGTAGGTGAACGAATCGTAGTTATCGATGACCAGCAGCACGTGCGGACGATTTGCCCGGCGCCTCGCAGTGTCAAGGAACCGCGTCCCCGTGTGAACAAGTGAGCGTGCGAACGACGTTCGCACGAGGGACAGAAACCGGGCCAGAGCCAGGGCCAGAACGGCGATAGGCAGATGGAGAAAACCGATGAAAGATGGACGATGGAGGATATGATATGGGTCCAGCATTCATCCCTCATCTTTCATCATCCATCCCTCATCGGGACCGCCTCTCCCAGCCCTGGCCCTGGCCCTAGCCCTAGCCCTCTTTCAGCCTGTCCCTCCACCGTGAATTCCACCCCAAACCCCTCGAAAGTAGGCCTTTACAGAGGGAGGGGGGTGTGAATAACTGTGTGAACGGCATGAAACAGCGCACCCTAGGCAAAGAGGCCTCCGTCAAGGGCAAGGCCCTCCACACCGGTCAGGACGTCACCCTGACCCTGAAGCCCGGTGCGCCCAACACCGGCCTGGTGTTCCGCCGGATCGACCTTTTCGGCAAGCCCGAGGTGCGTCCGGTCTCGGAGATGATCACCGAACTCGAGCGGAAGACGACCGTCTCTTCCGACACCGTCAAGCTGCACACCATCGAGCACGTCCTCTCCGCCCTCAGCGGCATGGCCGTGGACAACGCCATCATCGAACTCGACGCCTCCGAGCCGCCGATCGTCGACGGTTCCGCCCGCCCCTTCACCACGCTCATCCACCAGTGCGGCGTCGTCGAGCAGGCCGAGCCGCGCGAGACGTTCACGCTCACGCACCCGATCACGATCAACGAAGGCAGCCGCTCCATCATCGCCCTGCCCTTCGACGGCCTGCGCATCACCTGCACGTCCGCCGACGACCGCGGCATCCACACGCAGCACCTCACGATCGACATCGACGCCGAGACCTACGAGGCGCAGATCGCCCCGGCCCGCACGTTCACGATCTACGAGGACATCGAAGGCCTCATCGAGAAGGGCCTGATCAAGGGCGGCACGCTCGACTCCGCGATCATCCTCAAGGGCGACAAGATCGTCAGCAAGGAGCCCCTGCGCTTCAAGGACGAGCTCGTCCGCCACAAGATCCTCGATATCGTCGGCGACATCGTCCTCGCCGGCGTCCGCCTCAAGGCGCACATCATCGCCGTCCGCCCCGGCCACGCGCTCAACGCCCGCCTCGCCGCGGCCGTGCGCAAGCAGTGGCAGGAATCCAAGGCCCCCAAGGCCAAGGCCGCGCCCGCCGGCCCGAAGGTCGAAGCCCCGAGCGCGCCCGTCGGCTCGGCGCTCGACATCCGCCAGATCCTCAACGCCCTGCCCCACCGCTACCCGTTCGTGATGGTCGACCGCGTGGTCGAGTTCAACGACGACTCCCTGGTCGCGATCAAGAACGTCACGATCAACGAGCCTTACTTCCAAGGCCACTTCCCCGGCCAGCCGGTCATGCCGGGCGTCCTGCAGGTCGAGGCGATGGCCCAGGCCGCCGGCCTCATCATGCTGCGCCGCGGCGCCGCCGACGAAGCCCCGAAGGTCGTGTTCTTCATGAGCGCCGACAAGGTGAAGTTCCGCAAGGCGGTCACGCCGGGCGACACCCTCGAGATCCGCGCGAAGCTCACCAAGGTCCGCGGCCGCATCGCCGCCGCCGAGTGCGAATGCCTCGTCAACGGCGAGTGCGTCTCGTCCGCCGAACTGCTCTTCACCATCGCCGACTCGCCCAACGGCTGAACCGGATGGCCACGCAAGTCCACCCCACCGCGATCGTCGAAGCCGGCGCCGAGCTCGGCCGGGACGTCGTCATCGGCGCCTACGCCTACGTGGGCGGCGACGTCACACTGGGCGACGGCTGCGTGCTGCACCACCACGCGACGGTCGACGGCTACGCGCAGCTCGGCCCGCAGTGCGAGGTCTTCCCCTACGCCCTCATCGGCGGGCGCACGCAGGACCTGAAGGCCCGCCCCGGCAAGCCCGGCCTCAAGGTCGGCGCCCGCAACGTCTTCCGCGAATACGTCAGCGTCCACCTCGGCACCCAGGAAGGCGAATGGACCATCCTCGGCGACGACAACGTCCTGCTGGCCTACTCGCACATCGCGCATGACTGCGTGATCGGCAACCACCTCGTCATCTCCAGCCACTCCGCCGTCGCGGGTCACGTGCATGTCGGCGACCACGTGAACATCGGCTGGAACGCCGGCATCCACCAGTTCTGCCGCATCGGCGACCACGCGATGGTCGCGGCCTGCTCCAAGTGCGTCCAGGACGTGCCTCCTTTCGTCATCGCCGACGGCAACCCGTGCGAGACCAAGATGGTCAACGCCGTCGGCCTGAAGCGTTCGGGCTTCACCGACGAGGAGATCGCCACGGCCAAGCTGATGCACCGCCTCTTCTACCGCGACGGGCTCAACACCTCGCAGGCGATCGAGAAGGCACGGGCCCTGCCCGAGGCCTCCGGCCGCGTCGTGAAGGCCTTCGTGGACTTCGCCGCGTCGACCAAGCGCGGCCTGGCCTGACGTCGGCTATTCGCCTTCCCTCACGCGCGAACCAGGCAGTTCGCTGAGACGCGGAGGCGGCGGGAAAAGACCTGGGCGGCCCTTGAGCGAACCGGCGAATTCCGGGTTCAAGGAGGTGGCGTCCTGGAATTCGTCATGGGGTCCATGGGTATGCGCACAACCGGACAAAGCCACGGCCAGCAGGCCGGCCAAGACGGACAGGCGGAACATCGCTACGCGCATCGCGTGAAGGAAGCTAAGCCGTCACCGACGGCCTGCAAGGCGCTTGCGCCGTCGGCCGGCCTGCCTAGTTTCGCAGGCATGAAAGCCCTCCTGCCCGCCTTCTTCGCCGTCGTCAGCACCCTCTCCGCGGCCATCGTGGAGAAGCCCCTCGAATACAAGGCCGGCGACGTCCTGTGCGAGGGCTGGCAGGCCTATGACGACGCCATGCCGAACAAGCGACCCGGCGTGCTCATCATCCACCAGTGGACCGGCGTCAGCGACCACGAGAAGGAAGCCGCGCGCAAGCTGGCCAGCCTGGGCTACAACGTCCTCGTCGCCGACATCTACGGCCAGGGCATCCGGCCGCAGCATCCGGCCGCCGGCAAGGAAGCCGGCAAATACAAGGCCGACCGCACCCTCCTCCGCGCCCGCGCCAACGCGGCGCTCGACGTCCTGGCCCGCGACAGCCGCACCGACGCCTCGAAGCTGGCCGCGACCGGCTACTGCTTCGGCGGCACCGCCGCGATCGAACTCGCCCGCAGCGGCGCCAAGGTGCTGGGCGTCGTCAGCTTCCACGGCGGCCTCGACTCCCCGACTCCGGCCGACGGCAAGCACATCAAGGCCAAGGTCCTCGCCCTCCACGGCGCCGACGACCCTTTCGTCGCGGCCAAGGATATCGCGGCGTTCAAAGCTGAGATGAAGGACCATGCCGTCGACTGGAAGTTCGTGAGCTACCCGGGCGCCGTCCACAGCTTCACGCACAAGGCCGCGGGTGATGACAACTCCAAGGGCGCGGCGTACAACGCCGACGCCGACCGCGACTCCTGGTATCAGATGGAGCAGTTCCTGAAGCGCCTGTTCTGAGATGAGGCTGTCGATCGCGCTCCTGACCCTCGTCACGTTCGTCGGCTGCCAGCCAACGGCGGAGACTTTGCGCGGGACGCCGACGGAGCTGAGCGCCCTGCGGAGCAATGGCGGACGCGGCTTCACCGCCGGAGATGTCGTGACCTGGGCGCAGCTGGACGATCATTTCCGCGACCAGACGGTGAAACTCGCTGTCGGCCAGGCCGACGGCAAAGCCCTGCTGGGACGTCTCGTCCTGCTGGAGAACGGAGCCGAAGCGGCCGACTTCCTCAAGGCCCATGGCTGCGCCCAGATCTCCGGCCCGATCGGCGTACGCAGGCTGCCGGGCGCGCTGCAGGTGGATGTCGAGCTCACCGGCCAGGACGGTCAGAAACTCATCCTCATCCTGACCTCCGACGGCACGCCGGCGGGCGAAGGCTGAAAATAAAAGAGCCGCGGATCGTTCCGCGGCTCTTCTTTCCTGGAGGACCTTATCAGGCCACGCGCTCGACGACGAGCGGGGGCATGTTCGGGCGCTTCGGAGCGAGGCGGTAGGCGTCGCGGAAATACGGCAGCGCCGCGTCGACCTTGGCCTCGTCGTTGTAATGGATCATGATCAGCGGCTCACCCTGCTTGACCTGCGTGCCGACCTTGCGGATCTCGGTGACGCCGACCGCGGGGTCGAGCGTGCCGTCCTTGAGGGTGGCGAGGAGGCGGACGCCCTGGGCGATCTTGCCGGCATCGATGGTGTGCACGTAGCCACGCTTCGGGGCGGGCAGCTTGCGGATGAACTTCGCCTTGGGGAACTTCGAGGGGTCGTCGATCCAGTCGGTCTTGCCGCCCTGGGCGCGGACCATCGCCTTGAACTTCTCGAGGGCGGAGCCGTCCTTGAGGTGCTTCTCGACGGTCTGCTTGGCGGAAAGGGTCGAACCGGCGACGCCGGCCAGGCGTACGACCTCCATGCCCAGCTTGAGGACGAGGTCCTGCAGGTCTTCGGGGCCTTCGCCCTTCAGGAGGCGGACGGCTTCGAGGACTTCGAGGCCCGTGCCGACGGAGTCGCCGAGGGGCTGGTTGATGTCGGTCACGAGGGCCACGCACTTGCGGTTGAGCGAGCGGGCGACGCGGGTGACGATGCGGGCGAGCTGCTTGGCCTGCTCGAGGTCGCGGATGAAGGAACCGTTGCCCCACTTCACGTCGATCACCAGGCCTTCGCAGCCTTCGGCGAGCTTCTTGGAGAGGATGCTGCCCGTGATGAGCGGGAGGGACGGGATCGTGCCCGTCTTCTGACGGAGCGTGTAGAGGATGTCGTCGGCCGGGGCGATCTCGCGGCACTGCTCGGTGACGGCGCAACCCACGCGCTCGAGCTGCTGGCGGAACTGGTCCATCGTGGCCTTGCCCTTGAAGCCCGGGATCGAGCTGAGCTTCTCGACGGTCGAAAGGCAGAACTCCTCGTCCTTGCCGTTCATGCCGGGCATGATGACGCCGGCGGCGGCGCCGAGCGGGCCGAGCACCATGGAAGTCTTGTCGCCCACGCCGCCGGTCGAGACCTTGGCGATCTTCGGCTGGGTGAGACGGTCGAGGTCGATGACGTCGCCCGAGAGACGCAGCTCTTCGGCGAGGAGCGCGGTCTCCTGCGCGGACATCTGCTTGAAATAGATCGCCATCGCGAGGGCGGCCTGCTGCGCCTCCGGCATCTCCGCGTCCATGATCGAGTCGACGATATGACGGATCTCGTCGGCGGTGAACTCGCCCCCATCCCGCTTCTTCTCGATGAGAGAGGTGAAGGAGGGCTTCTCCTTACGCTTGTGGTCCAAGATTTTCTCTGTCATAAGTAGTTAGGATTGTGAAGGTTAGGGCCATTCTGCGGAGGACAGGGAGGCGGACTCGCTGTGATGTAAGATTTTCTTGAAAAGTCGAGCCTAAACAGGCAAGGCGACCCTTTAGCGCCAAAAAGACCCTCCCCGCCTACGTTAGACGGCGTAATCACCCCTAATTCGGCCTAGGAGGTCTTTCTAGAAGGAAGGCAGGACTTACCTCAGACGGCCCTGATAAAGGGCGTCAGCGCCCACCAGGGAGGCCCGAAGGAGCCCCGCCGGGAGCGTCGCCCCATCCTGCCAGCCAGGCGCCGTCGGATCGCCGGAACGCGGCGCGACGAAGGCGTACAAGTAGTCCGCGGCGGCGGCCGCCAGCAGGGACGCCGCGAGCCTCGGGCCGGCCTCGACGAGCACGCCGATGATCTTCTCCTGGGCGCAACGTTCGGCCCAGACCTGGAGGAAGGAGGCCTCGTCGCCGACCAAGGACCAGACCTTCACGCCTTCGGCCTCATACCAGGCGAGGTCGGACTTCTTGGCGGCGGCGCCGAGGCCGACGACGATGGTGCGCGTGCGGTGCGCGTCCTGGAAGAGATTCAGTCCGGTCCGGCCGGCGGTCTTGAAATGACGGTCCAGCACGAAGCGTACCGGACAGATCTCGCCCTCGTCACCGCGCGCGGTGAGGCGCGGGTTGTCGGCGAGCGCGGTGTCGGCGCTCACGGCGATGGCGGGGAAGAGCCGGCGGAGACGATGGACGTAGGCCTGGGCTTCCGGACCCGTGATCGCCCTGCCCTGCCCGGCCGGCAAGGTCAGCTTGCCGTCGAGCGTCGACGCGACCTTGAGCGCGATGAGCGGCGCGCCGCGCGTGATCCAATGGTTGAAGATGAGGTTCAGTTCGGCGCATTCCTCTCCGAGCACGCCTTCGACGACCGCGACGCCCTTGGCGCGCAGGAGTTCGAGGCCATGGCCGGCGTGGGCCGGATTCGGATCGCGCGCGCCCACGACCACGGTGCGGAAGCCTGCGGCCAGGATGGCGTCCACGCACGGCGGGGTGCGCCCGTGCGTGCAGCAAGGCTCGAGCGTGACGTGCAGGACCGCGTCGGCGGCGGGCTTACGGCCCAGGGCGCGCAGGGCCATGACCTCGGCATGCGGCTCACCGGCCTTGGCGTGGAAGCCTTCGGCGACGATCCGGCCGCCTTCGGTGATGACCGCCCCCACCATCGGGTTCGGGTGCGTCCGTCCCCAAGCCCGACGGGCGAGCTCGAGGGCTCGCCGCATCGGAGGCTCGGCAGCGGGCACGGACACGATCAGCGGTTGCGCTTACGCGAGACCGCGGCGGCCTTGGGCCCACCCGGGGTCAGCTGCGGTTCGGAGTAGTAACGGAATCCTTCGAGCTTGCGGCGCTCGATGGCGCGGCCGAGCAGGACTTCGATCTGCTGCAGGTGATGCATCTCGTCCGGCGAGTAGAGCGTGAAGGCTTCGCCTTCGGCGGAAGCGCGGCCGGTGCGGCCGATGCGGTGGACGTAGTCTTCGGCGTGCTCGGGCACGTTGTAATTGATGACATGCGTGACGCCGCGGATGTCGAGGCCGCGCGAGGCGATGTCGGTCGCCACCATGATGCTGAACTTGCCGGACTTGAAACCGGCGAGCGCGGCGGCGCGTTCGGACTGCGTGCGGTCGGCGTGCATCGTGGCGACGGGCGTGCCGTGGCCTTCGATCCACTCGGCGATGCGGTCGGCGTCGCGCTTGGTGCGGGTGAAGACGATGACGGACTTGTAACCGCTCTTGTTGAGCAGGGCCAGCAGCAGGTCGTACTTCTGGAAGATGTCGACCGGGTAGATCGCGTGGTCGACCGTGTCGGCGGCGCCGAGGCCGGTGCGGACGTCGACGGTCACCGGATCGCGGAGGGCCCAGCCGGCGATGCGGCCGATGGCGTCGGAGATCGTGGCGGAGAAGAGCAGGGTCTGGCGCTCCTTCGGGCAGTAGTTGACGATGCGGGTGACGTCCTCGATGAAGCCCATGTCGAGCATACGGTCGACCTCGTCCATGATCAGGATCTGGATGGACTTCAGGTCGAGGATCTTCTGCTCATGCAGGTCGAGCAGGCGGCCCGGCGTGGCGATGACGACGTCGACGCCCTCCTCGAGCGCCTTGACCTGGGCGCCGTAGCCCACGCCGCCGTAGAGGAGCGCGGTGCGGGTGCCGAAGTGCTTGCCGTATTTCTGGAAGTTCTCGTCGACCTGGACGGCGAGCTCACGCGTCGGCACGAGCACGAGACAGCGGGGCTTGCCGGCGGCGGGCCCGAGGAGCGAGAGCGTCGGGAGCGCGAAGGCGGCGGTCTTGCCGGTGCCGGTCTGGGCGGCGCCGATGAGATCCTTGCGGGCCATGATGGCCGGGATGGCCTGGGCTTGGATCGGGGTCGGGGTCACATAGCCGTGTTCGGCTAAGGAGCGCAGGACTGGCTCGGGCAGACCGAGGTCGGAAAACGTAGACATAAAGTTAAGTTAGAAAGCGATACGCAGGAGGAAAGGGAAAGGATAAAGGGAGGAAAACTCGGCTGAGAAGCCAAACCGACGCCAAGGGCGGGGCTTTTGCCTGCCTTCGGGTCCGGGTTTGACAATCCTCCTGAGATTCCCTGCATAGGACTTCCTTCCTCCCAAGGAAGGACGCACGGTGGTTGTAGCTCAGTTGGTTAGAGCACTGGTTTGTGGTACCAGGGGTCGGGGGTTCAAGTCCCCTCAATCACCCCACTTTGCGAGAGCCTCGGAGCAATCCGGGGCTCTTCTCTTTCAGCCCCTGGCGTGCCTAGCCCTATCCCTAGCTCTAGCCCTAGCCCTGTTGCTCAGCCGTGGGCGCCCTTGGACTTGAAGTAGGCCTCGATGGCGTCGCGGATGGCCTTCTCGAGGACATCGTCCTTGGCCTTGATCTCGGCGTCGATGGTCGGCTCGCCGACCTGGGCGCCGCGGCGGAACCACTTCTCACCGCCGAAGGAGAAGTGCTGGCCGTAGTAGGTGGCGTAGGTGACGTGGAACTTATAACCCGAAGGATAGTTGGTCAGGAAGACCGAGGCTTTGGCCGCCGGGTAGTCGGGCTTCACCTTGAGCAAGGCCTTACGCACCTCGGCGGTGACCTCCGCGGAGGTGCACTTGATCTGGTAATCCATGAAGCGCGCGTCATCGAACTCGACGTCCATCGGGAAGAACACGCCGGACTTCACGCCATGGAACGCGGTGCCGGGGACGCCGAAGTAGAGCAGCGCGGCCGACAACGCGGTCACGCCGAGAAGCGAGGCCATGACGGCCAGCGGATGCATCGGCTTCTTGAGTTCGACGGAGCACATGGTCGAAAGTGATAGATAGGCCTAGCCCCGAATCAACCAGATTGGGGCGAGGGACGACGGCTTACTTCAGCGTCTGGAGATAAGCCTTCACGTCCTCGAGCTCCTGCGGCTTGAGGATCAGACCCATCGGCGGCATCGGGGAGACGCCGAGCTTCTCGAAGCCCTTCGCGAGGACCTTGTTCGGCTCGACCAGGGATTCGTGGACATAGGCGGGCGTCGCGCGGGTGGCGATGCCGTCGAGCGCGGGTCCGATGGCGCTGCCCTTCCCGCCCACCATGTGGCAGACGGCGCAGGCGGCCGTGGGATGTTTCCAGAAGATGTCGGCGCCGCGGGCGGCGTCGCCGGCGGTGACGGGGGTCTCGCCGGCGAGGGTGAGCTCCGAGAGGCGGACGTCGTCGAAGAACGAATCACCGGTGGCGACGTGCAGCAGGTTGATGCTGGCCTTGGTGCGCTTGCCGCTGTTGAAGACGACCTCGACCTCGGTCCAGTCGGACTCGCGGGCGGTCACCTTCTCGGTCTCGGCGCGGCCGATGTGGTCGTTGAGACTGGCCTTGCCGCGCAGCGCGTGGGTCTTGATCCAGGCGCTCAGGCGATACTCGGTGTCCGGCTTGAGCTGGACGTCGGCGAAGAAGCTCGTATCGGCCTCGGCGCGGGTGATGGCGCGCATGGCGTGCTTGCCGGAGCGCACGTTCTTCGGGTCGATGACGATGCCCCAGTTGGCGTCCTTGTTGCCCGCGCGCTGGCCGTAGTCGCGGCGCTTCCAGCCGAGCGGGGTCTTCTTGTCGGCGCCCACGTCTTCGAAGCCGGGGTTAGGCAGCAGGTTCGGACCTTCGACGTAGGTCGCGGTCTTGTGCTTCTTTGCCAGCAGGCGGGAAGCCTCGTTGAGCCATTCGTCGGCCTTGACCGCAGGATCCGCGGCGAGCTGGCGGACGAGCGTCTGGACCTCCGGGGAGGTCGGGAAATCGGCGAGCTTCACAAGCGCGGCCAGGCGGGTGGCCGGGGCCTTGTCGGCCACGACGCCCGCGCCGAAGAAGAGCTTCTGGGCGGCGGCGTCGGCGCCGAGGGCGCGGATCGCGTTGCGACGGAGCTCAGGCGATGAGGAGAGCAGCGCGGTCTGATGGGTGGCGGCGTCGAGTTCGCCGAGGCCGTGCAGGGACCAGAGGGCGTGGATGGCGGCGACGTCGGCGGAGGACTTGGTCACGAGCTCACGGAGGGCCGGAGCGAGGTCCTGCTTCTTGCCTTCGACGAGCAGGCGCTGGGCGCGGAGGCGGCCATACTGCGTGCCGCCGGAGAGGCCGGCGAGGAGTTCGGAGGAGGATTCGCCCTGGGCGGCCTTGGCGACGGCGCCCGGCTTGTCCCAGACGATGCGGTAGATGCGGCCGCGCGAGTGGTCACGGAGGTCGTTCTCGTGGGCGCCGCCGACGCCCGTCTTGGCGTCATAACCGCCGCGGTTCACGCTCGGAGTCGGGTTGTGCTGGATGATGAAGTTCTGCCAGTCGGCGAACCAGATGGCGCCGTCGGGACCGACTTCGGCGAAGACCGGGGACATCCATTCGTCGGAGCTGGCGACGAGGCTGTAGCCGTCCTTGGCGACGTAGCCGGCGCCGGCGGGCTGGACGTCCATGAGGCCGATGAGCTTCATCGTCGGCTCGCAGACCATCGCCTTGCCCTGCAGACGCTCCGGCAGGTGCGGCGAGTAGATGAAGGTCGAACCCGCCGCGGCGGTATAGCCGCCCATCACGTCGACCTGACGGAAGTTCGGGGTGATGGTGTGGGCCTTGTCGACGACATTGATCTTCTTGGCCGACATGCCGCGGGAGCCCTTGGCCCAGGCCGTGGCGGGGATGCCGCCGAAGAATATCGGGGCGTTGTTGGCCGTGCCGCCGAAGGAGTCGCCGGCCGCGTTGGCCCCGTGACCCCAGGTGTTGTTGGAGAACTGGTGGAGGAACTCGAGCTTGGCGCCGTCGGCGGTGAAGCGATAGCTGCCCATCGCGAAGTTCTTCTTCTCGCCGCCGACCTCGCCGGCGAAACCGCTGTAGCCGACCGCGCCGCGGAGCCAGTTGTCGTAACCGTAGGACAGGCTGCTCGCCTGGGCGTGGGTGTCGCGGATACCCCAGCCCGTCATGATGACCTGCCGGACGTCGGCCTTGTCGTCGCCGTCGGTGTCCTTGAGGAACACGAAGTTCGGGGATTGGGCGACGATCACGCCGCCGTTGGCGAAGACGAGGCTCGTCGGGATGTTCAGCTTGTCGGCGAAGACCGTGAACTTGTCGGCCTTGCCGTCGCCGTCGGTGTCTTCGCAGATCTTGATGGAGTCGTTGCCCTTCTGCTGGTCTTCCATGACGCCGTGCGGGTAGTCGCGGGTCTCGGCGACCCAGAGGCGGCCGCGGGCGTCCCAGGCGAACGCGATCGGCTTCATGATGTCCGGCTCGGCGGCGAAGAGCACCAGCTTCAGGTCGGCGGCGACCTGCGTGCGCTCCATGCTGCCCTTGACGGAGAAAGGCTTCTGGAAGGTCAACGGCTCCGGGCGCTTCTCGTAATTGGCGACGTTGCCGTTCTTCTCGCGGACCTCGGGTTCGCGCTGGGCGAGGAAGGCCTGCCAGGAAGCCTTGCGGGCGCTCGGCAAGGAACCATCCAACCACTCTCGGATCTTCTCCGGGGTGGTGTCGGGATTGACGACGAGCATAGGGAGCCGGTGTCCGCTGAGGGCCGACGGGACCACGAGCGCATCGTAGCGACCGAAATCGACGGAGGGCGGCACCTCGCCCGCGACGTAGTCGAACCAGATCGCATCGCGGCCGAGCTCGGCCATCAGCGAGTGGAGCGGGCCGACGGCGGACTGCTCCGCGCCGAGCGGATCAAGATAGAGGACGCGGACCGGACCGGAGGTCGGCGCGGCGGAGGCGAGGACGGCGAAACAGGCCGACAGGAAGGCGACGAAGAGGCGCATAGGGATGTGCAATGAGCCAAAGCCCGGGAGATGCGGAAGCAACCCGCGGAATCATCAAAATATGGGCAATCCCGACCATGGCGGCGGCCGGGCTGTCGTAAAAATGATATAACCCGGCGGGCGGCGGCCCACTCGGCCAAAAAAAACGGCGCCCAGATGGGCGCCGTGTTCGGGGAGCGATCGCTCAGCGACCTCAGTGGTCGTGGTGGTCGTGACCACCTGCGGCAGGCTTGTTGTCTTCCGGGAGGTCCGTGATGAGGCACTCCGTGGTGAGCAGCAGGCCGGCGACGGACGCGGCGTTGGTGATCGCGGTGCGGGTGACCTTGGTCGGGTCGACGACGCCGGCCTTGATGAGGTCTTCGTATTCGCCGGTGGCCACGTTGTAGCCTTCGGCGCCCTTGTGCTTGAGCATCACTTCCTGGACGATGAGGGAACCTTCGACGCCGGCGTTGAAGCACAGCGTGCGGAGCGGCTCTTCGATCGCCTTGCGGACGATCTGGGCGCCGATCTTCTCGTCGCCGACGAGGGAGTTGATGACGGCGTCGATGGCCTTGACGGTGCGCAGGAGGGCGACGCCGCCGCCGGGGACGATGCCTTCTTCGACGGCCGCACGGGTGGCGTGCAGGGCGTCGTCGACGCGGTCCTTCTTCTCCTTGAGTTCGGTCTCGGTCGCGGCGCCCACGTGGATGACGGCGACGCCGCCGGCCAGCTTGGCGAGGCGTTCCTGGAGCTTTTCCTTATCGTAGTCGGAGGTGGTCTCTTCGATCTGGCGACGGATGAGCTTCACGCGGCCCTGGATGTCGGCGGACTTGCCGGCGCCCTGGATCACGGTGGTGTTCTCCTTGTCGACGACGACGCGCTTGGCGCGGCCGAGGTCGGCCACCTTGACGGACTCGAGCTTGATGCCGAGGTCTTCGGTGACGAAGCGTCCGCCGGTGAGGACGGCGATGTCTTCCATCATGGCCTTGCGGCGGTCGCCGAAGCCCGGGGCCTTGACGGCGCAGACGTTGATCGTGCCGCGGAGGCGGTTGACGACGAGGGTCGCGAGGGCTTCGCCTTCGATCTCTTCGGCGATGATCAGGAGCGGCTTGCCGGTCTTGGCGACCTCCTGGAGGAGAGGCAGCAGGTCCTTCATGGCGCTGACCTTCTTCTCGTAGAGGAGGATGTAGGCGTCTTCGAGGATGGCCTCGAGCGTCTCGGCGTTGGTCGCGAAGTACGGGGAGAGGTAACCCTTGTCGAACTGCATGCCTTCGACGACATCGAGGGTGGTCTCGATGGTCTTGGCTTCTTCGACGGTGATGGTGCCGTCCTTGCCCACGCGGTCCATGGCTTCGGCGATGATGTCACCGATGGACTCGTCCCAGTTGGCGGAGACGGTGGCGACCTGCTTGATCTCCTTGCGGTCCTTGACCTTCTTGGAGATCACGGCGAGTTCCTTGACGATGGCTTCGGCGGCCTTGTCGACGCCACGCTTGACGAAGATCGGGTTGGCCCCGGCGGCGACGAAACGGAGGCCTTCCTTGTAGATGGCTTCGGCCAGGACGGTCGCGGTGGTGGTACCATCGCCGGCCTTGTCGGCGGTCTTGGAGGCCACTTCGCGCACCATCTGGGCGCCCATGTTCTCGTAGGGATCGTCGAGTTCGATCTCCTTGGCGACGGTGACGCCGTCCTTGGTGACCTTCGGGGCGCCGAATTTCTTGTCGATCATCACGTTGCGGCCCTTGGGACCGAGGGTGACCTTGACGGCGCGGGCGAGGATGGAGACGCCGTTGAGCACCTTGCGGCGGCCGGCTTCATCGAAGAGGATCTGCTTCTTGGACATGTTGGTGTGGTTTGAGAGTTGGGGGTTAGATTATTCGATGACGGCGAGGATCTCTTCTTCGCGGAGGAGGAGGTAGATCTCTTCGTTGAGCTTCACTTCCGTGCCGGCATACTTGCCGACGAGGACCTTGTCGCCGACCTTGACGTTGAAGGCGACCTTCTTGCCGTCCTTGTCGAGGGCGCCGGTACCGAGGGCGATGACCTTGGCTTCCTGCGGCTTCTCCTTGGCGGAGTCCGGGATGATGATGCCTCCCTTGATTTCTTCGGCCTCTTCGATGCGCTGGAGGAGGACGCGATCGCCGAGGGGCTTGACGCTGGGTTTGGTGTTTTTGGCCATGGTGGTTGTTTGGGTAGAGGTTAGTCCTTGAGGACGGAAGTGGGGTTGCAGAACAGATGCCAAAGCCGTTTCACCGAGGTTTAGCAATTGATTAAGGGCATTTTCCGGGGTCCGACCCCCTCCCGACCCCGCAAACGGGTCAATGTTCCCCCTTTTACTCGGGTCAGGGTGTCACACGGGTGAGACAACGGGAATAGGACTAGTGCTAGGGACAGGGCTAGAGCAAGGGCCCGAGACAGACCAAACAGTCCCCTGCTCTACCCAGCCCTAGCCCAGGCTCTAGCCCTGGCCCTGCTCAGAGCTCTCCCGGCTGCTTTCCTTCCGGCTCCTTGAGCTGGTCGCCCCAACCGAGGATGCGGGCCTGGGCGCCGTGATGTTCGGCCTTGGTCTTGTCGCCCCGCTCCATCCAGATGCGGGACATCGAGGTGTGGATGTGGATGTCCTTCGGGCGCAGCGCGAGGGCCTGCTCGCCGGCGGCGAGGGCTTCGTCGTATTGACCGGCGGCGAAGTGGACTTCGGCTTTGGCCAGCCAAGCTTCGAAGCAGGCCGGATCGGCCGCGACGGCCTCCGCCAGCTTCGCAAGGGCGCCGGCTTCGTCGCCGACGGCGAAGTCGAACGACGCCTCTTCCGCCAAGGCCAGGGCGCGCGCTGAGGGAGAAGAGTCGGACATGCGGACACCGTGCGAGGAGCCCGCGGCATCGCAAGCGCTCCTTTCACGCTTGGAAAGGGCCCGAGGGGGTCGCAACTTAACCGCATCATGGATCCTCGCTACGGAAAGCTCGCCGACGTGCTCTGCGGTTTCTCGACCCGTCTCAAGAAAGGGGAGAACGTGCTCATCGACGCCCACGACGTCCCCGAGGATTTCGTGATCGCCCTCATCCGGGCCGCCCGCGAACGCGGCGCCACCCCGATGGTCAACCTCCACAGGGCCCGCGTCGGCCGCGAGATGGTCAAGGGCGGCACCAAGGAACAGTTCAAGCTGGCCGCCGCCCACGAGCTCGCCCGCATGAAGAAGATGCAGGCCTACGTCGCCGTGCGCGGTTCCGACAACATCTTCGAAGGCAGCGACATCCCGGCCGCCCAGGCCAAGCTCAACGGCGAGCTGATGCGCCCCGTCCTCGACCACCGCGTCAACAAGACCAAGTGGGTCGTCCTCCGCTGGCCGACGTCGTCCATGGCCCAGCAGGCCAAGATGAGCACCGAGGCCTTCGCCGACTTCTACTTCCGCGTCTGCACGCTCGACTACTCGCGCATGATCCCGGGCATGGAAGCCCTCAAGCAGGCCATGATGAAGACCGATGAGGTCCACATCGTCGGCCGGGGCACCGACCTGAAGTTCAACATCAAGGGCATGAACGCCATCCCCTGCGGCGGCGAATACAACATCCCCGACGGCGAGGTCTTCACCGCGCCGATCAAGGACTCGGTCAACGGCGTGCTGCAGTATAACTGCGCGACCATCTACCAGGGCGTCTCCTTCGAGAACATCCGCCTCGTCTTCCGCAAGGGCAAGATCGTCGAGGCCACCTCGAACAACACCAAGCGCCTGAACGAGATCCTCGATACCGACGGCGGCGCGCGTTTCATCGGCGAGTTCGCGATCGCCTTCAATCCGCACATCCTCGACCCGATGCAGGACATCCTGTTCGACGAGAAGATCGCCGGCTCCTTCCACTTCACGCCCGGCAAGTGCTACGAGACCACCGACAACGGCAACCATTCGTCCATCCACTGGGACATGGTCTGCATCCAGCGCCCCGAGTACGGCGGCGGCGAGATCCGTTTCGACGGCCAGGTGATCCGCAAAGACGGCCTCTTCCTTCCCAAGCCCCTCCAGAAATTGAATCCCGCATACCTCCTCGGTAAGGCCAAATAACATGGCCAACCAAAAAAAGCCGAAGAAGGCTCAGCCCAAGCGCCTCGGATCCCGTCCGCAGGCCCGTACGGCCAAGGCGCTCAAGCGCAAGGCCAAGCCCGCCCCGCACGTGCCCTACGCGGCCCGTCCGGCCAAGGCGCCCGTCGAGGAAGTCCGCCCGGATGAAGTCTTCAAGACGCGTATCCCGAGCGAGTTCGAACCGGCCCGCGCCGACAAGATCATCGCCACGCTCCTCGACGGCGTCAGCCGCTCCCGCGTGCAGAAAGCCCTCGACCTCGGCATGGTGAAGGTCAACGGCCGGACGGCCGACTGCCGCACGCTGCTCAACCCCGGCGACGCCATCGAAGTCGCCCTGCCCTCCCCCGGCGAGCCCACCGCCCGCCCGGTGAAGATGGCCCTCGAGGTCCTCTTCGAAGACGCGCACCTCATCGCCGTCAACAAACCCGCCGGCCTGCTCACGCACCCCGTCCAGGGTTCGGACGAGGTCTCGATCGTCCACGGCCTGCTGCATCACACCAAGGGCAAGCTCGCCCCGGCCGGCGGCGCGCCCCGGCCCGGCGTGGTGCACCGCCTCGATCGCGAGACCTCCGGCGTGATCGTGCTCGCGAAGACCGACAAGGCCTACCACGCGCTCGTCGCGCAGTTCGCCGAACGTACCGCCAAGAAGGAATACCTCGCGCTCGTCGACAAGGCCCCGCGCCTGCTCTCCGGCGTCATCAACGCCAACATCGACCGCCACCGCACCGTCCGCGTGCGCATGGCCGTCCGCGAGGACGGCCGCGAGGCCGTCACCGACTGGCGCGTCGAAGAAAAATACGGCGCCGAAGCCGCGCTCGTCCGCGCCTTCCCGCACACCGGCCGCACGCACCAGATCCGCGTCCACCTCGCGCACATCACGCATCCGATCCTCGGCGACCGTACCTACGGCAAGTTCGACGTCCCGAGCTACGCCGGCTGGCCGATGCCCCGCGTGATGCTCCACGCCCACAAGCTGACCCTGACGCACCCGCAGACCGGCAAGCCGCTGACGATCACCGTCGAGCCGCCCAAGGACTTCCAGGAGCTCAAGGAATGGCTGGCCAAGAAGTTCGGCCGCAAGTCATACCTTCTTCCCGCGTAAGCGGGAAGAAGGAGGGCCGGAGCTAGGGCTAGTTTGGCTTCACCCTTGCTAGCCCTAGCCCCGGCCCTAGCCCTTCTTAGTACCCCTTCTGTCCCGGCTTGGGCAGCTTGGTCGGGGCTTTCCAGTCGGCGGGCAGGAGTTTCGCGGCGGTCAGCGGGTCGTTGTCGCCGTCGGCTTTCATCTCGGCGGCCAGCTTCGCCAGCATGGACTGGATGCGTTCAGCGTGCTCCGGGAGGGCTGAAAGGTCCTTGGTCTCGTAAGGGTCGGTCTGGAGGTCGAAGAGCTGGGTGCGGTCGACGTGCGGATAGCGGATGAGCTTCCAGCGTCCGTCGCTGAGGGCTTTCTGGATGCTCTTGTAGCCGAACATCAGGAACGGGCGGGCGGGCTGGCTCGGATCCTTGAGCACGGCGGCGAACTCGCGGCCGTTGGAGCCCGACGGAGCGGCGACGCCGCAGAGCTTGCCGAGCGTGGGCAGGACGTCGAAGAGGTAGCACAGCGCCTCGCTACGCTTGTCCGCGGCGATGCCGGGTCCGGCGACGATCAGCGGCACGCGCATGGAGTGCTCGTAGAGGTTCTGCTTGCCGATGAGTCCGTGCGAACCGCGGGCCACGCCGGAATCCGCGGCGTAGACGATGATCGTATTGGCGGCGTAAGGCGAGGCGTCGACGGCGTCGAGGACGCGGCCGACCTGGACGTCGAGGAAGGAGATGTAACGATAATACTCGGCCAACATCGTCCGGATGTCAGCCTCCTTGCGGGGCCAGGGCAGCAGCTGCTCGTCGCGGATGACCATCTCGCCGTTGTCGAACGGGTGCTGCGGCAGGAAGTCAGGCGGGAGCGGGACCGAGGCCGGCGCATAATCGATCGGGAACCCTTCCGGCACGATGTGCGGGTCATGCGGACCGTCGAAGGCAAGATAAGAGAAGAAAGGCTGCTTGCCATCCTGCGACTTCAGGAACGCCAGGGTCTCGTCGGTGGCCTCTTCGCAGAGGTGCTTCGGACCGACCTTGCCCGGAGTCAGTTTGCCGGTCGGGAGCAGGTCGCTGGTCGGCGCCTTGAGCGGATTCACCATCCCGCCGACGAAGAGGGCCTTGGCCTGCTGGAAGGACTTAGGGATCGAAGGCGGGCCATTATGCCACTTGCCGGCGGCGAAGGTAGCGTAGCCCGCCGCGCCGAAGGCGCCGGGCCAGGTCTGGTGCTTCAGCAGCTTCTCGTCGATCTGCGCCAACGAGCGGCCCGACAGCAGCATCGCCCGCGAAGGCACGCAGGTCGCGCCCTGGTTGCCGCCCTGCATGTAAGCGCGGGTGAAAGCCACGCCCCGCTTCACGAGCCGATCGAGGTTCGGGGTCTTGATGACCGGATTACCCAGCGCCGCGACGGTGTCGGCGCGCTGGTCGTCGGCGAAGATGAAGACGATGTTCGGGGGCTGGGCGGCGGTCAGCGACACGACCGTGAGCAGCAAGGCAAGGCAGAGACGGGGTAGGCTCATCGCCCCATCCAAACCCGCTTAGCCAGGAAGGCAACCCGCGTTCAGTCGTTGAAGCCGTGGTGACCGTCCTGCTTCCGGTGCTCCGGCATGTCCGGTTCGACATGGACCAGCACCGAGACCACCTCGGGGTGGGACTTCAGGATATCGGCCTTGATCCGGCCCGCGATGGCATGCCCTTCGGCCACCGTGGCGGTCTCGGCCACCTGCAGGTGGAAATCGATCTCGAAGCGGTCGCCCAGGCGGCGGGCCCGGAAGGCGTGGAAGCCCTTGGCCCCGGGAGCCGCGAGGATGTGCTCACTGAGGTCACGCAGGACGTGGTGGGCCGGGGCGGTATCCAGGACGTCTTCGCAAGAAGCCCGGAACAGCTTGATGCCTTCGGCGCCGAGCCAGCCGGCTAGCACGAGTCCGACGACCTTGTCCAAGACGCTCCACTCGGGCGAGAGATTGGCGACCACGACGGCCACGAGGGCCAGCAAGGAGGCGATGGCGTCGGCCCGGTGGTCCATCGCGTTGGCCATGAGGAGACGCGACCCCAAGCGCTCAGCTTGGCGGCGCGCATAGCGATAGAACCCTTCCTTCACCAGCAGGGCCACGCCGGCGACCCAAGCGGCGGCGATGCCCGGCGTGGCCGTGGTGACGCCGTCGGCGAGCGCGGCCACCGACTGCCAGGCGAGCCCTAGGCAGAAGAGCAGCACCAGAGCGGAGATGAACATCGTCGCCAAGGTGGCGAAGCGGTGGTGCCCGTAAGGGTGGTCGTCGTCCTTAGGCAGGTGCGCGAACTTCAGGCCGATGATGGCCGCGATATCGCTCGCGATATCGACGAGGGAGTGGATGCCGTCGGCGACGAGCGCCTGTGACGAGGCCAGCAGCCCGACGGTGAACTTGGCGACGGCCAGCACGAGGTTGACCGCGAGGCTGAGCCAAGTGGTCAGGGTCCCGTCGCGCTGGAGCGGCGTGCTCATTTGGGCGAGTTGGCCTTGATCAGGTCGGCCTCGGCGACCCAGTCGATCCGGACAAGCCTGGCCTCGGCGACGGCCGGGTGGCCGTTCAACTCATGGACCAGAGCCTCGAGCCGACCCCACGGCGCGCCGCCGGGCTGCTTGCGCCAGCCGTCGAGACGGAGGAGAACTTCTTCTTCGTGGCCGGCCCAGGCCGCGGCGACGTCACCGGAGGCGATCTTCACCTCGGCCGCCTGGTGGCCGGGCTTAAGTTTGAGGGCGATGCGGTCCGCGAAGGCGAACGCATAGGCCGAAACCGGGCCGGGCTCAGCCAAGACGACGCCGGGCGCATAGGTCTCTTTGATCAGGATGTGCTCCTCGGGGAGTTCCTTGCCTTCGGGCGAATAGCGGCGCGTACCGCCGGTGACGAGGGTGCGGACCTTGCCGCCGTCCTTGGCTTCCGCGACGTGTTCGAAGAGGACATAGGCGCCATAGAAACCCTTCTGCTGGACCGCGTAGTCATACATCATCGGGGCCATGCTCAGGGAAGAGCGTACCATCCGGAGCTGGTTCTGCTTCTCGCTGCCGCAGGACTTGCCGCCCAGCAGCAGCATGACGCCCAGCAAGGCGCCGACCAGGAAGATGACGAAACGTTCGCGCTGACCCATGCCCAGACTTCAGCCGAGGAAACCCGCCGGGGCAAGGAGAAGCCTCCGGCGGTGCGTTTGGCGTTGGAAAATCACCCGCGGACGCCAAAACAGCCTCATGCTTCAGGCCACCGTCGAGACCCGCGTCCGCTTCGCCGAGACCGATGCGATGGGCGTCACCTACCACGGCAATTACCTCCCTTGGTTCGAGATGGCCCGCGTCGCCCTGCTCGACCAGCTCGGCACACCCTATCGCCAGCTCGAGCAGGAGGGCTTCCTGCTGCCCGTCCTGGAGACCGGCCTGACCTACCACCGCCCTTCCCGCTTCGACGACCGCGTGCGCATCACGGTGACCCTCGCCGAGAAACCCAAGGCCCGCCTCCGGCTCACCTATCAGGTCGAGCGCGACGGCGAACTGCTCGTCGAGGGCTTCACCGTCCACGCCTTCGTGAACCGCGAGTTCAAGGCCGTGCGCCCGCCCGACCAGGTCGAGGCCGCGATGCGCCAAGCCTTCGGAGCCTGATTTCATGAAGATCGCCGCCGCCCCCCTGGGGCCTTTCGAAACCAACGCCTATCTCGTCGTCGCCGAGAACGGCAAGGACTGCTGCGTCATCGACGCCCCCAAGGACGCCGGCCCGCTGCTGCTCGCGGAGATCAAGAAGCAAGGCCTCAACCTGACGCATCTGCTCATCACGCACGGCCACTGGGACCACATGTGCGATGGGCGCTATTTCGCCGACGCCGGCGCCAAGGTCATCGCGCACCAGGACGACCAACAGCTCATCGAGAACATCGAGGCCTATCGTAACCGTTACCAGTCGATGATCCCGTCGCTCTCCGACGACGACTTCCGTTCGGTGAAGGTCGACCGCTGGGTGGACGACGGCGACGTCGTCGAAACCTGCGGCTTCAAGTTCGAGATCCGGCACGTCCCCGGTCACTGCCCCGGCAGCATCCTCTTCTACGCCGCCGAACAGAAGATCGCCTTCACCGGCGACGCCATCTTCAAGGGCTCCGTCGGCCGGACCGACCTCCCTAACGGGGACTGGAACCAGCTGCTGAACTCGATTCGCAGCCGGATCTATACGCTGCCGGACGACGTCGTCCTCCTCCCCGGCCACGGCGGCCAGACCTCGGTGGGCGTCGAGAAGCAGACTAATCCGTACGCCAAGCCCTGAGCCGCGTGCCGACTCCCTGCCCTTTCCTGCCGTCCTGCGGCCGCGCGCTCTCCTGGCGCGACCTCAACGCCCTGCGCGACGACCGCGGGCCGGAACTCTATCGGCTCTGCCTCGAATACGGCCAGCAGCTCTGGCTGGACGATCTGCCCGCGCGGGCCCTGCTCGCCGTCGACCGGGCGCTCTATTGCGATGTCCCGACGGGCGCCGAAGTCTTGCAGGAGTATCCCATTCCCTATCGCGCCATCGGGTGGATGGTGAAGCAGCCGGCCGACACCTTCACCGGCAACGCGCGGGTGCATTACCAGCATCTCGCCGACCGCGTGCGGGGCGAGCGGGCCGAACTCAAGAAGTGGCGTGCCTGGGCCGCGTGGGCCGTCACGCGATACGTGCGGCCGGACCTCGCCGGCGACCCCAAGCACGTCGTCACCGAGCCCACCCACGCGGAGATCGAGGCCGGCCTCCGCACCCATGGCGTGAACGGTGAAATCGACGAGTGGCGGCGCGCTCTCGCCGACTAATCACTTCGAGACGTCGAGGACTTCGACCTGCAAGGTGATCGGCTGGCCGTCGGCGCCGGCGATCGTGAAAGGCGTTCCCAGCGGCCCCTTCAGGGTCGGGTATTCCTTTCGCACGGTGGGAGCGAGCTCACCAACCGTGCCTTTATGCAACACCAGTTCAACCGATTGGCCGAGCCGGCTCAGCGTGAGCGCCTCGCGCTTCTCATCATAGGCACGCAGGGTCCATCCGTCCACCTTGCGACCCAAGGGCACCCACTTGCGGGAGCCCGACGCATCTTCGATCGAAAACAGCTTGTCCTTCGGCAGCACGCCATGGAAGCGGGGCAAGCCGTCCTTCGTGACGCCCGGCTTCGGCGACGCAGGCGATGCGGACGGCCCTCCTGTCACGCGGGCAGAAGACGTCATCTCGAGAGCGAGGAAGCCATCAGGTCCAACCTTAGGCGTCACCGTGAAGACCACGCCCTCGTCGGCCGAGCCCACGCGAATGGTAGTCTGCTTGCCGTCGACCGTGATGACCGTGGGTTCGGCGTATACCTCCGGTTTGCCGTCCTTGTCCGGGCGCGTGAACGTCGCCTTCACCTTCAGGTGGGTCGGCACGGCGTCATCGGCCGCGAAGGCCGAGGAGACCAGCAGGACGACAAGCAATGAGCGGAGCATGGCTTAACGGGCGACCGGGGTGGCGGAGACCGTGCCGCTGACGGAAAGTTCGAGGCCGCCGACGCCGGGTACCTTGGCGATCTCGCCAGGTCGGACCGTCACGACCGTGCTGAGTTCGCTGGCCGACGCTTCGACCGAGGACTTGTAGAGATGGAGTTCCTGATGCGTCGCGCCCTGCGAGACCGTGAGGACGTTCGTCTCCGCGTCGAAGGCCTCGAGCTTCCAACCTTCGATGACCGACCCGAGCTTATACCAGCGGCGGGCGCTGCGGCTGTCCTGGATGGAGAACAGACCTTCCTTCGCGAGGACCGAGTGGAGGACCAGCGTGCCGTCATGGGCCTTGGACTCACGCTTGCGTTCGCGCTTGGCGTCCTTGGGGTCGACGACCTCCGGCTTATGGCTGATCGAGACGCGGACCGAGATGCTGAGCATGCCGTCGGGCTGGACGGTCGGGGAGATGACCAAGTCCATCGAGGACTCCGGCTTGCCCTTGGGATCCTTGGGGTCCGGCTTGCCGGCGACCGAGACGCGGGCCTCGGAACCCGAGACCACGGAGACGGACGGGAAGCTCATCAGGTCGGACTTGCCCGTCTTCGGGTCGAGGTGCGAGACCGTGCCGCGGACCGTCACGGTGGGCGGCGGAGCGGGCGGGGCCGGCGTCTGGGCGTAGGCCCCGAGGGACGTCAGGACGCCGAGCGCGAGCAGGAGGAAACGAGGGGCCATGGGGGTGGGCATGGTTCTATTTCCCTTATACCCCGTCGCGAGGCAAAAGGTTGCATCCCGCGGGCCGGAAAGGCGTCAGAGGCGCTTGAAGATCAGCGAGGCGTTGTGTCCGCCGAAACCGAGGTTGTTCGAGATCGCGACGTCCACCTTGCGGGCCTTGGCGACGTTCGGCGTGTAGTCGAGGTCGCAGTCAGGATCCGGATTCTCGTAATTGATCGTCGGCGGAATCATGCCCGTATGGATGGCCATGACGCACGCGGCCGCCTCGACGCCGCCGGCGGCGCCCAGGAGGTGGCCGGTCATCGACTTCGTCGAGGAGATGGAGATCCTGGGGGCGAGCTCGCCGAAAGTGCGCTTGATCGCGAGGGTCTCGCAGCGGTCGTTGATCGGGGTCGAGGTGCCGTGGGCGTTGATGTAACCCACTGCGGACTTCTCGATGCCGGCCTCGGCGAGGGCGCGGTTGAGGCAGAGCGCGAGGCCCTTCCCTTCCTGGTCCTGGCCGGTGATGTGATAGGCATCGCAGGTGGCGCCGTAACCGGCGAGCTCGCAATAGATGCGGGCGCCGCGGGCCTGGGCGTGTTCGAGGGACTCGATCACGAGGACACCGGCGCCTTCGCCCATGACGAAACCGTCGCGCAGCTTATCGAACGGACGGGAGGCCTTCTCCGGCGTGTCGTTGAAGTCGGTCGACATCGCCTTCATGTTGCAGAAGCCGGCGTAACCGAGACGCGTGATGGCGGCTTCGGAGCCGCCGGAAAGCATGATGTCGGCGTGGCCGTCGCGGATGTGGCGCAGGGCTTCGCCGAGGGCGTGGGAACCGGAAGCGCAGGCCGAGACGACGCCGAAGTTGACGGACTTCGCCTGGAACTCGATGGCCACCACGCCGGAGGCGATGTTGGCGATGAGCGAAGGGATCGTGAAGGGAGAGACGCGGGACGGGCCGCGCTCGATGAGGACGCGGGCCTGGTTCTCGATGGTCTCCATGCCGCCGATGCCCGAGCCGATGATCACGCCGAAGCGTTCGGAATCGAGCTTGGTGACGTCGACGCCGGCGTCCTGGATGGCGAGACGGGAAGCGGCGACGGCATACTGGGTGTAGCGGTCGTTACGCTTGGCTTCCTTGCCGTCCATGTACTTCGCGGGATCGAAGTCGCGGACTTCGGCGCCGACCTTGGACGGGAAGTCCGTGGGGTCGAAGCGGGTGACGCGACCGATCCCGGAGCGACCCTTGGTCAGGGCGTCCCAGAAGGTCGCGTTGTCATGACCTAGCGCCGTCAGGGAGCCGATGCCCGTGACGACTACCCGGCGAGATTTGCGGTCGGAGCTCAAGGGGACGGGCCTACGCGAAAAGCCCGGTCTGGTTACTTGGTGGCGTGGGCCTTGATGTGCTCGATGGCATCACCAAGGGTCTTGATGCCGGCGGCCTTGTCTTCCGGGATCGTGATGCCGAACTCATCTTCGAAAGCCATGATGATCTCGACGAGGTCAAGGGAGTCAGCCTTCAGGTCGCCCTGGAAGCTGGCACCGGGGGTGAGCTGCTCGGGGGTGACGGAGAGTTGCTTGACGATGATGTCCTTGACGCGCTGTTCGATGTTTTCGGGCATAATAAAAGGGTGTTTTTGTGGGTTTTGGGGTGTCAGATGGCCATGCCTCCGTCAATCGAAAAGACCTGCCCGGTGACATAGCCCCCCTCTTCAGAGGCGAGATAATCGACCATGGCGGCGATGTCGTTGACTGAGCCAAATCGTCCCAGAGGAATGACGCCGAGGATCTTCTGCTTCACCTCGTCGGAGAGCTCGCCGGTCATGTCAGTGGTGATGAAGCCAGGGGCGACGGCGTTCGCGGTGATCGAGCGTCCGGCGAGTTCGCGGGCGAGGGTCATCGTGAGGCCATGGAGGCCGGCCTTGGCGGCGGCGTAGTTGGCCTGGCCGGCATTGCCCTGCACGCCGGTGACGGAGGAGATGCTGATGATGCGGCCCCAACGCTTCTTGGTCATCGGACGCACGAGACCCTTGGTCCAGTAGAAGGCGGAGGAAAGGTTGGTGGAGATGACGTCGTTCCAGTCCTGCTCGGACATGGCCATGACGAGCTTGTCGCGGGTGATGCCGGCGTTGTTGACGAGGATCTCGACGGCGCCGAATTCGGCGATGATCTGCTCGCAGGCCTTGGCGACCGCGGCGGCGTCGGAGACGTCGACCTGGAACGCCTTGGCCTTCTGCCCTTTGGCGAGGATGTCGTTCGCGACCTGCACGCAGGTGTCCGACTTCGAGACGCAGAGCACGGTGTGACCGTGGGCGGCGAGACGTTCCGCGATGGCCTTGCCGATGCCGCGACCGGCTCCGGTGACGAGGGCGACGCGAGGAGTGTGCGTGAGATGCATCGGGGTTTTATGTGCAAGGAAACGAGGCCTCTGGCAAGTGGCTAATGCCCCGCCGGAAGCCCCCTGCCCCGCCCGCCGCGCTCAGTAGACGTCGCGCTGGTAGCGGCCGTCCTTCTTGAACTGCTTCACCCAATCCGCGGCGGCCTCGGGCGTCATGCCGCCCTGCTCGGCCACGATGGCGTGCAGCGCCGCATCGACGTCCTTGGCCATGCGCTTGGCGTCGCCGCAGACGTAGAAATACGCGCCCTGCCGGATCCACTTCCAGAGCTCGGCGGCGTTCTCGCGCATGCGGTCCTGGACGTAGACCTTGGCGGCCTGGTCGCGGGAGAAAGCCGTGTCGAGGCGCGTGAGCACGCCGGTCTTCTGATACTCCGCCCACTCGTCGGCGTAGAGGAAGTCGTGGTCCTTGCGCTGGTCGCCGAAGAAGAGCCAGTTCGGACCCTTGGCGCCGCGGGTGGCGCGGTCCATGACGAAGCTGCGGAACGGGGCGACGCCGGTACCGGGGCCGACCATGATCACCGGGACGTTGTCGTCGGCCGGCAGGCCGAAGTGCGACTCCGCGACGAAGACCGGAAGGTCGGGCTCGTTCATCCGCGCGCGGTCGGCGAGGTAGCTGGAACAGACGCCTTCGCGCGGGCGGCCGTTGGTCTCGTAACGCACGACGGCCACCGTGAGGTGGATCTCCTGCGGGTACTTCGACGGAGCGGACGAGATCGAATAAAGACGAGGCATCAGCTTACGCATGAGCTCGATGACCTCCTGGGCGGAGGGACGGGCGGACGGGTGCTCGAGGAAGAGGTCGAGGAACTCGCGCTGTTCCATCCAGGCCTTCTTCTTCTCCGGGTCGGCTTCGCCGAGGGCGGCGGCGAGACGGGCCTTATCGGCGGCGTCCGTCGCGCGGTCATGGAGGAGCTGGGCGAACTTGTAGGTCGGTCCGTTGAGGGCGAGTCGTCCCGAGAGCGCCTGACGGAGCGAGATCGGGGCGGCGTCCTTCGGGATGGTCACCGGCTCTTCGCCCGAGAAACCGGCGGCCTGGAGCAAGGCATCCACGGCCTTGGGGTTATTGGTCGGGAAGACCCCGAGACTGTCGCCGCACTTGTAGGTAAGGCCGCTGCCGGCGAGGGAGACCGAGAAGTGCCGGGTATCCTTCTGGCTGGCCGGGGAGCTCAGGCGACGGCGATCGACGAGGCAGGCCGGGAACGGGTTGTTCTTGTCGTAAGGAGCGGGCATGAAAGTACCCCGCAGGATGCCTAGCGGGGTACTGATGCAAACCTCTTTTGAGGCGGGCTTACTTCCAGACCTTCACCCAGTCGATGTCGACGTCGTCCGGGAGGCTTTTGACGACCAACCTCGGACGGTCCTGCTCTTCGATGCGATGGGTGAAGGCGAGCGACATGGGCCGGACGAACTCCTTCCGCTCGAGCTTATGGACGACCTTGCCATCCAGGTACCAGGTGAAGCCTTTTTCAGTCCAAAGGATCCCATAGGTGTGGAACTTCTTGGATAGGTCCGTGAACTTACCGACCGACTTATCGGGGCGGAAGTCCTGAAACCCCGAGTCCAGGACGGCGCGAGCCCAAGGGCTGACACGTTCCTTGCCGGTGCCGTGGAAGGAGGTGGTGATGCTCGGCGGAGTCTTTTCGTCATCGGTGATGATACGGAACGTCCCGGCATGTCCGTCACCGGCGTTCATCCGCATGGAAGCCTCGAAGTAGCCGAACTGCTGGCTGAACTTCCCGCGCGTGGTGAGCGTATTGGTCTGGATCATGTCGTCCTTGATCTTGAGCCCGATGCGCAGGGCCCCGCCCTTGCCGAACTTGACGAAGTTGAACACGTCGGAAGCACCGATGACGTTCCACTTGGATTCATCGATCTTGTCGCCGTTGAACTCGTCGGAGAAGACCAGCTTCTTGCCGACGGAAGGGTCGGCGGCGAAGGCCGCCGCGCCGACCAGCATGAGGAGACAGGGGAATCGCATGGGAATCATTTCCAGATCTTGACCCAGTCGATGTCGACGTCGTCGGGGAGGTCCTTGAGCACCAGCCTAGGACGCTCCTGCTCGATGATACGGTGGGTGAACTGCATGGTCATCGGCGTAGCGATGGAGATGCGGTCGACCTTATGGATCTGCTTGCCGTTGACGAACCAGGCGAAGCCTTTCTCCGTCCATAGGATGCCGTAGGTGTTGAACTTCTTGGAAGGCTCGCCGCCCTTGAGGATCTTCTTGCCGCTTTCGGCGGAACGGAGGTCGTGCTGACCATTGTCATCCAGGTAGCGGGCCCACGGACTGAGGTAATCGCCGCCGGTCCCCTCCCAGAGGGCGATGATGTAGGGCGTCACCTTGTCGTCCTTGCATCGGATGGACATGTTACCCGTGTGGCCGGGGTTCGCGTTCATACGGATGGAGGCCTCGAAGTAACCGCGGACCTGCTCGTGCTTGCTGCGGATCCCGTTGGTCTGGATCATGTCCTCGCGCCTGATCAGGGTGATACGGAGGGCCTTCGACTTGCCGACCGTGACGAAGGACATCGCGGTGGGCTCGCCGAAGGTGGACCACTTGGATGCGTCCAAGCCCGGACCGTCGAACTCATCGGAGAAGGCCAGCTTCATGTTCGAAGCCGGGTTGACGGCGCTCAGGGTGGCCGTCAGGGCGAGGAGACTGAGGAGATTTTTCATGGGGTCGGGTGGCGAAAGAGGTGAAACTCAAGGGATCTTGAAGACCTTGACCCAGTCGATCTGCATCGGCTCGGGACCCATCTTCGGATTCATGAAATCCTTGAGGAGGCCCCCTTCGGGCAGGTGCTGGTAGAACTCGATGTGCATCGGCTCCTTCGGGATCGGCCGGGAAAGCTTATGGACCTGACGTCCTTCGACGTACCAGATGTAGCTGGTGGCGTTCCACTGGAGCCCGTAGGTCAGGAATTTCTTGTAGGACTTACCGCCGTCCATCGCGATGACCTTCTCTTTCGGGACAAGGCGGTGGGCTCCGGCCTCATCGACGATGCTCAGGTTGGGCTCGATGCGGTCGGCCCCGGCGAAGACGAAGGAGAGCGCGGCGGAGGGCGCCTTCTCCATGTTCTGGTTGCGGATACCGAAGACGGTCCAACCACGGTTCTTGGACTGGACGGCGCGGATGGAAGCCTCGAAATACCCCTGGCCGAAGGAGAACTTACCCGAAGAATTGACGCTCGAATCATTCCAGAAGCCCGGTGAGCCCTTCGAGGTCACCTCGAGCTGCAGCTTGCCGTCCACCACATGGGCGGAGCCACGGGCGTTCCACTTCGCCTTATCGAGTTCCTTGGCGTCGAAATTATCCTCCCAGACCGGCTTCAGGCCGGTATTGGGAGCGGCGCCCAGGGACAGGGCGACCAACAGGGGGAAAAGCGGAAGGGCTTTCATGAGAGGGGACGTGATGGATTAAATCTATCGGCCGGCCGGTAGCAAGCCCGCTCAGGTCACTGGTAGACCCGGACCCAGTCGATGCGCATGGGCTCCGGACCCATCTTAGGGTCCTTGAAAGCCTTGAGCAGGCCGGCCTCCGGCAGCCGGTCATGATGAAAAGCGATGAACATCGGCTTGGGCGTCGAAGGCACGGTCGGCGTCCTCATCGTGAAGACCAGACGTCCGTCGACATACCACTTGTACTCCGTATCGCTCCATTGGAAACCGAAGCGGTGGAACTTGCTGCTGTAAGTGTCGTCCTTGGGAATGGGATTTTCCTTGGGATTGAGCGAGCGCTTTCGCTCCGGAGTCCGCACCCAGAGTCCCAGTTCGACGGCATTGCCCCCTTTGTTGCCGAAACCCATGCCTGCGGCAGGGAAGGCTTCATCGGCGTTGGCTACGGAAAAACCGCAGCCATGACTGCCGGTCTTCACGAACAGGATAGAGGCCTCGATGAAGCCATACTTCGAACTGTACTTTCCCTTCGTGCTCACGTTCGAACCGCGCCAGAACATCGGCTTGGAACCAGGCGTGATCTCGAGCGAGAGCTGTCCGTCCACGATGCGCACGGCATCAGGATTGGCGATGTTCCACTTCTTCTTGTCGAGTTCCTTGTCATTGAATTCGTCGGACCAGACCAGCTTCAGACTGGTCTCCGGCCCCGCGCACAGCGAGGCGACGCAAAGAAACAGCGGAAGAAGACGTGAGGGGCGCACGACCATAAGGGGATACCCCTGATAAAAAACCCTCAGACCCCGGGTGCAAGCCTTGGCTATCTTGCCCTCGGTCAGTTATCGAAAATCGAGTCGATTTCCTTGCGGGACAGCGGTCGGCAGTCCCCCAAGGGCATCTTGCGCAGGACCAAGCCCCCGATCTGGAACCGGCGGAGGGTCTTCACGTGGAAGCCGAAGATCTCGAAAAGACGTCGGATTTCGCGCTTACGTCCTTGGTCGAGATGAACCTCGAGATGGGCGGCGTGATCCGGATGGCGGATGACCTTCTTGAAGCGGAGGTGCTCCCCTTCCTCGACGGCCCCCTTGAGGAGGCGGGGCGTGAGGGTCGGGTCGTAGTCGCGGTTAAGGATGATCTCGTAACGCTTGATGACGCCGCCTGAAGGATGCATGACCTTGTTGGCCAGCTCGCCGTCGTTGGTCAGGATGAGGAGGCCTTCCGAGTCCTTGTCGAGGCGGCCGACGCAGAAAAGGCGCAGCGAGCCGTACTCCGGCGGGACCATGTCGAAGACCGTCTGACCGCCGTGCGAGTCGTCGTTGGTGCAGAGGTAGCCGCGGGGCTTGTTCATCATCAGCACCACCGTCCGGTTGAGCGGCTTGATGTGCTGGCCCTGGCAGATGACCGTGTCCACGGCCGGGTCGACGGGCTGACCGGTGACCGCCAGCTTCCCGTTGATCGTCACGGACCCCGAGGCGACCAGCCGCTCCGCCTCACGACGGGAGCAGACCCCCGCCTGGGCGAGGAACTTGTGAATACGCATGGGACCTTCGGAGGGCACGCCCTACCCTTTGAGGCTTTTGCCCCGCAGGGCGAGACAATCATCCGGCGGCGGGCCGAAGGACTTTTCTCGCCCTCGGCGGGGTGGTCGTCTTAGTCCTCCCCCATGCGCCTCATCGACGGAAACGCCATCGCCCAACAGGTCCTCGCGGAAGTCAAGGAACGCGTGGCCAAGCTCGCCCCGGTCGTGCCCCACGTGGCCTTCGTCCGCGTCGGCGACGACCCCGCCTCGGTCTCCTACGTCACCAAGAAGCAGAAGACCGCCGCCGAGGTCGGCATGAAGGCCTCGCTGCAGCTCTTCCCGGAGACGGTCTCGAAGGAAGAACTCTTCGCCCACCTCGACGCCCTCAACGCCGACCCGTCGGTCCACGGCATCCTGATTCAGGCTCCCCTGCCCAAGCACCTGCCGGAGACCGAGGTCTTCAACCGCGTCTCGCCTGACAAGGATGTCGACGGCTTCGGCACGCAGAGCATCGGCCGCCTCGTCCAGGAACTCCCCGGCGCCTTCGCCGCCTGCACGCCCGCCGGCGTCATCGAACTCCTCCGCCGCTCCGGCGTCGAGACCGCCGGCAAGCACGCCGTCGTCGTCGGCCGCTCGCTCATCGTCGGCAAGCCCGCCGCCGCCCTGCTCCTCGCCAAGGGCTGCGACTGCACCGTCACCATCGCCCACTCCCGCACCAAGGACCTGCCCGGCATCGTGCGGCAGGCCGACATCATCGTCGCCGCGATCGGCAAGCCCCGTTTCATCACCGCCGACATGGTCAAGCCCGGCGCGGTCGTCATCGACGTCGGCATCAACCGCGTGCCCGACGCCACCAAGAAGACCGGCTATCGCATCGTCGGCGACGTCGATTTCGACGCCGTTTCCCCTCAGTGCGCAGCCATCACGCCCGTCCCGGGCGGCGTCGGCCCGATGACCGTCGCGATGCTGATGAAGAACACGCTCGACGCCTGCGAGCGCGCCCAAGCCCGTGGCTAACCCGCCCCCGATCCCGCCGCCTCCCGCGGGATTCTGGTGGCGCACCTTGGCCTGCCTGGCGGACATCATCCCGCTGATGATCCTCGGCTGGGCCTTGGCCGGACTGCTGGCCGGCCCCGAAGAACTCGCCGCCCGCCAGCAGGCCGACGACTGGACCCGGCGCTTCGCCGAACAATACGTGAAAGCGATCAAGACCGGCTCCCCGCGTGACCTGCAGCTCATCAAGGAGATGGCGCTCAACCCGAAGGAAGCGGACGTCCAAGCCTTCACGACCTGGTATTCCTTCCAAGGGAACGTCGGATTCGTGACTATCCTCCTCGCCCTCGCCTTGCAGGAATGGCTCCTCGCCGGCCGCACCCTCGGCAAACGCATCTTCAACCTCCGGACGATCGGACTGCCCGACGTCGAACCGCCCGGCTTCCTCCCCTCCCTGCTCCGCTCGGCCTGGAAGGCGGCGTTCTTCGCGCTGCCGAATCCTTTCTTCATGCTGCTCGGCATCGTGAACTTCCACGTGCCGCTCTTCCGCCGCGACAAGCGGGCGTGGCACGACCTGTGGACGCGTACTCAGGTCGTCGACGGCAAAGGAGACTGACCCTTCGATGCGCCTCGCCCTGCTCCTCCTGACCTTGGCGAACGCCCTCGCGGCGGCGGACCTGACGTTGCCGCCCCTGACCGACCAAGGGCCGCAGCCGGGCAAGCGCGCCGCCGTCACGACGCCCGAATACGCCGGCACGAAGGTACGTCACCTGATCGCCCTGCCGGATGACTGGACGCCCGACTGGCAGGCCAAAGGCAAGCGCTGGCCGGTGATCGCCGAGTATACCGGCAACTATTTCCCGACCTCCGGTTCGACCGGCGAAGTCGAAGGCGCCGCCCTCGGCTACGGCCTGGCGCGCGGCCGGGCCATCTGGGTCGTCCTGCCCTACGTCGCCAAGGACCGCACCAAGAACGAGCGCACGTGGTGGGGCGATATCGACGCCACGGTCGGCTACGCCAAAGCGAACCTCCCGCGGGTCTGCGCCGAGTTCGGCGGCGACCCCAAGAAGGTCGTGCTCTGCGGTTTCTCCCGCGGGGCCATCGGCGTCTCGTTCCTCGGCCTGCACGACGACGAGGTCGCCCGGCTCTGGTGCGGCCTCTGGGCCCACGATCACTTCGACGGCATGCTGGAATGGAAAGGCCACGCCTGGGGTTCGCCCCTGGCCCGCTACCGCGAAGAAGCGACGGTCCGCCTGCGCCGCCTTGCCGGACGGCCGCTGCTCGTCACCCAAGCCGGCGCGGAGACCAAGAAGTTCATCTCCTCCGTCGCGCCGACGAACGTGGAATTCCTCGACGTCGACATGGCCGCGCTCTTCGGCGGCTTCCCCAACGACTTCGTGAAGCACCCGCATAACGACCGCTGGCCTCTGCGAGACGGACCGGCGACCGAAGCCGCGCGGGCCTGGTTCACGCGCGCGACGCAGCACGAAAAAGGTTCGAAATAAAACTCCGCGGAGTCGCTCAGCATGGTTTCAGCGGACCTAATCGCATCCAACGTATTGCTAATCCTGCTTCGTTTCGGAAAGATGACCCAACAACGGAAGATACGTCGCGGCCTTTAAACATAGGCCTGCGGCTCAACGCCACTGCCGCTTAGAATCATTTTAAATTCTTCGTTTAAAATAATTCTAAATCGCTGGGAATCTTCTCCGCCTGACCCGCGTCGCGGACGCGGATTGAATGCGTCTGGCCGAGAGGTAATCTCAGGGCGTCGTCCCTTACGACATATGGCCGCCCTCGCTCTCACCGTCTTCTTCTCAGTCCTGCTCGCCCTGCTGGCCGTGGCGGCCTTCCTCTGGGATCAACGCAACCGGGGCGAGGACGGCCACGACCGCGACTCGCTCCGTCCGCTGGACGAAGACGCCCGCGTCCCTGCCGACTCCGAACTTCCATGAACGACAGCCCTGTCACCCTCCGCTACAACGACGAGATCGTCCGGCGGTTCACCCTCGCCTCGGTCCTCTGGGGCGTCGTCGGCCTGCTGGTCGGCGTCATCATCGCCCTGCAGCTGGCCTTTCCCGCGCTCAACCTCGGCTTGCCTTACACCACGTTCGGGCGGCTCCGCCCGCTGCACACCAACGCGGCCATCTTCGCGTTCGTGGGGAACATGGTGTTCGCCGGCGTCTACTACTCCAGCCAACGCCTCCTGAAGGCGCGGCTCGCCTATGACTTCCTGACCAAGGTCCACTTCTGGGGCTGGCAGCTGATCATCGTCCTCGCCGCCGTCACCCTGCCCCTCGGCTACTCCCGCAGCAAGGAATACGCCGAGCTCATCTGGCCGATCGACGTGCTCGTCGCCCTCGTCTGGATCGTCTTCGGCGTCGTCTTCTTCGCCACGCTGGCCCGCCGGCGGGAACGCAGCCTCTACGTCGCCGTCTGGTTCTACATCGGCACGATCATCACCGTCGCGCTCCTCTACGTGGTCAACCACCTCTCCCTGCCGACGAGCCTGCTGCACAGTTATCCGATCTTCGGCGGCGTCCAGGACGCCTTGGTGCAATGGTGGTACGGGCATAACGCCGTGGCGTTCTTCCTGACCACGCCGATCCTCGGCATCATGTATTACTTCGTCCCCAAGGCCGTGGGACGACCGGTCTACAGCTACCGCCTGTCGATCATCCACTTCTGGTCGCTGATCTTCCTTTATATCTGGGCCGGCCCCCACCACCTGCTCAACACCTCCCTCCCCGGCTGGCTCCAAGGCCTCGGCATGATCTTCTCCCTGATGCTCTGGGCGCCCTCCTGGGGCGGCATGCTCAACGGCCTGCTCACCCTGCGCGGCGCGTGGGACAAGCTCCGCACGGACCCCGTGGTCAAGTTCATGGCCGCGGCGGTGACGTTCTACGGCATGGCGACGTTCGAAGGCCCCTTGCTCTCGATCAAGGCCGTCAACGCGCTCGGCCACTACACCGACTGGATCATCGGTCACGTGCATGCCGGCACCCTCGGCTGGAACGGCTTCATGGCCGCGGGCATGTTCTACTGGCTCGTCCCGCGCCTCTGGGGCACGAAGCTCCACAGCGAACGCCTCGCGAACCTCCACTTCTGGGTCGGCATGGTCGGCATCCTCTTCTACGTGGCGTCGATGTGGGTGGCGGGCATCGGCCAGGGCCTCTCGCTCAACGAACTGACGGCCGACGGTTCGGCGCCGGCGAACACGTTCATCGAGACGGTGAAGAACATCCTGCCGATGTACTACCTCCGCGCCCTCGGCGGCGGCCTCTACCTCTGCGGGTTCCTGCTGATGGTCTATAACCTCTGGCGGACGATCCGCTCCGGAACCCCGACCGACGGCGGCGTCGAAGTCCCGGCCGACACCGTCGTCGCCCCGCCTGCCAAGCCCTTCGCGGGCTTCGCGAACGCCCCGGTCCTCTTCACGCTGGCCATCATCGGCGCCGCCTGCCTCTGGCTGCTCGGTCAGGGCGGATGGGCGACCGTCGGACTCGTCGGGCTCATCACGGCCGTGCTGGCGACCGTCGCCCACTTCGAGATCAACCAGTACACCTGGAAGACCTGGCATGAGGAACTCCTGCACCACGCCTTCCCCTTCTCCGTCCTCAGCCTCATCGCCGTGGCCATCGGCGGCGCCCTGCAGATCATCCCCACCGTGGCCCTTTACAAAGGCGACGGCGACGCGCGCCTGCTCGAAGGCCGCGTCCAGAAGCCCTACCGCCCGCTCGAACTCGCCGGCCGCGACCTGTATGTCCGCGAAGGCTGCTACAACTGCCACTCGCAGATGATCCGCACGCTCAAGCCGGACATCCTCCGTTACGGCGCCGGCCAAGGCTACTCACGTCTCGGCGAGTCCATCTACGACCGTCCTTTCCAGTGGGGCTCCCGCCGCACCGGCCCGGACCTGGCCCGGGAAGGGTTGCTCCGGCCTGACCTGGCGTGGCACTACCGCCACCTCGTCAACCCGCGTGAACTCGAGCCCGACTCGATCATGCCGGCCTATCCTTGGCTGAAGGAACAGTCCGTGGACCGCTCGCAGCTCTTCGGCCGGATCTCCGCCCTGCGGACGCTCGGCGTCCCCTACCGGACCGAAGCCAGCACCCCGGCGGCCATCCAGAACGACTACGACGCCCAGGCGAAGGAGATCGTGAAGACCCTCGCCGACAAAGGCATCGTCGTCCCCGCGGACTCCGAGATGGTCGCCTTGCTGGCCTATCTGAGGTGCCTGGGCCTTAACGTCGAAACCCTCAGCCCGGAGGCCCGTCGCTGACATGTTCCGCCGCATCGCCTGGGAAGAACTGCTGCGGGACGCGCAGACCACCGGCTTGTTCCTGCTGGGACTGGCCATGGCGCTGCTCCTCGCCCGCGTGCTCACCACCCCCAAGGACGAGGTGAAGCGCCTCTCCGAAATGCCCCTCAACGACGAATGAAACCCTCGCCCATGAAAGACGACGACCAGCCGGTGATCATGCCGCACACTTACGACGGCATCCAGGAATATGACCAGAGCCTGCCGAACTGGTGGCTGTTCACGCTCTTCGCTTCCATCGTCTTCGCCTTCGTCTACTGGTTCGCGAACTTCACGACCGGGACCGTGGCCGACGACCGCGTCGCGCTCGACGCCGACCTCGCCGCGCTCGAGGCCCGCCAGCTGGCGGCGGTGAAGGATCTCGACGAGACCACGCTCTGGAAGATGAGCCGCAACCCGACGACGGTCGCCGAAGGCCAGGCTGTCTACGCCTCGCTCTGCTTCAGCTGCCACGGGCCCACGCTCGCCGGCATCAAAGGCGTCGGCTTCCGCCTGAACGACGACCTGTGGGTCCACGGCAACACGGGCATGGATGTCTTCCGGAACATCAACGAGGGGATCGTCTACGAAGGCAAACCGACCGGCATGGCCGCCCAGAAGGCGCTCGGCACCGCCCGCGTGGCGGCGGTCACGGCCTACCTGCTTTCCTTCCAGCAGGAAGGCCGGATGAAGTCCGTCGACCGGACGAAGGAACCGTCGCAACTGTCCCCATGAACCGAGGCCCCATCCGCGAGAGCGTCACGACGATCGGCCAGGACGGCACCCGCCGCTTCCTGCAACCGGCCATCGTGGTCGGCGCCTGGTGGCGGGCCCGCCGGATCGTGGCTTGGCTGCTCATCGCCTTCTTCGCGCTCCTGCCTTGGATCGAGGTCGGCGGCTTTCCCGCGGTGTTCCTCGACGTCGAACATCGTCGCTTCCACCTGCTCGGCGCGACGCTGGGCCTGGGCGACGTCTGGCTGCTCTTCTTCGTCATCACCGGCTGGGGCTTCCTCATCTACGCGACCACCGCCCTGCTCGGCCGAATCTGGTGCGGCTGGACCTGCCCGCAGACGGTCTACCTCGAGCACGTCTTCCGCGTCGTCGACCGGTGGTTCGAGGGCGACCACGTCAGCCGCGCGAAACTAGACGCCGAGCCGTGGAGCCGGCCGGCCAGGCTCCTCCGCCGCGGCGGCCGCGCGCTGGCCTATCTGGTGCTCTGCTGGGCGGTCGCGCACATCTTCCTGGCCTACTTCATCTCGATCCCCGGGCTCTACCCGATGATCACCGCCGCCCCGCAGGCCCATCCGGCGGCGTTCGTCGCGATGGCCGTGGCCACCGGGGTGCTCTTCTTCAACTTCTGGTGGTTCCGCGAGCAGCTCTGCCTGATCATCTGTCCCTACGGCCGGCTCCAATCCGCCCTCATCGACGACGACTCCGTCATCGTGGGTTATGATGAGAAACGCGGCGAACCCCGCGGCAAGGCCGCGCCGGGCATCGTCGCCGGCGACTGCGTCGACTGCCGCCGTTGCGTCCAGGTCTGTCCCACCGGCATCGACATCCGCCACGGCCTTCAGATGGAATGCGTCGCCTGCACGGCCTGCGTCGACGCCTGCGACGACGTGATGACGAAGCTCCGGCGGCCCACGGGGCTGGTGCGTTACGCCTCGCTGCGCGAACTGGCAGGCGGACGCACGCGCTTCCTGCGGCCCCGCACGATCCTCTACGCCGCCCTGCTCACGGTCGGCCTGGTCGTCGCCATGGTCTCGCTGCTCCGCGTCCAGCCGGCCGGCTTCAAGCTGAGCCGCCCGCCGCAGACCGAACTCTACGCCGTCAGCGCCGACACCGTGGCCAACGTCTTCCGCGCCAAGATCCAGAACAAGGACGACGTCGAGCGTCGTTTCTTCGTCGAAGCGGAGGCCACGGGCACCCCCCTCACGGTCCTCAACCAGTCGGCCGGGCTGGTCATCGCGCCGCAGGCCGAAGTGACCCTCCCGCTCACGCTGCTCGTCGACCGCCGGGATTACCGGGGCGAATTCAATTTCACGCTCCGCCTCCGGAGCGACGACGGCAAGGTCTCGGTGCCGCAGAAAGCCCACTTCATCGGACCCGCGCCCGCGACCCTCGCCCGATGAACCTCCTTCGCCGGCATCCTTGGATCCCGCTCGCGGCCCTGTTCCTGGGCTTCGTCGCGGTCTGGATCTGCTGGCTCCTCATCGCCCTCCGGCATGCGCCCGAATCGGTCGCGCCTGTCAACCCTCCGTCCGACCATGCTCCCGCTCGTTGAGACCGGCGCCGGCGCCTTCCTCGCCGGACTGGCCGTATCGCCGCACTGTGGCGCGATGTGCGCCCCGCTCACCTGCGCGCTCGGCCCCTGGCGGGCGACGGCCGACCAACGGCTGGGTTTCACGACGGCCTATCATCTGACCCGGACGCTGGCGTATGCTTTGCTCGGCGGCATCGCCGGCATGGTCGGGGCGAAGTTCGGACGCTGGATGGCCTTGCCCCTGATGGATTACCTGCCTTGGGCGATGGTGGTCTTCCTCGTCGCCTTGGCGCTCGGGCTTGACCGGGGCTTCCCCGCGCCGGCCTTCCTGCGGCGCCGCCACGCGCGCTGGATGGAAAGCACCCAGGGACGGAGTCCCGCGTTCGCCGGCGCCTGGCTCGGCGCGCTCAGCCCGCTGCTCCCCTGCGGCCCTCTTCACGCCTTGTTCGGCCTCGCGCTCCTCAGCGGCCAGGCCCTCCGCGGTGCGGAGATCGGCTTCGGCTTCGCCTTGGGTACGATCCCGCTGCTCTGGGCCGCCCAGATGGGCTACCATCGCCTCACCCTCCGCCTCGGCGAAGCGCGGAGCATCCGCCTCCGGCGCGGCCTCGCGGCGGTCGCCGCCCTGGCCCTCCTCGTAAAGACGGTCTGGTTCAGCGCTCCCGGCAATGTCTGCCTCTGATCCCGCGACCTGCCGTCATTGCGGCTCCGCCATACTCAGCCGGCTGGCCCCGTCCGGCTTCTGCTGCGCCGGCTGCGAACAGGTCCACGGGCTGATCCTGAGCTGCGGACTCGGCCGTTATTACGAGCTGCGCGCCGAAGCCATCGCGCCGATCAACGAGACCATCCTCGGCGCCCGGGATTTCGACTGGCTAAGGGAAGCCCAGGCGGCCGGTGACACCTCCGGCCGACGCAGCCTCCGCGTCGCCCTGCGCGGGCTTTCCTGCGTGGGCTGCGTCTGGCTGATCGAGAAGCTGCTCGGCGAGGCTCCGGGCTTGCTCGCCGCCCGGGTCAACGCGCACCGCGGTACGGTGCGTCTCGAATGGCGCGCCGGCGCGGACCTCGCCCAGGCGGCGGGCAAGCTCGCCGGCTTCGGCTACCTGCTCGTCCCCGATGACGGCGAAGACCATCGGGAGGAAGACGGCCTGACCACCCGGCTCGGCCTGTGCGCGGCGTTCGCGATGAACGCCATGCTCAACTCCGTTCCGGCTTATCTCGGCATGAAAGCGGACGAACAGTTCGCGGGGCTGTTCCGCCTGCTCGCGGTCTTCTTCGCGACGCTCTCGATGCTGGTCGGCGGGAGCTACTTCGCGTCGCGGGCGTGGGCCGCGCTGCGCCGAGGCAAGCTCCACATGGACCTGCCGATCGCCCTCGGCTTGATTTCGGCCTACCTCGCCGCCTTCGTCGGCTGGGCGCTCGGCGTCCCGACCCTGGAATACTGGGACTTCGTCTGCCTGTTCACTTTCCTCATGCTGGTGGGACGCTGGACGCAGGAACGCGCGATCGAACAGAACCGACGACGCCTGCCCGCCAGTTCGCCGACGCTCCGACCGGTCGAGGTCTTCGAACGGGCCGACAGCCCGACCCCGCTCCGGCGCGTCGCCGTCGAGGCCTTGCGGCCGGGGCAGATCTACGCCGTCCCCGGCGGCCAGGTCGCTCCGGTCTGCGGACGACTGCTCGGACAGGCCGCCGAACTCAGCCTCGCCTGGATCAACGGCGAATCCGAACCGGTCGTCTATCCTGCCGGCCGCCTCGTGCCCTCGGGCGCGCTCAACATCGGCGCGACGCCGCTCCGCCTCGAGGCCACCGAAGCCTGGGCGGACGCGATGCTTCGCCGGCTGACCGAGGCCGGCGGGGACGGAGCGTTCGTGCCGCGCCAGCTCGAACGCATCCTGAGCGTCTACCTCGGCGTCGTGCTCACGCTCGCCGCGTTGGCCTTCGGCCTCCGCGGGACGCTCACCGGCGACTGGCCGCAGGCGCTGCAGACGGCGATCTCGATCCTGATCGTCTCCTGCCCCTGCGCCATCGGCCTGGCCTTCCCGCTCGCGACCGAACTCGCCGTCGGCACGCTACGCCGGGCCGGCGTCTACCTGCGCGACCATCGTGTCTGGGAGCGGGCCCTGCGCGTCCGCCAGGTCGTCTTCGACAAGACCGGCACGCTGACGCTCGAAAGCCCGCGGCTCGGCAACCCGGAGCAGTTGGCCACCTTGCCCTCTGAAGCCCGTCAGGCGCTCTTCGCGCTCGTGGACAACAACCTGCACCCCTTCGGACGAAGCCTGCGCGAGGCCTTGGCCCGCCAGGAGGACCCGTCTCCGGTCCGCGGGACGCTCCGCAACATCCCGGGCGCCGGCGTGATGCTGACGGACGCCCATGGCGTCATCTGGACCGTAGGAAAGCCCGGCTGGCAAGGCAGTGCTCCGGCGCCGGCGGGCATGTCGGCGGCCGAATTCTGCCGCGAGGGAACGCGCCTCGCGCTGTTCCTCTTCGCCGAACAATCGCGGGCCTACGCCAAGGAAGTCATCGAAGGCCTGCGCGCCGACGGCGTCGCTATCTTCATCCTCTCCGGCGACCAGCCCGAGAAAGTCGTCACGTTGCTGGGCCAGCTCGGGCTGCCCGCCGACAGCGGACTGGGCGGACTCTCGCCCGAACAGAAGGCGGACTGGATCCGGCGGCATGACGGCGCCACCACGCTCATGCTCGGCGACGGCGCGAACGACGCCCTCGCGTTCTCCGAAGCGACGTTGCGCGGCACGCCGGTCGTCGATCTCGGCCTGCTCGAGCAGAAAGCCGACTTCTACCTGCTAGGCCGCGACCTGCGCGGCCTCGGCCGGCTCTTCGTCGTGGCCCGCCATCGTCGGCGCGTGCTCACGGAGGTCTTCGTCTTCACGACCCTCTACAACCTCGTCGCCATCGGCCTCTCCGCGGCCGGCATGATGTCGCCGCTCCTCGCGACGGTCATGATGCCGACCAGCGCCATCCTCACGCTCCTGCACGTCACCTGGCGGATGCGGAAGGCGTAGACATGCCGGGCACAAAAAAGGCCCCGGGGTGAGCCGGGGCCTTGTTCGGTGAAGTCAGCCGGGGTCAGCCCTGGCCGCCTTCGCTGTCACCGCCGCGTTCGCGGAAGGGACGGCGCTCGCCACGGTCCGGACGGTCGCCACGGGGGCGGTCCATCGGCTTCGGGGCCGGGGTGTATTCGCGACCTTCCTTCTCGGCGATGGCGGCGCGGCGCGAGAGGCGCACGCGGCCCTTGTCGTCGATGCCGACGCACTTGACGATGATCTCGTCGCCGAGCTTGCAGATGTCCTCGACGCGCTCGACGCGGTGGTCGGCGAGTTCGGAGACGTGCACGAGGCCTTCCTGGCCGGGGAGGCATTCGACGAAGGCGCCGAATTCCTTCACGGAGCGGATGATGCCCTTGTAGGTCTTGTTGATCTCGATCTGGGCCGAGAGGAGGTTGACCTCGTTGACCGCGCGGGCGAGGGACTCGCCGTCGGTCGCGAAGATCGTGACCCAGCCGGAGTCGTCCTGGTCGATGTCGAGCTGGCAGCCGGTGTACTCGGTGATGCGCTTGATGTTCTTGCCGCCCGGGCCGATGAGGGCGCCGATCTTGTCCGCCGGGATCTTGATGCGGTGTGTGCGGGGAGCGCAGGACTTCAGCTCGGCGCGGGTGGCCGGCATGGTCTTCGTCATGATGTCCAGGATGGCGTCACGGGCGCCCTTGTTCTGGGCGATGGCTTCCTTGGCGATGGCGATCGGGAGACCGTGGATCTTGAGGTCGAGCTGGAAGGCGGTGATGCCTTCGCGGGTGCCGCAGATCTTGAAGTCCATGTCGCCGTAGTGGTCTTCGGCGCCGATGATGTCGGTGAGCACGCGGTGCTTCACGATCTTACCGGCGGCGTCTTCGGTCACGAGACCGCAGGAGATGCCGGCGACCGGGGCCTTGATGGGCACGCCGGCGTCGAGGAGCGCGAGGGTGCCGCCGCAGACGGAAGCCATCGAGGTGGAACCGTTGGACTCCATGATCTCGGAGACGAGACGGATGGAGTACGGGAAGTCCTGCTCGGACGGGAGGACGGAGAGCAGCGAGCGCTCGGCGAGGTTGCCGTGGCCGGTCTCGCGGCGGGAGGTCATGCCGAAACGGCCGGTCTCACCCACCGAGAAGGGCGGGAAGTTATAGTGCAGGAGGAACGAGCGCTTGCTCGGGCCGCCGGTGATGGCGTCGACTTCCTGGGCGTCCTTGGAGGTGCCGAGGGTGGCGAGGACGAGACCCTGGGTCTCGCCGCGCTGGAAGAGCGAGGAACCATGGACGCGGGGAAGCACGTCGACTTCGCAGGAGATGGCGCGGAGATCCAGCGGCTTACGGCCGTCGGCGCGTTCGCCGCTCTGGATGATGGCGTTGCGGTAGACCTTCTCCTGGAGCTTCTCGAAGGCCATCTTGATCTGGCGGGCGTCGAAGACGTCGCCGAGCTCGGCCTTGCAGGCGGCCTTGGCCTTCTCGACCACGGCCTTGACGGCGTCGCCGCGTTCCTTCTTGGAAGCGAGGAAGATCGCCTTCTTGAGCTGGTCGCCTTCGGCGGCCACGCGTTCGCAGATCGCGAGGGCCTTCGGCTCGCAGACGACGAGCGGGAAGACGCGCTTCGTCTTGGAGTACATCGCGGCGAGCTTGCGCTGGGCGGCGATGATCGGCTGGATGGCCTTCTGGGAGTATTCGAGGGCGGCGATGAAGTCGGCTTCCGGCAGCTGGTCGGCCGAACCTTCGATCATCATCATGTCGTTCTCGTTGCCGACGTAGATGAGGTCCAGGTCGGACTCATACTGCTGTTCGTGGGTCGGATTGACGACGAACTGGCCGTTGACGCGACCGAGGCGGATGCCGGCGATCGGGCCGTTCCACGGGATGTCGGAGCAGAGGAGAGCGGCGGAGGCGCCGTTCACCATGAGCACGTCGGAGTCGTTGATCTGGTCCGCCGAGAGGAGGAGGCCGATCACCTGGACTTCGTTGAGGAAGCCTTCGGGGAAGAGCGGGCGGAGGGGACGGTCGCAGAGGCGCGAGGTCAGGATCTCCTTGTCGGAAGGCTTGCCTTCACGACGGAAGTAACCGCCCGGGAAACGGCCGGCCGCCGCGAACTTCTCGCGGTAGTCGACGGTCAGGGGGAAGAAGTCCTGGTCAGGGGAGCGCAGGTCTTCGGCGGCGGTGGCCGACACGAAGAGCGTGGTCTCGCCCTTGCTGATGGTGACCGCGCCGTTGGCGAGGCGGGCGATGGAGCCCGTATTGATCGTGATACCGAGTTCTTCGATGGTCACGGAGTGTTTCTGTTTCATGGGTGTTTTTTGCTTGGTGCGTTGTGCCGGGCGGGAGTGCCCGGCGGGTTGTGGTTTGGGTGGGTGAAAAGCGGACGTCCCAGCCTAGGCTGGGACGCTCGGTGAACAAAAGCGCCCGGAGGCGCCGTTCACTTGCGGAGGTTGAGCTTGGCCAGGAGCGCGTTGTAGCGGTCCAGGTCGCTCGACTTCAGGTAGGCGAGGAGCTTGCGACGACGGTTCGTCAGCATGATCAGGCCGCGGCGGGAGTGGAAATCCTTGCGGTGGGTGCGCAGGTGCTCGGTCAGGTGGGTGACGCGGGCGGTGATCAGGGCGACCTGGACTTCCGGCGAACCGGTGTCCTTGGCGTCCTGCTGGTGCTTCTTGATGACTTCAGACTTATTGACCGACATGGTGGTGGTTAGTTTTGGTTTGATGATGGCCGACCTGGGAGAAATTCCCGAAAGCCCCGCCGTTTGGCCGGACTCTCCGTCTGGAACAGGCTTGCGCCCGCCGACCAGCGTGAGAAGGGCTCCGCCCCTCTCCCTAACGAAGTTGACCCATGGAAATGACCGTCCCGCCCACCCTTAGCAAGCAGGAACTACCCTGCGGAGGATGGGTCAGAATGACCTATTTGCCCGTTTTCGTTCAGTTCGGCAGATCCAGCCAATAGACGTCCGCATCGTTGCGACGGATGGAAGGAAAGAACCATCCCCTAGGCTCAGGGATGATTTCCGCGAGGTCGAAGACCCGGACGCTCCGGGGCATCTGACGGAAGTAGAGCGTGAACTGATGCGGCTGTCCTTCGGGAATCGGGTACCAATGAGGATAGAGGGAGATGTTCTCGAAACGGATCATCTCGCTGGTGATCGAGGAATCCCGGTCCAGGAGGAAAGTACTCTGCCAGATGCGGAGATACGGGGCGTAATCCGGCGCGCAGCGGATGTGCACGACGATCGGGTCTTCGGATCGGAACTGCTCCTGCTTGACTTCGACCGGAAGGGTGCGGACGACGGGAGCGATGAGCGGGGCGGGCATGGCGTCAGCGTGCCACGGACCGGCGGGCCCGCAAGCGCCAGCCGTGTCATTAGCCCGTTGACTCCCCTGCCGGGCCTTAGCGTCATAGCGGGCATGGAATCAGGCTCCGAAGACCAACCCCGCCTCACCGGCGCCGAGCGCGGCAAGCTGCGCAGCCTCGCCCAGACGCTCGATCCGAAGGTCTTCGTCGGCAAGGCCGGCGTGAACGCGGGCATCGCCAAGCTCCTCGAAGAAGCCTTCCGTAACGCCGACCTGGTCAAGGTCCGCTTCACCGCCGAGCGCGAGGAGATGGACAAGCAGGCCCGGGAACTCGCCCAGCTCACCGAAAGCGAAGTCATCGGCAGCGTCGGCCGCACGGCGACGTTCTTCAAGCTGGGCGCCGACATCGAATAAGCCATGGACGCCTCGCTGTTCCAGTCACGGCACGAGGCATTCATCACGCAGGCGGAAACTTCGCTGCGCCGGCTGACGCCGGCCGCGACCGCCCGCCCCGAGCGCCTGCATGGCGCGATGCGCTATTCCCTCGAAGCCGGCGGCAAGCGCCTGCGTCCGGTCCTCTGCCTGGCCACCGCCGTGGCCTTCGACCCGCAGGCCGACGCCACGCACGCCGCGACGGCGCTGGAGTGCGTCCACACCTATTCGCTGATCCATGACGACCTGCCGTGCATGGACGACTCCGACCTGCGTCGCGGCCGCCCGTCCTGCCATAAGGCCTTCGACGAGGCCACGGCCCTGCTGGCCGGCGACGCCCTGCAGCCGCTGGCCTTCGAACTCCTCGCCGTCGGCTACGCCGACCGTCCCGCCCTCGCCACCGCGCTCGTGCGCGAACTGGCCGTGACGGCGGGCTCGACCCTGCTCGTCGGCGGACAGACCGAAGACATGGGCGGACTCGCCGCAGGCGCGACGGACGACCGCCTGCGGTTCATCCTGCTCGGCAAGACCGCCGCGATGCTCAGCGCCTCGTTCGCCATGGGCGCGTTGGTCGGCGGAGCCTCCGCCGCCGACGTCGAACACTGCCGCCGCGCCGGCCGCGCCGCGGGCATCGCCTTCCAGCTGGTCGACGACCTGCTCGACCTCACCGCCGACGCCGCCCAGCTGGGCAAGCCCGTCGGCGCCGACGCGCAGAACGGCAAGTTCACCTATGCCGGCCTGCACGGCGTCGAAGCGACGAAGCTGCGCATCGAGCAGCTGACCGCCGAAGCCGTCGCTCACCTGCAGGCGACGAAGGGCGATTCGGCCTTCCTCGTCGAGCTGGTGCGCCGGATGGCGGCGCGTCGCACCTGATCAGTCGTCGAGCCGCCGGCCGCCGGAGGGAAGCTGGTCGGGCAGGAATCCGTAATAGGTGCCGATCCACAGACGCCAGGCGAAGGCGTGGATGAGCGGCGGCACCACGAAGATCGCGCCCACCGCGAGACGCACGGCCCATTCGCCGCCGATCCAGCCCAGCCGATAGGCGACGAGCACGAGCGGCAGCACGCCGAACGCCGTGAGTCCGTAGTTCCAGACGATGGCGCCGAGGAAGAAGCCCTCCTTACGACGCAAGGTCATCCCGCAGCCCGCGCAATGCGCGGGGGTGTCCCAGAGACGGGCGAACCGTCCCGTCCGGTCGCCCGCGGCGCGGATGGGCGCGCCGCAGTCCGGACAACGTCCGCAGGCTGATTTCCAGAAGATGTCCGCACGGAAAGACATGACCGCAGTCTGTCCGCCCCGACCTGGGGTGCAAGCCAAGCAAAAGGCCGGCTGCCTTCCGGCAGCCGGCCTTGATGAGCCTGATGTCAGCGCGGATTACTCGGCGGCGGTCTCACCCACCTGGAAGCGGGTGAAGCGGACGACTGAGACTTCTTCGCCGACCTTGGCCTTGGCGGCGGCGACCAGCGCTTGGATCTTCTGCTCAGGGTCGCGGAAGTAAGCCTGTTCGAGGAGGCAGGAGTCGGCGAAGAACTTGTCGACGCGGCCGGAGACGATCTTCTCCATGTTGGAGAGCTGGCCCTTCTTGCGGCCTTCGGCGGCGATGACCTGCTTCTCGCCCACGGCGATGCGCTTCTCGAGTTCGGCGACGGCCTCGGCGTCGTTGGCGGCCTTCTGCTCGACGAGCTGGCCCTTGTAGTCCTCGACGATGCGCTTGGCTTCGTCGATGGCCTTGTCGGCTTCGGACTTCGTGAACTCGGCGGCGATCTCGCGTTCCTTGGCGACGACCTCGGCGGAGACGTCTTCGCGACGGACGAAGCGGGCGTTGTTGGCGACGACCTGCATCGCGAGCTGGCGGGCCAGTTCGGCGACTTCCGGATTGGCGGCGGCGGCCTGGGTCTTGAGGCCCAGTTCGAGGAGCACGGCGATCTTGGCGCCGGTGTGGACGTACGCGGAGACGCGACCCACGCCGGTGGCTTCGAACTTCAGGACGCGGGAGACCTTGAGGTTCTCGCCGATCTTGAGCACCTGATCGTTCAGGTAGTCGTTCACCTTGCGGGACTTGTCGGCGTGGTAAGGCTGTTCGAGGAGACCCTCGGCGCCGTTGGCGGCGGCCTGGGCCACGAGTTCCTTGGCGAGGGCCACGAAGGCCTCGTTCTTGGCGACGAAGTCGGTCTCGCAGTTCAGTTCGAGGAGGGTCGCGGCGCGGCCGTCAGCGGAGACGTTGACGGCGAGGATGCCCTCGCTCGCCTTACGGTCGGCCTTCTTGTTGCGGGTCGCGACGCCCTTGATGCGGAGGATCTCGACGGCCTTCTCCATGTCGCCGGCGGCCTCGGTGAGGGCCTTCTTGCAATCCATCAGACCCGCGCCGGTACGCTGGCGCAGATCGTTGACCGTCTGGGCGGTGATAGCGGACATGGTCGGATTACTTGGACTTGCGAGGAGCGGGGCGCTTGGCCGGAGCGGCGCCTTCGACGGCTTCCGAACCTTCGTTGGCCTTCAGGAGCTCTTCCGAGATCTGCACTTCGGGCTGGACGGACTCGCCGGCGTCCTGGCGGGCGACCGGGGTCACGGTCTTGCGGTCCTGGGAGACGGCCTTGCGGCGGGAGAGACCGTTCTGGACGGCCTGGGTGAGGACTTCGACGACCAGGCGGATGGACTTGGCGGCGTCGTCATTGCCCGGGACGGGGAACTTGAGGAGGGTCGGGTCGGAGTTCGAGTCGCAGAGGCCGATCACGGGGATGCCGAGACGGACGGCTTCGTTGACGGCGATCTCTTCGAGCTTGGTGTCGACGACGATCATCGCGGCCGGGAGGTCGCGGTATTCGAGGAGGCCTTCGAAGTTGCGGGCCATACGCGACATCTCGCGCTTCACCGCGGCGGCTTCCTTCTTGTGCATCTTGGCGAGGGAACCGTCCTGCTCCATGCGGAGGTAGGTGCGGTACTTGTCGAGCGAACGCTTGATGGTCGCGAAGTTGGTCAGCGTGCCGCCGAGCCAGCGGTTCACGGCGAAGGGCATGCCGGTCGACTTGGCGGCCTGGCGGACGACTTCCTGCGCCTGGGGCTTGGTCGCGACGAAGAGCACTTCCTTGCCCTTGGCGGCGGTGTCTTCGATGAAGGCGGCGGCGGCGGCGAGGCACGCATGCGTCTTCTCGAGGTCGATGATCGACACGCCGTTGCGGTGGTCGAAGATATACGGACGGCTGCGGGGATTCCAGCGACGGGTCTGGTGTCCGAAGTGGACGCCGGCATCGAGGAGGTCTTTGACTGTGATGTTCATGGTATGTTTTGGCTCCGTATCCCTTTTCCTGCCGAAGGAGGGGACATTGGATCAGGTAGGACTGACTGGGTTTTGGGTTTTATGTCCGAGGCGATCGGCGGTCGCTTCAAACGGTGGAAAGTGGGTTCAAACACCCCTGCCCGCCCGGGGCAAGCGGGAAAATCAACCGAAAGGGGCTCCTTTGGAACTGACAGGACCCGTACCCGTTCGCAGGGTCGGCGCAACGCGATGTCTTGGGTCTACCGGATACTCTTCCCGCTGCTGCTCATCCCGGCCCTTCCTTACTATTTCTGGCGGATGCTCCGTCGCGGGGGCTATGGCACAGGGTTCAGCCAGCGCTTCGGCTTCTTCCCCAACCCGGGCCCGAAGCCCCCTGGAAAACGCCGTTTCTGGCTCCAAGCGGTCTCCGTCGGGGAAATCGAGGCCATCGGCCCCCTGCTCCGCCAGCTACGGTCCACCGGCGAGGCGGAGATCATCCTGACCACCACCACGAGCACGGGCTACCGTCTGGCCAAGGAAAGATACGCCGACGTGGCCCAAGCCATCGGCATCTTCCCGGCCGATCTCTGGCCCTGCAGCGCCCTCGCCTGGAGCCGCATCCGACCCGACGTCGTCATCCTGGTCGAAGGCGAGCTTTGGCCGGAGCACCTCGCCCAGGCTCGCGCCCGGGGCGTGCCCGCCTATCTCATCAACGGTCGCATCTCCGACAAATCCTTCGCGCGTCACCGACGCTTCCGGAAACTTTCCCGTTACGTCCTCGGACACTTCCGGCAGATCGCCGCGGGCAGCGAGGAAGACGCGCGCCGCTTCCGTGAGCTGGGTTTCGCGACCACGCTGACGGGCAACATCAAGTTCGACGTCGCGAGCGATGCGCCGATGTCGGCCGACGAACGCGCGCGACTCCGCGCGGAACTCGGTTTCGGCGCCGACCCGCGCACGGTGGTGCTCCTCGGCTCCTCCACGTGGAAAGGCGAAGAAGCGCTGCTGCTGCGCGGCGTCCGCGCGGCGCGGGCCGCCGGCCAGGACGTCCGCCTGCTGCTCGTGCCCCGGCACTCCGAACGTCGCGCGGAAGTCGCCGCGGAGATCAGCGCCAGCGGGCTCGACTGGCATCAACGCTCCTCCGGCGGACCGACCGCGCCCGACGGCACCGTCGTCCACCTCGCCGACACCACGGGCGAACTGCGTCGCCTGACCCGCGCGGCCGACCTCGCTTTCTGCGGCAAGAGCCTCGCCCCGCATGACGGCGGCCAGACGCCGGTCGAGGCCGCCGCCGCGGGCGTCGCGATCGTCTACGGACCGCGCATGACCAACTTCCGCGACATCGCCCGAGGGCTCGAACAGGCGGGCGCCGCGCTCAAGGCCGCGGACGAAGCCGGCCTGGCCGAACTGCTGGCCCGCCTGCTCGGCGACGCCGACGCGCGTGCCTCGATGGGCCGGTGCGCGGCCACCTGGCACCAAGGCAACCGCGGGGCGACCGAACGGACGCTCGCCCTGCTGCGGGGACGCTGATCAGGCGACGCGGAAAGCCTCGCGCAGACGGCGGGCTTCCTCGCGCAGTTCGCCCCCGAGAATGATTTCCCGCGCCCGCTTGGCGCCGGCGGCGGGATCAGCCGCCTGCCCCGCGACCCAGAGGGCCGTGCCGGCGCTGAGACAAAGGGTGTCCATCAGGCCGTCGGAGACGCCGCCCACGAGCAGGTCGCTGAACATCGCGATGTTCTCTTCGGGCGTGCCGCCGCGCAGGTCGGCGACCGCGCAGGTCTTGAAACCGAAGTCGCCCGGCAGCCAGACCGCGTCGACCGACGCGAGTTCGCCGCAGCCCCGCACGCGGACTTCGCCGGCCGTGGTGATCTCGTCCATGCCGCCGCCCGCGCGGGAGTGCGTGACGAGGCCGCGCTTCACGCCGAGCTCACCGAGCGTCGCCGCGAGCGGCCCGACCCAGCGCTCATCATAGACGCCCACGACCATGTAGGCCGGCCGGGCCGGATTGATCAGCGGACCGAGGACATTGAAGACCGTCTTGGTGCCGCTTTCCGCGAGCTGCTTGCGCACGCCGAGCACGGCCTTGAACGCCGGATGGAAAGCCGGCGCATAGAGGTAGCAGAAGTTCGCCTCGCGCAGGGCGCGCAGCAGCTGTTCGTCCGAGGCCTCGAGCACGACGCCCAGACCGGCGAGGAAATCCGCGCTGCCGGACTTCGAGGTGATCGAGCGGTTTCCGTGCTTGAGCACCGGCACGCCCGCGGCGGCGACGATGAGCGCGCTGGCGGACGAGATATTGAAGCTGCCCGACCGGTCGCCGCCCGTACCCACGATGTCGATCGACTTCGCGGGCCAGCCGCCGAAGTCAGTACGCCGGGCGAGGTCGCGGTAAGTGCGGGCGAAACCCGTGACCTCCGCGGCCGTCTCGCCCTTGCGAGCCAGGGCGAGCAGGAAGGCCGCCTTATCCGCGTCGGTGACCGCGGCATCGGCCATCGCCAAAGCGGCGACGGCGGCCTCCGCGGGGGCGAGGTCGCGACCGGCCGACAAAGCGGCGGTCAGGTCAGGAAGGGCCAGGGCCATGCGGGATTAGCCACGTTCGGGGCGTTCGGGACAAGGCATTTTCGCCACAAGGGGTTTGCAACGGGGGGAAAGCACCCAATGATGGACCCCATGGACGATGGCGACCAACCCCAGGGCGACTTCGACGGTTCCGGCAACGCCTCCTGGGGCGAGGCCGACTGGTCCGGCTACCTGCAGCGCAACGACCTCGAGGTCGGCCGCTTCCTGGCCTACTACAACGAGGTCAAGAACCTGCCCGACCGCCTGGATATCAGCGCCCGCCGGATGGGCTGGGAGAACGCCGACTGGGCGCCCGGCGAAGGCCCCGAAGAGGTGAACGACGACGAGGACGAAGGGCCCGACCTCCCCTACTGCATCCACCAGCATCCGGTCTACGTCGTGGCCCGCGCGCTGTCCCTCCAGCTGACGCAGTCCTTCCGCCGCCTGAACGTCGACGCCGGCGCGCAGCTCACCGCGCTCGAGGCGACCGACATCATGCACTCCTTCTGGGACGCGCAGCATCAGATGATCATGGCGATCAACGCCACCGACACCGGCGACCTGCCCCTCGCGCTCGTGCACATGAAGCGCGCCCTGGCGGCCATCAATTATTCCATCGGCCTCACGGCGGGACTCCCCGCCGGCGTGCGCCTCTCCTCGGCCGAGGCGGCGCACGACCTCGAAGCCACCTTGTTCGACCTCCGCGAAGTCTGTCTGCGCGTGATGGCCGACTGCCGCTGGGACGGACGGAAGAAGTAGCTCAGGACTCGCCGCCCTTGCCCTTCGCCATGAACTGGATGAGGCGTTCGCTGAACTCCTTGGCGGCGTCATGGCCCATCCCGCGCAGGGCCTGGACGGAGGCGGCGACCTCGACGAGCCGGGCCATGTCACGTCCGGGACGCACGGGAATCGTCATGTGCGGCACCTTGCGGCCGAGGATCTCGAAGTTCTCCACCTCGAGGCCGGAGCGTTCTTCGTCCATGCCCGGCTGCCAGAGCACGAAGGTGACGACCAGGTCGACGCGCTTCTCGCGCCGGATCGACCGTACGCCGAAGATCGACGGAATATTGATGATGCCGATGCCTCGGCACTCCATGTAGCCGCGGTTGAGCTCCTTGGCGGTGCCCTGCAGTTCGCGGTCGCCGATGAGGGTGACGATGACGTAGTCGTCGGCGACGAGGGAATGCCCGCGCTCGATGAGCGCGAGGGCGCACTCGCTCTTGCCGATCCCGGAATCGCCGCGGAGGAGGACGCCCACGCCCTTGATGTCGACCAAGGTGGCGTGCATGTTCGTGCGCGGGGCGAACTTCTCCTCGAGGAGGACCGTCGCCTCGGCGGAGAAGTCCTTCGACTTGAGCTGCGTGCGGATCAGCGGCACTTTGTGCCGATCGGCGATGCGCAGCAGCACCGCATCGGCCGGCAGACCGCGCGAGATCACCACGGCCGGGATCTTCTTGGAGAAGACGTCGTCGAGCAGCTTCTCCCGGACGGCCGCGGACTGGTCGCTCAGGTAGGCCATCTCACCCGCGCCGAACAGCTGGAGCCGCCTGTAGGCGAACTCCTTGAAGTAGCCGGTGACGGCGAGCGCCGGACGGTTCAGCGACTTCTCGGAGATCATGTTGTCGAGCCCCTCGGCGCCGGCGAGCAGCTCCAGCTGCAGCATGTCTTGGAAGGACGAAAGGAACTCACGCACCGAGACGGATTCGGGGCGGGTATCGGGAGCGGGGTCGGACATGGACGTCAGAGTTTGAAACCTTCGCCCAGATAATGGCGGCGGCTTTCGGGATTGTCCACGATTTCGGCGGGCGTCCCGGAGACCAGCACGCGGCCCTGGTGGATCAGGTAGGCCCGGTCGACGATGGAGAGGGTCTCGCGGACGTTATGGTCCGTGATGAGGATGCCGATGCCGCGGGCCTTCAGCTTGCGGATGATGGACTGCACTTCGGCGACCGAGATGGGGTCGACGCCGCTGAACGGCTCATCCATGAGCAGGAAACGCGGACGGGTGGCCAGGGCCCGGGCGATCTCCAAACGACGCCGCTCGCCGCCGGAAAGCGTGAAGGCGGGCTGACGGGCCAGCTTCTCCAGGCCGAGCTCGGCGAGCTGTTCCGCCGTCCGCTCCTTGCGTTCGCGTTCGCTGAGTGCGAGGGTCTCGACGACGGCCATGACGTTCTCCCAGACGGTGAGCTTGCGGAAGACCGAGGCTTCCTGCGGCAGGTAACCGACGCCGGCGCGGGCGCGCCGCCACATGGGCTCGGCCGTGATGTTCTGGCCGTCGAGGAAGACGCGGCCATGCGTCGAAGGGATCAACCCGACGACCATGTAGAAAGTGGTGGTTTTGCCGGCGCCGTTCGGGCCGAGCAGGCCGACGATCTCGCCTCCCTGCAGGAACAGGCTGACGTCCTGGACGGCCACCTTGGCGTCGTAATGCTTGGCCAAGGCCTGCGCCCGGATGACGCCCTTCTCGCTCGATGCGGCCATGCGGATAAGAGGAAGCGGTCAGCGTCCCTTGTCGAGGCTTTTGACCTCCGGCAAGGTGAAGTCACGGCCGAGGAAGATCTTCGGACGCACCACCTGGCCGGGGTTGAGGTCGTCAGGCGCCGAGTCCATCCGCCAAGACTTGGTCTTATGGTCATAGGTGACCTCCTTCGCCGGGACGCCTTCGTTGCCGCTCTTGTCGAGGATCCGCGCATCGCCCAGCAACCGGGCCGTGCCCAGCTCCGGACTCATCTCCAACGTCCGCCCCTTGGCGCTGGCGCCACCGGCGACGACGCCCACGTTGCCACGGCCGACCACCCGGCGGGCCACGAGGCGCCCGGCCTTGTCCGGCGAGGCGAGCCCCTCGAGGAGGTCGCAGGTGGCGTCCGTCGCTTCCGAATCGATCGCGACGCCCCCGCGCAGGAAGAACTTGGTCAAGGCCGGGGTATGGAGCACCTCATGCGCGTCGGCGACGAAGGCGACCTCCTGACCGACGCCCTGCGAGACGAAGAGCCGCGGGCGCGTCGGGCCGACGCCGCCCGACAAGGTCAGCAGCCGCGGCTGGCCGACGAGCGCGTCCTGCGCGAAGATCTCTTCGATCTGGACCGCCGGTGTGAGGTCCAAGCGCTCCCCGAAGCAACGCAGACCAGGCTGGGCGTAACGGACCTGACCCGACAGGATGACCTTGTTGAGCGCATACTCGCCCCGCTTCTTCGGGACCGGCAACGCGAAGGCGACCATCTGGTCGGAAGACGTGACGACCTGACCGGCGACATAACGGACCGCGCCGAGCAGCTCGGCCTGCATCGCCCCGTCTTCGGTGACGACGACGACCTGATCGGCCTCGGCGAGGCCGGGGACGCCGCCGTTCTCTTCGGGCGGCAGGCGCAAGGCGGCGCGCACGCCGGGACCCGAACGGATCTCGATGCGGTCCTTGAGCGCATCGGTACGGATCGAGAAACCCGCCGCCTCGAGGCCGCGCTTCTCGCGCAGACGCGGCGAGTCGGCGAGGTCGACCACCTTGGACTTGCGATCCCAACGGGCCCGACCGGCGGTGAATTCAGAACCTTCGAGAAGTCCCTTCACGTCGCCTTCGGCTTCGAGCCGTCCGCTGCCGGCCTTCGCCTCGATGGCGACCAAGCGGCGAGCGGCGAGCCGGGTGTCGGCCGAGACATACGTGGCTTCATCCTGGACCTCGATGCGGGTCAGGCCGGCGGCGAGGTCGCGACGAAGCGTGACGCGCGCGCCGGCCAGGTCCGCCGGAGCCTCCTGCTTGCGACGGAGCTGGAGGCGGACCGGCTGGCCGTCGCCGGCGTAAAGTTCGGTCAGTCCGAGCTTCGGCTGGTGCCGCAGACGCTGGGCGACGCCCTTGGCCTCAGGCTCTTCGATCTCCACATGCCCGACGAGTTCGGCCGAATCCTCCTTCGGCTCGAAGGTCGCGCGGTCGCCGCGCAGGGTCTGCTCGCCGACGACGCGGACGACGCGCCCGGTGGCGACGAGCGAGCGCACTTCGGCGTCACCGCCCGGCCCGTCGCTGACGAGACATTCGAGGCGTTCGCAGGTCGTGCGTTCGCCGGCCCGCTCCGCGACCACGCCGCCGGTGAAGACCATGAGCGTGCCGCCGGGGGCCGGAGAGGCGTCGAGTCGCAGCGCACGCAGACGCAAGCGACGCGGCGCCGGCTTGGTGAGGTCGAGTTCCGCGACGACGTCGGCGAAGAGCGCGAAGGAATCGCCCTGCGAAGTGGAACGCCAGCTCCAGCCCTTGCCCGTCAGGTCGAAACTCGGCGAGGTCGCCCGGACTTGGTCGGCGCCCTCCGCGGCGCGCGCGGCCGGGGTCATCACGCCGGAAGGACTCACGAACCGGGCCAGCGGGCGGCCGTCCCGGAAAGAGCGGAGGGTGATGTGTTCCATGTCCCACTGCCCTTCCTTCGCGGCCGGGCGCATCTGCTTGGCCGCGGCCTCCCAGATCTTCTCGGCCTTGGCGTCCTCGGAGAAACCGGCGAACACGCCATCGGTGACCTGCTGGAAAGAAAGATCCTTGGGCTGCGCCAGGGCGCCTGCGGCCAGGCAAAGGCAGAGGATGGCGGCACGCATGACCCTATGACAGCAGCCCGGGAACGCTTATCAAGCGATTACGCCTTGGGCGCCCGGGGAAACGGGGCCGTCGCGACGAAGGCCGGCATCTCCGCCGAGGCCAAGGTCTCGCCGACGGCCAGCGGGAAGCCCGCGAGGAATTCTCCGACGGGGAGCATCTTGCCGCCGGGACGTTGCAACTGGAGAAGGACGAGCACGCCCTGCCCGCAGGCGATGCGGACGCCGGAACGGTCGGCGGAGAGGATCTGGCCCGGCGCACCCGAAGCCGACGAATCTTCGCCGCGCGCGGCGCCGACTTTGATCGTGACGCCGCGATGTTCGAAGGTCGAACCCGGCCAGCCTTCGAGCGCGAGCACGCGCCGCCCGAGCACGGCGGCCGGCTGGCGGAAGTCCAACGGCGCGTCCGTCCGGTTCAGACGGCGCGCATAGGTGACGAACGCTTCGTCCTGCGGGACGGGCTGGGAAACACCCTCGAGGATCGAAGGCAAGGCCGCGGCCGCGAGCTCGCCGGCCAGCTCGCCGAGACGAGCGCGTAAGGCGGCCCGGGCTTCGCCGGGCAGCGGGCGCAGGCTCCGCGACGCGTGGACGGGGCCGGCATCGAGCTTCAGGACCACCTGCTGGAGCGAGACGCCCGTCTCCGCGAGGCCCAGCGCGAGCGCGCCTTCGACGGGCGTCGCGCCGCGCAAGGCCGGCAGGAGCGAACCATGGAAATTGACGAAGCCCAGTCGCGTCGCGGCGAGGAAGTCGGCCTTCAGCAACTGACCGTAAGCCATCACCACGCCGAGATCGGCCCCGAGCGCGACGAGTTGGGCCGCGTCATCCGGGCCGAGTTTCTCGGGCTGACGGAGCGGCAAGCCTGCGGCCTTCGCCCAAGCGGCGACAGGATTAGGACGTATTTCCTGTCCACGGCCGGCGGGCCGGTCCGGCTGGGTGTAGACGGCCACGACCTCGGTGCCGGGCAAGGCGCGGGCCGCGGCGAAAGCCGGGAGCGCGATCTCATCCGAACCGAGCAGGACCAGTCTCCGCGGCATGCGTTACTTGCGGGCCTGGCGCGCGGCGCGGCCTTTCAGCGAACGCGGCTTATCCCAGCGGGTATAGGATTTCTTGCGGACCGGACCGGCCTTGCTGCGCGGGTTCTTGGACTTGCCTAGGCGCGGACCCGAGGGACCGATGGCCTTCTTCGGCGCGGCCGAGACGACGGCCTTGCCGGGGACCTTGGCGGACGGCTTGCGGGCCTCGCCTTCCTCGGCCGGCATCGCGCCGCCCATGGCGCCGGGACCCCCTTGACGGCGGCCGGTCTGCTTGGGCTTGCCGACGATGTCCAGGAAGAGCGGGACGCCGGCAAGGTCGAAGCTCTCGTGCACGCCCTTCACGAGGAAGCGCTGGTAAGCGTCCTCGAGGCGTTCCTCGGAGTTGCAGAAGAGACGGAAACGGATGGGCCGCTTCGAGACCTGCGTCACGTAGTAGCACTTGAAGCGCTTGCCCGAGACCATGCGGGGCGGGCGCTTGATCATCAGGTCCTGGACGACGCGGTTGAGCCGGCCGGTCGAGATCGCCGTGCCGGCGCGGACGAAGACGCCTTCGGCGGCGTCCAGCATGTCCTCGGCGCGGAGGCCGGTCTGGGCGGACACGAAGAGGATGGGCGGATCGGGCAGGAAGAAGAGTTCGCGACGGATGGCCGCACGGAACTTCGCGCGGAACTCTTCCTCGTCCTCGAATCCGTCGATGTTCTTCTCGCGGAAAGCCTTCTTCGCGAGGTCCCACTTGTTGACCACCAGGACGATGCCGCAGCCCAGCAGGGCGAGTTCGCCGGCGAGCTGCTTGTCGATGCGGGTCACGCCCTGGCCGGCGTCGAGCACGAGGAAGACCACGTCGGTCTCGGCGAGGATCTCGTCGGCGCGGCTCTGCGAGAAGAAGTCCAGCGTGTCGCGCTTGTTGGCGGTGCGGCGCCCGGCGGTGTCGACCAGCGAGAACTTGGCCTGGGAGCCGTCCGCCTTGGTGCGGGAAAGACGTGAGCGGACGGGGTCGCGCGTGGTGCCGGCGACCTCGCTGACGATGAGTCGCGAACCGCCGAGAAGGCGGTTGCCGAGCGAGCTCTTGCCGACGTTGGGGCGGCCGGCGAGGGCCAGACGGATCGGACGAGGGCCTTCTTCGCGAGGAGTCTCGGGCTCAGGCCCGAGCTGCTTGATGATGAGCGCCTGCAGCTGCGGGATGCCGCGGCCGTGTTCGGCGGAGATCAGCAGAGGTTCGCCGAAGCCGAGGGCGAAGAACTCGGACATCAGCCCGTCGCGCTCCTCGGTGTCGGCCTTGTTGGCGACGACGATCACCTTCTTGCCCGCTTGGCGGAGCTTGACGGAGACCTCGAGGTCGAGCGCCGCGCAACCTTCGGAGGCGTCGACGACGAGCAGCACGAGCGAGGCGGCGGCCAGGGCGAAGCCGACCTGCTCCTCGACGGCGTCGGCGACGACCTTAGGCGTCAGTTCGGCGCGGTACAGGCCGATGCCGCCCGTATCCATGAGCGTGTAGCGGCCCTCGAAGACGTCGGCCGTGATCAGGTCGCGCGTGACGCCGGGCTGGTCGTGCACGATCGAGATGCGCCGGCCGACCAGACGGTTGAAAAGGCGGCTCTTCCCGACGTTGGGACGGCCCACGATTGCCACCGCGCGGGAAAGTTCTGTGTTCCGTTCCATGGAGGGACAGTCAGGGCTACCCGCCCGGCTAGCAAGCAAGGATGCTCAGCGGGCCGGGAGGCTGTCCAGGAAGCGGGCGATCCGCTCGCCGGCCTCATGGATGCGCTCGTAGCTGGTCGAGAAGGAGGCGCGGCAGAAACCGGCGCCGGCCGCGCCGAAGGCCGTGCCCGGAACCATGGCGACCTTCTGCTGCTCGAGGAGCTTCTGGGCGAAGGTCATGGAGTCCATGCCCGTCGAGGTGATGTCCGGGAAGGCGTAGAACGCGCCCCGCGGGAGATGGCACTTCAGGCCGAGCTCATTGAAACGGCGGACGATGAAGTCGCGGCGTTCGCGATACTTGTCACGCATATGCAGCATCGAATCACGGCCGTTGCGGAGCGCCTCGACGGCGGCTTCCTGGCTCATGATCGGGGCGCACATGATGCCGTACTGGTGCACCTTGAGCATGCCGTCGATGACGGCGGCCGGGCCGCAGGCGTAGCCGATGCGGAAGCCGGTCATCGCGAAGGCCTTCGAGAAACCGTGCAGGAAGACCGTGCGCTCGCGCATGCCCGGCAGCGAGGCGATCGAGACGTGGTCGCCTTCGAACGTGAGTTCGGAGTAGATCTCGTCGGAAGCGACCAGCAGGTCCTTCTCGACGGCGAACTTGGCGATGGCCTCGAGCTTCGCGCGGTCGGCGGTGCCGCCGGTCGGATTGGTCGGGAAGTTCAGGACGAGCAGCTTGCAGCCGGGCCGCCAGGCGGCGCGCAAGGCGGCCGGGTCGAGCGCGAACTGGTCGGCGGAGACGGTGCGGATCGGGATGGCCTCGGCGTGGCAGAGCGTGACGCTCGGCGCGTAGCTCACGTAGCAGGGCTCGTGGTAGAGGACCTTGTCGCCGGGGTCGAGCACGGCGCGCAGGAGGATGTCGAGCGCCTCGGAGACGCCGATGGTGCCGAGGATCTCGGTCTCGGGGTCGTATTCCGGGCCGTAATGGCGGGCCACGTAGCGGGACACCTCCTCACGGAACTGCTGGGTGCCGCGGTTATCCGTATAGGACGTGCGGCCTTTCTCCAGGGAAGCGATCGCGGCCTCGCGGATATGATAAGGCGTGACGAAGTCAGGCTCGCCGATGCCGAGCGACACCGCGTCCTTCATCTTGGAGACGATGGCGAAGAAGTCGCGGATGCCCGACTTGGGCAAGGTCGCGACATGCCGCGCCACGAAACGTCCGGAGGAATCCATGGTCAGGCGGGGTTCAGGGGCTGACCGAGGGACGGTCGCGGCCGGCGCCGTCGGCGGTGACGACGAAGCCGTCCTTCTTGTAGGCGCGGAGGAAGAAGTGGGTGGACGTGCCCTGGACGCCGTCGATGCGGGCGAGGCGCTCGTGGACGAAGCCGGCGACCTTGTAGAGGTTGTCCGCGGTGACGACGACCAGCAGGTCGTAGCCGCCCGACATCAGGTAACAGCTCTCGACCTGCTCGAAGGCGGAGATGCGCTCGGCGATGGCGTCGAAACCGCCCACGCCTTCGGTGCGCACCTTGATCTCGATGACGGCGCGGACGCGATGCTCGGACTCGAACCCCGGATTGAGCACCGGACGCATGCCCAGGAGGACGCCCTGCTGGCGCAGGGCCGCCAGCTCGCGGTCCACGGCTTCGGCGCCGAGGCCGAGGATGCGGCCGATCTGGGCGGTATCGAGGGCTTCGCCGTCGAGGATGAGCTTGAGTACGGAGTTCATGGCGGAAATCAGGAAACCGGGAGCGCGCGGCGGGCGCGGACGGCGGCGGCGAGGTCGGCGAGCACGGGGACGGTCTGTTCGAAGGAGATGCAGGCGTCGGTGATGCTGCAGCCATAGGCCGAGGCTTCCTTGCCCTTCCAATCCTGACGTCCTTCGGCGAGGTGGCTTTCGATCATCACGCCGGCGATGACGCGCGAACCCGCGGCGACCTGCCCGGCGATGTCGGCGGCGACGAGCGGCTGGCGGCGATGGTCCTTGGAGCTGTTGCCGTGCGAGCAATCGATCACGAGACGCGTCGAGAGACCGGCCTTCTGGATGCGGGCGGCGGCGTCGGTCACGAACTCGGCGCCGTAATTGGGGCCGGTGCGCGAACCGCCGCGCAGGATGACATGCGCGTCGGGGTTGCCCGAGGTCTGGAAGATGGCGACGACGCCGTCCTTGGTGACGGAGGGGAACCAGTGCGAAGAACGGGCGGAGAGGCAGGCGTCGACGGCGACCTGGACCGAGCCGTCGGTGCCGTTCTTGAAGCCGACGGGCATGGACAGACCGGAGGCCAGTTCACGATGGATCTGGCTTTCCGTGGTGCGCGCGCCGATGGCGCCGTAAGCGACGAGGTCGGCCACGTATTGCGGCGTGATCGGGTCGAGGAATTCGGTCGCGGCGGGCAGACCGGCTTCGGCGATCTGAACGAGGAGACCGCGGGCGATGCGCAGCCCTTCGTTGATGCGGAAGGAACCGTCGACCTGCGGATCGTTGATGAGTCCCTTCCAACCGACCGTGGTGCGTGGCTTCTCGAAATAGACGCGCATGACGACCAGCAGCTCGCCGGCATGCTTCTTCGCCTCCTTCTGCAGCAAGGCGGCGTACTCCAGAGCGGCCTTGGTGTCATGGACGGAGCAGGGGCCGACGATGACCATCAGCCGGTCGTCCTGGCCGGCGATGACCTTGGCGACATCCCGGCGGGCGGTGGCCACGACCTCGGCGGCGCGCTCGGAGACCGGCAGTTCGGCAAGCACGAGGGCGGGAGACAGCAGGGGGTGCTGGCTGCGGATGCGTAGGTCGTCCGTGTTCTGAGTCATCGGTAGGCGGGCTTTCCTGAAGGGAAAAGAGGGCAAATGAAGGGCTCCCGGGGGCGGGTGTCAATGACGCGTCCCTTGTTGACGCGAAGGGCTTTCAGTATCAAAAGTGTCTCAAATCGGCATGCCCAAGCAACCCAACCCAGAATCCGCCGTCCAATCCGGAGCCTTCAAGGCGTTCATCGCCGAAAAGGGACTCCGGGCGACGCGTCAGCGGATGGCGGTGTTCGAGGCAGCCCGGACGATCCAAGGGCATTATACGGCCGAGGACCTGCTGAAGAAAGCCCGCTCGCTCGACCGCAGCGTCTCGCGGGCGACCATCTACCGGGCCCTGCCCCTCCTGGTCGGCAGCAACGTCATCCGCGAGATGGACGTCGGACGCGACCAGAAATACTATCTCGCCGAAGCCGGCAGCGCCACCTTCCGCGCCCAGCTGATCTGCGAGAACTGCGACTCGATCGTCGAAGTCGACGCGCCGTTCATGGAGTGGTACGGCAAGGCCGTGGCCGCCAAGCACGGCATGCGACCCCTCTCGCAGAAACTCCAGGTCACCGCCGCCTGCCTCAACGACCGTTGCCCGCGCCGCAAGCCCGTCCGCCCATGAATACTTATCCGACCGCGTCCGTCTTCCCTCCCCTGCCCCTCGGCGGGACGCCCCTCTCCGAACTGCAGAAGGAAGTCATCGCGCTGAAGAAGGCCAAAGACGCCCTCATCCTCGCGCACAATTACCAGTGCGAAGACATCCAGGGGGTGGCCGACTATGTCGGCGATTCGCTCGGCCTCGCCTATAAGGCGGCCGAAGCCAAGCAGTCCACCATCGTCTTCTGCGGCGTGCACTTCATGGCCGAGACGGCCAAGATCGTGAACCCCACGCGCCGCGTGCTCCTGCCCGATCTCGCCGCCGGTTGCTCGCTCGCCGATTCCTGTCCGGCGGAGAAGCTCGCCGCCGCCAAGGCCAAGGACCCTTCCCTCTACGTCGTCGCCTACATCAATTGCAGCGCCGCGGTGAAGGCGCTCTGCGACGTCATCGTGACCAGCGGCAACGCCTCCAAGATCGTCAGCCGCGTGCCCGCCGACCGGAACATCCTCTTCGTCCCCGACCAGAACCTCGGCCGCTGGGTCTCCGGCAAGACGGGCCGCGCGATGCAGCTCTGGCCGGGCAATTGCTACGCGCACGTCCAGTTCACGCCCGGCGCCCTGCTCCGGACGAAGGCGGCCCACCCCGGAGCTCCGGTCGTGGCGCACCCCGAGTGCACCGAAGCCGTCCGCGACCTGGCCGACATGGTCTGCTCGACCGAGCTGATGGTCGGCTGGTGCAAGCAACAGACCGCGAATACCATCATCATTACGACGGAATCAGGGATGATCCATCGTCTGCGGAAGGAAGTGCCCGGCAAGACGTTCGTCTCCGCGCCGACCGACCGCTGCTCGTGCAATGATTGCAAGTTCATGAAGATGAACACGCTGACGAAGGTCCGCGACTGCCTGCGCGACGGTACGCCGGAGATCTTCCTGCCCGAGGACGTCCGCGCCGCGGCCGAGGTCCCCCTGCGTCGCATGCTCGATTGGAGCAAGTGAGACGGACGAAGACGCCGGCGACGGAAAGTAGGGCGAAAAACTTTTACCAAAGTTTGACAATCTGGAATATTATAAAACCCTTGATGGCTCAGGTAGAACCTTAGGATTGTCGCAGACACGCCAAGGCTTCACCCGCCCATCCCATCCACTCATGAAAATCGACCTCGACCCGTCCGCCTTCACCTCCAAGGACGCCTATGTCCGCGCCGCCCTTTCCAAGGCCCGCGACCTGGCCGTGCAGGCCTGGGAAGACGAGCACAGCGAACGCCAGTCCCTCATCGAGCGCGAAGTCGCCGGTCTCTCGAAGCCCGAGCTCGCCAAGCGCCTGATCAAGCTCCTCTCGCGCCCCAACCGGGCCCGCGCCCAGATCTCGGACAGCATGCGCAACAAAGCCCAGGCGATGCGCCGCAAAGGCGCCCCGGTCCGCGAGATCGCGGCCGAGCTCGGCATCTCGATCCCGTCGGTCTACAACATCACCAAGGACTGAACTTGCCCGCGGGCCCCGTCTCGGCGAACCTCCGCCGATGCAGGAATGGACCCGCGGCGACCCGGCGAAAGGCCCCAAGCAGGCGCCTTTGGCGCGCGGCGGGAAACTGGACGCGGACACGTTGATCGGCGCCTATCGGGCCGGCATCTTTCCTTGGTACTCCGCGGGAGAGCCCGTGAAGTGGTGGTGCCCCGACCCGCGCTTCGTGATGCGTCCGGGAGATTTCCGACTGACCGACAGCCTCCGCAAGACGATGCGTAAGCCGGACTGGACGGTCACCTTCGACCGTTCCTTCGAGACGGTCATGCGCCGGTGCTCGGAAGTCCCCCGCCCCGGCCAGGACGGCACATGGATCACCGAAGAGATGATCGCCGCCTATTGCGAGCTGCACCGCCGAGGCATCGCCCATAGCGTCGAAGTGAGCTGGCGAGACGAACTGGTGGGCGGCCTCTACGGCGTGGCCCTCGGGCGGCTCTTCCACGGCGAGTCGATGTTCCACCTCAAGGCCGACGCCTCCAAGGTCGGCTTCGCCACGCTCGTGGCCCGGCTCGCCGCCGCCGGCTACGTCCTCATCGACTGCCAGGTGCCGACGGCGCACCTCGCCAGCCTCGGCGCCTTCGCGGTCGACCGGAACGACTTCCTGGCCGCGGTGAAGGCCTTCCGCGACGAAACGCCGGCCGGCGACGCCTTCGTCACTCCGTCTTCGGACGCGACTTGAGCAAGGCGCGCGCCTCGCGCTCGTACACGCGTTCGACGATCACGCACAGCTGCTGCAGGGACCGGCCGTCCGTGTAGACGGCGATGCCCGCCTGCATGTAGGCCTGCTCGCGCTTCTTCATCAGCTCGCGGATACGCGCCTCAGGATCCTCGCCCTTGAGCAAAGGCCGGCGGGAGTTACCGGCGGTGCGGCGCAAGATGGTGTCCACCGAGGCGAACAAGGTGACGACGATGCCCTTGGAGCGGACCAGTTCGCCCATGCCCGGCGGCACGACCAACCCGCCGCCGCACGCGATCACGCCGCCGCAGTCCGGCAGCATGGTCTCGACGACCTGACGCTCCAGCCCGCGGAAATACTCCTCGCCGTGCTGGGCGAAGATGTCGGCGATCGTGGCGCCGGCGAGCTTCTCGACGAGTTCGTCGGTGTCGTAGAAACGACGGCGCCAACGCTTGGCCAGCTGCCGGCCGAGCGCGGACTTGCCGGTGCCCATGAATCCGGCGAGGATCAGGTTCGGCGAGTTGTCCTTGTTGGCCACGGGCGACATGCGACCATAGCAAGGCTCCGCCCGCCGCTCGGCAAGCGACAAGCGTCGCGAGACTTACTTCGCGGCCAAGGCGTCCAACGCCGCCTTGGCCTTCGGCGCCAGGCGCTCGGAGAGCCCCTGCGCGGCCTCGGTCAAGGCGGCGCGGTCGGCTTCGACGAACAGCCGGGGCACGGCGGCCCAGGCGGCTTCGGTGAGTTCGTTGGCGGGCCCTTTGAGCAAAGGGAGCAGCGAGGCCTTGATGGCGAAGCGGGCTTTGCCCGTGCGGTTCGCGCGGACGGCGACGATCCGCGCCCAGGCGGCCTTGGATGCGAGCGAGGTGCCGGCGGGCTCCGTGGGCATATGCTTGGCGGCGAGCGAGACGGGGAGACGGAGGATCTCGTCCTCGACCTCCTGGACCTGCGAGCGCTGCGAGAGCCTGCCGAGGCGTTCCCAGAGGATCGGCGCGGCGGCGCTCGCGCTCACGCGGCGGAGCAGACGGTTCGCCCGCTGCGCCGTCGCGAAGTCCTCGTGCTTCGTGAGCGCGACGAGTTCTTCGACGGTCAGCGGGTATTCCTTGGCGGAGCGACGCTGGTCGAGCACGCGTTCGAGGTGGGCGAGCCTGGTCTCGGGCGTGGTGCCTTCGGGATCCTCATACTTGTTCGCCGGCTTGGGGTTAAGCGGCAGCTTCGGCTTGAGGGTGGGGTCGAACTGCAGCACCTGCTGCAAGGCCGCCTGCCCTTCCGGGTTCTCGAGGGTCTTGGCGACGTTCCGCACGCGCTCGAACCAGGCCTTGGCTTCGGGCGAGGCCTTCGTGAAGCCGCGCGAATGATCGAGGATCGCCTGCTGGGCGGCGAGCCGCTTCTCCGGGACCGCAAGGTCAGCGAAGGTGGCGTCGGTCGGGACGTCGGCGGCGAACACGACGGCGAAGAAGAAGAAGAGCAGGAGGCAACGGTACATCATGGGGATGAGGTCAAAGGTCAGGCGGCGGGGAGGAGTTCGGTCAGCGAGCGGCGATGCCACGGTCCGAGGACCCACATCGCGAAGGCGGCGCCAAGGAAAGCGCAGAGCATATCCGCCTGGGTATCCCAGACGAACCCTTGGGAGCCGAGGAAAGCGTCGGCGGCCTGGCCAAGCAGGATCGCGGAGCCCCATTCGAAGATCTCGTAGGCCGCGCTGAAAGCCCCGGCGAAGCAGACGCCCGCCCAGGCGGTCAGACCTACGGCGCCGGCCGCCGGCCCACGGAGCAGCCATTCACGGACCATCAGCGCCGGGACGACGCCTTGCATCAGGTGACCGAGCCGGTCGTAAGGATTGCGCGTCTGCCCCAGCCACCCGGCCACCCACGCTCCGGCCGGCACTTCGGCGTAGGTATAATGGGCGCCGACGATCAGGACGATCGCATGGAAGAACATCCAGCGACCGAGGAAGACGCTCGGCGTCCAGTCGAACCTCCAAGCGGCGCCGGCGATGAGGAAGACAGGCAGGACCTCGAGCATCCAGATCACGTGGTCACGGGCGCCCCAGGCGGACAAGAGGCCGAGGACGGACGCAAGCACGGCGAGCCAGCGGAACTGGCGACGGGCGGACTGGAGGTTCAGATCGACCATGTTCCGCGGAGCGCGGGCGAGTGGAGCCGATTGGCCTGGTCATCGCCGACGAAGCCGGAACCGTCGGCCTTGAAGTTCAGCCTGCGGCCCAGACGGACGCTGAGAGCGGCGAGGTTGACGAGCGTCGAGCTGCGGAACGCCTCGTTGACGCCGTAGCCGAACGGACGCTTCTCACGCGCGCAGGCGTCGAAATCATCTTCCTGATATTCCGGCAGCGGGAACTCGGCGGCCTTGACGAGGAGCTCGGGGCGGCTGCAACGCATGCCGGCGAAGAGCTTGCCGTTCGGCCCTTCGAGAAACGGATTCTCCGGGTTACGTTCGGCGAGCTCGGATTCGAGGATGATGCGCGTGCCGTCCTTATAAGCAAGGGTGACGGTCTTCCAGACGCCGCAAGCCATGGCGTCCTGCGGAGGCGCGTCGCACTCGACGGAGACGGGCGACTCGCCGTCCTTGCCGAGGAAGTACTGCACGGGATCGAGGAAGTGCTGACCCATGTCACCGAGGCCGCCTTGGTCGAAGTTCCAATAACCACGGAAGGACCCGTGGCAGCGATGCGGGTGATAAGGGATCAACTGCGCCGGACCGCAGTACAGGTCCCAGTTCAGGTGCGCCGGGACGGGCTCCGGCTTGAGGTCCGGCTTGCCGGTCCAGAGGTTGACCTTCCACTGGATGCCGCCGACCGGGGCCAGGCGCACCGTCAGCGGGCCGCCGAGGACGCCGCTCGCGACGACGCGGCGGATCTCCCGGGCCGGGCCGACGCCGTAGTAATTGGTGCGGTTGAGACGGAACCAGGTGTTCACGCGGAACGGCACGCCGGTCTGCTGCACGACGCGGCTCAGGGCGAGGCCCTCGCCGATGGTGCGGGTCAGCGGCTTCTCGCACCAGACGGCCTTGCCGCGGCGGGCGGCCATGGCGGCGATGACGCCGTGCCAATGCGGCGGCGTGCAGACGTGCACGACGTCGGCGTCCGGCATCGCGATGACTTCGCGGAAATCCTCGGCCGTCATCGGCGTGCCGCCGCCGGCCTGCTTGATGCGCTCGAGCTTCTTCTGCACGCGCTGGGCGTCGACGTCGCAGATGCCGACGATGCGGTTCTTGCCCGTCATGCGGGGCTCGGAGTGCATGGAGGAGATGCCGCCGCAGCCGACGATGACGTGGTTCAGGGTCTCGCTCGGCGGGATGAAGCCACGGCCGAGGACGTGCCGAGGGATGATCGTGAAGCCAAGCGCGGCGACGGCGGCCTTACGCAGGAAGGAACGACGGGGTGATCGCATACGGGGAGATATGAGGACCAAAGACCCCGTTCAACCCTGATAGTTCCGACCCAGCGGGCCTTGGAGGCGTATATGGCAATATTCCTCCGTTAAACTTCGACGCCGTTTTGCTTTCGCCCGCCTTGCTTGCTCCTTGTGGGCATGCCTCTTTCCACGCCGCCCGTCGCCCGCGCTTCTGATGAGGCCGCGCGCCTGCGGGCGGCGATCATCCAGACCGCCGGGGTGCCCTTCTATGATTCCGGTCACTGGCAAGCGGCCTTCGCCGATGGCCCGGCTCAGCTCGCCGAACTGCCCCGCATCACGAAGAGCCAGCTGCGCGAACACTCACCCGAGGGCTTCCTGCCGGCCGGGATGACCGTCGGATCGCTCCTCGCCCGCGGCCTGATCGAAGAAGAGAGCACCTCCGGAACCTCCGGCGCCAGCGTGCGCGTGGTGTTCGGCAAGACGTGGTGGGCCGAACAAGAGCTCCGCGCGCTGCTCCGCAACCCTTTCCTCGCCGAATGCTTCGGCGACCGGACCAGCCTCCGCCGCGCCGTCCTCACGACGCCGGGTTGCAGCGGCGTGAGCTGCTATAACCGCTGGCTCAACCTCGAACAGCGCACCCTCGGCGACAGCCGCTTCGTCAATCAGACGCGCATCCCTTTCAGCCTCGACGACGACAAACTTGCCGTCATGGCCGACGAAGTCGCGGCCTGGGAGCCCGCCTTCCTCGACGTCGATCCGGTGCACGGCGCCTGGTTCGCCCTGCATTGCGAGCGCCACGGCCGACGCTTCCCAACCCTGCGGTTCATCCTGACGAGCTACGAATTCACCAGCGTCACGCACCGCGCCATCATGGAACGAGCCTTCGGCGTGCCGGTGATCGACCTCTACGGCTCCAGCGAGACCGGCCACCTGCTCGTCGAGACGGACGGCGTCATGCGCCCGAGCCCGGAGACCGCGCTCCTGGAATGCGCCTCGGCAGGCGGCATCGGCGAACTGCTGGTCACGACGCTCACGAATCCTTACCTGCCCTTGGTGCGTTACGAGATCGGCGACTACGTCGAACGCGTCGACGGCGGCTACCTCGTCCACGGACGCAAACGGGACGCCCTCCGCGGCGCCGACGGCCGGATTCTCACGACCCGTCTGGTGGACGCGGCCTTCAGCGGCGTCCGCGGCATCGCCCATTACCAGCTTCGCCAACGGACGGATGGCTCCGCCCACCTCAGCCTCCTCCCTGAACAAGCCGGGGACGACTTGGCTTCGATCCAGCCCACGCTCGTCGAGCGCCTCTCCCGCCTCTTGGGCAGTCCGGTCACGAGCGAGACGGTCGGACTCCTCACCCCGGAAGACTCGGGCAAATTCCGCCTGACGGTCCGAGAGTCCGCCTGAAAGCTCAGGTCACCGCCGGAAAAGGGGCTTTCGGGCTGGAAAAACCCCACCTGACCCCCCAAGGTGGGTTTTTCACCACCATGGAAGTCTACATCGACGGTAAGTTCTACCCCAAGGCCGAGGCTAAGATCTCCGTCTTCGACCATGGTTTCCTCTATGGTGACGGCATCTTCGAAGGCATCCGCCTCTACCAGGGCTGCGTCTTCCGCCTCGACGAGCACCTCGAGCGCCTCGAGATGTCGGCCAAGGCGCTCTGCCTGGAGATGCCCTGGTCCCGCAAGGAAATCGCCGAGATCGTCTGCGAGTCCTGCCGCCGCAACAACCTGACCGACGGCTACATCCGCCTCGTCGTCTCCCGCGGCTTCGGCGACCTCGGCCTCTCCCCCAAGAACTGCCCGACGCCTACGATCGTCTGCATCGCCGACACCATCAAGCTCTACCCCGAGGAACTCTACACCACGGGCATGCGCATCATCACCGCTCCGACCCGCCGCATCAGCCCGGCCGCGCTGCCGCCGATGATCAAGTCGCTCAACTACCTGAACAACATCATGGCGAAGATGGAGGCCCAGCAGCATGGTTTCCATGAATGCCTCATGCTCAACGAGCAGGGCTACGTCTCCGAGTGCACCGGCGACAACGTCTTCCTCATCCACAAGGGCCGCCTGATCACCCCGGCCTCCCACGCGGGCGCCCTCGTGGGCATCACGCGCCAGGTCGCCCTCGAAGTCGCCGCCGCCCTCGGCATCCCGACGGTCGAGACCAACATCACCCGCTACGACGTCTGGAACGCCGACGAATGCTTCCTGACGGGCACCGCCGCGGAAGTCATCCCGGTCATCGAGGTCGACGCCCGCAAGATCGGCACCGGCAAGCCCGGACCGCTCACCGCCCGCATCCTCGCCGAGTTCCGCAAGAAGGCTTCACGCGAAGGCCAGATGATCCGCTGAGCCAGCCTGCGCCCTGACGCGCATGCCCGCCGACCCCGCTCCTCCGACCGCCGACGCCCGTGACGCCACGCTGCGGCGGCTGTTGCGGATCGCCTGGTCGTACCGCGCGGACTGCCTCCAGCTCCTCGGACTCCAGCTCGCCGTCGTCTTCCTGACGGTCGTCGTCATCGCCCTCGCCGGCGTCGGCATCGACTTCGTCCGCCACTGCGCCGACCGCGCCGTCCCCGCGCCGGCCCTGCCCTTCTTCGTCCCTGCGGACGCGACGGACAGGGCCGTCTTCGTCTGGCTCGGGGCGGGCATCCTCGTGGCCGCCGTCCTGCGGGCGACCCTCGCCTTCGTCTTCGGCCTCGTCTCCGTCCGCTTCCTGCACGGGCGCATCGTCGTCAACCTCCGCTCCCAGGTCTTCGCCAAGCTCCAGCAGCTCAGCTTCCGCTTCTTCGATTCCAACGCCAGCGGCTCGATCATCAACCGCGTGACCTCCGACGCGCATGCGATCCGGCTCTTCATCGAAGGCGTGGTGCTGCAGCTGGCCATCATCGCCCTGACCCTGGCCGCGTGCGCCGCCTACATGTTCCGCACCGACTGGCGGCTCACGCTGGCCTGCCTTTCGGTCCTGCCCTTCCAGGTCTGGTTCGCGATCCGGTTCTCCCGTAAGGTGCGCCCGGCCTACGAGGAGAACCGCGAGCTGATGGACCGCATGGTGCTCGGCTTCTCGGAGAACGTGCAGGGCATCCAGGTCGTCAAAGGCTTCGCCCTGGAGCCGCGCGTGCAGGGACGTTTCGCCGGCTGGAGCGAGGCGATCCGAGTCCAGAAACGCAAGGTCTTCCGCGAGGTCGCCCTATTCTGGCCCGTCATCGACGCGCTCAACCGCCTTTCGATGGCCATCCTCATCGGCTACGGCGGCTGGATGGTCGCGCGCGGCGAGCTCGCCCTCGGCACCGGTCTGGTCGCCTTCGCGGGCCTGCTGCAACAGTTCTCCGCCCAGGTGACGACGCTCGCCTCGGTCGTCGACAACGCGCAGGTCTCGCTGGCCGGCGCCAAGCGCATCTTCGAGATCCTGGACACCGATCCCGGCGTGGAGACCGAAGCCGGGGCGAGTTCTCCCGGTCGCTTCGTCGGCCGCGTGGCCTTCGAAAACGTCAGCTTCGAGTTCCAGGACAACGCCACGGTGCTCCGTGACCTCTCGTTCGTCGCCGAGCCCGGCCAGCGCATCGCCATCGCCGGCGCGACGGGCGCAGGCAAGTCCGCCCTGCTCTCGCTCATCCCCCGCTTCTATGACCCGCGCTCCGGCCGCGTCACGCTCGACGGGCACGACATCCGCCGGCTGCCGCTGCCGGAACTCCGCCGGCAGGTCGGGATGGTCTTCCAGGAGAACTTCCTCTTCTCCAACACGATCGCGGCGAACATCGCCTTCGGCCATCCCGAGGCCACGCAGGAACGCATCGAGCGGGCCGCGCGCATCGCCGGCGCCCACGGCTTCATCACGGCGTTGCCCGAAGGCTACGAGACCTTCCTCGGCGAGGGCGGCGTGAACCTTTCCGGAGGCCAGCGCCAACGCATCGCCATCGCCCGCGCCCTGCTCCTCGAACCCACGGTGCTGCTGCTGGACGACCCGACCTCGGCCATCGACCCCGAGACCGAGAAGGAGATCATGGAGGCCATGGAGGCCGCGATGGCCGGCCGCACGACCTTCATCGTGGCCCATCGCCTGAGCACGCTCCGCCGGGCCGACCTCATCCTCGTCCTCGACCGGGGCCGCCTCACCCAGGTCGGCACCCACGCCCAGCTGATGGCCGAAGACGGCCACTATCGCCGGGCGATCCTCGTCCAGTCGGAAGGAGCCCCCGCATGAGCAAGCCGCCCCTCGAGATCGCGGTCCGCCGCCTGCGGCCCGACGAAGAAGAACCGGACCGGCTGCCGCTGCGCTGGTCGACCATCACCCGCCTCCTGGCCTTCACCGGCCCCCATCGCCTGCAGCGCAACACCCTGCTCTGCCTCTGCGTCTTCCGCGCGATGGCCTTGCCGGGGCTGGCGTGGCTCGTCGGCGCCATCATCAAGGGCCCGGTCCAGGCCGGCGACGGCGCCGGGACCATCCGGGCCCTGGCCCTCTTCACGGTCTGCTTCCTCGTGGCCGACGTCGCGCTCTACTGGCGCATCCGGCTGGCGCACCAGATCGGCGAGAACGTCCTCCGCGACCTGCGCGACCGCCTGATGGCGCACCTGCTCACGCAGCCGCTCTCGTTCTTCCACGCCCGGCGCCACGGCAGCCTGATCAGCCGCATGGTCTCGGACATCGAGGCGATGCGCAACGGCGTCCAGAACAACTTCTTCATCACCTTCGTCTCGTTCGGCCAGATGACCTGCGCCGCGGCGCTGATGCTCCTGGCCAACCCCCGGCTCTTCCTCGTCCTGCTGGCCATCGTGCCCTGCCTGCTGTTCGTGCACGCCTTCTTCCGCGGCAGGATCCTGCACGCCTCGCGCGTGCAGCAGGAGACGTTCTCCCGCGTGACCTCCGCGCTCGCCGAGACGGTCCAGGGCATCCGCGTCACGCAAGGCTTCGCCCGCGAAGACACCAATGCCGGCATCTTCACGCGCCTCGTGCGCAGCCTGGCCGGCAACGTCGTGAAGACCGCCAGCCTGACCTCCCTCTACCTGCCGCTGCTGGAACTCAACGCCCACGGGTTCATGGCCGCGCTCATCGGCGTCGGCGGCTGGGCCGCCCTCTCCGGCACCGGCACGGGCTTGGGCGACCTGGTGACGTTCTTCTTCCTCGCCGACCTGTTCTTCTCGCCGATCACGATCATCGGCACGCAGCTTTCCGAAGCGACCCTCGCGATGGCAGGGGCGGAACGCTACTTCCGCGTGCTCGACACGGCGCCGGCCTGGACGGACAAGCCGGGCGCGACCGAATGCCCTCGCTTGAACGGACACGTCGAATTCCGCGACGTCGGTTTCGCCTACCTCCCGGACCGTCCGGTGGTGCACGAAATCTGCTTCACCGCCCAGCCGGGCCAGGTCATCGCCCTGGTCGGTCATACGGGCTCCGGCAAGTCGACGATCATCGGCCTGCTGGCGAAGTTCCAGTTGCCGCTCGCGGGTCAGGTGCTCGTCGACGGACACGACCTCGCCGACCTCCGGCAAGAAAGCCTCCGCCGCCAGATGGGCTTCGTCTTCCAGCAGAACTTCCTGTTCGCCGGCACGATCGCCGACAACGTGAAGGCCGCCCGCCCCGAGGCGACCGACGAGGAGGTCCGTCAGGCCTTCCGCGACCTGGACTGCCTCGACCTCATCGAAGCCCTGCCGGAAGGCATCCGCACGCCCTGCTCAGAAAAAGGCCGTGGCCTGTCGATGGGCCAGCAGCAGCTGGTGGCCTTCGCCCGCGCCCTGCTGGCCGACCCGCGCATCCTCGTGCTCGACGAAGCCACCAGCGCGGTCGACACGCTGACCGAAGCCCGCCTGCAGATCGCGCTGACGCGCCTGATGAAAGGCCGCACCAGCTTCGTGGTCGCCCACCGCCTCAGCACCATCCGCCGGGCGGACTGCGTCCTGGTGCTGGACGCCGGCCGCATCGTCGAACGCGGCACGCATGACGAGCTCCTCGCCAGGCAAGGCGCGTACGCCGCGCTGCACCGCGACTTCCTCAGCTCGACGACCTGACCCGGCTCACTTGGCCGCGGGCGCCTCGCCGAACTTCGGACGGACCGGCCGGCCTTTCGCGGACTCCGCGGCCTTGGCAGGCTCGTCGACCGCCGTCGTCGGGAAAGCCGGTGCGAGGCCCTTGGCTTGGACGGGGGCGTAGAGATCACCGACCGGAGAGCGACGGAAGACCTCGGCCTGAAGATACTGATACGTCGGGACCCCCTCGCGCGCCTTGACGGCGAGCGAAAGTTCGAGGCGGACGGCCTGACTGGCCGGACCACCGCTGAAACGCACGCCTTTGGCCGGACCAAGGACGACCAGCGCGAGACCCTTCGGCTCCTGATGGACCGGCAGCTCCCAGGTGTCGGCGGCCAGATCCGGCGGCAAGAGCACCACCAAGGTGCGGACGGGACCGCCGGGATTACCCGGATAGACCAGCCGACGGCGCCAGAGCGGCCAGTAACGGCGGCCGGCTTCGTCCAGGACTTCCGTCCCGCCGGGACCGTCCACGACGAGCATGCGCTCCTTCAGGAAAGCGACCTCCGCCGGGGTCAGTTCGGCCCTCACCGCGCCGGCGCGACGCACGGGACCTTCGTCGGGCCGGACGTCGGCGGTCACGAGCAAGACGACCTCAAGGGGGCCGGCGACACGATGGTCGATCCAGGCGATGACGCCGTAAGGCACCGCGGTCATGGCCGCCGCGAGCAGGAGGCCGCCACCCAACGCCCGGCCGAAGTCGTGACGTTCACGCAAGGCGACCAGCAGGCCCGCGCCGGCGAACCCCGCGGCATGGACCGAGATATCGATACCTAAGGTCCACTGCGCGGACAGGAAATCGTCGGGCTGGCCGAACCAACGCAGCCGGAAGAACATCAGGACGACCCAGAGGGTGCCCGCGGTCGCGCCGAGCAACGGCGCATAGCGCGCGCCGGCGCGGACATACATGCCGGTGAGCAAGGCCGAGAGGCCTGAGGCGAAGAGACCGCCGAAAAAAGCCTGCTTGAGCGAAGCCACGCCCGTGAGGGCGGCGGCGATCACTAGGAAAGCCCAGGTGAACCAATACGTCAGCGCGTAGGTCTTCATTCCCCGACCACCGTGCCCGGAGGCACGATCGCGCCCTTCTTGACGACGATCACGCCGTCACGGACGAACAAGGCCTCGGTCTCCCACTTCTCCGGCAGGCCCGTAGGCGCCAGACGGCAGCCTGCGCCGATGCGAGCGTTCTTGTCGATGATCGCGTTCCGGATGAGGCAGTTCGGGCCGACGCCGACGTCGGGGCGGCCAAGGGAGTTATTGCGGGCGAGGTCATGGGGACGCTCGAAGGCGTCGGCACCCATCATCACGACGTTCTCAAGACGGGAACCGCCACGGATGACGGAGCGCACGCCGATGACGCAGCGGTTGAGCTCGGAGTCGTCGACGATCGCCCCGTCGGCCATGAGCACGCGGGAGGAACGGGCGCCGTTCAGCTTGGCCGGGGGCAGGTAGCGGGAGTGGGTGTAGACGGGGTTCTGGCCGTCGAAGAAATCGAACGGCGGCACCGGATCGGTGAGGGTCAGGTTGCACTCCCAGAAGGAGCCGACCGTACCGATGTCTTCCCAGTAGCCGTCGAACACGTAGGCCATCATGCGCTTCGAAGCCAGGAGGCCGGGGATGACTTCCTTGCCGAAGTCGGTCTGGGTGTGGTCCGCGAGGGCTTCGCGCATGACCTTTCCGGAGAAGAGGTAGATGCCCATCGAAGCCAGGCAGTAAGGCTTGTCCGACTTGTCGGAGAGGCGGGCGCGGGCGTTGCCGCCGAGGACCAGGGAAGAGATGACCGCCGGATCCTTCGGCTTCTCGACGAACTCGACGATGCGCAGGTCGGCGTTGACGCGCATGACGCCGAGGGCGGAGACCTGGTCGGAAGGCATGGCCTTGGCGGCGATGGTGACGTCGGCCGCGTTCTCCATGTGCTGGCGGGCGAGCTCGTCGAAATCCAGGCGGTAGAGCTGGTCGCCGGAGAGGATCAGCACGAGGTCCTCGTCCTTGAGGTCGTAATGGTGCAGGTTCTGGCGGACCGCGTCGGCCGTACCCTGGTACCAGGTCTCCTTGTCGCCGGTCTGTTCGGCGGCGAGGATGTCGACGAAGCCGCGGCCGAAACCGTCGAACTTATAAGTCTGCTGGATGTGCTTGTGCAGGGAAGCCGTGTTGAACTGCGTCAGGACGAAGATCTGGTTGAAGCCCGAGTTGAGGCAGTTGCTGATCGGGATGTCGACGAGACGGTAGTTGCTCGCGAGGGGCACCGCCGGCTTGCAGCGATCCTTGGTCAGAGGATAGAGGCGGGAGCCACGGCCGCCCCCCATGATGATGCTGATGACACGAGGAAGGGAGGGCATGGCGGGATGGCCTACCTTCCCTCCGGTCGCGGCCGCCCTCAAGCGGAAAAGGTCGAATGGCGGCTTGAAGACGACGAGGTCACGGGGTTGCATCGCCTTCCGCATGGCTTTCGCCTTCCACATCCTCGGCACCAGCAGTTCCGGCAACTGCTCCTTGCTGGAGGTCGGCGGCGCGCGGGTCATGCTCGATGCCGGCTTCCAAGGGCCGCGGCTCGAAGCCTCCTTGCAGAAGCTCGGCATCGAAGCCCGGGCCTTGGACGCCGTGTTCATCACGCACGAACACTCCGACCACTGCGTCGGCCTGCCTGCCCTGCTCCGCCAGAATCCCCGCCTCAAGGTCTTCGCCAACCGCGAGACCGCCAGGCGGATGAAGGACACCTTCAAGTCGCAGCCTGACTGGCAGCTCTTCGAGACCGGCACGACGTTCGAGTTCAAGGGACTGCAGGTCACGGCGATCCCGATCCCGCACGACGCCGCCGACCCCGTCGGCTTCGCCTTCGACCTCCCCGCCGAGGACGCGCGTCCGGCGAAACGCCTCACCTGGCTGACCGACCTCGGCCACGTGACCCCGGTCGTCCGCCATCATGTCGCCCTCGCCGACATCCTCGTGCTCGAGGCGAATTACGACGACGAGATGCTCGACCTCTCCAAGCGGCCGATCTCCCTGAAGCAACGCATCCGCGGTAACTTCGGCCACCTCTCCAACACGCAGACCAAGGACCTGCTCGTCGGCCTGCGCGAATGGCAGGCGACCGAGCTCTACCTCGGCCACCTCAGCAAGGAGTGCAACCGCACCGTCATCGTCGACGCCCTGATGAACGAAGTGCGCGACCGGAAGACCGACCTCCGCGTGACGGTGGTCGATCCTCTCGAGGACAATCCGGTCAGCCTCTGGTGAGGCTTACTTCGGCGGCGGCGCCGGGATGTCGTCGGCCGCCGGCGGCGTGGGCACGGCGCCCTCGGAGCGGATGACGGCGCTCTCGGCGACCGCGCGGGCCAGCCGCTTGACGGCGGCGCCGCAGGTCGGCGAGGCCGGATTCATGTCCTGGGCGGCCAGCCAGGCGGCCAGGGCCGCGGCTTCGGCGCCTTCCTTCTCCAGCTTCTCGGCCCGGCCGATCAGCTGGGCGTAGCCGGCGACGAGCGGAGCGATGTCGGAACGGGTCTTGGCGAGCACGAGGTCGTCGGACTCGGTCTTGTAGATCTCCACGATCACGTCCCAAGCCAGGTAAGGATTGTTCTGGGCCGCGAGCATCGAGGCCTTCTGGATGTTGGCGTCGAGCTCACCGACGCGCTGGACGACCTTACGGAGCTTGTCGGAGCGTTCCTTGTCCTGCGCGAGGGCCAAGGCGTACTCGAGCTTCTTGTTGAAGATCTCGCGCCACTTGGCTTCGGCCATCAGCCGGTCGAACTCGGGGATCTTCTGGGCGAGGGTGTCCTGGCGGCTCACGACCTGGTTGGCGAACTCCTTCACGCCGGGATTCTGGGGCCAGATCTTCGTGGCGCGCTCGAGCGCGGCCTCGGCCTTGGCGTTGTCGCCGGCGAGGGCGGCCGCCTTGGCGGAGAGCAGCGACATGTTCGACGCGTTCATCGCGTTGTTGACCTTCGAGAGGACCGGGGCGCTCGGGAAGTCGCGGGCCTGGCCGCGGACCTTGTTCACGTAGGCCTCGACGCTCGCGAGGTCGCGCTCGTCGCCGAGACGCTGCAGCTCGCGCAGGTCCTTCCAGAGCGCGAGCATCTGACGCTTCTTCTCCTGCGGGTAAAGCATCACCGGCGGTTCGAACTCACCGAGGAAGAAGGTCTCCTGGAGGCGCTCGAAGGCGCCGTAAAGTTCCTCCTGCTTCATCAGTTCATCGACCGTCTGCATGCCCTTGCCCACGTCCTTGATCGCCTCACGGGAAAGCAGGTCGATCGACTCGAGGGTGGGCACGAAATCCGAGACCGGGAAGAACTCCTTCACTTCCTTGGCGCCCACGACGACGTCCTGATTGCTGGCATTGAAGACGACGCGGTAGAAGGCGCTGGTGACGAGCGCGTGGCGGTAGCGACGGGCCATCAGGAAAGCGACCATCTGGGACTGGAATTCGACCTTGGCCTTGAGGCCGATGGCGGAGAGCTTCGTGCCCTGCGCGAGCATCTGCGCCTGGGTCCGGGCCTCGTCCTTGACCTTGAAACCCAGCTCGGTCGTGCCGGTGGCGCCTTTCGAGACCATCTTGCCCTTGCCTTGCTGGCGCTCGGCATTGGCCTCTTCGACGCGGTCCGCCCGGTTGATGATCACGGACTCCTGCGTCTTGCGGAGGATCTCCAGCTGGTTGAGGGTGACCTCGATGTTCTTGTATTCGCTGCTCATGCGCCAGGCCTTCTGGACCTGGCTGGCGATGGTCAGGCAGCCTTCGGCGTCGAACTCGAATTCCGCGGCCTTGAAGAGCAGGTTGAAGGCCTCCTGCTGGTTGCGGAAGTAGTTATCCTTGGTCAGCATCTGCGGCGAAAGCAGCAGCTGGATCTGGTCCAGGATCGCGACGTAGCGTTTCATGTCGCCGTTGTCGGTCGGGGCCGCGAGGTAGCGCTCGAAACGGGCCCGGACGGAGCGGGTGTTGCCGAGGTTCATCGTGGTGCCCTTCCACTGCATGGTCCCGTTCTCCAGGTCCACGGAGTCGCTGTTGACGTTGAAGAGCCGGTCGGCACCGCCTTCGGCGGTGGAGCTCTTGTAATCGCCGGCCGTGCCTCCTTGGGCGGGCGCGGGTGGCGGCGCCTGGGCGAAACCGAGGACGGTCAACGCGCACCAGCTGAAGCAAGAAAGGATGAGGTGACGCATGGCGGAAAGATTCAGAAGCGCTCGAGGGCTTCGACGACCAGGAGGTCGCGGGTGACGCGCAGCTTGCATTTGAAGCGCTGACCGACCTCGAAGGAGTCGGCGGAGCCGGCGGGGATGAAGACCGGGATTCGACCGACGGGGTCCTTGCCGATCGGCTTGACGGCGAGCACGCGGCCGCGGCCTTCGACGAAGGCGAGCTGCTGCTCGACCTGGCACTCGAGACGGTAGCTGTTGCCTTGGAGCGTCGCCCAGTCCCGGCGGTAGGTCTCGACCGAGAACGGGGTCAGGTCCGCGAAACGACCGCCGCCGCCCATGCGGGGCACGACGATCGCGACGAGGATCACGATGACCACGACAGGGATGCCGAGGGCGAAGAAGAGGGGGTTGATCTTGGACATGCGAAAGGAAGGCGCAGGCTACCCTGCCCCTCCAGCCTAGCCCGCTTTGGGATTTGTTCCAGCGATTTCCCCGCCTAGGGGAAATCCGAGGACCTCCGGGCAAGGCCGGACCTCAGCTCCAGCGCTTCTGCTGGCATCCGAAGACGACCAGGCAGATGCCGAAAAGCCCCTGGATCAGGAGGACCGCCAGGCCTTCCGGCGTGCTGGCCACGTAAGCGCTCTGATTGGGCATGCTCGCGGTATAAGCATCATATAGAGGCAGCCCCATCATGGACTTCATGTAGCCCGACCAGCCCCAGTAGGCGTTGATGAAGGGCCGGCAGAGCCAGGTCAGCGCCGGCGGCAGGGCCAGGACGACCCCCGAAAGGGGCAGCTGGAAGCCCACGAGATAGATCGAGAGCAACGACGACTTCTCGGGCGAGGTCAGCATCGCGGAGAAACCCAGGCAGACCACCGACATCGACACGCAGCTGCCGGCGAGGATGGCCAGCTGCTCGGCCCATGGACCCGGGAAGTTACAGATGAGTTTCACGAAGAAGCACATCCAGGCTCCCTGGGCGATACCGATCAGGGAGACGAAGACGATCTTCGAGAACGCATAAGCCCACGGACGTAGCCCGGTCATGCGCTCCTTCTCGTACAGCACGCGCTCGGCGGAGATCTCGCGTCCGCCATTGTTGGCGCCCATGAGCGTGAGCAGGATCACCTGGAACATGACCAGACCGGCGGCAAGCCCGGCCAGCTGGGCGTTGGCCATCTGCACGCCCAACGCCTGCTTCACCTCCTCCATCGAGGCCGTGTTGCGATCCATCGGGATCTTGAGGACATCCCAAGCCCCTTCGAGATTGAAGATGATCACCAGCAGCGGGAAGCCGAAGGTGATGGCGAGGGTGAGGCCGAGGTAGCCGGTATCGCGGAAGAAGAGCTTCAGCCGACGCGAAAGCAGCGTGGTGAACTGAGAGACGCCGCCCGGCACGACGGGCTCGGGGAGCGGCTCGATCTCGGCGGGAGCGCCGACCTTGGCCACCGCCGTGGCGTAGGAGTCCGGATGCTCGGCCTGATGGATGGCCCAGCGGTCACGCCAGGTCGCCAGGTCGGAGGCGTTGAGCACCTCGTAAAGACGGAGACCATCCGGGATGCCGAAGTAACCCAACAGTTCCTCAGGCGACCCCTGGAAGACCACGTCCCCCTGATAGACGACCGTGACCCAGTCGAACTGGTTCAGCTTGCCGAGATTATGGATGATGCAGACGAAGCTCTTGTGGTGCGACTCCGCAAGATCGCGCAGGAGCGCCAGGATCTGGTCCTCGGACTGCGGATCCAGACCCGAGGTGACCTCGTCGCAGACCATGCAGGCCGGGTCGAGGGTGAGCTCCAGACCGAGGGAGAGACGACGGAGCTGGCCGCCGGAAAGGGCCGAGACACGCTTGTCGCGATGCGGCGACATGCCGGTGACGCCGAGCACGGCCTCGAGGCGACGGCTACGCTCCGCGGCATCGGGCACCGCCAGTTCGAGGGCATACTCCAAGGATTCCGCGACGGTCAGCTGGGCTTGGGCGGCCGTGAACTGCGGGGCGAACCCGACCTTGCCGATGAGGTCTTCGGTGCAGGTGATGCGTTGGCCGGCAAGGCTCGCTTCGCCCGTCGAGGGCAGGATGCCCAGGATGGCCTTCATCAGGGTCGTCTTGCCGCAGCCCGAAGGCCCGATGACGGCGTTGAGTCCCCGGGGAAGGAAGCGGGCGTTGGCGCCGTCGAGGATGACGGGGCCGTCGGCGCCCGCCCTTACGGTGAGATTCTCGCAGCTCAGCATCGGTTGCAGTCTTGCCTCCCCTCTCCCCATCGTAAAGGCTTATCACCATGAGACCCCTCGCCCTCGCGCTCCTCGCCGCCCTGGCCCTCGTCCCGCCGGCCGAAGCCCTGCAGATGACCAAGAAGGCCATCCGCAACCAAGGCATCTTCGGGATCAAAGTGAACAACACCGACATGGCTTTCTACGGACGCGCCGACGCCATCCTGTCCATCTCCTTCCAAGAATACACCACCGGGCCGTTCATCGTCTCGGAAGTCGTCATCGACATGAAAGACTCCAATCAGCAGCTGCGCATTTACAACACCCGCCCGCCCGGGTCGGCCGATTTCGCCAACCGGGCCAACCGCGCGAGCGCCGCCAACGCCGAGAACCGGGGACTCGACCCCAAGGACGCCAGCACCCTTGCCATTCCCGCGCCCCTCGCCGCCATCGAGACGAAGCTCAGCAACGTGGCCAGCAACAGCACCGGCGACATCGTCGTGAAGACCTACCCGAACACCACTCACGCGAAGACCGTGGAGATGGTCGTCTCAAGCAAGGCCGAGCTGCAGAACCTCTACGCCCGCCTGATCGCCCTGTACACCGGCTTCGAAGTGGAAGCCATGGAGGGGGCCTCGATCGAGGGCTCCAACGCCGCGAAGGCCGCGGCCGCGACCGCCGCCGCCGCCACGGGGACGACGGCCGCCAAGATCAAGATCAACCAGATCGGCGGGGTGCTCTTCACCCTCGAATAAGCGGGTCGGCTTCGGCCCGACCCCCGGTTTATAGCGGCGTGCCCCTCTCCGGAGGGCTCGGGTAAGTCCGGCTTGACCGTTCCCGCGGGCTTCGCTTGTGTCCGCCCTTACTCCCATGGCCTCCCTACCCGTCAATCGCATCAAAAAGAAGAACATCATGAGCTACAACGGTGAGCTCTGCATCGTTCTCGAGTGCGTTGTCCGCACCCCCCCTAACAACGCCTCCTACGTGCAGATGGAACTCCGCTCCATCAAGACCGGCGCAAAGATCCCGGTCCGCTGCGGCATCGGCGTCAGCTTCGAAGTCTTCGACAACAGCATCAAGTCCCTCGAGTTCTCCTACGAAGCCGACGGCAGCTACGTCTTCGTGGACACCGACACCAACGAGGAATACTACATCTCGGCCACCACCCTCGCCGACTCCAAGGAGTTCCTGATCTCGGGCACCTCCTACATGGTCCTCTTCGTCGAAGACAAGCCGGTCACCGTCGACCTCCCCCCCTCCGTCACCGTCGAAGTCCTGGAAGCCCCGCCCGCCGTCAAGGGCGACACCGCCGGCAACGTCCAGAAGACCGTCACGTGCGAGAACGGCCTCCAGGTCAACGTCCCTCTCTTCATCAAGCAGGGCGAGAAGATCAAGGTCAGCACCGAGAATAAGGAATACCTCGGTCGCGCTTAAGCCGCCCTAACAGGCCCCTCCGAGAACCCCGGCCCACCGGGGTTCTTCGTTGGCCGGACGGACCGGAAGGAGCGTAGACCCGCAGGGATTCGAACCCCGACAAAGTGAACCAAAATCACTTGTGCTACCGTTACACCACGGGTCTGCGCGTCCCGACTGAACAGCGAGTCGGGGGTCGGAGTCAAGCGAGACCAAGGCGGGGTTGACGCTGGGGTAGGTCTGTCTCATTTCCCCTGTATGCCCGCCTCCGCCTCCCAGAAGCCGAAGTATCGTCGGATCGTGCTCAAGATCAGCGGCGAAGCCCTCCGCAATGACGCCACCGGCGAGTCCATCGACAGCGCGGTCCTCGACCGCCTGGCCGAAGAGCTCCGCTCGATCCAGAAAGTCGGCACCCAGGTCGCGGTCGTCGTCGGCGGCGGCAACATCTTCCGCGGCCTCGCCGGCGCCCGCGCCAACGGCACCGACCGCACCACCGGCGACAACATGGGCATGCTCGCCACGGTGATCAACGGCCTCGCCCTGATGGACCGCCTGGAAAAGGCCGGCCTCGAGTGCCGCGTGATGACCGCCATCCCGATGGACCGCATCGCCGAACCCTTCATCCAGCGCCGCGCCACCCGCCACCTCGAGCGCGGACGCATCGTCATCTTCGTCGCCGGCACGGGCAACCCTTACTGCACCACCGACTACGCCTCCGCCCTCCGTGCCAACGAGATCGGCGCCGACGCCATCCTCAAGGCCACCAAGGTCGACGGCGTCTACGACAAGGACCCGATGAAGCACAAGGACGCCAAGCGTTACGACCGCGTCTCGCACGCCGAAGCCCTCCAGAAGCGTCTCGGCGTCATGGACGCCGAAGCGTTCTCGCTCTGCGAAGCCAACAAGCTCCCGATCATCGTGCTCTCGATGTCCGAGAAAGGCGCCGTGAAGAAGGCCGTCCTCGGCCAGCGCATCGGCACGCTCGTCGCCTGATTTTCCAACAACCCCGCACCCTACCCCTATCCTATGGACATCAAGAAAGTCATCGCCGACGGCGCCAACGCCATGAAGAAGGCGGTCGATCACACCTCCCACGAGTTCGCCACGCTGCACACCGGCAAGGCGTCCCCGGGCATGATCGAGAACGTCCAGGTCCACATCGAGTCCTACGGCATGACCCAGCGCCTGAAGGACATGGCCGCCATCACCACCCCCGACGCCCAGACCATCGTGGTCCAGCCGTTCGACAAGGCCGTCATGGACGACATCCGCAAGGCCATCCTGGCCGCCAACCTCGGCATCAACCCCGTCCCGCAGGGCAACTTCATGCGCTGCCCGGTCCCTTCCCTCTCCGGCGAACGCCGCCTCGAGCTCGCCAAGCGCGCCACGCAGATGGCCGAAGAAGGCAAGGTCCGCGTGCGTAACGCCCGCCGCGACGCCCTCGAGCTCCTGAAGAAGGGCAACAAGGACAAGACCGTCACCGACGACGACCTGAAGCGCTCCGAAAAGGAGATCCAGACGCACACCGACAAGTTCACGGCCGACATCGAGAAGAACCTCAAGGCCAAGGAAGCCGAACTGAAGGGTTAATCCGCTTCCACTCCGTTTCCATGAACATTCACGAATACCAAGCCAAGGAACTCTTCGAGAAGTTCGGCGTCGCCGTGCCCAAGGGCGTGGCGGTCAAATCCGCCGCCGAGTTCGAAGGCGCGCTCGCCAAGATCGACACCGCCGGTGGCATCATGGTGAAGTCCCAGATCCACGCGGGCGGCCGCGGCAAAGGCACCTTCACCGACGGCTTCAAGGGCGGCGTGAAGTTCTCGCCGACCAAGGAGAAGGCCCTCGAGAACGCCAAGGCGATGCTCGGCAACACCCTGGTCACCGCCCAGACGGGCCCTGACGGCCGCAAGGTCCAGACGATCTACTTCACCGAAGCCGCCAACCTGGGCAAGCGCCCCGACGGCCGCGACGACGAGTACTACCTCGCCATCCTCCTCGACCGCGCGACCTCCTTCCCGGTCATCGTCGCTTCGACCGAAGGCGGCATGGAGATCGAACACGTCGCCCACCACACCCCGGAGAAGATCTTCAAGGTGCAGGTCGACCCGGCCGTCGGCCTCCAGGCCTTCCAGGCCCGCCAGCTCGCCTTCGCCCTCGGCTTCTCCGGCGAGCTCTTCAAGCAGTGCGTCACCCTGGTGACGAAGCTCTACCAGTTCTACTGGGAGAAGGACTGCGCGATGGTCGAAGTGAACCCGCTCCTCGTCACGAAGGAAGGCAAGCTCCTCGCGCTCGACGCCAAGGTGTCGTTCGACGACAACGCCCTCTTCCGTCACCCCGACGTGGTCGCCCTCCGCGACCTGAACGAGGAAGACGCCAAGGAGATCGAAGCCTCGAAGTACGGCCTCTCCTACATCGCCCTCGACGGCAACATCGCCTGCCTCGTCAACGGCGCCGGCCTCGCGATGTCCACGATGGACATCATCCAGCACTTCGGCGGCAGCCCGGCCAACTTCCTCGACGTCGGCGGCGGCGCGACGAAGGACCAGGTCACGGCGGCCTTCAAGATCATCCTGGGCGACGCCAACGTGAAAGGCATCCTGGTGAACATCTTCGGCGGCATCATGGACTGCAACGTGATCGCCACCGGCATCATCGAAGCGGTCAAGGAGACCGGCCTCAAGCTGCCCCTCGTGGTGCGCCTCGAAGGCAACAACGTCGAAGCCGGCAAGGCCACCCTCGCCGCTTCGGGCCTGACCATCGTGTCGGGCGATTCGATGGCCGACGCGGCCCAGAAGATCGTGAAGCTGGTCAACAACAAGTAACCCCTCACCGCACACTCTCATGTCCATCCTCGTCAAAGAAGACACCCGCATCCTCGTCCAGGGCATCACGGGCGATTTCGGCGCGCGCCACGCCCGCCTCTCGCTCGACTACGGCTCGCAGGTCGTCGCCGGCGTCACTCCGGGCAAAGGCGGCCAGGTCTTCGAACACGCCGGCAAGAAGATCCCGATCTTCAACACGGTCGCCGAAGCCGCCAAGCAGACCGGCGCCACGGTCTCCGCGATCTTCGTCCCCCCGCCCTTCGCGGCTGACGCCATCCTGGAGTGCTTCGACGCCGACCTCGACCTCGCCGTGGCCATCACGGAAGGCATCCCGGTCCGTGACATGGTCCGCGCCAAGCGCGCCATGGCCGGTCGTCGCACCCGCCTCATCGGACCGAACTGCCCCGGCCTCGTGACCCCTGGTCGCGGCGACAAGTCCTCCGGCGGCTGCCGCATCGGCATCGCCCCGGGTTATATCCATAAGCGCGGTAACGTCGGCGTGGTCTCCCGCTCCGGCACCCTGACCTACGAAGCCGTCTGGCAGCTCACCTGCCGCGGCAAGGGCCAGTCGACCTGCGTCGGCATCGGCGGCGACCCCGTCAACGGCACCTCGCACCTCGACGTCATCAAGCTCTTCAACGACGACCCGGAGACCGAAGCCATCATCATGATCGGCGAGATCGGCGGCAACGCCGAGGTCGAAGCCGCCCGCTGGATCAAGGAGCACTGCAAGAAGCCCGTCGCGGGCTTCATCGCCGGCGCCACCGCTCCGGCCGGACGTCGCATGGGCCACGCCGGCGCCGTCATCGGCGGAGCCGAAGACACCGCCGCCGCGAAGATCAAGATCTTCCAGGAGTGCGGCATCTCCGTCGCGGCCACGCCGTCCGACATGGCCGACGCCCTCCTCCGCGTCTGGAAGGGCTGAGCCTAAGGCCCAAGATCGTGACGAAGAGGCCCGGCGAGGGCCTCTTTTGTTTTTACAGGCGACCCAGCAAGGCTCAGAACCATCCTATGTGGTACTACGAACAGAACGGCAATCGGATCGGCCCGGTCGACGAGACGACCATGCGCCAACTCATCGCCGACCGGACGATCTCCATCGACACGCTGGTCTGGACCAACGGCATGGCCAACTGGACCCCGCTCCAGCAGACCCAGCTCGCCGCGGGCCTCCCAGTCCCGCCGCCCACGCCCTATTCGGCCCCGGCCACCCCGCCTTACGCCCAGCCCGCCAGCAACCACCACCCCGACGCCAAGGACCGCGTCGCCTACGTGCTCCTCGCCGTGCTGCTCGGCATCGGCATCCATAACTTCTACGCCGGCTACACGACCCGCGGCATCATCCAGTTGCTCGTCTCCGTCCTCAGCTGCGGCATCCTCTGGTTCTTCATGTGGATCTGGGCGATCATCGAAGCCTGCACGGTCACGCAGGATGCCAACGGCGTCCGCTTCAAATAAGCCGTCCCGGCCGATCACCCCCTCCCAACCCATAACCTCGTCATGTCCACAGCCCCCAAGACCCGCCTCACCTACATCCTCCTCGCCCTCTTCCTCGGAGGCCTCGGCATCCATAACTTCTACTCCGGTCACACGAAACACGGCGTCATCAAGCTCGTGCTCCTCTTCGCTTGCGGCCTCGGCGTCTTGGTCAACCCGATCTGGTCGATCGTCGAGATGATCACGGTCAAGCAGGACGCCCAAGGCAACCCGCTCGCCTGATTTCCCGAATCCATGGGAAGCAAAAGGCCGCCCGATGGGCGGCCTTTCTGTTGGGCTGAACGGACGACTTACTTGCCGGCGACGTAGGCCAGACCGGCGGCGGTCTTGGCCACGGGCTCTGCGCCTTCGAGGAGGTCGGCGATGGGATCCCACTTGCCGTTGACGAGGCCGTCACGGGCGGAGGCGGCGATGCTGGCCTTCCAGGTCTTGGCGCCGGCGGAGACGGTCAGCTTCTCGACGTCGACGGTGACTTCGACGTCCGGATTGGCGCGCACGAAGGCGTCGCACTCGGCGAGGTCTTCCTTGGAGAGGGTCACGCAAGGCACGCCAAGGGTCGTGGAGTTGCCGAAGAAGATCTCGGCGAAGCTGCCGCCGACGAGGGCGGTGAAGCCGAAGCGCCAGATGGACTGGGGGGCGTGCTCACGGGAGCTGCCGCAGCCGAAATTGAAGCCGACGACCATGACGCCCTTCTTGGCGGCGGCGATGCGGGCGGCCTGCGCCGAGTTCATCGGGTGCGCGCGCTCCTTGCCGTCGGGGCCGGTGCGCTCATCGCGGAAGGCGTGCTCGCCGAGACCGTCGAAGGTCACGCAGCGGAGGAAGCGCGCGGGGATGATGCGGTCGGTGTCGATGTCGTCGCCGGGGACGGCGAGGGCGAGGGCTTTGACCTGGGTGATTTTGGCGAGGGACATGGCGGATCGAAATGGGTTAGGCGGCGACGGGGCGTCGGATGACGCAGACAGGCATCGCAAGGGCGGAAGCGAGGGAGGCGAGCCGGTCTTCGGCGACGGAGGCGGCGACGGTCTCGTCGGCCAGCAGGAGCGCGTGGCCTTCCACGACCCAAGGCAGGGTCACCGTGCACACGGGCTTGCCGTCGTAATGGGCGTCGACGCTCACGTCGCGCTGGCAGGCGAGGCCTTCGGCCGAGCAGGCCGCGGCGACGTCATCGCCCTGGGCGATGCGCGCGAGCACGCGGTCGACTGGCGCGGAGACGGACATCAGACCTTGAAGACTTCGCGGGCGTCGGTGACCTGGCCGGTGATGGCGGCGGCGGCGACCATGAGCGGGCTCATGAGCACGGTGCGGCCGGTCTGGGAACCCTGACGCCCCTTGAAGTTGCGGTTCGAGGAGCTGGCGCAGAGCTGGTCGCCGACGAGCTTGTCGGGATTCATCGCGAGGCACATGGAGCAACCCGCGCCGCGCCATTCGAAGCCGGCTTCGATATAGATCTTGTCCAGGCCTTCATGGACGGCCTGGATGGCGGTGAGCTGGGAGCCCGGGACGACGATCGCCTTGACGCTCGGGCTGACCTTGCGGCCCTTGAGGTACTTGGCGACCTCGCGGAGGTCGGAGATGCGGCCGTTGGTGCAGGAGCCGAGGAAGCAGACGTCGACCTTGGTGCCCTTGATCGGGGTGTTCGGCGCCAGCTTCATGTGGGCGTAGGCGTCTTCCGCGGTCTGGCGGTCGGCGGCGTTGAGGGTCTCGAGCGCCGGCATCTTCTCGTCGATGAAAACGGCCTGGCCCGGGGTGATGCCCCAGGTGACGGTCGGACGGATGTCTTCGGCCTTGAAGACCTTGACGTCGTCGTACTGGCAACCGGCGTCGGAGGCGAAGGACTTCCAGCGGGCGACGGCGGCGTCCCAATCGGCGGCCTTCGGGGCATAGGGCTTGCCCTTGATGTAGTCGAAAGTCTTCTGGTCCGGATTGACGTAACCGCAGCGGGCGCCGCCTTCGATGGACATGTTGCAGACGGTCATGCGCTCCTCGAGGGAGAAGGCGTCGAAGGTCGTGCCGGCGTATTCGTAGGCGTAGCCGATGCCGCCGTTGACGCCGAGCACGCGGATGATGTGCAGGATGACGTCCTTGGCGTAGACGCCGGGGGCGAGCTTGCCGTTCACCTCGATGCGACGGACCTTGAGGGGGCTGAGGGCGAGGGTCTGGGTCGCGAGGACGTCGCGGACCTGCGTGGTGCCGATGCCGAAGGCGATCGCTCCGAACGCGCCGTGGGTGGCGGTATGGGAGTCGCCGCAGGCGATCGTGGTGCCGGGCTGGGTGATGCCCTGCTCCGGGCCCACCATGTGGACGATGCCCTGGGTGCCGGTCGTGGTGTCGAAGAAGCGGATGCCGTAGTCCTTGGTGTTCTTCCGGAGGGCCTCGATCATCTCCTGGGCGATCGGGTCGGAGTAGGGCTCCTTGAGCTCGTTGGTCGGGACGATGTGGTCGACCGTGGCGAAGGTCCGGTGCGGATACTTCACCTTGAGGCCGAGGTCCCGGAGCATGCCGAAGGCCTGGGGGCTCGTCACCTCATGGATGAGGTGCGTGCCGATGAACAATTGGGTCTGGCCGTTAGGCAGCTTGCGCACCGTATGCGCTTCCCAAACTTTCTGGAACAGGGTCTTGGCCATCTGAGTAAAAGGTGAAGGGTCAACGTAGGACGGGACAGGGGCTGGTCAATCCCGCAGGCGAGCCGCCCACGGGCATATTTCCCGATAAATCCGTCGCCGCGCCGGGGCCGGCGCCGCCGTGTCTTGACCCCTGCGCCCATCCCCTTCCATCCTCCGGCATGGCCCGCACCCTGACCCTCAGCTTCTCCTGCCCTGATACCAGCGGCATCGTGGCCGGGGTCTCCGCCTTCGTGGCCGGACATCAGGGCTGGATCACCGAAGCCAGCCAGCACACCGAGAGCGAACTCAGACGATTCTTCATGCGCATGGAGATCCGGGCGGAGTCGCTCGACTTCCCGGCCGCGGAATTCGCGCCGCGCTTCGCCCCGGTGGCCGCCAAGTTCGGCATGGATTGGAAAGTCTCCGACTCCGCCCAGCCCCGCCGCGTGGTGCTCCTCTGCTCCAAGCAGGAACACTGCCTGTACGACCTGCTCGCGCGCCACGTCGCCCAGGACTTCCCGTTCGTCGTCCCCTGCGTGATCTCCAATCACGAGGATCACCGCAAGGTCGTCGAAGCCCACGGCATCCCCTTCCACTACGTCCCCGTGACGCCGGAGACGAAGCAGGCGGCCTACCGCAAGATGGAGCGGCTCTTCCGCGAAGCGCAGGCCGACCTCATCGTGCTCGCCCGCTACATGCAGGTGCTCGACGAGGCGATGTGCCGCGACTTCGCCGGCAAGATCATCAACATCCACCATTCGTTCCTGCCCTCCTTCGCCGGCGCCAAGCCCTACCACCAGGCGCATCGCCGCGGCGTGAAGCTGATCGGAGCGACCTGCCACTTCGTCACGCCCGACCTCGACGAAGGCCCCATCGTGGAACAGGACGTGATCCGCATCGACCACTCGGACACGCCTGAGGACATGGCTCATCTGGGTAAGGATATCGAGAAGGTCGTGCTCGCCCGCGGCCTGCGCGCCGTGGTCGAAGACCGCGTCCTGCTGGCCGGCAATAAGACCGTTATCTTCCGTTAAAAACCGCCTTTTCGGGAGGGTTTGGCGTTGGCGGGCGGAGGACGGAAAGCCAAGGTGAGGCCACCCCTCCCCATGCGTCTGCTTTGCGCCTCCCTGTTCGCGGCCTCCGCCGCCTTCGCCGCCGTTTCTCCGGAAGAGATCACGCCGACGAAGAAGGCTCCCTTCGCCCAGCCCGCCGAAGCGGACCGCGCCGAACTGCACGCGGCCATCAGGACTTTCATGGCGAAGGAGCCGGGCACCTTCGAAGCCCACGCCGCCTCCCGCGACTTCCCCGGCATGGTCGAAAGCAAGGAGCGCGTCGCCCGGACGGTCGCCTACGACGCCAACCTGGTCCACCGATGGGACACCACCAACGGCGGCGCGCCGAACCTCTACACGAGCCCCGACGTCTGGCAGGAGACCGGCCTCTACGCCGCGCCCGGCGAAGTCGTCATCGTGAAGGTCGCCTCGATTCCCGAACACCGCACGGTGAAGGTGATCGTCGGCTGCCACCGCGACAGCCTGCTGAAGCTGCCGAAATGGAACCGCTTCCCGGTCATCGCGCGGACCTTCGAACTCAAGGTCGGCGAGAACAAGATCGCCAACGCCTTCGGCGGACAGCTCTTCATCCAAAGCTCGCACAAGGACTGGCGTAAGCCGATGAAGGCCTCGCCGTCCACGCCGCTGCAGTTCAGCAACGCCGTCGCGATGCCGACCTACGTGCTCGGCAAAGACACCCCGGAATCGTGGGCGAAGGCCAAGCAGCTACCCGCCCCCTGGGTCACCCTCTCCGGCAAGCAGGTCATCCTGCACGTCCAGGCTTCCGCGGTGAAGGAACTGGCCGACCCTAAGTCCCTTCTGGAATGGTGGGACAAGGCGATGGCCCTCGAGGACGACCTCATCGCCCTTCGCCGGCTCGCGCCGGAGCGCGTGGTCCCGGACCGTCAGATCTCCGCCGGCTTCATGCACTCGGGCTATCCTTTCATGTGCTGGATCGATCCGTCGCAGAAAGACAGCGTCGACCTCCCCAAGCTCATGAAGGAAGGCAACTGGGGCTTCTTCCATGAACTCGGCCACAACCATCAATGCTCCGCGTGGACCTTCGACGGACAGACCGAAGTCACGTGCAACCTGTTCTCTCTTTATGTCATGGAGAAACTCGTCGGCAAGCCGCCGGGACGCGGCCATCCGGCGATGGAGAAGCTCGAGGAGCTCCTCACCAAACGCTTCGCCGCCGAACCGAACAAGGGGCCGTTCGAACAGCTCGCGACCTTCGTCGTGCTGATCCGGGCCCACGGCTGGGGCCCCCTGCGTGAGACGCTCCGTTCTTACGCGACCGACGCTGCGCCCAAAGGCAGCACCAAGGAACAGCTGCAGAGCCTCTTCGTCCTGCGCTACGGCAAGGCCGCCAAGGCCGACGTGAGCGAGTATTTCGTGAAGATGGGCTACCACATCGAGCCGTCGACCAAGACCGCCCTGAAGACCCTGCCGGCCTTTCGGCCCGTCCTGCCCTCGCCGGCCAAGTGACGCTCCGGCCAGGGTCCGCAGGGCGACGCCTTCTGCCTCGCCCTGCAGGCTTATCTGAACTTAATACGCCTCCGTCGGCCCTCGCCGCCGCCTTTCGACCATGTCCCTCATTTCCCGTCTTTCCGCCCGCCTCCAGAACCACCCCAAGCGCATCGTCTTCCCCGAAGGCTCCGACGCCCGCGTCATCCAGGCCGCCCGCCAGTTCGTCGTGAAGAAACTGGGCGTGCCGATCCTCGTCGGAGACCGCCAGCGCATCAAGGTCAACGCCGCCCGCCTCAACATCAGCCTCGAGGGCATCCGCGTCGTCGAACCCGAACGCAGCGACGAACTCAAAGGCTTCGCCGAGAAACTCGAGTCGATCCAGCGCTACGGCAACACGAACCTCCAAGGAAACCCGTCCGAACTGGCGCTCAACCCCAACTACTTCGCCTGCCTGATGGTCGCCACCGGCGGCGCCGACGCACTCATCTCAGGCGCCACGACCCACGCCTCCTCCGGCCTCCGCGCCATCCTGCAGGTGATGCCCCGCCAGGCCGGCGTCGAGACGGTCTCCTCGATGCAGATCCTCGAATCCGAAGAGGGTAAGTTCGGCATCGAAGGCGTCCTCTTCCTCGCCGACTGCGGCGTCATCCCGGAACCGACCGCCGAGCAGCTCGCCGACATCGCGGTGACCACCGCCGGCCTCGCCGGCCACCTGACCAACACCACGCCGAAGGTCGCGATGCTCGCCTACTCGACCCATGCTTCCAATCCGCGCCTGGCCTCGGTGAAGAAGGTCCAGGTCGCCACCGACCTCGCGCGTCGCAAGGCCCGCGAACTCGGCATCACCTGCGACATCGACGGCGAGATGCAGGCCGACGCCGCCATCAACCCTTTCGCGGCGCAGTCCAAGGAAGTCTCGGGCGCCGTCGCCGGTCGCGCGGGAGTGCTCATCTTCCCTGACCTCAACTCGGGCAACATCGCCTCGAAGATGGCCCAGCACATCGCCGACATCCCGGCCTACGGCCAGATCCTCACCGGCCTCGACCGACCGGCCGCCGAGATCTCCCGCGGCGCCAGCGCCCACGACATCTTCGGCACCGCGGTCATCGTCGCCGCCCAGGCGGTCGACAAGTCCTACCTCTTCCCGAAGCTGAAGGACGGCCCCGCCGCCTGACCATGCCCGCCCGCAAGCGCTTCGCCGACAACGTCCCCGGGCTGCTCCTGCGCCCGATGAACCTCGACACGCGACGGATCTTCGTCGCGGCGACGCGCATGAACGACGGCAAGACGACGACCTGCCTCGGCCTCACGGCCGCCCTGCAGGCGATGGGCCTGCACGTGGGCTACATCAAGCCGATCGCCCAGCGCGTGGTGATGTCGGGCGAAGACCAGGTCGACGAGGACACGCTGCTCATCGACGGGCTCTTCGACCTCAACGTCCCGATCGCCGCGATGTCACCCGTGGCCATCGGCCCGGACTTCACGAAGCAATACCTCGAGAACCCGGAGGAGATCGGCCCGCAGCTCAAGGACCGCATCTGCCGCGCCTTCGACCGCACGGCCTACGGCAAGGACATCGTCGTCGTCGAGGGCTCCGGCCACGCCGGCGTGGGCTCGGTCTTCGGCGCCTCCAACGCCGACAACGCCAAGGTGCTCGGCTCCAAGGCCATCATCGTCGCCGCCGGCGGCATCGGCAAACCGATCGACGAGATCGCCCTCAACAAGGCGCTCTTCGACAAGGCCGGCGTCGAAGTCGTGGGCGCGATCCTCAACAAGGTGATGCCGGACAAGGTCGACTTCATCCGCGACTTCGCCGGCCGCGGCCTCCGCCGCATGGGCGTGCCGCTCCTCGGCGTCGTCCCGCTGCAGGAGACCCTGGTCTACCCCAACCTCGACCAGGTGGCCGACGAGACCAAGGCCCGCTGGATCCACCAGCCGGCCGGCCTGCGCCGCGTCCGTCGCGTGGTCATCGGCGCGATGTCCGCCCGCCGCTCCGCCGAATACCTGCGCGTCCCGGGCACCTTGGTGATCGTGCCCGGCGACCGCGAAGACCTGCTGGAAGCCTTCATCGCCGAAGCCGGCACCCAGCCGCTCTCCGGGGTCTTCTTCTCCAACGGCCTGCTGCCCGAGGAGGGCATCATCCGTCGCCTCAAGGAGGCGGGCATCGCGATGGCCGCCGTCGAGGCGGAATCCTTCGCCGTCACGGCGCGCATCAACAACATGACGGTGAAGACCATGCGTCAGGACGCCGACAAGATCCCGATCATCCGTAAGATGATCTCCGAATCCGTCGATATCCCCGCCCTGCTCCGGGCTCTCTGAGCGTCACTCGGCGGCCTTGTCCGCCGTGATGCGACCGTACAGCCAGGCGATGCCGAAGAACGCGACGGCCAGGGCGGCGCAGGCGACGATCCGGCCGAGGAGGTCCGTGATGTCGTGCGTCAGCACGCGGGCGGCGGCGATGACGAGCCCGACCAGGCCGAGCATGCGGAAGGAGCGCGTGGAGAGCACATGTCCGAGCACGAACGTAAGCACGGCGGCGAGGGCCCAGAAGAGCGAGACGCACGCGCCCGGCAGGTGCGCAAGCATGACGAAGGCCATGAAGTAGAGCGTCACGACGCCGAGCACCGACCGCTGCACGGTGCCCCAGGCACCTTGTCCGCGGGTATGGACGGCCAACACGTAAAGGAGGCCGGCCAGGCCGAGCAGCACGCACGGGCTCTGCGCCAGACCGAGCGCCTTCAGCCCGGAGCCGGCGTTGACGACGCCTTGGATGAAGAATCCGACCAGGGCGCCCATCGCCGCCAAGGAGAGCTCGGACGGCACGGCGCCGAGGCGACGCCACAGGGCGGTCACGCCCACGAGCATGGCGGCCCCGCCCGCCCAAGTGAGGGCGAGCTGCCAGGCGGCCGGCGACCACGGGTCCTTGGCGGCCGGCAGCAGGTTCTTGGCCAGGGCGGCGGCGAAGGCGTAGACGATCACCGCGGCGAACAAGGCCAAGGCATGACGGAGGACCTTCGCGAAGAGTTCCGGTCGTCCGAGGAGACGCCACAAGGCGCCGATGTTCAGGACCACCAGCAAGGCGGCCCAGACGGCCCACCACGCCGTCGATCCGGCGGAACCGACGAGCGGACGCCAGAAGAGCACCACGACGCTGGTGAAGAGATAACCCGGCAGGGACGCCCACAGCAGCGCGGAGCGGTAACGGACGGCGGCGACGAACAGCACGATCAACCAAGGCCAGCCATTATCCTCCTTGGGGAAGCCCTGCTGCACGACGAGCACGAGCAAAGCCAGGCTGAAGATGCCGGCGACCCGGCGGAGCTGCTGCCAAGGCGAGCTCCGCTCCCAGTCCTCACGGAAAGCGAGCAACGTGGCGAAGATTCCGACGCCGACCAAGGCCATCCAAGGCTGCCCCGGCGGATGGTCGATGAAAGCGAAGGCGGCCACGCCACCCAGGATTTCAGACGACCAGCGGACAAGCTCCGAGCGAGTCCGCGTACCGACCAGCAACGTGCCTGCGGCGGCGAGCGCCCAGATGAGCCAGACGAGGTGCGGATCCACCAACCAGGCCAGGCCGGCGGCGACGAAGCCCACGGCGGCCAGCAGCAGGACCTCGAAGACCATGCGGTTGCGTCCGCGCTCCGCCAATCCCGCCAGCGCGGCGACGGCGGCGATGAGCAAGGAGACGTTGGCGCGGGCCTGGTCGCCGCCGGTCGCGAGGAAGAGAGCCAGCAAGGCAGGCGCGAAGAAAGCGCTGAGCTGGAAAGCCGCGCGTGCGTCAGGTCCCGACAGGACTTCGTCATCCTTGACCAAGCGTTCGCCGAGCCAGAGGACGATGAACGACGCGAGGGCGGCGAGCTGCAGAGGAAGATAATCCGCGCCCTTCGAGGGCATCGCATCGTAGAGCAGAAGGAGGCAAGCCTGCGAGCCGATGAGACCCAGGATACCGGTGGAACCCCACGGACCGCGCACCATCAGGATGACGCCCAGGAGAGCGACCAAGGCCGCCCCCGTCGCGGTCTGAGCGGACGCCGCGTCCGTACCGACGGAGAAATACACGGCGACGGCGGCGAAGATCACCGCAAGCTGTGCGAAGAGTTTGCTCCGTCGGGCCAAGGCGACGAAGGCGACCCCCAGGGCCACGAGGAACTGGACGACCGCGGCCGAAGCCGGGCTGTCGCAGACGCGCATCTTATCGAGGCCATAGGTAGCCCAAGCGGCGAACTGCCACACGGACAGGCCCGCGGCCGCGACGACCTGACCGAGGTCCGCACGCTTGGCGGAGAGACGAAGGCCGCCCCAGAAGAGACCCGCGCCGACCAACGCCACTTCGATGACGCGGACGATCGGCGGGATGGTGGAACGCAAGTTCAGCCAGAGACCGAGGAAGACGACCGCGGCCACGGCGAGCACCCCGGCGATACGCACGGCCCACCAGGCGCCCAGCGCATACTCGCCCTTGAGGTCGCCAGGCGGAAGCAGGCCAAGGTCACGCAGTCGCTCCGCCAACGGATCGGGACCGCTCGGGACGACCGCGGCCGGAGCCGGAGCAGGACGTGTCAACGGCAAAGGCGGGGGTAACTCAGCGGCAGCGGCCACGATCGGAGCCGGCGCCACGGCGACCGCTTTGACCTCAGGAACGGCGAGGGCGGTCGCAACCGTGCTCGGCGTGCGTGCCGCGAGATCCTTTACGGTCTTCTCGAGTGCCTTGACCTGCCCGATCAACAGGAAGAAACGGACGGGGAGGTAGATGAGTAACCCGAGCAAGGCCAGGGCGAAGATCACCGCGATCAGGTCACCGGAGTACATACGGGTAAAATGAGCCTAATTCCAAGTCAGGCGAGGCTTTGGTGCAGGCAACACATCGATAAAATCGATGCGCTCGGGGCTTATTCGGACCGGAAGCCCCGCGACCAGGCACCGACCACCCGCGGTGCGGCCGCGCCACCATCCCACTCCAAGGCGACCAAGTCCGCCGGCTGACCGACGGCCAGCACTCCTCTCCCCCCGATTACCCGACCCGGTGCGCTGGTCATCAATGCGAGGGCTTCACCGAAGCTCAGGCCGACCTGATTGACCAACACAGGCACCGACGCAAGCAGCGGCAAGGCGGCGCCTGCCAGATAATTGCCCGTGCCATCATCGATGGCCAAGAAACCGTCGGCCCGCAACTCGACCTTGCCCCCGATCGGGGTCAGATATTTACCGGCGGCCAACCCGCCCAAAGCGACGGTGTCCGAGACGACCAGCGACCGCCCCGGCCCCTTGGCCCGGAGCATGACCTTAAGCTGCGCCGCAGTGAGATGATGCCCGTCCGCGATGAACATGGCCGTCAGGCGGTCGTCGGCCAGCTGCGGCCAGAGATGATTGTGCCTACGGTTCAGCAGCGCGTGCGAACCGTTGCCGAGGTGCGTCGAAAGGCTCGCGCCCGCTTCTACCGCGGCGGCGATCTGCGCGGCATCGGCGGAGGTATGTCCAAGGGAGACGAGCACGCCGGCCTTCACCAAGTGGCGTACGTATGCAGGGGCTTCCGGCCAGTGAGGCGAAAGCGTGACGAGCTTCACGAGTCCGCCCGCGGCCTCCTGCCAGCGTCCGAACTCGGCGACATCGGGGGGACGGACGTCGGCCGCGGGATGCGCCCCGCGCGGGCCGTCCTCAGGCGCGATGTGCGGGCCTTCGACATGGATGCCCGCGACCATCGCGGCTACATCCGGATACCGCGCGCAGGCATCTCGAATCGTCCGTAAGGCGGTGAGGATGCGTGCTTCCGGGGCGGTGATGATCGTAGGCAGGAACGAAGTCACCCCTACCTTCAGCAAAGCCCGGCAGAGGGCGCGCACGGTCGCGACATCGGGGGCAAGGGCGTTGAGGTCATGGCCGGCGAAGCCGTTGACCTGCAGGTCGACGAATCCGGCGCTGAGCCAACGCTTCTCGCCATGCTCGACGAACTCGACCGCCTTGATCACGCCGCCCTCGGTCTGGACGGCGAGCCCGCGACCCGTCACGGGATCGCGACCAAGGACACGCTGGGAGGAGGCGGACACGAATTCAGCGGGCCAGCTCGGCCGCCGCGGCGTCGTCGACGTACAGCGTGCAATCGGCGTGGCGTTGGACGATCGACGCAGGACAGGCCGGCGTCACCGGTCCTTCGACCGTGCCTTTGACGGCGGCGGCTTTGCGCCGGTCCGGGACGGAGAGGATGATGCGCGCGCTCTTCATGATCTGGCGGATCGACATCGACACGGCCTGCTTGGGCACGTCTTCGAAGGTCGGGAACCAGCCCTCGCCGAACTGCTGCTGCCGGCAGGCCTGGTCGAGGTTGACGACGATGTAAGGCTCCTCGGTCTCGAAGTCCGCGGGCGGGTCATTGAAGGCGAGGTGCGAGTTCTCGCCGATGCCGGCGAAGCAGAGGTCGATCGGGCAGGCCGCGATGCGCGCATTGAGGCGCTTCAGTTCGGCGGCGAGATCCGCGGCGTCGGCGTCCACGGGCACGAACTCGGCCCGGGCCGGCAGCTGGTCGATGAAACGTTCGCGGAGATACCTGCGGAAACTCGCGCCGTGGGACAAGGGGAGTCCCACGTATTCGTCGAGGTGGAAGACGGTGACCTTGGTCCAGTCGATGCCCGGTTCCTTGACGAGGTGCTTGAGCGTCTCGAACTGGCTCGCGCCGGTGGCGACGATGATGTTCGCGCGGGGCTGACGGGCGAGGATGGCGCGCAGTTCGCGGGCGCCGTGCGCGGCCGCGGCCTGGCCCATGGCGACGGCGTCCTTGTGCTGTTGGATCTTCATGACGGGGTGCGGTCAGACTGACCTAACCCGCCCGCGGCGGGCAAGCGTCTAACGCCGGACAAACGACGGCTATCCGGCGATTAACCTACGAGGTCGAGACCGCGGAGGGTGCCGGTGGACGAAGCGAACTTGTCCTCCTCGAGGCCCATCCGCTGGAGCATGGAGACGTAGAGGTTCGGCAGCGGGTAATTGTTCTCGGTGTCGAAGACGTGGTGCTGACCGTGCTTGAAGCCGCCTCCCATGAGGAGGGTCGGCAGGTTCGTCGTCGTATGGGCGCTGGCGTTGCCGAGGTTGCTGCCGTAGAGGATCATCGTGCGGTCCAGCAGGGACTGGCCGTCTTCCTTGGAGGCCTTCAGGTCGGTCATCAGCTTGGCGAGCAACGTCATGTGCATGCTGTCGATCTGCTTCAGCTGCTCGAGCTTCTTGGCGGAGCGTCCGTGGTGCGAAAGGCTGTGGTAGCCGTCGGTGGTCGTGTGGACATGGTCGATGTCGAGGGCCGGGGTATTGACGCTGTCCAGCATGAGGGTGACCGCGCGCGAGGAGTCGGTCTCGAAGCAGAGGCGGGCCATGTCGTACATCAGCCGGACCTTGTCCATATACTCCTTGGGACTGCCCGGGTCGCGCGGAGCCGGCGCGGTGGCCACGGGGCGCGGCTTGCGTTCCCACTCCTTGGACATCTGCATGCGCTGCTCGAGTTCGCGGACGCTGGTGAAATACTGGTCGAGACGGTCGCGGTCGCGCGCGCCCATCGTGCGGCGGAGATCGCCGGCTTGGCCGCCCACGGCGTCGAGGATGCTCTGGCCGAGCTGGAGGCGGCGCTCCTGCGCCTTCACTTCGGCCTCGGAGCCGCCCATGAACATCTTCCGGAAGACCTCCGAGGCGCGTTCTTCGGTCGGGATCATCACGCCGCCGGCGGTCCAGGAAAGGCTGCGGGAGCCGCGGGCGCAGTTCACGCCGAGGGTCATCGACGGGAAGCGCGTGAGGTGGCCGATGCGCTCGGCCATGAACTGGTCGAGGGAGATCGTGTTGCGGAAGCCGCCGCTGCTCGGATGGGGAGCCGCGGTCAGGAAGCAGTTGTCGGCCGGGTGGCCGCCATCGACGTCCGGATGCGATACGCCGGAGAAGACGCTGAAGTCGTCACGATGGGCCTGCAGGAGCTCGAGATACGGCGAAGGCTTGTAGTCCTTACCCTTGCCGGTCGGGAAGAAGTAATCGGGGACGAGGCCGAGGTTGTTGCAGATGCCCAGCATGCGGCGGGGCTTGGCGGCCGGAGCCGGGGAAGCCGCGAAGGCCGGGGTCATGGCGTCGAGCATCGGCAGGGCCAGCAGCACGCCGGTGCCGGCTAGGAAGCGGCGACGGGAGACGGCGCGCTTGAACGCGACGTAAGGGGCCGGGGAGGAACGGGGAGGAGCCATCGGGGTAGGTTTACTTGTTAAGGAAGAGTTCGCTGGTGACAAGTCCGCGGACCAGGTCGCGGACGCCGTATCGGCCCGCCTTGGCCCCGTCGAGGACGGCTTCGACCTTGGCGCGGTCGGCGAAGCCCACCGGCGCGCCGGTGGCGTAGACGGTGAACTGCGCGACGAGGTTACGGGCCAGCTGACGTTCGTCGGCGGCGACGAGGCGCTTGAATTCCCGGATATCCCTGAAAGGCTTGCCGTCGAGCTCGCCCTGCGTCTCGACCGCCAAGGCGTTGTGGAAGGCGAAGGCCTGTCCGTTCTTGCCGATGCCGACCTCGGGCGTCTTGCCATCAAGGGCGCGGTAACGCTCGCGGAAGCCGCCCATTACGTCGAAGCTCTCGAGCGCGAAGCCGGGAGGGTCGATCCGGGTATGGCACGAGGCGCAGGATTCGAGCGTGCGATGCTTCTCAAGCTGCTGGCGGATGGTCACGGCGCCGCGGGTATCCGGCTCGACGGCGGGCACGCTGGGCGGCGGGGGCGGCGGCTTGCGGCCGAGGATGCGCTCCATGACCCAGGCGCCGCGGATGACGGGCGAGGTCGTGGTGCCGTTGGCGGTGACCTTGAGCACCGCTGCCTGGGTCATGAAGCCGCCGCGCACGCTGCCGGCCGGCAGCGCGACCTTGCGCAACTTCACGCCTTCGACCGGCGGGAGCTGGTAGAGCGAAGCGAGGCGTTCGTTGACGAAGACGAAGTCCGCCTCGACGACCGTGCGGGCCGGCAGGTTCGCGCGCAGGAGTTCGGCGAAGGTCTCATGGCTCTCGTCGCGGGCCGAGTCCAGCAGGTGGTCGTCGAGGTAATAATCCGGATACAGCACGCTGTCCGGGTCGTTGGCGCCGGCCTTGCGGAGCTCGAGCCAGTAGTCCGTGAAGGCTTCGACGAAGCGCCGCGAACGGTCGTCGGCGAGCAGGCGGTCGGTCTGGGCACGCAGCACGGCCGGGTCGCGCAGCTTCTTCGCGTCCGCCAAGGCGCGGAGCTCGGCGTCGGGCGGCGAATTCCAGAGGAAGAAGCTCAGGCGGGCGGCCAGCGCATGATCGTCAAGCGGGCCCGGCGCCTCGCGCAGATAAAGGAACTGCGGCGAGCAGAGCACCGCGGCGTAACCCGAGAGCATCGCCTCGGCGAAGGAGCTGCCCGACTTCAGCGCGCCTCGGATGACCGGCAGGAAACGGACCTCTTCGGCGGCGGAGACGGGGCGACGGTAAGCGGCGCGGACGAAGCGACGGAGCAGTCGCTCGGCGTCGGCGTCAGCATCGCGAGGCGTCACCGCATAAGGCAAGGCCGCTCCTTTGGGGGCGGGCTTGACCGGCAGATCGTCGAACAGGACCGCATAAGGAGCCGACGGCCATTGCGGGGCGAGGGGTCCCTTCACGTCGATCCAGCGCATGACCAGGCCGGGCTGACCCTCGGGCGTGGCCAGAGGATTCTGCGCCCGGGAGGCGCCCGGACGGGACCGGAAGAAACGGGTGACGTCGATCTGGATGCTCTCGCCGGCCTTCAGTACGACGTCGAGTTCGGCGACGGTGACGTCCGGGCCGAGGTCGATCGTACCGATGCGACGCAAAACGCGCGGAGGCGTGAGGGCGTAGACCGTGACCGGCTCCGAGCGACGGCCCTTGGAGATGTCGTCGAGGTCGGGGATCTGCCAGCGCACCTGCCCCTTGGACTTCGTCTTGCCCGGACCGACCCAGACCGAATGGCCGCAGAGCTTGACCAGATAACGGCCGGCCTGAGGCGCGCGGAAGGTCCCGAACCAAGGCTCGACCGGCTCATAAGAGCCGTGGACGACGCCCACGCCTTCTTCATCTCGGAGAGAGGGGTTGGCCTTGCCGACGGTGACGGGGGCGTTGCCGGCGCGCACCTCCGGCTGTCCTTTGAAGCCCAACGTCGGGAAAGTCGCGCGCTCAGGCGACATGTTGAACTCGGAGAACTTCATCTTGCCGACGTAGCTCCCCTGCTGGCGGGCGTAATGCCGGCGGCTGGCGGTCTCGTCGGGCGCGACGGAGGAGATGAACGCCGAACGCAGGGCCTCTTCGGCCGCGCCCAGGGTACGCTGGAGCTGGACGTGCGAGACGTCCAGGGCCTCGCCGCTCTTGTTGTAACGATGCGCCTCGGTGTCCTCCGGCAGGGACTCCCTGATGTCGAGCCACGGCGCCCGGAGCAGGTCGCGCACGGCGTTCTCATATTCGAAGCGGTTCATCCGTCTCTCGACCGCGCGTCCCTGCGCGGCGATGCGGGCGACGTCTTCACGGAGCAGGCTGGCGGAAAGCGCGCCAAGGAAGGCGGACTGCTCCCCGGCGGCGGGACGGGCCTTCTTCTTGGGCGGCATCTCGCCGTTGGCGGTGCGGTCGTGGATCTTGACCCAGACGGAGAAGGACTTGGGATCCTGCAGGTCAGATTTCAAGGCAGTCATGTCCAGGCCGCCTTTCTTCGTGTCGGCGTCGTGACACTCGACGCAGTGTTTCTCCAGGAAGGGCGCCAGCGCCCCGGCGGAACCGAGGGGCAGCAGAAGGAGACCGAGGATGGCGGCGCGGAAAGTCATGCGGGGCAGATATTAAGACAGCGGAACCGGGGTAGGGTTGCCAAGGCAATCCACCGGGGAATGGGCGGTTTTGCTAGGCTTTGAGCCCTAGTCGTCGGGGATTGTGCCCAGGGCGAAGACCCCCTGCCCTCCGGCATGCTTTCCGTCATCCGTTCCGCCGCATTGGTCGGCGTCGAGGCCGTCCCGGTCGAGATCGAGGTGAACACCGGCGAGAAGGGCGAACTCGGCCTGTGGCTGGTCGGCCTGCCCGACGCCGCGGTCAAGGAGTCCGAAGAGCGCGTGCAGTCGGCCCTGCAGAACAGCGGACTCAGACTGCCGGAGACCCGAACCACCATCAACCTCGCCCCCGGCGACCTGAAGAAGGAAGGCGCCATCTACGACCTGCCGATCGCCCTCGGCATCGCGGCGTCGACCGGCCAGATGGACCGGAAGATCCTGGAACGATACCTCATCGCCGGCGAATTAGGCCTCAGCGGAGCGACACGGCCGGTACGCGGAGGCGTGGCGATGGCCATCCTCGCCCGGAAGTCCGGCCTGCGCGGCGTCATCCTGCCCCGCGCATCGGCGGAAGAAGCCGCGCTCGTCGGCGGCATCGAGGCCATCCCGGCCGACACCTTGGACGGCGCATTGCGCTTCCTGACGGGCGAGAAGCAAGTGACCCCGCTGACGCCCCAGCCAGCGGAGACCGCCTCACCCGAGGGCCAACCGGACTTCGCAGAAGTCAAAGGCCAGCTGGCGATCCGGCGGGCCGTCGAAGTCGCCGCGGCCGGCGGCCATAACCTGCTGATGATCGGCCCGCCTGGCTCGGGCAAATCCCTCATCGCGAAACGCATCCCGACCATCCTGCCGCGGCCGGATGCGGAGGAATTCCTCGAGATCCTCGGCGTGCATTCCGCCGCCGGCGCCATCACCGACGGGCGACGCGGATGGCAGCGCCCGTTCCGTTCGCCGCACCATACCATCAGCGACATCGGACTGATCGGCGGAGGCAGCATTCCTGGACCAGGAGAAGTCTCGCTCGCGCATCTCGGCGTGCTCTTCCTCGATGAGCTGCCGGAGTTCCGTCGTTCGGCGCTCGAGGTGCTCCGGCAGCCGCTCGAAGACGGCCAGGTCACCGTCTCGCGCGCCGCGGCCAAGGTCACCCTGCCTTCGCGGCTGATGCTCGTGGCGGCGATGAACCCCTGCCCCTGCGGCCATCTGGGCGACCGGCGGCGTGAGTGCACTTGCTCGCCGATGCAGGTCCGCAGATACCGCGGCAAGATCTCCGGCCCGCTGCTCGACCGCATCGACATCCAGGTCGAAGCGCCGGCGCTTTCCCTCGAAGAGCTCCGCGACGCCGCGCCCGGCGAACCCTCGACGACGATGCGCGCCCGGGTCGAAGCCGCCCGGGCCCGGCAGCGACAGCGGTTCGGAGGCCGGACCGGCGGCTGTAATGCGCTGCTCGGCGGGAGGGGACTCCGCGAATATTGCGCCCTCGAACGGGCGCAGGGCGACCTCCTCCAGCAGGCGATGGAAAAACTGGGCCTCTCCGCACGCGCCTACGACCGTATCCTCCGCGTCGCCCGCACGATCGCCGACCTCGCCGAGGCGGACCGCATCGCCACAGCCCACCTCCTGGAAGCCATCCACTATCGTTCGTTGGACCGGCAATGAAAACACTCGCCCGGCCATCGGAAAACCCTCCAATGGAGGCCTCCCCATGAAATCCCTGCTCAAGCTCGGGCTCTTCAGCCTGCTCGCCCTCCTGACCCTCCCCCTCGAGGCCTCCGACAAGATCCGCGTCCTCATCCTCGACGGCCGCAACAACCACGACTGGGTCCGCACGACCGAAGCCTGCAAGGCCACCCTCGAGGCCACCGGGCGCTTCACCGTGACCGTCGCCACCGCGCCCGCCGGTTTCGCCAAGCCCAAGCCCGGCCGCCCGAAGCCCGGCGACGCCGCCGCGAAGAAGGCCTTCGACGCCGCGATGAAGGAGTGGAACGCCGAGGAAGCCGCCTTCGTCAAGGCCCATGCCGCCGAGTGGGAACAGTGGGCCCCGAAGTTCGCCGACTACCAGGTCATCGTGAACAACTACAACGGCCCGGAATGGGGCACCACGATGAAGGACACCTTCACCGAGTTCGTGATGAACGGCGGCGGCCTCGTCAACGTGCACGCCGCGAACAACGCCTTCACCGGCTGGGACAACTTCAACGAGATGATCTGCTGCGGCTGGCGCGGCGCCACCTTCGGCAAACGCATCGCCGTCGACGACAAGACCGGCCAGGCCGTCGCGCTCGTCGACGCCGACGAGAAGATCCAGACCAAGGGCTTCGGCTCCGGCCACGGCGCCAGGCACGTCTTCACGCTCAAGACCCGCGACGCCGCCCACCCGATCATGCAGGGCCTGCCCGCCGAGTGGCTGCACGCCACCGACGAACTCTACGGCCGCATGCGCGGCAGCGCCGACCACATGCACGTCCTCTCCAGCTCCTTCTCCAAGCCTGAGTTCGGCGGCACCGACATGCATGAGCCGATGGTCTGGTACGCCCCGTTCAACAAAGGCCGCGTGGTGACCACCTCCATGGGCCACCTGTGGACCGGCGACACGACCTTCGAAGCCCTGCACTGCGTGGGCTTCCAGACGATCCTCGCCCGCTCCACCGAATGGGCCGCGACCGGCAAGGTCACCCTGCCCGTCCCGGAAGGCTTCCCCACCCTCGACAAGACGAGCGTGATCGAGCCTTCCAAGGTCAACTGGAAGAAGTAAGCCCGCCAGGCTCGCCGACGAAGGCCCGCGCAGGCGGGCCTTCTGCTTTTCAGGCGAAGCGACGCATCGCCACGGCCACGGTCGCGCAGATCTGCTCGGGCGTGAGCGTGATGCTGACGTGCAGGCATCGCTCGGTGGCGAGGTTCGGACGTTCCAACGTGGCGAGCTGGCTCCCGAGCAGGCCCGGCGGCATGAAGTGGCCCTTGCGCGCGTCCATCCGGGCCTGCAGGAGTTCCGGGCCGCCGTCGAGGAAGACGAAGAAGAGGTCCGGGTCGCCTTGACGCAGGCGGTCACGATAGGCCAGCTTCAGCGCGGAACAGGTGAGGACCATCGCCTCGCCTCGCGCCTTGCCGGCGGCCAGCCGGTCCGCCATCGCCGCCAGCCAGCCGGCACGGTCTTCGTCGGTCAACGGCGTGCCCGCGCTCATCTTCGCGACGTTCTCCGGCGGATGAAAATCGTCGGCCTCGATCAGCGTCGCGCCGGTCCGGCGCGCGTAGAGTTCGGCCACGGTGCTCTTGCCGCAGCCGCAGACGCCCATGAACACGAGGTTCGGATGCGCCATCGTCGGTCAGAGGTCGATCGTGCGGCCTTCGCGGAACGACCGGTCCGCCGCGGCGACGATGCGCATCGAGTTCACGGCGTCGTCCATGTGCGCGGTCAGGTCGAGGTCCTCCCGGATGGCTTTCTCGAAATAGACCTGCTCGCGCTCGCAGAGCCCGTCATGGCCGGGATCGGCCTCGGTCGGCACGATCTCGTCGGGTTTCAGGAACCGGCCGTCGGCGCCAAGGGCGGCATGGTGGACCTTGAGCGCCTGCGCGGCGGAGTGGGAATCGACGTCGGCGGAGTTGCCGGCCTGCGAGGCCTTGCCTGCGACGATCGAGACGCAGCCCTTCGGACCGATCACGTCCTTCACGAAGAAGGCTTCCTCGGACATCATGGGACCCCAGCCGGCCTCGTACCAACCGACGGAACCGTCGGCGAAGGTGACCTGCAGGTGGCCGTAGTTGACCATGCCCGCCGGCAGCTCGTCGGAGAGCCGGGCGCCGAGGCCGGAGACGCGGACGGGCCGGCTGCCGGTCATCAGGCACATGATGTCGACGTAATGGACGCCGCAGTCGACGACAGGGCTGCACGTCTGCATGAGAGACTTGTGCGTCTTCCACATGTCGCCGAAGCTCTGCTGGTTCAGGTTCATGCGCATGACCAGCGGCTTGCCAAGCGTCTGCACGGTCCGGATGAACTGCGTCCAGGCCGGGTGGTGGCGGAGGATGTAACCGATGACCACCTTACGCTTCACGGCCTTGGCCTTGGCGACGATCTGCTCGGCCTCGGCGACGGTGACCGCGAGCGGTTTCTCTACGAACACGTGGCAACCCGCCTCGAGCGCGGCGACGGCGTATTCGGCATGGGTGTCCGGATAGCTTGAGATCGAGACCGCGTCGGGCTTGGTCGCCTGGAGCGCGGCATGGAAGTCGCCGTATTCCGCATAGCCGCCGCCGAGCTCGGCGTTGAGCTTCGCGCGCGATTCGGCGGAGCGGGTGACCAGACCGACGATCCGGAAACCGGGCAGCTTATGGTAGGCGAGGGCGTGCGAACGGCCCATGTGGCCGGCGCCGACGCAGAGGACACGGAGAGGGGTCTGGCTCATGCGCCGAGCATCGCCCTTCCCTCTCCCGCTTCAAGCCGGGAGAAGGCATCCGCCGCAGAATAATCGGGCGATCAGTTCGGTAACGGCTGCGCGACACCTTTGGCGCGCTGGGCTTCGAGCAGGGGCTTGAGCCGGGCGACGACCTCGGGATGTTCCTTGGCGACGTTGTTACGTTCGCCGGGATCGCTCTGCAGGTCGAAGAGACGCGGGCCGGCCTGGTCGCGTCGGTCGGCGACCTGGTCGGCCTCTGAGCCCAGCAGTTCGACGAGCGGACCCTGGGCCTTCTTGCCCTTGGCGGGCGCCCCGACGCCGGAGATGAACTTCCAACGCGCGTCACGGATGGAGAGCACATTGCCCTGCGTGCTGGAGATGAGCGTCTCGCGGCCGGGGCCGCCGGCGAGGGCTGCGGAGGAATCGACCGAGTCGAGCTTCAGGAACTCCGCCGGATCGCCGCCGGCGACCTTGGTGAAGACGGCGGGCAGGTCGACCTGCGAGATGAGCGCATCGGAGACCTGACCGGCGGGCGTATGACCGGGCCAGCGGGCGATGAAGCCCACGCGGGTGCCTCCCTCGAGGATGCTGTACTTGCCGCCGCGGAACGGGCCCGCCGGGGCATGCCCCGCGGCTTTGTTACGCTCCACCGCCTGGTCCTTGTAACCATCATCGAGCACGGGACCATTGTCCGAGGTATAGATCACCAACGTGTTCTCGGCGAGGCCCTGCTTGTCGAGCTCGGCGAGGATGCGACCGACCTGGTCGTCGAAGGCGACCACCGCGTCGCCCCGCGGACCGAGCGGGGTCTTGCCGGCAAAGCGCGGATGATGGACGCGCGGGACATGGTTCTCGTGCGAAGCGTAATACAGGAAGAAAGGCTTTTCCTTGTTCCGCGCGATGAAGCCGCAGGCCTTGTCGGCGAAGGTGTCGCCCATCGTCTCATCGTTCCATACGGCCGCCTTGCCGCCCTTCATCCAGCCGATGCGGCCCACGCCGTTCACGAGGGCCATGTTATGCCCGTGGGACCAGTCCATCTTCAGCTTCGCGCGCTCGGCATCGGTCTTCAGGTCGGGGTCGCCCGGGTAAGGCTGCTTGTAGCTGATCTCGATCGGATCCTTCGGATCGAGTCCGACGACGGAGCCATCCTCGACGAAGACCGTCGGCACGCGGTCGCCGGTGGCGGCCATGATGAACGAATAGGTGAATCCGATCTGGTTGGGCGACGGATCGATCTTCTTGTTCCAATCGACGTCGCCGGAACCCAGGCCGAGATGCCACTTGCCGACCACGCCGGTGGCGTAGCCGAGTTTGGCGAGGCTGGCCGCCATCGTCGGGCGACCGGGCTTGATGATGAGACGGGCGTCCCCGGGGAGCACGCCGGTTCCTTGGCGACGCCAGGCGTATTCGCCGGTGAGCAGCGAATAGCGCGACGGCGTGCAGGTGGCGGAAGTGCAGTAGCCCGAAGTGAAGCGGGTGCCCTGCGCGGCGAGGCGGTCGAGGTTCGGGGTTGGGATGACCTTGGCGCCGTAGCAGCCGAGGTCGCCCCAGCCGATGTCATCAGCGTAAAGCAGCACGATATTGGGCGGACGTTTATCGGCCGCGAAGACGGAAAGCACGCAGGACAGGGCAACCAGGGGCAGGAGGCGCATGTAAGGGTTGTAAGCCCGGCCGAGACGGAAACCAAGCCGACAGATTGGCCACCCCTTGCTTGCCAAACCCGCCCCGAAAGCCCAATCAGAAGACGACCATGCGCTTCGCCAAATACCACGCCCTCGGCAACGACTACCTCGTCCTCGAGCCGAAGGACTGCCCCGCCCTCTTTTCGCCGGAAGCCATCCGCAAGGTCTGCCATCGCCACTTCGGCCTCGGTTCCGACGGCATCCTCTACGGTCCGATCGAACGCACCGACGGCACCTTCGGCCTGCGCATCCTGAACCCCGACGGCTCCGAAGCCGAGAAGTCGGGCAACGGCATCCGCATCTTCTGCCGCCACCTCCTGGAGACGAAGCGCATCAAGGAAGGCCAGGAGTTCAAGCTGCACACCCTCGGCGGCATCGTCCGCTGCGAAGTCTTCGACGGCGGCGACCGCATCCGCGTCGAGATGGGCAAGGTCTCCTTCCGCGCGCCGGTCATCCCACATGTCGGCGCCGACCGTGAAGTCCTCGGCGAAGAGATCACCGTCCTCGGCAAGACTTTCAAATATTGGGCCGCGACCGTCGGCAACCCGCACTGCGTGATCCCGGTCGACGACCTCACGCCCGACCTCGCCAAGACCTACGGACCGCACCTCGAGACGCACCCCAACTTCCCGAACCGCACCAACGTGCAGTTCATGAAGATCATGGACCGGAAGAACGTCCGCATCGAGATCTGGGAACGCGGCGCCGGCTACACCATGGCTTCCGGCTCCTCCTCCTCGGCTTCGGCCGCCGTGGCCCGCAAAATGGGCCTGGTTGACGCGGATTTGACGGTTAATATGCCCGGAGGTCAGATTATCATTGGCATCGGTGAGGATTATTCCATCGTCATGACAGGCCCGACGACCCCCGTAGGCATCTTCGAGATGCACCCTGGAGTCCCGGTCCAAGACGTCGCCGTCTAGGCGATACGTCTTCCCGCTAGGTTTTCCCTCCTTTGGCGCGTCCTTTCGGACGACGCTTTTCACCGCACACCCTCACCATGGCGCCGCGTCAGCCGTTGCCCAATATCTCCGAAGACGATCTCATCGATCTCGCGGGCGGCGCGACCGTGCTCCTCGCCAAGGAGCTGGTGGCCAAGGGCAAGGTGAAGAAAGCCCTCTGGACGCCTCCGGTCGCGGAGGCCCTCGTGGACGACGGCACCGAATCCCGCGAAGCCCGCTGGAACCTCCGCTCGGTCACCTTCCAGCGCAATGAATGCGGCTGCGACGTCTCAGTCGGCCGAAGGAAGCTCTGCGTCCACTCCGTCGCGGCCTACCTGGTATTAGCGGCCAAGGAAGGCTACCTCAAAGCCGAGCCCGCGCCGCCGGCCAAGCCCGCCGCGCCGCCCGGCAGACCGCCGACGACGGCGGTGACCAAGGAAAAGACGACGGACCCTAAGAAGGAAAAAACACAGCAAGCGGAGACGATCCCGGCAGGACCCCGGCTCAGATCCCTCACCCTCTCGGAAAAACGCGGCACGCCCATCGAGGTGCGTTTCATCGTGCCGCCGAACATCGCGACCGCCGCCGTACGCGACGAGATCATCTGCCGGCTCGAACTGCGCGTCGACGGCGCCCAGGTCGCCCCGGAAAACCTCGACCGCAGCAAGGCCTGGACCATCGAGCCCGACACGGTCTTCTTCCTGGCGATCCTCGAGAACCTCTGCCACGGCAAGCTGCAGGGAATCCTGCCGCTCACCCGCCGCCACCTACGTCAGCTTCTCGCCATCGGCAAAGGCCTGCGGATCTTCCGCATGGCCAATGCGCCGGAGACCCCGCTCGCCTGGGACGGCGACCACCTCGACAAGGTCCACGAGCATCTCGACGAGCCCGTCGCCACGCCGCAGACCAACGCCGCGGGCGAAGCGCCGGACGACGGCCCCGAGGAGCAGGAAGTCCGCTCCCAGGAACGGGGCCGCGAGGACCGTCCGTGGGTCGACGGCTCGATGAAGTGGCTGCGCATCCGCCTGCCCCAGCAGTCTTCCGGCCCCGTCGCCGAGCTGCGCGACGTCCTGCAACGCAGCGGCTTCACGCTCGAGACCACCACCCGCGAGTGGTATCTCGCCGGCACCATCCAGGTGCTCAACTTCCTCGCCCGCCATCACAAGCTCCTGATGACGGACAACGACGCGTTCTTCACGCACAACCTCTCGCACTCGCTGCGCAACGTCGACCTCGCCAAGGCGAAGTGCGACGCGTCCGAGGAGAACGACGGCTTCCGCTTCGCCATCGGCATCGACCCCGAAGGCAAGTCCCCGAAGGTCATCCAGGAGGCCCTCTCCAGCGGGCGCATGTTCTTCTACACCGACCGCGGCCCGCGCCTCATCACGCCGGAGCTGATGGAGTCGATCCGCAACGCCCAGCGCCGCATCACCGGCGAAGCCAAGCGCGACGTGGACCTGGACCTCAACCTGAAGATCGGGTTCGCCGACCTCGCGAGCGCCGACGCCATCGCCGAGGAGCTGCAGGCCGCCTTCGCCCCGCCCGAGACCTGGAGCCAGCGCTCGTCCGCGATCCGCAACCTCTCGAAGCTCCAGCCCGCCCCGATCCGGGAGGACCTGAGCAAGATGCTCCGCATCTACCAGCAGGTCGGCGTGGCCTGGCTCTGGCATATCCATAACAACTCGCTCGGCGGCCTGCTCGCCGACGAAATGGGCCTCGGCAAGACCGTGCAGGCGCTCGCCTTCATGGAAGCCCTGCGCCAGCACCGCCCGGAAGACGGGCCCTGCGTCGTGATCTGCCCCGCTTCGCTCGTCGAGAACTGGCGCCGCGAAGCCCGCCGCTTCACCCCTTCCCTCAAGGTCCTCGCCCATCACGGCCAGAACCGCTTCACCGCCCCGGATTACCTGCAGCGGTTCGACCTCGTCATCACCTCCTACGGCACCCTTGCCCGCGACATCGCGGCCTTCACCGCCGTAGCGTGGGGCGCGGCGATCTGCGACGAAGGCCAGAACATCAAGAACCCGCGCGCGCAGTCCGCCAAGGCGGTCAAGCAGCTCGTCGCGAAGGGCCGCTACATCCTCACCGGCACGCCCGTCGAGAATTCCCTCGAAGACCTCCGCTCGCTCTTCGGCTTCCTGATGCCGGGCTATCTGCCCAAGCCCGAGGAACGCGTCCAGGCCGACGAACGCAAGTGGCATGACGACCGCCTGCTCCAGATGGCCGCGCCCTACATCCTGCGCCGTTCGAAAGTCGCCGTCGCCCCCGAGCTGCCCGCCAAGATCGAGCAGATCGTCTACTGCGATTTCGAGGACAACCAGAAGAAGATCTACGACGAGATCCTCGAATCCACGCGTCAGGAGATCTTCGAGATGGAGATGGGCGGCGCCACGCAGGCCCGCATCCAGATGGCGGCCTTCAACCAGCTGCTCCGCCTCCGCCAGATCTGCGCCGACCCGCGCATCCTCGATCCGAAGCTCGCCGAAGCCGATTCGGCGAAGCTCCAGGCCTTCCTCGAACTCGTCGAAGAGTCCAAGGACGCCGGCCACCGCATGCTGGTGTTCTCGACCTTCGTCACGGCGCTCCAGCTGCTCAAGGAAGCCTTGGAAGACCGCGACATCCCCTATTGCTACCTCGACGGCTCCACCAAGGACCGCCAGGGCGTCTGCGACACCTTCAATTCGACCCCGTCCATCCCCGTCATGCTGATGTCCCTGAAGGCGGGCGGCACCGGCCTCAACCTGACCGGGGCCGACACGGTCATCCATTTCGACCCCTGGTGGAATCCGGCCGCCGAGGCCCAGGCCACCGACCGCGCCCACCGCATCGGCCAGACCCGCACGGTGACCAGCATCAAGCTGATCGCGGCCGGGACCATCGAGGAACGCGTCATGGAGCTCCAAAAGTCCAAGTCTGAGATGTTGCGTAAGCTCCTGACCGAATCAGACTCCGTTTCGTCCGGCCTGAGCCTTGACGTCATCAAGGACCTCCTCCGCAAGGACTGACCCCTATGCTTTCCGCCTTCATTCGTCGCAACAAATCCCGGAGCGAGATGACGTTCCTGGAACACCTGGACGACCTCCGCGTCTCCCTCCTCCGCGTGCTCGGCGTCTTCGCCGTCGGCATGGTCGCCGCGCTGATCTTCTACCGGGAGACGCCCGCCCTGCTGAGCCTTCCCCTCGAGTGGGCCAAGCACCCCGAGACCTCCCCCGTCGGCTTTATCCTGAGCCAGCCCGACCCGGGCCTGGTCGCGATGGGCGAGCTCAAGGAGTTCACCTTCATGGGCGTCTGGAAGGTCCTCATGTACGCGGCCTTCGGCGTCGGCATCGCGCTCGCTTCGCCGGTCTTCCTCTACGAGACCGCCCGCTTCGTGGGCCCGGCGCTGACCGACCGCGAGAAGCGCGGCCTCATCCCGTTCTGCGCCGCGGCGCTCATCCTGTTCCTGCTCGGCGCCGCCTTGGCTTTCCTCTGGCTGAGCCCGATGTCCATCCAGATCTGGCAGCACTTCGCGGAAGGCCTCAAGATGGAGGTCACCTGGCAGGCATCCGATTATTACGCCTTCGTGGTGATGATGTGCCTGCTCACCGGCCTCACCTTCCAGTTCCCCCTCGCGCTGATCATCCTGATGTGGCTCGAACTCGTCCGCCCGCGGACCCTGCTCAACTCCTGGCGCGGGATGCTCTTCGGCATCATGGTGCTCGTGGCCATGATCACCCCCATCGCCGAGCCGATCTCGCTCTTCGTGATGACGGGCATCCTCTTCGGCTTCTACCTCGCCGCCGTCGGCATCGGGACCGTGATCGTCCGCCGCAAGCGCGTCGCCCGCGGCGACAAGCCCAACCCGGAAGACGACGACCTGCCGGACGATGACGATGAAGACGACCGTGGGGACGACGACGGCTATCGCCCGGCCCGCTCCAACGATCCGGTGACGCCTTCGACCCCTGCCCTCGGCTCCTCCGCGACCCGCAAGCCTAAGTCCACCCCGCCTCCCGCCGAAGGCGACCTCAGCTCCCTCGACTAAGCCCATGAAGTTCCGACTCCTCCTCACCTTGCTCGTCCTCCCGCTGGGAGCCCAGACGGCTCCGTCCGGCACCAAGGTCTCGGACCCGGCGGCCGCCCCGGCGACGAGCACGGCCGCGGCTCCGGCCGCCGCGCCCGCCGTTGCGCCTGCCGCCGGCGGCGTCTCGGACGAGTTCGAGGACAACTCGGTGCAGGTCTCGCCCTTCCGCCCGACGCTGCTCCCTGAGGCGAAATCGACCCGGACCTTCCAACTCTCGAAGCTCAACCGCCTCGGCTCGACGGAGACCACCAAGGAGCTGCAACGTCTCTATTCCGCCTTCGCCACGCAGAGCATCGTCGACGGCTCGTCCGCCGGCTCCAGCAAGGCCGTCGGCTACCTGACGACCGTCACCTATTCGATCCTCCAGGATCTCGGCGACAACCGCTACCTCGCCAAGGCCGCCTGGCCCGCCGCCGGCCCCAACGAGGCCCTCGCCGCCGGCGTCGACACGATGGCGCTCCTCCTGCTCGAGAAACCCGCCAAGGCCGGCGATACGGGCAAGATCACCGGCATGCACGTCGGCACGGTCGCGGTGCTCTTCACCCCCGACTTCGCCCCGCTCAAAGGCCGCCGGCTCACGCTCCGCCGCGAGGCGTTCCTCGAATGCGCGACGCTGGAAGATTCTCCGGCCGGCCTGCAGCGCTTCGTCGAAGCGATCGTGGCGGGTGCCGAACTCAGCGCGACGACCAACGAGACCATCCCTTGCAAGAAGTGCGGCGGCCTGGGCTTCACGCGCGAAGCCCAGAAGGGCCAGCTCCTCGACAGGCGTGTCCCCTGCGCCGACTGCGCCAGCACCGGCAAGCTGATCATCTCGGTCGAGACGAAGTTCGTACCCTGAGCGGGACAATCCGCATCCTGCGCTTGCGCACGGGCGGCTTCACCCGCAGATTGCGGCGTGTCCTCTCCGCTGCACGCCGGCCTTGAAGCCCATTTCGCGGCCCTCGAGCAATTCCTCGCGGAGCAGGAACTCGCGTTCGAGCCGGAAGTCCGCCCGATGGTCCGCGACGTGCTCGCCCATCCGGGCAAGCGCCTCCGCCCCCTCCTCGCTTTCGGCGCGGGCGCCGGCGGCCCGCCTTCTCCCGCCTTGGTCCGCGGCGCCGGCATCATCGAGCTGGTCCACCTCGCCACGCTGATCCACGACGACGTCCTCGACGGCGCCGATACGCGCCACGGCAGCGAAACCCCTAACCGCACCCACGGCGCCCATGCGGCGGTGCTTTTCGGCGACGCCCTCTTCGCCCACGCCCTCGTGCTGGCCGCCGACCACCCGACGCCGGAGCTCTGCCGTATCGTCGCCCGCGCCTCCCGTGAAGTCTGCTCCGGCGAGGTCTGCCAGACGTTCTCCCGCGGGCACGATGACCTCTCGCTCGCAGACTACACCCGCCACATCCGCCTGAAGACGGCGGAGCTCTTCGAAGGCGCCTGCCGGATCGGCGCCCTCCTCGCCGGTCGCCCGCCGGAACATGTCGAGGCCTGCGCCCTCTTCGGACGTCACCTCGGCATCGCGTACCAGATCTACGATGACCTGGTCGACCTGCTGCAGGACGACGCCAAGGCGGGCAAGACGCTCGGTACCGACGCCGCCAGCGGCAAGCTGACGCTGCCCATGCTGCTGGAACGCGATCTCTCGGGCAAAGGCTTCCTGACGCCCCTCCGCGCCGGCGGCGACGCCCGCCGGCTGATCTCCGCCGCCGCTTGGCGCGAATCCTTCCGGCGCCTGGACGCCGAGATCGCCGCGGCAGAGCAAGCGCTCGGGCCGGTCGCGGGCTCGCCCTCTCCCTTCTTCCTGCTCCGTCTCACGGGCTTCCTCCGTGAAGCCGCGGGCCGGCTCGCCCCGCGCGCATGAGGATCTTCCGCACGACCTCCTCGGAACGTCTGGCGCTCGCCTTCGTGCTGCTCCTGCTCGCCGGCGCCGCCGCCCTGCTGTTCGTGTGGCGTTCGCCCTGAGCTCAGGGGAGGTATTTTTTCACGTCGTAACCGCGGGCCTTCACCGCGGCCCGGAGGTCATCCAGGTTCACGCGATCGCCTGGCCTGACGCCGAAGTCACGGAACCAGCCGGCTCGCATTTCGACCGCGAAGCGCGCCTGGGTCGTGAGGGACTTGGTCGTCTCGGTATCCCCCGCCGTCATGGTGCGGACTTCAAGCACCGTGCCGTCGCGGCCGACGAAGGCGATATCAAGGTCGATCAAGGTATCCTTCATCCAGAAACTCATCTCGCCGTCGTCGTCGTAGAGGAAAGCCATGCCTTCGGCTTCCTCCAGCCGGGCGACGCCCATCAGCCCACGGGCCTTCTCGAGATCGGAGATCGCCACGCGCACCTGGGCGAGCACCACGCCCATCCGGACGGGGAAACGTGTCTCGAGGCCAAGCTCACGGGCCGGGGTGGCCTCCGGACGAGGGCTATCGCAGGCGACGAACCCGAGAGCCAGAGCGAGGAAGAACAGCCGGAACATGAGTCGAGTGTTCCTGCGATTGCCACGGAGGCAAGTTTCGCTTGCTTGGCCGGATGGAACGCGACCCGCAGGCCCACTGGCTCGAGACCGAGACGGCCCTGCATTACGCCCGGGCCGCGGTCCGGGTCGGACTCTGGGCTTCCGAACGCATGCTGATCGATCGCTACCTGCCGAAGTCGGCCCGCCTGCTCGAACTTGGCTGCGGCGGCGGACGCGTGGTGCTCGGCCTTCGGCAGGCTGGCTACCATGAGGTGACGGCCACGGACTTTTCGCCGATCATGGTCAGCCTCGCCCGCGCGGTGCTGGCCGATCACGACGAGAGCTGGGAGCATGGCGTCGAGCAGCAGGACGCCACGGCGCTGACCTACCCCGACGCCTCCTTCGATCACGCGATCTTCGCCTTCAACGGCCTGATGTGCCTGCCCAGCCGCGGACATCGGCTCGCCGCGTTGCGCTCGATCCATCGCGTACTGAAACCGGGCGGGATCTTCCTGTTCACGGCCTCCGACCGGGAGAAAGGCGCCAACGCGGCCTATTGGGCGAAAGAAACGCGAGAGCCTGACATCATTCCGGGCGACCGCTGGCACGAGAGCGAAACCTCGCCGGTCTTCATCCACAGCAGCACCGAACAGGAAACCCGCGCCGAATTGTCGGAAACGGGCTTCGACGTCATCGAGTGCCCGCTGAGCACCGAAATCGCGGCCGACGGACCCGCGGTGCGCGAGTTCGCGGGCGAGACCCGCTTCTACGTCGCGAGAAAGGCTTGAGGGAACTGCCCGGGGGCGGTGATGTCGGGATGACCATGCCTCTCCGACTTTCCCTGCTGTGCGCGTTCCTCCTGCCCGGCGCCGTTTTGGCCGCGGACCTTCATGTCGCGCCTGACGGCGATGACCGCGCTTCGGGCCGGGCCGACGCCCCGCTGGCTTCGCTCGAAGGCGCCCGTCAGGCCGTGCGCAGACTGCCGCGCCCCTTGACCGAACCCGTGCGCGTCCTTTTCGCCACCGGGACTTACCGGATCACGCAGGCCGTCGCCTTCGACGGGCAAGACTCCGGCGAAGCCGGCCGGCCCATCACCTACGAAGCCGCTCCGGGCGCCCACGTCGTGATCTCCGGCGGCCGCGAACTCCCGCCGTTCACGGCCGGCAAAGACGGCCGCTGGACGACGCAGGCCGACGACGCCGCCGGGATGTTCGAACAGCTCTGGGTCGGCGATCGGCGCGCCACCCGCGCCCGCACGTCGCAGCCGGGTACACGTTTCCTCCGTAGTCTCGAACGCGAGACCCCCCTGCCCGCCGGCGCCGCCGCGCCGGGCTTCACGGAGCAGACCCTGAACGTCATGCCGGCGGAACTCGCGGGCTTCGGCGAGGCATCCCCGGCCGAGACCAAGGACGCGGTGGTGACCTTCTACCATAAATGGGACACGACGCGCAGCCGCGTCGAGTCCGCCGACCCGGCCAAGGGCACGCTCACCGTCCGCGGCCCCGCCCAGAAAGCCAACACCGCGTTCGACCATCTCACCGGGATGGTCATCGAGAACCTCCCAGGCCTGCTGGACGAACCCGGCGAATGGTTCCTGGCCCGCGAAGGCCGCCTGAGCTTTCTGCCGAGAGCCGGCGAGGACATCAACGCCGTACGCGCAGTCATCCCGGTCGCGGAGAAGCTGCTGACCATCGCCGGTAATGCCGCATCGCCCGTCCGTCACCTCGCCTTCCGCGGACTGCGTTTCCACCACGCCAAAGGCGTCCCATCGCTGGCGACCTCCGTCCCCAACCAGGCCGCGGTGCGGACCGTCGACGGTGTCATCACGGTCGAGCATGCCGCCGCCGTGACTTTCTTCGGCTGCGAACTCGCGCATGTCGGCGGCTACGGTTTCTCCCTCCGCTCAGGCAGCCGCGGCGTCGTCGTCGAGAAGTGCCTGATCACCGACCTCGGCGCCGGTGGCGTCAAGGTCGGCTCGCTCAACGACGAGGCCGACCCGGCGAACCACGCCAGCCACAACCGGATCCATAACAACATCATCCGCGACGGCGGCCTGCTCTTCCCCTGCGCCGTCGGCGTCTGGATCGGCTCGTCCTCCGACAACGAGGTGACGCATAACGAGGTCTCCGACTTCTTCTACTCCGCGGTCTCCGTCGGCTGGCGCTGGGGCTACGCACCCAGCGCGGCCAAGCGCAACAAGGTGGAATGGAACCACCTGCACCATCTCGGCAAAGGCCTCCTGAGCGACATGGGCGGCGTGTATACGCTCGGGCCGTCGGAAGGCACTTCAGTGAGCCATAACCACATCCACGACGTGACCTGCTTCACTTACGGAGGCTGGGGGCTCTACACCGACGAAGGCAGCTCGGGGATCACGATGGAAGGCAACGTGGTGCACGACACCACCGACGGCGGCTTCCACCAGCATTACGGCAAGGAGAACATCATCCGGAACAACATCCTGGCCTTCGCCGAGGAATACCAGGTCAAGCGCAGCCGCGCCGAGGAACACCGTTCCTATGTCTTCGAACGTAACCTCATCGTCTTCGAGCGAGGCGAACTGCTCGGCAGCAACTGGACCGGCACGACCGCCCACTTCCTCCACCAAGGCAACCTGTACTGGGACTACTCCGGTCGCCCGGTCACGTTCACGGCCCAGAAGCTTTCCCTGGCCGATTGGCAGAAGAAGGGACAGGACGTCGGCTCGGTCGTCGCCGACCCCCTGTTCGTCGACGCGGCCAAGCGGGACTTCCGGCTGCGGCCCGGCTCGCCCGCGTTGGCGCTCGGCTTCAAGCAGCCCGACGTGGCCGCGATGGGCGTACTCCGCGACGACCCAGCCTGGCGGACGCTGGCGGGGACCTTCGACCGCGGCCCGACGACGCCCCGCCCCGCCAAACCGAAAGCGCCGGGACTGAATCTTCGTCACGATTTCGAGGGACGCATCATCGACACGCAACGACCCTTCCCGCACGCGACGCCTGCCCTGAGCGTCCTCGGCTCCGCCCCGGGCAAACCTCGCGTCAGCCTCGGCGACTCCTTGCGCCTGACGACGGCCAAGCAGGCCGCAGGCAAGCAGTCCCTGCTCTTCCAGGATGCGCCCGGCCTACCCCGGGCTTACTTCCCGATGCTCTCCTTCCACCCCCATCACCAGACGGGCACGTCGACGGTGAGCTTCGCGCTCTACCTGGAACCCAAGGCGATCTTCATCCACGAGTGGCGCACGTCGGGCAACCCCTACCGCACCGGCCCGGTCATCCACGTCCAGAACGGACGTCTCACCGGCGTCAAGGGCCTCGACGTCGTCCTGCCTGTGCAGAAGTGGATCCGCTTCGAACTCTCGGCCGTCATCGGGGATGCCGTGACAGGGCGGTGGAACCTCAAGGTCACGCCCGAAGGCGGAGCCACTCAGGAATTCAAGGACCTCCCCTGCCGTCACCCGGACATGAAGACCCTCGATTGGGTAGGCTTCATCAGCAACGCCAATGAGAAGACCGAATTCTATCTCGATGACCTGGCGATCCTGACGGACGCCCCGACGCGCTGATCATTTGCGCTTCGGGTTCTCCCTGAAGAAGCGGACGATCAGCTCGGTGGAGCCTTTGGCGTATTCGTGTCCGCCCTCGTGGATGGCCGTCACCAGGGGCGCCCCTTTGCCGGAGGCATAGATCGTCGCCTCGAGGACGCCTTCCTTGGCCCAAGGCTGGCCTTCTTCGGCGCAACCATTGATCCGGCGGACGGTTGCGAAGGTCGCCTGCTGCCACGCGAACTTGACCAAGGGGTCTTTCTTGCCCGCGACGTGGATCACCGGCAGCGGCGTCGTGGGTTTGCCATCTCCGCGGAGGCTACCGGCCACGGAGCCGATGGCGGCGAGGACGTCCGGGCGGGCCTGCCAGAGCAGGTAGCTGAAAGCCGCGCCGTTGGAATGGCCCATCGAGTAGATACGACGCTCATCGACGGCATGCTTCTTCTTCAGGTCGGCCAGCATGACGTCGAAGAACTTGAGGTCGCGGCCGCCCTCGCTCGTGACGGACGTCTGCCAACCCGGCATGCGCCCTTCCTTGTCGACGAGCGGCGAGACGGTCGGAAGCCCCTGAGGGAAGACCAGGATCGAGGTCTTATCGACCTCGCCGTAACCCCAGCGGCTGGCGGAGTGCGTGGAGCGGCCGCCGTGGCCATGCCAGCAGAAGACCAAGGCCATCGGGCCCGTCACCCCGCTGGGTACGCGCACGAGGGCCGTGCGCTTCACGCCGTCGACCTCCCAGGACTGCTCGATGAACCCCTCGGGCGCCTTGGCCATGAGCAAGTCGCGGATCTTGCCTTGGGCCGACAGGGAAGCGGCGGCTAGGACGGTGAGAAGGACCAGCAGGAAACGGCGCATGAACAAGAAGGGCTCCCCGATGTAACACCGGGAAGCCCTCGGAAGTTTCCTCGCAGGGGGCTTACTCGCGACGACCCGCGAAGAGGCGGATGACGTAGAAGAGCAGCGTCACGAAGGACGAGAACAGGACGAAGGCCGCGGCGACGTGCTGGTCGGTCTCCATGGTGTTCTTCACCTCGTTGGTCTGGTACAGGATCACGGTGGCCATCAGGACGATCATCGCGATGGAGAACCAAGCGCCGAGCGACCAGCCGGCGAAGAGCGAGACGACGATGATGCCGAGGGCGCAGATGCTGCCGATGACGATGGCGACCTTGAGGAAGGAGAAGTCCAGGTTGGTCATGAAGACCACGGCCGTCAGGGCGACGACCAGGGCGCCGGTGGCCAGGCAGGCCGGGACGAGGATTTCGCCGGGGTTACCCTTGGTCACGATCGCGGTGTAGTAGATCAGCGGGACGAAGATGATGGCCTGCAGGAGGACGTAGAGGCCCAGCCCGGCATACTGCGCGAGGCGGGAGGCACGGCTGAAGGCCAGAGACTGGGCGGCGGTCGTGCCGAGCCAGAAGAGGACCATCACCCCGAGCATGCCCCAGGAGCCGACGCCGGCGATGGCGCGCATGAACGTCTCGGCCACGCCGGAGAAGAAGAGACCGAAGAGCGCGATCGCGAAGGCGCCGAACGAAGCGGCGACCAGGCCGTAAGTACGGCGGAAGAAGGCGGCGCGGTCGGCGGCCGGGGCGTCAGCGACGATGAAGGGATTGGATTCGTGCATACCCCTTCCATCTTAGCCCTTTCCCCAGCCAGTCAAGTCAGCCCCGCCCGTCAAGGGTTACGATACCGTACGGAAATTATCCTGAACCTCCGGCCCAAAGGCCCGAACGGATGCTCCTCCGCCACCCGCTGGACCATGAGTTCGCAGGTCATCCTCCCCTGCTGCCCCGCCGCCTCACCGACAACCTTGAAGGTATCCCCTCGCACGGTCAGGAGCGGTGCCCAAGCTTCCAAGAGGTCGGCCTCCTCCAGCCTCAGCGGCCATCCTGGGGCGACCTCCGAGGGGCCGTGGTTAAGTCCGCTCTCGGCAAGCGAACGCGCCAGGAGACCCGAGCCGGCAAAGGAACGCAACGAAGCGTAAGGCCAACCGCAAGCCGGCTGGAGTTCGACGATCTTCTGCGACCAGGCCTTCAGCAGGCCCTCGTCTATACGTCTGACCAGTTGCGCCCCTTGCGCGTCCTCGGCGGCGAGCGGAGACAGCGACATCAAAGCTTGGTCACCCACGTCCAATGGAACCGTCGCCCCCCACTTGGCCTGACCCGCGCCGGCCGGGCGGGTAAAGAACAACGCACCTGAGAGCCAAGGGGGTTCGAACGGACCACCACGCTCCGCCCGCCAAGCGCCTGTCGCCCCTCGCAAGAATGACTCCCAAGCCGCCGGTTCGCGCGAGTTAACGTTCCACGGACCCAGCACGAAGAAATCCTTTGCCGATGGTTCGGAAGGGAGCGACCCCACCTCCGCAGGGATCAAGAAAGGTTGATGGGAGATGACGCCTGCCTCGGGTACGGCCGGCGGAGCCGAGAAAAAACCATGGTCCAGCCACTTATGCCAGCCTTCGCCCTGTGGCGCCTCCAGATGCCTCAAAGAACCCACGGAGAGATGCGGCCAGCCAGGGATGTCACGTAGCCGAACCGAGGCGAAGGCTCCTCGATGTCCGGCATCATGACGATTCACCCGCAGATCCCACAGCGGCCCCGCCAAGGAGGACGCGTCCTGATCCACGACATCCAAAGCCGACAACAAAGGCGATTCCACGGACCACTCCGCGGCATCCTCAGGCCGCCGGAAATCCCAATATGACCGTTGGAAGACGCCGGCTCCGGCCGACGAACGGAAGGCCTCTGACGACCGGGGCTTCAGCCTGACACGCAGGCAGGCGCGCCGCTCGCTCAATAAGTAACCGGAGCTGTCCTCCCGGGAATAATCCTCACCCGTCGTCCTGAAGCCAAAATCAGGGAAAGGCACCTCCCTCAAGGAGATCGCCGGGGCGGACGGATAGGCCGAGATCGGCTGCTCACGCGAAGGCTCGCCGGCGTAAGGACGGAGATGCAACGTGACCTTCTGCCGAAAGCGGACGGCCACCTCGATACGGTCGGCGGGGAGGAAGGTCGTCGGCCCCGGTCGACGCCAGTCAGGGCCGTGCGGACGACGCTCCAGACGCCACGTCGTCCTGGACAAGATGCGCGCCAGACCCTGAGGCTGGGCTTCTTCCGTCGGATTAAGGAAGGCATACGCCTCACCGGGCAGCAATCCCCGACCGGCCATGCCGGAGGCCTCCGTATCAGCCACCTCGACCCAGAACCAGAGCCCACGCTCGCGAGGCCCTTGGCGCACGGCTCCGAAGTCTTCCTGCGGATTGTCATCGAGATCCACGATGATCGTCGCGCCCGTCTCCAGGTTCGTCACCGTGACTTCGGGCGCGCCGACCAACTCACATAGGAACAGCCTGCCTTGTGGGCCCGCCAAGACCGGCATCGTCAAAGGATTCCAGAGTACGCCGGAACCATGGAAACGCAGACGATGACGCCCGTCGTGACGGGAGTTGAAGAATCCGAGACTGAGCCGGAAATCACTCAGCACCGGCAACGTCGTGAGCCGTCGATCTCCCTCGACGATCGAGCACAGGGGGCGGCCGCGCGACGGGAGCTGAGACCAAGCCGGCCCCAACAGGACATGAGCCATCTCCGGCCCTGACGCTTCGGCCAGCCCGGCCGGCTTGGATAAATCCCGCTTCCAGCCTCCGTTGACGGAATCCGTCAGCAGACCGCGCGCCTGCCAGGTCTGACCAGGGCGGAGGACCTCACCTTCGCTGGCGGCATAAAGGGCGGGCCCGCCGACCTCCAGCGCCATGGCCTGCGCGGAGGTCGGCACGGGCATCAAGGCCAGGGGTAGCTTGGGCCGGCCCGCGTCGGTTCTGGCCCAGGCCGAGGCCTGGCGGCTCGCCATCGGCCGGGCGGCAAGGTCAGAGGAAAGGGAGAGGTCTTCGACGGTCCAACGCCAGCGGAGGCCTCCGAGCTCGACCTCATCATCCGAAGGCATGACGGAAGGTCCTCGGCCGATGCTTACTCCCCTCCGGTCAGATTGATAAGTATGGGCGACATCAGGACCTGCGGACGACTGCAGCGCGGCCAGTCCCCGCAAGGCCGCCCCCTGGGCGGCCGCACGCAAACCAGCCTGAGCCTCGAAATGGCTGGCCGATGCGCTCTCTGCCCGACCGAGAGCCGCCAAGCCGAACATCAGGCCAAGACAAAGCGACAAGGCCAGCAGCGCTAGCAACAATGCTAATCCGTTTCTCTTATGCATCGATGAGGAATAAGCCCCATCCTCTTTAAATTGATAATAAACAGCAAAACAGGAGATATCTCATGTATCGATTCCATGAAGACATCATTACGTAAACTCCGCGTCACCCGGCCCCCGGCCCGATTTCCTAGTCACCCGCAGCCCGTCAATCCTTCCGGCGCGGACAGTGCTTCGGTCAAGAAGCGCGTGCTGGTCGTGGAAGACCAGTCGGCGGTGTGCGACCTGGTCTCGGAGATGGTCCAGTCCCATCCGCGTTGCGTCTCGGTCGGCACGGCCTCCGACGGGCTCAGCGCCATCGAACTCGCCCTGCGCCTGAAGCCGGACATCCTGGTGCTCGACGTCATCATGCCCGGCGTGGGCGGCATCGAGATCCTCCGCCAGCTCGGCGGCAGCCTGCCGGCGATGAAGGTGCTGATCTTCTCCGGCAAGCAGGAGCCCCACATCGTCCGCGCGCTCATGCAGGCGGGCATCCATGGCTTCGTGAACAAGAACGGCCCGCTGTCCGAACTCCGCAAGGCCCTCGAAGCCCTGGCGCTCGGCAACACCTGGTTCAACGAGGACTTCAGCCGCACCGTCCGGCAGGCCCTCGCCTCCCCTTCCTTCCTCGGCGACGGCATGATCGACCAGCTGACCCCGCGCGAACGCGAGATCGCCGTCCTCATCGCCCAGAGCCACAGCAGCAAGGAGGTCGCCGGTCGCCTGCACATCAGCATCAAGACCGCCGAGAACCATCGGGCCAACCTGATGCGCAAGCTCGGCGTCCGGGACGTGGCCGGCCTGGTCCGCTTCGTGGTCCGGCAAGGCCTGGTCGACCCGGCTTCGGAATAAGATTGTCACCAAGCGGCGCCTTTTTGCGTTCGCCTGCGGCCGGGGGGAGGCCAACATAGGTGTCACCCCATGAAGACCTCTGTCCGCAAGGCGAAATCCGTCGTGGTCGTGGAAGACCAGACGGCCATCTGCGAGCTCATCATCGAGATGCTCGAGACCCGCGGAGTCTATCGCGTGCTGGGCTCGACCGCCGACGGCCATGAAGGCCTGGCGCTCGCGAAGCAGCTCAAGCCGGACATCCTCATCCTCGACATCCTGCTCCCCGGCATCAGCGGCCTGGAAGTCCTCCGCCAGCTGCACGAGACGCAGCCGGACCTCAAGGTGCTGATCTTCTCCGCGAAGTCCGAGAAGCAGATCGCCCGGGGCCTGCTCAAGGCCGGGGTGCGCGGCTACGTGCCGAAGAGCGCCCGTCTGTCCGAACTCCGTCAGGCGGTCGATGCGGTCGCGGCCGGAGACACCTGGTTCAGCGAAGCTTTCCAGAAGGCGATGGCCGACGCGCTCACCGCCCCGGAGAGCGACGTCGACGCCAAGGGCTCGACCCTCACCGAGCGCGAGAAGGAGATCGCGGTGCTGCTGGCCAAGAGCTACTCGAGCAAGGAAGTCGCGGTGAAGCTCGATATCAGCGCCAAGACCGTCGAGAACCACCGCACGAACCTCATGCGCAAGCTCGGCGTCCATGACGTCGCCGGCGTCATCCGCTTCGTCGTCCGCCAAGGCCTCTACGACCCGACCGAAGGCTGAGCAGACCAAGCCACGGAACGGTTCAGTAATGATAGCGGGCCTGGAGGACGTAGATGACGCCCTTCTCGACCCGATAGACCAAGCGGTGCTCCAGCGTGATCCGCCGCGACCACCAGCCCGAGAGGTCGCCCTTCAAGGGTTCAGGCTTACCGACGCCTTTGAACGGGGTCTTGGCGATGTCGGCCAGCAGGCGCTCAAGCCTTTCATAAGTGCGCGGCTCCTCCTGCTGCCAGTAAGCCCGATCCTCCAGGGCGCCCGTCGACCAGCGGACCTCAGCCACGGGAAGCCTTCTTGAACTTCCCGGCCTTGAACTCAGCCAAACCCTTGCGCAAGCGGTCGGCGTTACGGGGAGAGGAAAGCAGGTGGAAGGTCTCGGCCATGGCCGCATATTCGGCGGCGTCGACGAGCACGACGGAGGCGGCGCCATTCCGGGTGATGGCCACGGGTTCGCGGTCCGCGTTGGCCGCCTCCATGAGGCTGGCGAGCTGGTTGCGCGCGTCGGTGTAAGAGACGGTCTTCATGCGTGCAGGATGCCGCCTGTACAGAATTCTGTCAAGTAGGTCGCCGAATCGCTCGGCGGATAAAACCAAGTCCATGCCCCATCATAGCTTTTGGGACCGACCCAAGGAAATAGGGTCGATTTATCAGGGCGCCGTGAAGTCCGCTCCCCTCGGCTTGCGTCCGGAGGGATTCCGCCTCCCAATGTGGCCTCCTTTCCATGACCACTCAAGTCCGCGCCTACGGTTCCGCCGCCCCCACCTCCCTGCTCGCCCCGATGCAGATCGCCCGGCGCGCGCCCGGCCCGACGGACGTCGCGATGGAGATCCTCTTCTGCGGCGTCTGCCACTCCGACGTCCATACGGCCCGCGGCGAATGGCCGGGCACGAACTATGCCTGCGTCCCGGGCCATGAGATCGTCGGCCGCGTCACGGCGGTGGGCGCCAAGGTCACCAAGGTCAAGGTCGGCGACATCGGCGCCACGGGCTGCATGGTCGACTCCTGCCGCACCTGCCCGAGCTGCCAGAAAGGCCTGGAGCAGTTCTGCCTCACGGGAGCCACGTTCACCTATAACAGCCCCGACAAGCACCTCGGCGGCCACACCTTCGGCGGCTACTCCTCCGCCATCGTCGTCGACGAGGCCTTCACCCTCCGCGTCCCGCAGGGTCTGGACCTCGCCGCCACGGCCCCCCTGCTCTGCGCAGGCATCACGACCTATTCGCCGCTCCGTCACTGGAAGGTCGGCCCGGGCCAGAAGGTCGGCGTGGTCGGCCTCGGCGGCCTCGGCCACATGGGCGTGAAGTTCGCCCGCGCCTTCGGCGCGCACGTCGTGCTCTTCACCACTTCGCCGTCCAAGGTCGCCGACGGCCTTCGCTTGGGCGCCCATGAAGTCGTCATCTCGAGCGATCCCGCCGCGATGGCCAAGCATGGTTGCTCCTTCGACTTCATCCTGGACTGCGTCTCGGCCCAGCACGACCTCAACGCCTACATGGCGCTCCTCAAGCTCGACGGTACGCTCTGCCTCGTCGGCGTGCCGGAGAAGCCGCTGGCGGTCCATGCCTTCAGCGTGATCATGCCCCGCCGCAACTTCGCCGGTTCCTGCATCGGCGGCGTCGCCGAGACCCAGGAGATGCTCGATTTCTGCGCGCAGCACGGGATCGTCTCGGACATCGAGCTCATCCCGATCCAGCAGATCAACGAAGCCTGGAACCGGATGATCAAGCAGGACGTACGTTATCGTTTCGTGATCGACATGGCTTCGCTGAAGTCGGCGTAAGCTGGCTTTAGCGGAGGAACGGCGGCACCTTCGGCTCCCGGGGCGGAAGGTGAGTAAGGATGAGGTGATTCGGCCGCGACCAAGGACCTTTGACAGGCCTTGTCGGCCGGAGAGAATGGTGACCATGAAACCTGCGCCTGTCGTCCTCATCACCGGTGCCGCCGCTGGCATCGGCAAAGCCACCGCCCTCGCCTTCGCGCGACGCGGCTTTCGCCTGGTCGTCACCGACCTCAGGGCGGAGAGCGGCCCCGGCCTGCTCGCCGAACTACGCGCCGCCGGCGGCGACGCCCGCTACGTGGTCGCCGACCAATCCAAGGAAGCCGATGCGATCCTGGCCGTGGGTACGGCGATGGAGTCTTTCGGACAGCTTGACGTGGCGATCAATAACGCCGGCACGGAGGGCAACCAGACCTTGAGCCTCGAACACCAGACCGACGCCAACGTACGCCGGACGTTGGGCGTGAACACCGAAGGGGTCCTCTGGTGCCTGAAGCACGAGATCCCCGCCATGCGTCGCTCCGGCGGCGGCGCGATCGTCAACGTCAGCTCCGTCGCCGGCCATATCGGGCTCGAAAGCTGCGCGGCCTACGTGGCCAGCAAGCATGCGGTGGAAGGCCTCACCAAGGCGGCGGCCCTCGAAGTCGCCCGCCACGGCATCCGCGTCAACGCGGTCGCGCCGGGCGCCATCCAGACCGACATGATCGACCGCGCGGTCGGGATCGGCGACACCGACGTGCGCCGGGCCATCGAAGGCATGCACCCGCTCGGGCGCATGGGCACGCCGGAAGAAGTCGCCGCCGCCATCCTGTTCCTCGCCTCGGAGGAAGCCTCCTTCATCACCGGCGAAAGCCTCGCCGTCGACGGCGGTTGGCTGGCACGCTGAGACTAGACGCCATGCTCGAATATCACGTCACCGCCCACCGCCTCGACCGCCACGGGAGCCTGGTCGCCGCGAAAGAGGCCAGCCTCATCGCCGACACGGACCTCGCCGGCCGCTCCGATGCCTTCAACCCCGTCGAGCTCCTCCTCGGCGCCCTCTCGGCCTGCCTCATCAAAGGCGCCGAGCGCGTGCTGCCGGTGCTTGGCTTCGACCTCCGCGGCATCGAGGTCCGCCTACATGCGGTCCGGCAGGACAGCCCGCCGAAACTGCTCTCCATCGATTACCTCATCACGGTCGACACCGATGAGCCGGACAATCGGATCGAGTTGTTGCACACGAATATCCGGAAGTACGGCACGATCTCGAACACGCTGGCCCTGGCGGTTCCCATCGCCGCCAGGATCGTCCGCAAAGGCTGAACCGGCCGGATCACGCCGACGGCCTACTTCCTGAGGTCGGCGGCGATGGCGGCGCGGTAGTCGGCGAGCGCGGTGAAAAAGTCCGCCTGCGCGGTGACTTCCGAGAACTGCGCTTCGAGCAAAGCCTGCTCGCGGATCTGCAGGGCGAGGAGGTCCGTCGCACCCTGGCTGAAGCGCGTCTGTTCGGCTTTCACGAGGATCGCTGATAATTCGACATTACGACGGGCGGCGCCGAGCAGCTCATGCGCGGCAGCCAAGGCCGACCAGCCGTCCTTGACCTCGACGCGGATGCGGTCGCGGACGAAATAAAGGTCCTGCTCTAGGCGACGGAGTTCGGCCTCGGAAACCTGAGTACGGCCGAAGGCCTCGTTCCGTTGGATCGGCAGCCGGAACTCGAGGCCGGCGCGCGACTCCTCGGGCCGGAGATCGGTGTAGGGACCTCCGCCTTGGTTGCGGGTGATGCCGAACGTCAGGTCGAGATTCGGCAGGGTCGCATTACGGGCGAGACGCAGGTCGATCTCGACCTTCTCTTTCAGCAACCGAACACGACGGAGTTCGGGGCGGAGCTCGGCGACCGCCTCGAGCAGCGAAACGTCGCCCATGCGCTCGGGCAATTCGGCGGCGGGCAGGTCCTTCGGCAGGCGTTCACGGGCGGGCGTGATCGGCTGGTCGTCCGGGCCACGGTAGAACAAAGAAAGCTCCAGGGAAGCGGCTTCGAAGCGGCGACGGGCCTGCGTGACGATCAGCTGACGGCTGACGATGAGACGCTCGTTGTCGGTGACGACGATCGGGGCGACCATGCCCTTCTTGGCCTGCTCGGTCAGCGCGGCGGCCCGGTCCTCGGCCACCTTGAGCTGATCGCGGGCCACGGCTTCGCGGAGACCGGCGGCGGCCCAGTTGTAATAGGAGCGCGTCGCGGAGCGGATGATGTCGAGCTGCTGACGCTCGATGAAGGGATCGGCCAGGTTGAGGTCCAGGCGGGCCTTGAGCCGCTCGGCACGCTGGCGGTCGATGGGTCCGTCGCGGAGGAGGTTGAAACGCAGGCCCGCGCGGAATTCGCCGTCACGCTGGGTCCGGTCCTTGTCGTAGTCGGCGAGGAGCCCGCTGCTGCGTCGGTAGCCGGCGAAGACGTTGGCACCCCAGAACGGCAGGCGCTGTTCCAAGGCGACATCGGTGGTCTCACCGTCGTAATAGCCCTTCGGGGTGATGCCGGCCCGCAGGGCGAAACCGAGGTCGAAGGCCCCGTCCGCCTGACGCAGGCGGCCGGCGGCGATGTCCTGCTCGATCATCGCGATGAGCAGGGGCGGATAGCGCTCCTTGACGCTCGCGAGGACCTCAGGCAGGCGCAAAGGCTCCGCCGCGGCCAGCCAGGCCGGAACCAAGGCGATGAGCGCGAGCCACCTCACTTCTTCGCCTCCTTGCCGGGTTCATCCATGGCGACGACCGGAGGGAAGCCGTTGAGCTGACGCCAGATCTCCTTCCAGAGAGGCACCTGCTGGAGCAGGACCCAGCCGTTGGCGCGCACGCCTTGGCGCAGCCAGCGGTTGCCCGGCCAGCCGACCTGGGTCGGCTTGCCGTCGATGATGACGACGTCGTTGGCAGGGGCCACGACGACGCGGAACTTGCCGGAGGGATCGCCGGCGGCGTCGACGAAGACGACTTCGCCGCCGAACGTGCCGATGGCGACGCTGGGCCAGCCGACGAACTGGATGGCGGGCCAGCCTTCGAACTGCAGACGCACCGGACTTCCGGGAATCACCGTACCATCGGGCTTGGTCACGCGGGACTGGAGCAAAGGCATGTCATTGCCCTCGAGCCAGATCTCGACGAAGCGGCTGTCGGTCTCCGGGATCACGACGCAGATGGGGCTGCCGGGGCGCAGATAGGTGCCGTCGGTCGCCTGGACGGAGAGCACGATGCCGTCGCGTGGCGCGCGGACGAGCTGTCGCTCGTTCTGGCTGATCTGGACGTCGATCACGCCGAGGTCGCGCTCGACGGAGGCGAGGTCCGACTGGGCCGAACCGCGCTGGGCGCGCACGCCGGCGATGGTCGCGCTGAACTCGCTCTCGGTGCGGCCGAGGGTCGCTTCGGCGGCGACGAGCGCGGCGGCGGTGCTGTCACGCGACTGGATGGCGAGTTCGTAATCACGGACCGATACCAGACCGCCGTCCTTGAGTTCCTTGGTACGCGTGAAGTTGAGCGCGGCGGTCTCCGCGGCGATCTTGTCGGCGACCACGCGCTGGCGGGCGGCGTCGACCGACTGCCCGCGGGCGAGTTCGAGCTGACGGACCTGCAGGTCGAGGTCCTCGATGCGGCGGCGCGTGGCGGCCTGACGGTCGGAAAGCGACGAACGCTGGGACTTGAGGTTGTTCAGGAGGTTAGGGTCGTTGTCCTGCAGCTCGGCGAGCACCTCGCCGGCCTTCACGCGCTGACCTTCGAGCACGTACATCTTGCGCACGAGGCCCGCGACGGGCGCCTCGACGTTGACGCGCCGTTCCAGCGGGTCGAAGGCGATGACCTTGCCGGAGCCACGGACGAACTGCTGCCAAGGCAGGAACCAGATCGCCAGGATGACCGCGACGAAGCCGAGTCCGGCGATGCGGGACAGCAACCGGATACGGAAAGAAGAGCCGGCGAGCAGCAAGGCGGGCAGACGTCCGCGGAGGGCAGGAGCCGGGGTATCGGTAGACATGCTCATGCGTGGGAAGAAGAAAGGGTGATGACCGTCGGACAGCGACGGAGCAGCTGGGGATCGCGCGTCGCCAGCAGCAACGTCCACGGACGTTCGGAAGCCATCACGAGGTCGATCAGCTGACAGGTGCTCGAGCCGTCCATGCCGTCGAGGAACTCATCGATGACGAGGAGGCGCGGACGGTGCAACAAGGCGCGGGCGATGAGCAGGCGGTTACGCTGACGGCTGGACAGCGGGAGGCCGCCGGTGACGAGCTTCGTGGAAAGTCCGTCCGGCATCGCGAGGACATCCGTCAGCAGGCCGACTTCGGTCAAGGCGGCCTGGACCTGGCCGAGCGTGATGTCGGGACGGCCGAGACGGAGATTGTCCATGAGGGTCGCGCTCAGGATGTCCTGCGAGCGGAGCACCATGGCCTGGCATCGATAGGCCTCGAGGTCCCACGAACGTAGGTCGAGCCCGTCCACCAGGATGGTCCCGGCGGTAGGTTCGCGCATGGCCGAGACGAGGTCGAGCAACGTGCTGCAGCCGCTGCCTTGGGCGCCGGCGAGCGCGACGCGGTCGCCGGCGCGGACCTTGACATTCAAGCCGCTCAGGAGATCACGCCCGCCGGCATAGGCGAAGGAGACGCCGCGGAGCTCGATCGAGACCCCGGCCGGATCGCCGACGGGAATCTCCCCGCCTTCGCGGTCGGTCTCGAAATCGACGAGGTGCCCGAGTTTGTCGACCGCAGCCAAGGCGTCGTACCAGGCCTCGAACTGCTTGCCCAGCTTGGCGAAAGACGCGACGACCGCGCTGACGATGAGCTCGCTGGCGACCAGCTGGCCGAGCGTGAGCTGCTGGCTGAGCACGAGGCCGCCGCCGACGATCAGCAAGGCCGCCGTGGCCAGCACCTCGAGGGTGAGCAGGCCGATGATCTGGCGCATGAGCACACGGAAATGCCAGGCGCGGGACTCGAGGTAGTTTCGCGCCAGTTCATCGGTCCGGGAACCGGCCAGGGCGAGGCCGGACGGCCCTTTGAAGAGACGCGGGTAACGGGCGACCTCCTCGAGCCAGCCGACCGCCGCGTACTTGCTCCGCGATTCGGCCAGACTGGAAGCGATCGCCCCTCGGCCCAGGACGTAGACCACGAAGCAAAGCCCGAGCAAGGTCACGAACATGTAGGCCAGCAGGAACGGGTGGTAGAAGCCGAGCACGACCAAACCGACCACGGCCCCGACGACGATGTTGATGCCGTTGAGCAGGAGCATCGCGGAACTCTTCTGCACCGTGACGACGTCCAGGAAGCGGTTGACCATCTCCGGGGCGTGCACGCCGTCGAAGGCCTCTGTCCGGACGCGTGGCAGACGCCAGGCCATGTCGGCCGCGAGCCGGACGAAGATGCGGCGCTGGATGTGCTCAGCGACGACGTACTGGAGGCCGCGGATGATCGCGGAGAGCACGAGGCAGCCCGTGAGCGCCAAGGTGATGAAGATCAGAGCCTGCTGGAAGGGCTTGGATTGCGTGCCGAACGCGAGATTGCCGACGACGCCGTTGATGGCGAGAGGCAGGGCCAGGTAAAGCAGACCGGTGACGAGGCTGAAGATGAGGATGGTGGCGATGTCCGACGCCTCCGGACGCATCAGCCCGATGAACCGGCTGATCGGGCTGGCGTGATGCCCGTGGTGATGGTCGTCGTCCTCCTTGCCCTTCAGCCCTTCGGCCGGCATGGTCGGGGAGACGAAGGCGACTTCCACCTCGTCCTGCGCCGAGTTCAGACCCAGTTGCCGGACCAGTGAGGTCCGGCTCACGACATAGGTCTTCTCGTCCCCGTCGAAGGAGGCGAGCCGCTCGCGGAAAAGGCCCCCGCCGACGACCACGGTGAACCCGTTGCCTTCGGTGTGGATGACCAGCGGCAGGGACGCTCTGGCCTGCCAGAGGGCCGAGGCGAGTGGCATGCGACAGGCGTCCGCCTTGAGGCCGGCGGAAGGAAGGGCAGCCGCGACCCGTTCCAGCGGCTCTTCGCTGGCATGGGCGGAAAGCGCCCCGCCGATGCGGGAGGCATCCGGCTCCAGGCCGGCCTGACGGGCCAGAAAGCCGATCAGGCGAAGCTCCTGAGCATGCCCTTCGTCAGGGCTGGGGGTCGACGACGAAGAACTTCCCTCATTCTTGGAGTCAGCCATGGCGCTTTAAATCGCTGGCTGGGCCGGAAGATGCAAATCAAACTTGCCTAAAAGCCCGAAGAGATCGGAAACAAGTTGAAGACATTTAGGATGGTCTATGCCATCCATAGAAAAATCAGCGGAGCAGGGCTTGGACGTCCGACTTGATGGCATCGCTCCAGATCTGGTAACCCTTCTCGTTCGGGTGAAGCAGGTCGGGCATGATGGCCTTGGACAACGTGCCATCGGGCTCGAGGAACTTGGCGCCGATATCGAGGAAGAAGATCTTCTGACCGTCCGCGAATCCCTTCACGATGGCGTTGGTGGCCTCGTTCTGCTGCCGGAACTTGTCGTCCTTGTTCGCGCCGCGGGGGAAGATGCCGAGGACGAGGATCTTGGCTTCCGGGCACTTCTGCCGGAGCTGGGCGAGGATGGCCTTGATGCCTTCGGCGGTCTGCTCGGCGGTGCACTCGTAGACGGCGCCATCGAGCTCCTTCTGCGGCCTGCCCTGGTGTCCGGTGTTGTTCGTACCGATCATGAGGACGATCGCCTTGGGCTTGAGGCCGTCGAAGTTGCCGTGCTCGAGACGCCAGAGGACGTGCTCGGTCCGGTCCCCGCCGATGCCGAAATTAGCGGCCTTTTGCGGAGCCCAATCCTTCTCCCAGACGGCCTTGCCCTTCCCTTCCCAACCATGGGTGATCGAATCGCCGAGGAAGACGAGCTGCGCTTCGCCCTTCTTCGAAATCTCGTTGAAGGACTCATGACGCTTCTCCGTGCCCGGATGCAGGACCGGCTGGACGGCGTAGTTGGCACAACCCGTCAAGAGGGCGGCGGCAGCGAACAAGAGAGCGATGCGAGGATTCATGGGGGTGAAACCAAGCTATGCCCTGCCCTCCTCGGCTGGCAAGCCAGCGCTGACCGGTCAGGCGGGCGCGGGGAACATGCCGCGAGACAAGGCGACGAACACCCACGCCAGCATCAGGACCCAGAGCCCGGAGAGAATCCAGACCGCCCAAGCCAACCTGCGCTCCCAGGCCGGGGCGCCCTCCGGAGATCGCAGCCAGAGGAAAATCCCCGACGACAGGAAGGCGATCGGGATGGCGATGAAACTCTGGAGCAGATGCGCCGGACGCTGACTCCATCCGTAAGCCTCGGACGCCAGGACCCAAGGGATGCAGAGCAGGCCGGTGACGGCCGCGCCGATGAAGACGTTCCGCAGGAGTCGCCGCCATGCAACGCCGGTGAGCATGCGTGACCATCCTGAAAGACGAACGGCTCCGCCAGCCTGATGTGTCCGGCATCTTTCCGGCGACTATCTGAATCCGCCTTATTATTGGCTTTTCCAAAGAATGACGTGATTTATGTTATCCTCCCCTGACCTGTCCGCATCATCAGCCTCATGACCAAGTCACTGAAACTCATCCTCGCCGGACTGCTCCTTCTTTCGTCCGTGCTCGCCTACGTGCTGACCCGTCCGGCAGGAAAGACGCAGACACCCTCTTGGGATGGCGCGGGCCTGCTCGCCAGGGCCGAGAATTCGCTCGAAGGTCTGCCGTCCAAAGAAGCAACCGAACTTCGCGCCCTCCTCACTTCCACCGGCTCTGGCCGCTATGACGACCGTGCAGGGGCTTGGATCAAGTCCGCGACCAAAGATGACCTGAAGCCCGTGGCCGACTATGCCCTGGCAAGCCTGCGCGCGATGGCCGAAACCGGCGACGCCGCAGCGATGTACGCCCTCCATTTCGTGCTCACCCAACGGATCGCGACCGGCGACGAGGGCTTCCAGTGGCTGGAAAAAGCGGCCAAGCAGGGCTATCCTCGCGCCGTCTTCGACGTGACCAAGCAGCAGTTGAAAGACCAGCCGGAGAAACTGCTCGCCGCGATGGAAGGGTTCTCCAAACAGGAAAACGACGCCGGATACCAGGCGCTCTACTGGTTCGCCTATGGCTACGAGAAGGGCAAGGACGGACTCCCGAAGGACACGGCCAAGGCGGCGGACTACCGGGACCGCGCCAAGGCCTTGGGTGACAAGCTGCACGCGGCCGATAAGGCTAAGTGAAGGTTCACTTCGCCTCCGACAGCGCGAAGTAGGCGGCCTCAGCGAAGAATAACTCCGCCAGAAGGGGTTCGCCTTTGCGGCAATGACGGATGGCCCGGAGCAACGCCTCCGGATGTCGCGAGCCACGGAGACAAAGAGGCATGCCTTATCGCAGGCGGCCGGCTGGTCGTCGCAACCGGTTTCCCCCGCGACTCAGGCGACGAGGCCGACGATTTCCTTGGAGCCGACGATCTCCTTCGCGGCGGAGATGAGGTGCGCCTTGAAAGCCGCGGCCAACGGCGACAGGCGTCGTCCGGACGGATGGACGATCTGCCAGCTGGACTGAAGCGGGAAGCCCTCGAGCGGCAGGGTGACCAGGCCCGGATGCGCGCCCTTGCGCATCGCGTGCGCCGAGACGATCGCGATGCCCATGCCGCCGGCGACGGCTTCGAGGATGGCTTCGTTGCTGCCGAGCTCGAAACGGACGGAGGGATCGAAACCACGCTGACGGAAATAATCGTCGGCCGCGAGGCGCGTGCCCGAACCGCGCTCACGCGTGATGAAGCGGACGTCGCCGAGCTCGCTCAGCAGGACGGCCGGCTGCTTGGCCAGGCGATGGTTGGCGGGCGCCACCACGACGAGCGGGTTGGGCATGAAGGCCGTGGCGCTGAGCGCCAGGTCGGCCGGCGGACGCGACATGATGTAGAGGTCGTCCAGGTTCTGACGCAGTCGGTCGATCACGCCGTCGCGGTTGAGCAGCACCATCGAGACATCGACGCCGGGGCGCGAGGCGCAGAACGATCCGAGCAGACGCGGTGCGAAATACTGGGCGGTGTTCACCATTGAGATCTTGAGCAGACCGCTCTCGCCGCCGCGCAAGGCCTGGATGTTCTGCTCGAAGGAGTCCCACTCGACCTGGACACCGCGCGCCGCCTTGGCGAGTTCGCGACCGGCTTCGGTCAGGAAGACCTTGCGGCCGATCACTTCATAAAGCGGGAGGCCCACGGCCTCCGAAAGATCGCGCAGATGCACCGAAGCGGTCGGCTGGGTGACATTGGCCTCCTTGGCGGCGCCACTGATGCTGCCGGTGGAGACCAAAGCACGGAAGAGTTGGAGTTGGCGGAAGGTTACGTTCATAGATTTTATGCTATATTTTGTATTTTTAAAATAGCCTTTAACCAATTCAAAGTAAGGCCAAAGCCTTTGGCGATGCAAAAATTACTCGACCCCACGCTGCTCTTCTTCGGGTTCGGCATGTTCGCTGGCTTGGTCCGTTCGAATCTCGAAATTCCCGCCCAGGCGTCGCGGATGCTCTGCCAGATGCTCCTGATCTCGCTCGGCCTCAAAGGGGGCTTCGCCTTGGCGAAGTCCGGTTTCGACCAGAGCGTCCTCACCGACCTGGGCTGCGCCATCCTCCTGGCGACGCTCATCCCGCTGCTCGGCTACTTCCTCCTTCGTAAGTTCCTGCCCCCCTTCGATGCGGTCGGCGTAGCCGCGAGCTTCGGCTCCGTGAGCGCCGTGGCCTTCATCGCCGCGACGCAGCGCATGGAGGACTCCGGACTCGCCTTCGGCGGTCACATGTCCGCCGCGATGGCGATCATGGAATCCCCGGCCATCATCCTCGCGGTGATCGCCGCCGGCTTCCTGCGCAACCAATCCGGCGAGGCGGCGGCCAGCGGCATCAAGCCCGGCAAGATCCTGCATGAGTCGCTCACCGACGGCACCCAGATCCTGCTCTTAGGTTCGATGGTCATCGGCTACGTCTCCGCCGAACCGGGCAAGGCCGTGCTGCAACCGGTCTTCCTCGATCTCTTCAAATGCATCCTGGCCTTGTTCCTCCTCGACATGGGCCTGATGGTCGCGCGCAACCTCAGCAAGGTTTCCTGGGGACAAGCCCCGGTCTTGGCCTATGCGGCGATCTCCCCGTTCGCGCACGCCGCGATCGCCCTGCTCCTTTGCCGCTGGTTCTCCATCACCGCCGGCGACGGCGCCTTGCTGATGACGCTCGCCGCCAGCTCTTCATTCATCGCCGTGCCGGCCGTGCTCCGGCTGACGGTCCCGGAAGCCAACCCGTCCTTGTATTTCGGCCTCTCCCTCACGATCAACTTCCCGCTGAACCTCCTCGTGGGCATACCGCTGTGGATCGAACTGGCCCAGCGCTACCTGAGGCCCTGAGCCCGGTCGGTCAGATCAACGCCGCAGCGACCGGCCGACGAAGACGACGAGTCCAAGGGCCGCCAGCTGAGCGAGCAGGTACGGACCGATGTCACCAGGACGAATCCCGACAAACGAATCCGTCAGGCCGCGGGCGAGCGTGGCCGCCGGGTTCGCGAAGAAGGTCGAAGAGGTCGCCCAATAACCCGCGGAGACGGTAAGGGCGACATACGCCGGTAGTCTCGCATCCTGGCGGGCCGAAGCCGTGCGGATGAGCATCAGGAGCAGGAACGTGGCGACGAGTTCGCTGAACCAAAGCCCGGCCGAAGACCTTGGCTTCGTCGACACCTGCAGGATAGCCTGCCCGAACATGGCATGCACGGCCCAGACGCCGGCGATCGCCCCGGCGACCTGCGCCACGAGATAACCGAAGACCTGACGGGCCCCGCAGGCGCGGTCAGCCCAAGCCATCAGGGTGACGACCGGGTTGAGATGCGCCCCGGACACCGGGCCGAACAGGCTGATGATGACGTAGAGCGCGGCTCCGGTGACGAGGCCGTTGGCGAGCAAGGCGACGGCGACGTTACCGCCGGCCAAAGCCTCCCCCATCACACCAGAGCCGGTGACGGCGAGCAACAGCAAGGCGGTGCCGAAGAACTCCGCCGCGATCTGACGCTTCATGCTCACTTGGCGAGGACCGCGCCTTCCTTCAGGCCGGCGGCGTACGCTTCGAAGACGAGCCTGATCTCATCGCGGACCCGACGGAACTCGTCGCGGATCTCCTCCGGCGTACCGGTGGCGTGCGCGGGATCCTTGAAGCCCCAGTGGTAGCGGTTCAGCTGACCGGGGAAGATGGGACATACCTGGTCGGCGTTGCCGCAGACGGTCACGACCGTCGACACAGGAACGTTGAGGAATTCCGAAAGGTGCTTGGAACGATGCGCGGAGGCATCGAGGCCGATCTCCTTCAGGACTTCGAGGGCCATGGGATGCACATAGCCAGCGGGCTTCGAACCGGCGCTGGCGACGTCGGCTAGGTTGCCGACGGCGCGTCGGAGGATGGCCTCCGCGAGATGGCTCCGGCAGGAGTTGCCGGTGCAGAGGATAAGGATGAGGGGTTTGCTCATGGATATGGGAAAATCAGCAGCAGCCGGAACCGGGCTTACAGGCGTTCGGGACGCAGACATCCGGGGCCAGGCAATCCGCCTGCTTGGCCGCAAGGAGGAAGATGCGTTCGCCGCCTTCGACGACGGAGCCGACCACCGGGAAGACCGTCAGGAAGGGGAAGTCGTGTTCGACCTCGAGCGGCACGTCGGTCACGCCCACGAGGTCGGCGCCTCGGTCGAGCACTTGCAGGGCCTTGGCACAGCCGACCCGGTGGTCGGTGTCATCGGCCGCCCAGAGCTGCAGGCGCGCCGAGACGTCCGTGCGGATGGTCCCGCCGCAGTCGATGTAACGCTTCTCGACGCGGGCGACTTCGGTCAGGTGCAGGTGGATCGGCGTCAGCCCTCCCGTCGGCAGGCGGAAACGCAGGCCGAGCTGGGGGCTCGCGGCCAAAGCCTGACGAAAATCTCCGAGGGACATCGGAGCGGGTTTTAGGAATTGCATATGCTTTGACATATATGTTGGCTACCGCATGCCCGGAGTCAAGCAGGCAGCCACCTCTCCCGCCGTCGAAACCGTGTGCCTCGGCCTCTCCGATCCGACGCGCCTCAAGCTCCTCGCCCGCATCGGCCGGGAGGAAGTGTGCGTCTGCGACCTGCAGGCTTATGTGGAGCGCGATCAGCCGACGGTCTCGCGTCACCTGGCGATGCTGCGTAAGTGCGGGCTCGTCGAACGCCGCAAGGAAGGCCGTTGGTGCCATTACCGCCGCACGGCCCTGCCCCCTGCCCTCGCCCGCCTCGTCGACCTTGCGGCGCCGGCGCGCCGAAACAAAGGCCGGAGCTGCTGCTGACTGCGGTTCGGAGTCCCCGGCGTTGCGACGGTCGCAAATTACGCTGGAGGACCGGGAGAGGTCGGCGTTTCATACGTCCTGCACCGCCTCCATGCTCCGCCCCCTCATCACGTCCGTCGCCTTGATCTGCGCCGTTTCCTCCTCGGCGGCGGAATCAGCCAAGCCCGAACCCAAGGGGCCGGGCATCGTCGTGACGCTCTGGTCCAAAGGCTCGATGCCTGGGCAACCTGTGAAAGGAACCGAGCGCACCCTGCCCGCCCGTGGCGACGGAGTCGTGCGTCTGACTGACATCAGCGAGCCTTCCTTCACGGTCTATGCCGCTGACTCGGCCAAACCGGCGCCCGCCGTGATCATCAGCCCCGGCGGTGGCTACGGCGGCCTGGCCTATAACAAGGAAGGCACCGAAGTCGCCGCATGGCTGAATACGCTCGGCGTCACCGGCGTCGTGCTCAAGTACCGCGTCCCGAGCAATCGCGACGGAGCCTTCCAAGACATCCAAAGGGCGATCCGGATCGTGCGCCATCGCTCAGCCGAGTGGAACATCGCCCGGGACCGTGTCGGCGTCATGGGCTTCTCCGCCGGCGGCCACCTCTCGGCCCGTCTCAGCGTCCATCAAGGTCCGGCGACTTATCCGCGTATCGACGCGGCCGACGATCAGCCCCTGCGTCCGGATTTCGCCGTCCTCGGCTACCCGGCCTACCTCGACGAAGGACTCATCCCGCTCGTGGACGGACAGACCGCGCCGACCTTCGTCGCCCATGCCGAGGACGACAAGCGCTTCATCAAGGGTAGCGACGGCTACTTCGCCGCGCTCAAGGGCACCAAGACCCCTCATGCCTTCTTCCGTTGCGCCACCGGCGGCCATGGCCACGGCCTGCGCTCCGAGAAGGACGTCAAGATCTGGCCGGATAAATGCCGGGACTGGCTCAACCAGATCGGGGTCTTACCGTCCGCCCGCTGACTGATTCTAGACGCGGGTCGGGCAAGGATTTAACACCGACTTAACGAAACCTAGGCTAGATATCTGCCGCGCTTCGCTACCATCAGGAGGTAGGATGTTCGTCTGCACTTCGCATCGGCCGTTCTTCGGCAACTTTCTGGGGAGCCTCGTCTTGGCCTTCTGTCTTGTCATTTCGCCCAACGCGCGCGCCATCCAAGTCAACCCGGATGAACTGACGGAGGACGGCGCCCGCTTCGCGCTCGTCGGAGCGACCACCTTCCGCTGGATGTCGGTGATCAAGGTCTATGACGCCCGCCTCCACCTCGGCGCCGGAGAGCCGTCGAGCAAAGTCTTCGCCGATATCCCCGTCCGGCTACAGCTGACCTACCACCGCGGCTTCACCGCGGCGGAGATCATCAAAGGCGGCGACACCCTCCTCGCCCGCAACGTCAAGACGGACACGTTGGTTTCCTTGCGTGATCGGTTGGAACTGATCAACCGGGCCTACCGGGACGTGCGCGAAGGCGATAGCTACACGCTCACCTACGTGCCAGGCAAGGGTACCACGCTCCGGCTCAATGGCTCACCGCTCGTCACGGTCCCGGGCCATGATTTCGCCGCCGCCTACTTCCGGATCTGGCTGGGCGACGACCCGATCAGCGAGTCGATGCGGGACGCCCTCCTCGGCCGCTGAGCCGAATCAGCCGTCGACCTTACCCGAGCCTGGTTCATACTCGCCGTCATGCCCAACCTATGCTGGATCCTTCTCCTCTGCGTGGGCTTGGTCGGCTGCCAGTCGTGGAAGGACTCCTGCGGCGCCGAGGCGAAGCCGCCCTTGCGCGCCATCGAGCGACCGGTCGACCTCCAGCGCTTCATGGGCGACTGGTACGTCATCGCGCACATCCCCGCCTTCATCGAGGACGAGGCCTTCAACGGCGTCGAAAGCTACCGTCTGGACACGGACGGCACGATCGCGACCACCTATGTCTTCAACAACGGAGGCTTCGACGGCCCGCTCAAGACCTACCGGCCCACCGGCTTCGTCCATAACCGCGAGACCAACGCCGAATGGCGGATGCAGTTCGTCTGGCCGTTCAAGGCCGCCTACCTGATCGCCTACCTCGACGCTGACTACGAGACCACCGTCATCGGCGTGCCGGACCGCGATTACGTCTGGATCATGGCGCGCACCAAGACCATCCCCGAAGCCCGCTACCAGGAACTCGTGAAGTGGCTGACGGACAACGGGCACGACCTCGCCAAGCTCCGCCGCGTCCCTCAGCGCTGAGCCCGAACATGGGGTCAGGCCGTACCCAGCGACCGAGCGCACCTAGAAACGAATAAATAGCCCTGATTTAGTTTCGGCAAACTCCGGGCCCGGCCTCACGTCTTACTTGGCAGGGCTTAGGTTCGATTGGTCATGGTTCTTGGTCATACCTGGAGCGGCCCACTCGATTTCTGGTAGCATTTTAGGTAGCGTCGTGCGAATCAGGCCCAGCCCTTGACGGCAGAATGACCCGATAAAGGACGAAAAACGCACGCAAAGTCCTTGGTCGGACCGCATGCTTCAAAGTGGCGGAGAGGATGGGATTCGAAGGAATGCTTCTCGTCTGTATGTCGTTGAACTCCAACAACCGAGAAACTTTGCGGACAGTTTGCGGACAAGTTAACTGCCAACTCTGCTAATTTACCCGAGCGATTTTAGCGCGCAAGTAATTTCATCAATCTTGTCGGCCAGAAAACTCTGCCCTGAGTTTTTCTCTGGCGGAGGCTACTCGACGTTCGACGGCCTTGGCAGTGAGCCCCAATGCCTCCCCTGCTTCCTGATGAGACATGCCCGAGTACGCCGTCAGGATCAAAGGCTCGCGCAATCCCTCAGGCAGGCGTTGCACCGCGGCGCGCACCAGCGCGGCGCGCTCGTCCACGTCGGCGCTGTCCTCGACGGAACCCTCCGGGATCTCAGGCGTCAGGCCGGTGAACCTGGCCAGCCGGCGGAGCCAGCTGCGCCGGCGGTTCCTGGCCAGGTTGATCGCGATGCCGAACAACCAGGTGGAGACGTTGCCGCCGGTGAACCGGTCCGAGGTGCGCCAAGCCGTGGCGAAGGCCTCGGCGGCGACCTCCTCGGCGTCCGCCGAATCAGGCAGCATACGATGGAGGTAACCCCGTATCCGCGGGTTCCATTCGTCAAAGAGCGTCCGCCAGCCAGCCTGGTCGTCCTTGGCAGGCAGCAGACTCATTTGGCCTTATGGTGCCCATCAAGGCCAGGCGCTCCCTCATGGGAAAGCGCTTCGACCTGAGGCATGATGAGATCCACGTAGGCCTTGCCCTTCTCGGGAGGCATGCAGGCCGCGATCGCAAGGACGTGCTCGCGACGGGAAGCCTGGCACTTCCCGAGAGCCGCCTCGAGCCGGGCCTTCGAGTCGTCGCCGGGCTTCGTCGACATCAAGGCACGAGCCTGGCGAACCTGCTCGCAGTGCACCTCGCACTCCTCCTCGAAACGACGCTGGAGCTGCCCGATCCTGGCGACAGCCGTATCGTCTAGCCTGAATTCGGCCTGGAGCCAGCCGAGCTCGGAGCCGCGCTCGCAGGCCTCGGCCTTCCTGAAGTCACGCGCAACCCACCATCCGGCATAACCTGCCAACAACGAGGCCAGGACGATGGTCAGCAGCAGTCGCGTCCTCATCGGGAGGAAGCCTCGACGATCGACCGGGCGTGGGCCTTCGCCATCTGACGGGTGTCATCCGTATTGGCCCGCCAGCCGGCCAAGCCGCCGACGAGGAACACCGCCAGCACGGCGGCGGAGACGCGGACCATCGGGCCACGCGGCCGACCTGCGATGACCTGGCTGGAAAAAGCCTCGCGCCTACGGGGGGAAACCTCCCAAGCGGACAACAACTCGTCGATGGAATCCTTGCTCATGATACCTTTCTAATGTCCGGACCCGGCCCTGTCCCCCCTAAATCTTTTTGGCACGGGGTATTTCATCAGGGGGGATGCCGGGGGACGCGGACATGTACTTGCATGCTCGCCCACCAAGCTCGCAAAGCCGGAAGGACCTCGACCTGGGGACTCATGGTCGCCTCAGTCGCCATAGCGTCCTACGCGCAGGCCTGCGAAATCTGCCGTAAGGCCTACTTCGACGCCATGGAGACAGCGCCCAAGGCCTCTGCACTGCACCCCGAGGCCCGGGTGGTCGAGTACCGCCTCACGATCGCCGAGCAGACGCTCAGCCCAGCTGACCGCAAGGTCCAGGCCCTGACCATCAACGGAGGCACCCCCGGCCCGGTGCTTCGGCTACGCGAGGGCGACGTCGCACGCATCACGGTGGTCAACGGGCTAGCCGACGACTCCACCTCTATCCACTGGCACGGCCTGCTGGTGCCCAACATCGAGGATGGCGTGCCGGTCGTGACCACCCCGGTCATCGGCCCGGGCCAGTCCCGCACCTTCGAGTTCCTCGTGCGGCAACACGGCACCTATTGGTACCACAGCCACACGGGACATCAGGAGCAGCGAGGCGTGTACGGCGCCATCGTCATAGAGCCCAAGACCGAGACTAAGGCCGCCGATCACGACGAGGTCGTCATCCTCTCCGACTGGACCGACGAGGACCCGCGCGACGTGCAGCGCTCACTCCTTCGCGGCAGCGACTGGTATTCGTTCCGCAAGGGCACGTCCCAATCGCTCCTCGGCGCTTACCAAGCCGGCAAGCTCGGCGAATACCTCGACCGCGAGAAGGCGCTCGTTCCGCCGATGGACCTTTCCGACGTGGCCTACGACGCGTTCCTGATGAACGGCCGGCGTCGCCTGGAGCTTCCCGGCAAGCCTGGCGAGACCGTCCGCGTCCGCCTGATCAACGCCGGCGCGGCTTCGTACTTCTATCTGGACGCCGCGACCGGCCCGCTGCGCATCGTCGCCGCCGACGGGCAGGACGTGAAGCCCTTCGACCAGAAGCGGCTGCTGATCGGTCCGGCCGAGACCTATGACGTGCTCGTCACCGTACCCGCCCAAGGCGCATGGGAGCTCCGATCCACGGCCCAGGACGGCAGCGGCTCGGTCTCGGCCTGGGTCGGCTCGGGTGAGCGGCACGAAGCCACGCCCCCGCCGGCGCCCGATCGTTACGGCATGGCCGCCTACCTGACCTCCATACTCGACCAGATCGACCCGGAACCCGGCGCCAAGGAGCAGGAACGCCCCATCTCCCCTTACGCCAAGATGCGAGCCGCGCAGCCCCATCCCGTGGCATCCTCCCACCGTGAGCTCACGCTCAAGCTCACGGGCGACATGATCCGCTACGAGTGGAGCTTCGACGGACTCGACCCCCGAGAGGCCGAGGCGATCAAGGTCAAGGAAGGCGAGACCATCCGCGTGCGCCTGGTGAACAACACCATGATGCACCACCCGATCCATTTCCACGGGCACTTCTTCCGGCTGGTAGATGCGAACGACAAGGACCCGGCCACCTCCCCGCTGAAGCACACGGTCGACGTGCCGCCGATGAGCGTGCGCACGATCGAATTCACCGCGAACGAGGGCCAGGGGGATTGGCTGATCCACTGCCACCTGCTCTACCACCACATCACCGGGATGGTCCGCACCATCCGTGTCACCTCGGCCGAGGGAGCCGAGCCTCCCCATGCCGCCGCCACGCACTCGATGGCCACGACCTACGCATGGGGCCAGGCCTCCCTGACGACCGCCCATTTCGCCGGTTTCGCGACGTTGCAGTCGGGACGCGACAACTGGTACCTGCGCTGGGACGAGGGCGTGCGCGCCGGAGACTGGCACGAGACCGAGGCCCTCTACCAACGCTACGTGGACCCCCGGCTCGCGCTGATGGCCGGCTATCGGTCGGATACGTCCGCCGGCGGCCGCGAAGCCGCTTTCGCGGGGGCGACCTTCCGGCTCCCCTACTTCCTTCAGCTGACGCTCACCCAGCAGGCGGGCGGGGAAACCCGTGGCGAGCTGACGAAGTCGCTCCAGCTGTCCGACCGCTTCTCCCTCGACCTGGCCTTGCGCCACGGGCGCAAGACGGGTACTTTCACTTCGGCCGATCTGAATTACCTGCTGAACAAGACCTTCTCGCTCACCGCCGGCTACAGCTCCGACTTCGGGGCGAGCGCCGGGATTCTCATCCGCTTCTGACCCACACAACCATGAAAAACACCATGCTCGTCATCCTACTGGCCGCCCTGGCCAGCATCACCGCCGTCGCCGTCGAAAGCGCGGCCAAACCCTACCCCCTCGACAAGTGCATCGTCTCGGACGAGAAGCTCGGCGTCGAGGGCAAGCCCGTGGTCTTCGTCCACGAAGGCCAGGAGATCAAGCTCTGCTGCCAGGACTGCCGCAAGGACTTCGACGCCAACCCGGCGAAGTACCTGGCCAAGCTGCCCAAGGCCGGCAACGCCCCCAAGCCGGACGAACCGGCCAAGCCGAAGGGCATGGCGATGAAGTCCTGCTGCATGGCTGACGGCAAGGACGGCGAACACGATCACGCCGCAATGACCGCCAAGGGCGACGACAAGGCCAAGATGGCCGGGATGGACCACAAGATGTGTGCCTGCTGCGCCGCGGAGGCCAAGCTGGCGGAAGGTCATGACCATGCCGCCGCCAAGCCTGCCGCCGAAGGAGCTAAGCCCCACGACCATGAACACGTCGATGCCGCGAAGACCGAGCCCGCCAAGGACGCCCCGGCCAAGCCCTATCCCCTGAAGACCTGCATCGTCTCGGACAACGACCTGGACTCCATGGGCGAGCAGGCCTCGTTCGTCTACCAAGGCCAGACCATCAAGGTCTGCTGCAAGCCCTGCGTCGCGAAGTTCGAGAAGAACCCGGCGAAGTACCTCAAGAAGCTGGAAGGCAAGTAAGCCTACCGCATCGGCAACGAAGAGGCCCCGCTTTTGCGGGGCCTCTTTTTTGGAGAGCGGATTACGCTCAGATCAGTGGTCGCAAGTGCAGCCGTACTCCGGGCGCTTACACTCGCCGCAGAGCGAGGTGTTGAGCGTGACCCGGAAATTGGCGGGCTTGGCGTCCGCCTTGGCGCGAATCTGGACGACGATCTGGGCCGGCTCCTTGGCCTGTAGGGGTTCCTTGGTGATGAAGCCGTTCGTCTGAGGCTCCAGTGCGATGTCCTTGCCGTCGACCTTGACGATCACGGTGCGGTCGCCACGGGCGGCCGGCTTGCCGGCCTCGTCGACGAAGGTCACGGTGGCCTTGCGGTCCTGCTGAATCAGGAAGTCGGCGCGGACGCCAGGGGCTTCCAGGGCTCGGCCGGGGCGAGGTTCGGCAGCCGGCTTGGCGGGTTCGGCGGCGACGAGCACGCCGATTGAGAACAATGACAGGAGGAGGGTTTTCATGGTTGGTTGGGTGTTGGGTTGGAAGAAGAACGGGGACGCGACTCGACCCAGTCGTAGAGGACGGGCAACAGGAGCAGCGTCAGGGCGGTGGAAGTAAAGATACCGCCGATGACGACGGTCGCCAAGGGCTGTTGCACTTCGGCGCCCGGGCCGGTCGACAGCGCCATGGGCACGAAACCCAGCGACGCCACGAGCGCGGTCAGGAGCTTCGGGCGTAGGCGGGTCAGGGTGCCGTCCGTAACGGCCTGACGCAGCGGGACGCCGGCCTCACGGAGCTGATTGATGAAGCTGATCAGCATGATGCCGTTGAGAACGGCGATGCCCGAGACGGCGATGAAGCCGATGCCGGCAGAAATCGTGAACGGCATGCCGCGAAGCCAGAGCGCGAGCACCCCGCCGGTGGCGGCGAGCGGCACGCAGGTGAACACGAGCGCCGCCTGCCTGAAGCTGCCGAAGCCGGCGTAGATGAGGAGCAGGATCAGCCCGAGCGCCGCGGGGACGACCAGGGCCAGGCGTTCACGGGCGCGCTGCAGGTTCTCGAACTGCCCGCCGAACACCCAGTAGACCCCGCCGGCCGGCTTGACCTCGGCCCTGAGCCGCGCCTCCGCCTCGCGCACGAAGCCCTCGGTGTCGCGGCCCCGGACGTTGATCAGGATCGCCAGGCGCCGCCGCGCGTCCTCGCGGGTGATGACGCCGGGACGCTCGGCCAACTTGACGTCGGCGACCTTGGATAGCGCGACCATCGTGCCCGAGCCATCCTCGGCCGAGACGGGCAACTCGCCGATCCGAGCCGGCGAACTTTGCTCGGCGCCTTGCAGACGGACCACGACCTCCAGGGGGCGCCCTTGGGCGGGAATCTGACCGGCCCTCGCGCCGCCGAGGGCGGCCGAGACGATGTCATTGAGTTCCTCCGCATGCAGGTTGCGGCGGACCAGCTGGTCGCGCCTGGGAATGATGTCGACGGAGGGCAATAAGCCGGAGGCTTCGAACTCGACATCACCGCCTCCGGGAATCTTGCGCAAGACCTCGACGGCCTGCGTGGCGACGGACTCCATATCCGACAGCTCGTCCCCGAAGATCTTCAGCGAAAGGTCGGCTCGGGCGCCGGCCATGATCTCGTTGAAACGGAGTTGGATGGGTTGGGAGAACATCACAGTCTGCCCAGGCACGGTGCGTTCGAGCAGGTCGGACATCAGCTCGACGAGCCGGGCCTTGGTGATGGGCGCACCACCCTCGCGGCGCCAGGTGTCGCGAGGCCTCAGCGTGATGTAGGTGTCGGCGACATTAGGCCCCATGGGGTCGCTCGCGATCTCGGCCGTGCCGATGCGGGCGAAGATATGGTCGATCTCGGGGAACTTGGCTCGCAAGAGGGACTCGGAACGCTTCTGCAGGTCCACGGACGAACGGAGGTCGAGGCTGGAGGCGCGGACGAACTGGATCGTGATGGACCCCTCGTCGAGCTGCGGGATGAAGTCGGCGCCGAGGCGGGTGTAGCCGATCACGGCCGCCAGGGCGGCGCACGCCGAGGCCGCGACGGCGGCGGTCCGATGGGCGAAGCACCATTCGAGCATCACCGCGAAACCTGACTTGAGCCGACGGATCAAGCCGCCCTCCTCCGCGTGGCCCTCGGCGTGCAGCCAGAAGGACGCCAAGGCAGGCATGACCGTGAGAGCGACGACGGCCGAGGCGGCCAGGGCGACCACGACGGCTCCGGCCATGGGCTTGAACATCTTCCCCTCGATGCCTTCGAGGGCGAAGATCGGCACATAGACGAGCGTGATGACGGTGACGCCGAGGAACATCGGACCGGCGACCTCGCCGGCCGCGGCGGAAAGCTCGGACGTGCGCTCATCCTCCGTCAGGGGACGGCCGAGGGCGCGGACCCGCTCCTCGAGCCGTCGCAGGAAGTTCTCCACCATCACGACGGAGCCATCGACGATGAGCCCGAAGTCGATCGCGCCGAGGCTCATCAGGTTGGCGCTGGCCTTGGAGGCGGCCATGCCCGTGAGCAGGAGCAGGAAGGACAGAGGGATGGCCAGGGCGACGAGCAGCGCGGCCCGCCAATGGCCGAGCAGCAAGAGCAGCACGGCGATGACGATGAGCGCCCCCTCGAGCAGGTTGGTCTCGACGGTGCGGATGGTCGACCCGACGAGGTCGGAGCGGTCATAGAGCACGGTCAGCTTCACGCCCTCCGGCAGGTGGGCACCGATGGCAGCGAGCTTCTCCGTCGCGCGGCGCGAGACCTCGCGGGAGTTCTCGCCGGCGAGCATGATTGCGGCGCCGACGACCGCTTCGTGGCCGTCGACGGTGGCCGCGCCCATACGGGAGGCGTTGCCGACCGAGACGCCGGCGACATCGCCCACGGTCACGGCGGGACCAAGGCCGGCCGGGCGCAACGGGATGCCGGCCAAGTCCTTGGCGGTGCGCACGCGGGTGTCGGCCCGGACAGTGAAGGCTTCGCCGCCCAGCGAAACGACTCCGCCGCCGGCGTTCTCGGTATTGCGGCGCACGGCTCGGAGCAGTTCAGACATGGGCACGCCGGCCTTGGCCAACTTGGCGAGATCCGGCTCCACGAGCATCTGCCGCTCATGGCCGCCGATGACATTGACGTCCGCCAGCCCGGGCGTTGAGCGAAGAGCCGGGCGCACCCGGGTGTCATGCAGCAGGCGAAGCTCCCGCAGGCGCGTGGCCTCGTCGGCAGGGGCCTTGGCTTCGGCGGTGTAGCCGATGGAATAATAGACGATCTCGCCGAGTCCCGTGCTGATCGGCGCCATCACGGGCACGGCGCCCGGCGGCAGGTTGCCGGAAGCCTGACCGATGCGCTCGGTCACGAGCTGGCGGGCGCGGAAGATATCCGTGCCTTCCTCGAAGATGAGCGTCACCTGGGAGAGGCCGACCTTGGAGAGCGACCGGAACTCAACGAGACCAGGCAGGCCCGAGAGTTCGGACTCCAGCGGGATGGTCATGCGGGACTCGATCTCGTCGGCCGCAAGGGCGGGAATCGCGGTGTTGATCTGCACCTGCGGGCCCGTGATGTCAGGCATGGCATCCACCGGGACGCGATAGGCCGACCAGACGCCGAGGGCGCTGAGCAGCAGGGCGCACGTCAGCACGGCGCCGCGACGGCGGATGGACCAGCGGGCGAGGGCCGCGACCATCTCAGTGTCCGTCGGCGCAGCCGACGCCCCCCTTGATCGCCTGCAGTTCGGCCATCCAAAGGTCCCAGACGCCGGCGACGACGACGAGGTCGCCCTCCAGTACGCCGTCCGCGATCTCCGCGGTCTCGGCGGACTCGGTGCCGACCTTCACGGGAGTGCGCAACCAGCGCTGGCCGTTCGCCACGAAGACGAACACGCCCTCCGACGTCCGCAGCAAAGCCTGCCGCGGCAACACGACGCGGTCGGCCTTAGCCTGGGCCTCGGCCTTGCGCAGGCCGATGAACTCGACCGCCTCAGGGGTAAGCAGCAGCCCCTGCCCCTTCTTGAATTCTGCGGCCTTGGCCGCCGGGGCGTGGCTTTCGGTCCCGACCGAGGTCGCTGGCTTGCCGCAACCGGCCAAGACAGCCAGAAAACATGCGAAGATGACGTTTCTCATCGGGCGGAGACGGGATTGAAGTTCACGCCGCTGAGCTCACGGAGACGGAAGCCGGCCTCGACGGCCTGCTCTTGGATCACCAAGGCGGAGTCGACGGCCTCGAGGTAACCCGCCTGGGCGTCCATGAAGAGCTGCAGGGAGAGAGCCCCCGCGCGGAAATGACTTTCGGCGAGTTTGGCGGCTTCGGCGAAGCGCACCGCCGGGTCGTCCTTGTGCATGCGCAGCTGGTCGACCTTGGAGGCATAGGACAGCCAGGTCTGGCCGAGGTCCTTCTCGACGTCGCGCCACGCCGCGGCGATGGCCGCCTTCGACTGCCGCTTGCGTTCGTTGGCCGCGCGCTCGGCGGAACCCGAACGACCGCTCACGGGCAGCGGGATGTCGAAGCGCAGGCCCACGATGGTCTCGCGCCCGCCCACGCGGTCCTGCGAGACATAAGGTCCGGCCGTGAACCCCGGGACGCTGTCAGAACGCGCGAGGTCGGACTGCAGGCTGAGCTGCTCGGACTCGATTACGTGCATCCGGTAGGAGAAGTTGCCATCCCGGGCGGCGACGAGGAGCTCATCGAGCTTGGGCGCGTCCTTGAGCGCGAGCACCGGCGCTTTGACGACGAGCGAGGCGAGCGACGGCGCACCGCGCAGCTGGTTCATCTCCAGCAAGGCCTGCTGCAACGCTAGGCGCGCGTCCTCGGCACGACGGCGAGCGACGACTTCGGCGGCCTCGACTGAGCGAAGCTCGATGGTCGGAGCCGGGCCGGAAGGATCGCGGCCGACCAAGGCCTTGCGCAGTCCGGCAAAACGTTCGGCGACCTCCTCGCAGGCCTGGGCGCGGACCTGGGCGCGGGAAAGACGATAAGCTAGCACTGTGGCCTTGGCCTCGAGCGCCTGCTCGAATCGCCCCAGTCCGAGCTTGGCGGCCTCGACCTGCCGGTCCGCGATCGCGCGGCGTAGACGCAGGCGTTCGGGCCATTCGAAGGTCTGGCTCAGTGACGCCGTCCAGACCTGGCCTTCGTCGAGGAAAGCACCGCCCGCATCGCGCAGGCGCTTGCGGCCGACTTCGACCGAAAGAAGAGGATCTCGATTGGAAGAAGCCGAAGAGCCTGCCTCGCGTTCCGCGGCCAAAGCGGAGAGGTAGGCCTGGTGTTCCGGGTTGGACTCGACGGCCTGGCGGACAAGGTCGGCGACCTCGACGGGCACGGTATTGGGTTCGGCTCCGCGGGCGAGTAGCGGAACAAGAAGGAGGAAGATGGGGAGACGAGAAATGGTCATGGATTTGTTTGCATGCGGGCATAGGCCCAGGGTGCCCCCTTGGAACGACGGACAGTTGATACGGCACGCCCTACGGCCGTCGCGGACGCAGGGATGAAGGGCGGAGACACCGCCGACGGGACTACCTGCTCAGATTCGCAGACACATCGTCCCGGCCCTCAAGGCTGGCGGACGACATCCGGGCGACCGAACATCAAAAGCGAGGCAAGGCGGCGCGATGGCGTACTGCTCGTCGTAAGCGAAGACCGGAGACAGCGACGGCGCCACCGACCAGACCCCAGGGGATGGGAACGAAGCCGCGGCCTCGCCAACGACCCCTTCCAGGACGGAAGGAACCAGGCAGTCGGAGCAGTCGTCGGACATCGCGCAGGCCATGCCGGCATGCTCGCAGGCCGACGTGGCGTCATCGCAGGCGCAACGCTCGACCGCGAAGAGGCCGGTCGTCGCCCACAGGAAGAAGGCGAAGCAGGCGAAGAATCTGGAACGGGCGGCAAGCACCTCCTTCAGGATTCGTGCGGCCTGACCGAAGTCAAGCGAGGCACGGCCTTTCGGGCGCGCAATCGCGGAGGGATTCCCAGTTGGTCATAGTCCATGGTCATACCCGGACCGGCACACCCGATCTTTGGTAGAGTTTTTGGTAACGTCGGATGGACAGCAGCTCACCAACACCCTCGAAATGAGCCAATTAATAAAGGAATAACGGGGAAGTCCGTCATTTCGGACATCCCGCGCCAAAGTGGCGGAGAGGATGGGATTCGAACGATATTTCCGCGTCTCTAAGTAGTTGTACTTCAACGACCGAGGTTTTTTGCGGACAGTTTGCGGACAAATTATCCGCCAACTCTGCCAATTTACCCGGCAGTTTTTTGCGCACAAGAGGAATTATCTCCCTCCTGCTAAATGGGTCTCCAGAAGGAAAATAGCGCAGGCGGAAGCCGTATGGAAAGCTAGTTTAGCATGACGACCATCTAGCCCCCTTCTTTGCAGGATCTGCTATAGCAAGTTCAAATGATCAGAGGCCGGATAGTTCCAGCAGCGTGATTCATTACCAAATACGTAACCTCGGATATCCCCCCCGCTCACGGGCAAAGTTATATACGCGCCAATAGGCAGAAAAAAAGGCGTCATGTCCTCTTAATTTTGACGTGTACTGATTCAACTCAGAGTAATCTAGCGCAATTACGGGCGTTCGAACGTCATCCGAAAGCGCGAAAAGCATCTGACTATAATCAGCATATTCATCATCGAACATCTCCTGAAGTACAATCAAACCAACCAAGGTGCGTCCTTCCATGGAAATATTTAACGACTTCCCGTTCACATTAACTACAAACAAATCGTTTGATTTAGCATACTTAAATGCTCCTTTCATTTGTCGGCATGCCTTAGACAAGGCCTGTGATGCTGCTTTCTTCTTTCTAACAATTTTCTGCTGGAGCACGTCTTTCCTATTTTGCCGATCCTTCGCCTGTAATAGCAAAACCACATCCTTTGAGACGACCATAACGTCGACCATTTCTTGGCCATCAGATACCTTCAAGGGGTTGGCATAGATTTGCTCCTTTGGGAAAACCCTAGCCAATAACTGGATGATTTCCCACTCCTGAATCGCACCTGGTTCATCTCGCTCAAGCTGAACTAGGCCACTACCCTTGCCATGCTGCGATAGACGTTCGGTACGCAAATCGTAAATCACAGAAGACTCGTCAAACAAGGGATTCAAGAAATCGACTCTTAATGCAGCGCGGTCCTGCACATCGTCACGCGACGCAATCAATTCATTTAGCCGAGAATAGGCCGCCATCATGAATTCCAGATCAGTAATGACGCCGTAAGCCGGGGAATCAAAGTTAGATATTAAAATTCGGACGGCGTCATGCATCTTCACGTTTGCCCTGTAAGCTAGCATCTCCTGACCGATCTCATTAAAAAGATGCACATTAAAACCCTCCGAAAGCAAAAGACCTCGCATCACCTGAAGCTCATCACGCTCAAAACATATGGTTTTAATAAAAATTGGCTCATCTAAATCATCATAAAATGCTGATGAAAAAGCTAGCAGTTCACCCCTTTCCGTCTCAATAGGCGTAATATAAATCCCAAAGCCCTTATTTATCTTAGCCGCAAGCAAGGCCTCCTTCGGGGCCTTAATTATGAACTTCCAGGTTTTCCCGTCGGAACATGCTAACGGCATTGCGCCGATCGGCATTTCATTAATAAATGGGAGAACTTCTGGATTAGTAACTGAAATCAGCATGTATGTATTCTGGCTCAGTTAAAACTCTATAGCCGAAGCATCCCGGCTAGCAACCTTAGCATGTATCGCATGTATTGCTGATTGATCGATCCGCGAAACGCCAAATGCTTCAACAACTGCCGTGGGGCTAAGCAAGGAATTAGGCCGTTATTGAAATCCCCTGATACCAAAAATGGCCGTGTCATCTTCCAAGACGGCGACGCTTCTGATTAACCTGATCGGCAAGCATCCAAGCTTCTGGGCTCTGTCTTCGCGACTCGGATTCATGCAAGGCGGAAAGTTCAGTAAGTTTACGCGTACCGTTTATAACATAACTGGGATGGACTTTGTAACTGAAAGAATCCCTCCCCCGAACTGCTTGAAACACAACCAGGTTATGCTCCTCCGCGCGTGAATCGCCCCTAGCACGCCTAGAAAAGAGCAGGCTCTTAAGTGCCACTATAAGTTCGATTCTATCCTTTTCGGAAATTTCAGGGCCAAGAATCAGGCCCCTGAAGTGACTCAAGTCCACCATAGCGACACGCTTAGACGGGGGGATGTACTCATTTTTGTCTGAGTACAGTGGGAGAAAAGCCCGAATCTCATCTTCAAACCCCCAAACCTCATCTTTAATTAAGCCGACACGGTCTTCACCCTTTTTGGGGGCACCGGCACCAATCAACAACGGTACGTCGTAGTGATCCTCCTCCTCGCTGTAGAAGAAGTGAGGCGTAAATAAGTGAAAGGCGTTAACTTTTACGTCACGCGGCGCGTAATGAACTTTTTTCAGTTCAAGAGTAGCATCTGCCCATGTACCAATAGTTATGATTCCATCGGCTTTTTGACCGGGAAGCAAAATGCCGTTTTTATCTCGCGAGCCGTCGTAAATCTTCAAGTCAGACGTGATTTTTAAAGTGGAGTCCGAGGACTCGTAGACAATCGCAAATCCTTTTCCCGCTTTCGCGTAATGCCCCCACATCATTGTGTTAATTCCGCTGTTGGAAAATGATGCGATGAATTCACGTGGGCGTACCAGTTCAGAGACTTCGCGACGCATGAACTGTTCAAAATTAGCAGCAATAACCTTGGGCGACATGTCGCCAAAATCAGAAGCCAGAACATCGTCTTTTACTAATGAGTACAGTTCTTCTAAACGGATATCTTGGCGCCAATAGCGCTTATAAAATTGCGCCGAAAGATTGCCCGAGACTGCATAAACCAACTGACTGCGCGTCTTGCTTCTTGTGTAGCCCTTATCGAGCAAGAAGGCCGAGTGAATCAGAATGTAATCGAACAGGCGACCCCACAGTTCTTTGTCTCCCTTCAGAATGAACGTAGGTCTAAGTTCATTTGAATCATTTAGTTCATCCGCCTGGGCGAAAAACATCTCGCCATTCCTAATCAGCGAAAATGCGATCGGAACCGGGCTGTAATATTTGAAAAACAGCATCCGATTGCCCCGTCAAACTGACAACTCTCCTTGGTTTACTACATTCAACTTACGCTTTCCTGTTAGTAGTGCCGCAAGATGCCTAATGATCCCGACATTTACGGCATTACCAAGTTGCTTATAGGCTGCCTTGTCCGAAACGCCCGCCTTCTTGAACGTGTCAGCCGGCATTCCCTGAAGGGCTGCAGCTTCGATCGGCGAAAGTGTACGATAGGTCTTAACGCCCTTTCCTACTTTGGGACCAATAATTGAGGTCTGAGTGATTGCGACAAGGGCAGGTAAATAGGTAGGCGGTTTGACGCGAATACCACTGGGGCGGAACTGCAGTACCAGGTCATCGAGAGTCCTGCCCTTCTGCTTCGGATACCACTTCTTAGCTTGCCACTCGAACTTACGACGAGATGGCGGGAAATCCTCGATGCGGATCTGCTTAGCACCCCACTTCATCTTGCGCCAACTGTCGATAAAGGCGGCATGGTCATTGTAGAAAGTGCAGTTCTTCCGTACGAAGTTTTCCTCCCAGTCAGGCATATCGGGACGCAGCCTGGGAGTAGGAGTCATGCAGTCTTCCCACATAGGGAAGCCGGGCAAAGTATCTGAATCCAGATTCCGAACGAGGTAATCCCAGGCCTCAACCCAGGCCAACTCGTTCTCTTTAAGGCGGTAGGATTCAACGTTAGGGAGGTCCTTGTCAGGAATGATTAGATCTGAGATACGCCAGTCGTCCTTATCCCAGTTCATGCCAAGATCGCCGCTAGCCACGGCAGCGTGAATAGCCTTAAGCAGGTGCAATTTCTTCTCACTCTTCCTAATGGCCAAGATAAAGACGCGGTCTCGCACCTGAGGAGCTCCGCCAAGTTTGGGGTGAAGGTTATGGGGGCTAGCAACAAGAGGGTTTGGAATCACATCATAACCAGCGGCATCAATCTGGCTTACGATTTCAGCCCAAGTATCAGTATGCCTAGGTCCGGCCAAGTTACGCACATTCTCTAGGAACAGGTAAGTCGGCTGCTTCGCATGCACGATTGCCATGATATCGAAGAACAGCGTGCCACGCGTACGATCTTTGAATCCCTGCTGATGACCTGACTTTGAGAACGGCTGGCAGGGGAAGCCGGCGCAAAGGATATCGTGGTCAAAGACCTTCTTATCGATCGTCTTGTCCGAATAGTAGGACTCCTCGTCGTCGATATCCTTGCGCGTCAGGGTCCGAATATTTTCGTAGAACCTGCCAGGGCGTTTGGACTCAGGGAAGTTAGCCTGGTAGACAACCTTGCACTCCGGATCGATCTCACAGGTGAGTTCGCACTTGTACCCAAGATCAGCCAGGGCCCTGTGAAACCCGCCGATACCAGCGAATAAATCTATGAACTTGAGGCTCATGCCGGAAAGCTTGCAGCTCCCATAGGTGAACGCAAGCTCAGTATTTTTGAAGATTTACCCCTAGGATTATTCAGGGAGACTGCATCAATCATGGCTCTATCTCCCCAAGAGCATAGGGCTCACTGTAAGGCCATCAAGGACGTGCTTCAGGCAGGCCTAGATCAGCCCTGCACACTTGGGGATAAGACAGAAACAAGGAAGCAGCGCCTCCTCTTCCTGGCGTCGGTACTCCAGAACATGAGTGCCGGAACCAAGGGCGCGGGCCTATCAGGGGGAGTTGCCCAAGAGAACCTTTGGCGGGAGATGCTGGCCGACATGAGGGTGGGCTTTACCGATCTACCGCCGGAAGGCAGTGAGACTGCGGAGGCTGACTACTACTTCAAGGGATACCCCCTCTCGCATAAGACAATTGGCTATAAGGCTAAAAATCCTGCCCTGGCGTTGGCCTGGAGCAAGAACCCGCCGGATGGCCTACAGCGCACCGAGTTCACCACTTCCATGGTGCTCCTGAACTTCAAACCCCAGTCCCAGCGAGCAAAAGACCCGAACTGGAGAGACGCCCGCCAAGGGGCACACATCATCCCGCTTCCGGACCTGAAGGAAATCGTGACTAACTTTGGCAGCAACAATAAGACGGACAGTCTTATCACCACGGAGTACGTCGGTAAACTGATCGCCTTCTCCCAAAGCAATAACTTCAGCGTCTACTTTGATTTCGACAACACTGTCGGCGAAGGCCTAATCCTCAGTTATTGGCGGGGCGGCACCAAGGGCGCTGTCCCGAAAGAGTGAAGACAGGAAGCCCGGCACAAATTTTTGGTTTTATGCGCAGCGATGAAAACGTGCGGCGGCTTAATGCGCTTAAGGAGATACTTGTGAGCCGTGCAACAGGCCGCCCAGCGGACGACAACGAGTACAAGTCACTACGCCTAAAGTTTGCTTCAAATAAAGCACTCCGCGAAAAGACGCCCACCTTCCTCTTGGACTGCCAAGATCTCTCTGACTTTTGGTCGTTTATTAAATCCCAGTCACCAACCTACGAAGGACGACGCAACTTTATCCGCGACTCCCTCAAGCTACTATACCAGCACGCAGAGCAAGAATTACTGGATGGATACTCAATACCTCCACCCGAGAAGATTACCCCCGCCTACATCCATGAAGAATGGGCTAAGGCTGCTGAGCGTGCCCAAAGCGACCCGCGCGGCGCCATTACTGCTGCGCGCACTTTGCTTGAGGCAACATGTAAGCACATACTCTCGAAAAATAACCTGGAGTATGCTGACGACGACGACTTGCCTAAACTATACGGACATTGCGCCAAGCACCTGAACTTGCATCCCACACAGCACACTGAGCGAATATTTAAGCAGATCCTGAGCGGATGCATCAGCATTGTAAGCGGAATAGGCAGCATGAGGAATAAACTAGGCGATGCTCATGCAGCAAAAGTCGCTACACCTAAACCTGGAACAAGGCACTCTGCATTAGCAGTTAACATCTCGTGCTCACTTGCGGCTTTCCTGCTAGAAACAGAACAGGCACTTACAGAAAAAACAGGGAAGAATTCCCGGGGCTAAGCACAATCAGTATTGATGTGCAAAACGCTCCGGCTTTTGCGGACAGTTTGCGGACAAGTTATTGCCCAACTCTGCTAATCCTGCCTAAGTCTGCTAACGATTCAGGCCTATTTACCTCGTTAGAAGGGGTAAATAGGCCTTAAAGTGGCGGAGAGGATGGGATTCGAACCCACGATACCCTTTTGGGGTATACCCATTTAGCAAACGGGCGCTTTCGGCCACTCAGCCACCTCTCCAGGTCCCTCGTTGATTCGAAGGACAGTCACTAATGGGGAGCCGAGAGGGATGGTCAAGCCAAGCCCTTGCCAGCTTAGGCTGACATGTCCCAAGAGCGGGAAACCCCTTATTAATCGCGCCAGATTCCCTGCTTTGATTCGTGGGTGCAGGTCAGGTCAATGAGGGCATGCATCTTCTCTACGTCGACGAAAGCGGCGACACCGGGCGCGAAGGATCGCAGACGAGCACGTTCACCCTGAGCGGACTGCTCGTCCATCATGCCGAGTGGCATAGGGCCCTGGCCGCGGTCAAAAGGATGCGCAGGCGCATACACGACAAGTACGGCTACCCGCCGCACGCCGAACTGCACGCCAGCGAAATGCTTGGGCGGAGCCAGGAACACCACGGTACCAAAAGAGGACAGCGCGTTCAATCGGTCCTGCATGCGGTCGAAATGATCCGGAGAGACCAACGGCTGACGCCCCTGCGCGTCATCGTCGAGAAGCATGATTCTCCGCGGGACGTCATTCGTGCGGCTTGGCTAGCGCTACTCCGGGCGGCAGCGCGCCACATCGCCTCAGACGAAGGACACTCCCTCTGCTCGGCTCCCGGACTCGCCGTGATCTGTGACGACCACAGGACGGCGCCTTCCGCCGCATGGCTGGGCGAGATCAACGCCAGCCTGGACCTGAGCGACCTACTCATAGATGAACCGTTCGGCCGTGACTCCAAGCAGAGCCCTTTGCTACAGCTTTGCGACCTGCTGGCTTACCTCACCAAGCAGACCGTGGAGCCAAATTCGCTCTTCAGACAAGCGCACGCTCAAGCCATGTTTAAACGATGTGAGAAACTTTTCTCCGAACGAGGCATAACGATCGTCATCAAAGAAGAAGGGGGCGCTTTCGCGCCCCCCTAAGAGGAATCTCGGCGGGTCTTAGCCGCCTACACACCTGAGATAGAAAATGAGGCCATGAAGCATCCCCGCAAGTCGGAAGTCATGAGGGAAGCATACCAGAGAGGCCGACCGCATGGCGTCACGCGAGCGGCGGTCGGGCTTGCGTTGAGACGAAGGACAGCACGTGGTGCTGTCCCTACCCGATACCGTCTATGTCGTGACGCGGTCCCGACCCTACCGACAGATCAGCGGGCGATATCGTTCCGGCTCAGCACGGTGATGCCGTGACTGGACAGGACGGAGGCCGCGAGTTCCTGGGCTTCGGTGCGCACGACGAGTCCGTAGCGACCGTTCGGGCGGAACAAGAAGGGATAGACGTAGTGGATGTTGATCTCCGCCCTGAGCAGCACGCCGGTGACGTCCTTCAACTGGGCCTCGGACTGCAGCTCGATGGCCACGACCGGGACGTCGTCGTGGGCGAAACGGTGCTCGTCGAGGATCTGCTCCGCGCGCTCAGGGTAGTCGACCACGATGCGGATGATGGTCGAGTCGGTGGTATCCACCAGGCAGAGGGCCATGATGTGCACATCCGCTCCGGACAAGGATTCGACGAGTTCGTTGAGTCGTCCGACCTTGTTCTCGACGAAGATGGAGAACTGGCGGACGGGTCCGAGGTCAGGTTGCTGGGAGAGTTCGGCGGCCATCAAACAGTACTATGCCATAACCTGCCGATTTCTCCAGCCCCATCTCCGGCGGGCCCGCAAGGTTGCCTTGACTTACATCTACATATCCAGATACGAAGATACATAATGTTGACCTTCGCCGCCCTTCTCCTCGCCCAGGCCCCGACCCGCCTGCCTGAGACCATCGTGATCGAAACCCGACAAGCGAAGCCCTTGGCCGAAGCCTCGCCCTCCGTCAGCCGCCTCGACGTGGCCGCCGCGACCGACGCCGGGCAGACCACCCTGACGAGCCTGCTCGGAGGCGCCCCCGGCGTCTTCGCCACGGAACAGTCGGGCGAAGGCTCGGTGGGATCGCTCTTCCTCCGTGGCACCAACTCCACCCAGACGGCCGTGCTCCTCGATGGCCGACGTCTGCCGCAAGGGTTTTCCAACTCTTATGAGATCGGTCGCTACCGCATCTTCGGGCTGGCCTCGGTCGAAGTGCTGCGAGGCCCCTCTTCTACCCTCTACGGAGCCAACGCGCTCGGCGGCGTCATCGACCTGCGTCAGCAATCCCCGCTCACGGCCCGCGCCGGCTCCACGCTCGTCGCCGAAGGCGGCTCCTTCGGTCGGGGCACGTTGAACTACGCGCTGCTCGCGAACAATGCCGAAGCCGGCAAGTCCGCCACGCAAGGCACGGCGCTGTCACTGACCGCGACGCATGACGACGGCTTCCGCCCGAACGCCGACCGCGAGGCCGTCAGCGCTTTCCTGAAGCACGAGCAACGCCTTTCGCCGAACCTGGTCTTCGACGTCGTCGGCTCGGCCGACCACGGCAAGGCCGGCCTGCCCGGCCAGCAGCTCGGCGGCCAGCCTAATCTCACCGACTGGCAGCGCGATGGCGGCTGGCTGCTCTCCCCTGGCCTGCGTCTCCAAGACGAGGATACCGAAGCCGCGGTCTTCTGGTCGCGCGCGGGCTCATCGATCCAGAGCGTCACCGTCCCGTTCGCCAACCGATACCTGCTCGACCGCGACGAACTCACCGCGACCGTCGACCGACGCGTCCGTCCGGACCTGAGCCTCGGACTAGGCCTCACTTACGAGCGCACTTCCTTCGAACAATTCGATGTCGTCGCCAACGACCTCACCTGGGACGAGACGCAGGAAAGCCTCGGCATCTGGACCCGCGCCGAATGGCAGGCCACGGACAAGGACCGTATCCGCGCCGCGATCCGCACGGACCGTTTCACCGACTTCGCCGGAAAGACCACTGGCGATGTCACCTACAGCCGCCGCCTCACCAAGGAACTGCTGGCCCACGCCAAAGTGGGCACGGCTTATCGCGCGCCGGCGGCGAACGACCTCGCCTACGGCACGCACCTCAACCTTCCGCTCCGGCCCGAGAGCAACACCGGCTTCGAAATCGGCCTGCGTCACGAGAATAGCGTCCCGGGAGCTTTGTCTTGGACGCTCGTGGCCTTCCGCAACGACCTGAGCGACCTCATCGACTATAATCCGATCAGCTACCAGACCTACAATATCGCCGAAGCGCGCACCCAAGGATTGGAGGCGGGCCTGGAGACAAGGCCGGCCAAAGGCGTGCGGCTCTTCGGCGCGGCGACCTGGCTCGACAGCCAGATCCTGTCCTCGGATTACTTCTTCGGGACCGGCCTGACCGGCGACAAGCTGCTCCGGCGGCCGACGCTGACCCTCTCGCTCGGCGCGGAGGTCATGCCGGACGACGACTGGACCTTCGGCGTCTCCGCCGCCCATCTCCGCGGACGCGAGGACTTCGACTGGAACGCCTACGCGCGGACCGGACTCCCGGACGCCACCTTCGTGCGCCTCTGGATCCGCCGCGTCCTGTCCGATCGCACCGAGATCTCGCTACGCATCGAGAATATCTTCGGCGAGGACGCCCCGCCGGCGGCCTTCGGCTTCCCGGCCCAGCCGCGTTCGGCCTACCTGAGCCTCACGCGCCGCTTCTGACGAACCGATCACGCGACGTAACTCCCACCCGGAGAACGTCATATTCACAGCGGCCCCAATCCGTTTGCATCCCGTGACGGGATGGGCAAAGTCCGATGCCCTCACCATGAGCCGGTATTACTTCGCCTACGGATCCAATCTGGACTCCACCCAGATGGAGCGGCGTTGCCCCGGTTCGAGCTACCGCGGCAAGGCCTTCCTGCCGAAGCATCGCCTCGCCTTCACGCACCCCAGTTCCACCTGGGGCGGCGGCTCGGCCGACATCCTCGAAGATCAGGACACCCCGGGCGTCTGGGGCGCGATCTACGAGATGACGCCCGAGGACTGGAAGCGCATGGACGAGGCCGAAGGCACCGCTTACAAGCGCATCAAGCTGACCGTGCTCGAAGCCGGCCTGGAAGACTGCCCGCTCGACTGCCAGGCCTACAAGGTCGTCGATCCCACGGGCCCTCACCTGCCCTCGCGCCTCTACCACGAGAAGATCGTCCGTGGCGCCCTCGCCCGCGGCCTGCCCGCCGGCTGGATCGCCTGGCTCCGCGGCCTTTCGATCAAAGGCTGACGTGGCCAAGCCGAAGGCACGTTGCTTCTGGTGCGGAGACGATCCGCTCTACGTCGCTTACCACGACGAAGAATGGGGCGTGCCCGTGCGGGACGACCGGCGGCTCTTCGAGCAACTCATCCTCGAGGGCGCCCAAGCCGGCCTCTCTTGGATCACCGTGCTGAAGAAGCGCGAACACTACCGGCAGGCGCTGGCGGGCTTCGACGTCCGCAAGCTCGCCCGCTTCGACGCCAAGAAAGTCGACGCCCTCATGCGGAACGCCGGGCTGGTGCGCCACCGTGGCAAGCTCGAGTCCGTCGCGCTTAACGCGCGGGCCTTCCTCGCGATCCAGGAGGAGCACGGCAGCTTCGCGCAATGGCTCTGGGCGCACGTCGACGACAAGCCGGTCGTGCGGCGCTCACGTCAGCCGCAGCCGACCACGCCGCTCGCCGAAAAGATCTCCAAGGAACTCAGACGGCGCGGCATGAAGTTCGTCGGCCCGACGATCATCCAAGCCACCCTGCAGGCCGTCGGCGTCTACGACGAACACCTGCCCGGCTGCTGGAAGGCCGGAAGATAACGCACGAGGTCCGGCGTATTGAGCATTTTGACCAAACAAGGGGCCGCATTTATCGGTCATCCGCTGTTTTTACCCGGAACCTCCGCAGCCAAAAACACTCCAATACGGTGGACAGCGGGGGGCGGTTTAAGCAATTCTGCCGACCCCTGCCCCGCTCCCGCCCTATTTCCTTAACGATGAAATCCCTGACCCGAACCTCCTTGTCCCTGGCCTTGGCGCTAGCGGCTCTCACCGGCCTCGCCCAGGACGCCGCCAAGAAGACCGACGCCAAACCGCTCCCGAAGTGGGAAGCGATGGACTACGGCCGCTTCCTGTCGGCCTCGATCGACAACACCCAAGGCAAGAGTCCCTTCGACCAGAAGGGCTGCGCCGCGAACAAGGCCGTCCTCGTCAACCTCGGCAACCGCGAAGCCGGCTTCGCCTTCGACACCGACACCCTCCGCGCCGCCGGCGCCTGGACGGGCGGCTGGATGCAGACCAAGGGAGTCGCCTTCGACGGCAAGCATGGCCCCAACCCCGGACCGGCCGTCGGCGCCAAGGTCTACTTCGAGACCAACCCCGGCCCTGGCTGGAGTTTCAACGGCAGCTTCAACGAGACCCGTGGCCTGCCCAAGGGACCGGAAGGCGTCATGTCCAAGATCCCGCTCGGACCGCTCCCGCGCGAGCACGCCAAGTATCAGGGCCTCTACCTGCACGGCGACCGCGTCGTCTTCGCCTACTCCGTCGGCGGCGCCGAAGTGCTCGAATCCGCCGAGATGGAAAAAGTCGGTGACGTCTTCGTCCTCTCCCGCTCCTTCACCGTCGTGAAGGGTGAGCTCGACGCCTCCGTCCGCCTGCTCGACCTGCCGTATGGCGGCAAGGTCGACCTCGCCGACGGCGCCAACGCGATCGTCCGCATGGAGATCCCGCTCCCGCCCGAGCAGCCTGGCAAGAAGGCCGACCCTAAGGCCAAGGCCAAGACCACCAAGGCCGCCAAGAACGCCCCGGCCGTCGTGAAGCCTGCCGACGAACTCACCACCGTGACCGTGAACGGCCTCCCCAACGGCTCGATCCTGAGCAACAAGGGCAACTTCCTGTCGCTCAAACTCGCCAAGGTCGCCGCCGGCAGCTCCTTCAAGGTCTCGTTCGCCCATGGCGCGATCAACGCCGGCGACGTGCTCCGCAAGGTGACCTCCCAAGTCGCGGCCGCCACCGACCTCCGCGCCTTCACCAAGGGCGGCCCCGCCCACTGGACGCAGGAAGTCGTCACCGAAGGCACGCTCGGCGAGGTCGACCAGGCCAAGCAGGTCGAGACGCTCAAGGGGCGCATCGAAGCCGAGGCTGACGCCGCCCAGAAACAGTCGCTCAAGGACCAGTTGACCGAGCTCCAGGCCGCGCCCTACCTCGTCGACACCGTCACCATCCCCGCCGAGAACCCCTACAACTCCTGGATCCGCGTCGGCGCGATCGATTTCTTCCAGGACGGACGCATCGCCTTCTCCACCTGGAGCGGCGACGTCTGGGTCGGCAAGTTCGCCGACGACAAGCTCAGCAAGATCACCTGGCGCCGCTACGCCACCGGCATCTTCCACGGCCTCGGCCTGAAGATCGTCAACGAGCAGATCTACGTCCTCGGCCGCGACCAGATCACGCTCCTGCACGACTTCGACAAGGACGGCGAAGCCGACTTCTACCAGAACTTCAACAACGACGTCCAGGTCACCTCGAACTTCCACGAGTTCATGTTCGACCTGCAGACGGACTCGCAGGGCAACTTCTACTTCCTCAAGGGCGGACCCGTGAATCCGGGAGGCCGCGGCTGGGGCCCCCTCAGCGATCACCATGGTTGCATCTTCAAGGTCTCGCCCGACGGCCAGAAGTTCGAAGTCTACGCCACCGGCATCCGCGCCCCCAACGGCATGGGCGTCGGCCCCAACGGCGAAGTCTCCAGCGGCGACAACCAGGGCACCTGGGTCCCCGTCGACTACATCCACTTCTCCAAGCCCGGCGAATTCATCGAAGTCCCGGACCTCGCGCACCGCACCCCCGCGCCGACGAAATACAGCCCGCACCTCTGCTGGGTCCCGTACGACGTCGACAACTCCAACGGCGGCCAGATCTGGGTGCCCGCCAACAAGGGCAAGTGGGGCCCCTTCGAAGGCCGCATGCTCTACCTTTCCTACGGCAAGTCCTCGCTCTTCGCGGTCCTCCAGGAACGCGTGGGCGACGTCGCCCAGGGCGGCGTGGTGAAGTTCCCGCTCAAGTTCGCCACCGGCCTGATGCGCTCGCGCTTCAACCCCGTCGACGGCCAGCTCTACGTCGCCGGCCTCAAGGGCTGGCAGACCAACGGCGTCAAGGACGGCGCCATCCAGCGTGTCCGCTACACCGGCAAGTCCGTCACGATGCCCGAGTCGCTGCACGTCTCCAAGAAGGGCATCACCATCCGCTTCACCGGCGCGCTCGACAAGAAGTCGGCGTCCGACGCCCAGAACTGGTCCCTCGAGCAGTACAACTACCTCTACTCCGGCGCCTACGGCTCCGACACGTACAAGGTCAGCAAGCCCGAGGAGAAAGGTTCCGACCAGGTCCCGGTCAAGTCCGTCAGGCTCGCCGACGACGGCAAGTCCGTCTTCCTCGAAGTCGAAGGCCTCGTGCCGGTCATGCAGATGCGCATCAAGATGAACGTGAAGGCCGTCGACGGCTCGCGCGTGCCGGACGACATCGCCCACACGATCAACGTGGTGCCGGAGAAGGAAGGCGAAGACTACCGCTCGTTCGCCAAGTAAGCTGAGGCGAACGCCTCATCGACGAAGGCCCGGTTCACGCCGGGCTTTCTTGTTGGGGGCTTGCCTGCCGGCCGGAATGCCTCCCAATGGGAGCGTCCCGCCGCCATGCGTCTCCGCCGCCTCTTCTGCCTGTTCGCCGCGACCCTCGCGTCCGCCCTCTCCGCCCAGGACCTCCCGGGCCTCAAGGTCACCTTCACCGCCGCCGGCCAGACCGACGTCCGCACGGACCGCCTCCTCGCTCTCTACGTGCCCGCGGGCCAGGCTCCGACGCCGTTCCTCCCGGCCGGGCCTTTCACGGCGAAGTGGGAAGGCGACCTGCAGTCGCCGATGCGCGGCACCTTCAAACTCGCGGTCGAGACCTCCGGCCAGTTCAGGCTCAGCCTCAACGGCCAGCCGCTGCTCGACGGCGCCGGCATCAAGACCGTGCAGCTCAACAAGGGCCCGAATCATCTCGTGGCCGAGATCTCCGGCGCGGCGAAGGGCGATACGTTCGCGCGTCTGAGCTGGGCGTCGAAAGATTTCCCGCTCGAACCCGTCCCGCCGACGGTCCTCACGCACGCGGCCGACAAGGACCTCGACCTCGCCGCCCGACGCCGCGACGGCCGCCTGCTCTTCGCGCAGCTGAACTGCGCCGCCTGCCACGCCGACGCCGAGCGCCTGCCGGCGAAAGGCTCCGGCATGCCGGAACACGGCCAGAACGCGCCGTTGCTCGCCGAGCTCGGCACGAAGTTCAAGGCGCCCTTCCTCGCCGACTGGATCCGCGATCCGCATTCCGTCCGCCCACATTCGCTGATGCCCAAGGCGCTGACCGGACCGGACTCCGCCCAGCAGGCCGCCGACCTCGCCGCGATGCTCACGCAAGGCGCCACGCCCAAGGCCGGCGCGGTCGACCTCAAGCTCGCCCCGCAAGGCGGCGAACTTTTCGCCAACCTCGGCTGCATCGCCTGCCACCAGCGTCCGGACTTCGCAGGCAAGGACGCGCATGACCGCGTGCCGATGGGCCATATCGCCGACAAGTGGCATCCCGCCGCGCTCGTGGAATACCTGCAGGATCCGGCCAAGCACTACCCCGCCACGCGCATGCCGCATTTCCGCCTGGAAGAAGAGGAAGCCGCGCAGCTCGCGGCTTACCTGCTCGTCAACAGCCGCCAGACCAAGCGCCAGGCGCTCGCCGGCGACGCCGCCCGCGGCGCCGCGTTGATCGTGAGCGCCGGTTGCCTCAACTGCCACGCCGGCATGCCGGCGACCACCCAGCCGCCGCTCGCGAAGGTCCTCGCCGCCGGCGACAAGGGCTGTCTTTCCGCCGACGAAAAGGCCCGCGGCGCCGCGCCGGACTTCGCGCTCGACGCGACGCGACGCGCCTCCCTGAAGGCCTTCCTCGCCACCGACCTCGCCTCGCTCAAGCAGGATACGCCGGCCGAATACGCCGAACGCCAGATCAGGAACCTCAACTGCGTCGCCTGCCATGCGCGCGACGGCGCCGTGAGCACATGGACGAAGGTCGACGGCGAAGCGAAGAAGCTGCGCGACGCGCTTCCGGCCAAGGAACACGTCGAAGGCGAACCGGTGCATGACGCGCCCATCCCGCCCCTTACCTGGCTCGGCGAGAAGCTCCGCCACGACTGGATGAGCAAGTTCGTCGCCGGTCAGATCGAATACAAACCGCGTCCGTGGCTGATCGCCCGCATGCCCGGCTTCGCCCACCACGCCGACACGCTGGCGCTGGGCCTGAACCATCAGCACGGCTTGCCGAAGGAAGAACCGGGCGAACCGGCTCCTGACGCCGAGAAGATCGCCAACGGCGAGAAACTCGTCGGGGCCGACGGCGGCTTCAACTGCATCACCTGCCACGCGGTCGGCGACCAGGAAGCCACCGCGGTCTTCGAAGCCCCGGCCATCAACTTCGCGGAATCCGCCGAGCGCCTGCGCAAGGGCTACTACCACCGCTGGGTGCTGGCTCCGACCCGTATCGACCCGGACACCAAGATGCCCAAGTATGCCGACCCCGAGGGCGTGACCCAGCTCAGCGAACCTTACGAAGGCAAAGGCCCGGACCAGTTCGAAGCCATCCGGCAGTACATCAACTCGGTGAAGTAGGCTGAAGCAGGGCTAGTGCCAGGGTCAGGGCTAGGGCTAGGCAACTTAAACTGATACCTAAGTTATTGATAAATAGGTATTTAATAGTCTCTGACCAGCCCTAGCCCGAGCCCTAGCCCTGGCCCTTTAGACGGCAATTCTTACCGTTATTCGGTTAATCCGTGCCTAGGAACATTCTCGACTCAACGGGCATCTCCATATGCTCCGTCTCTACCCCAAGTCCATCTATGTCCCAACTACATCGTCGTACGTTCATCAAGAACTCCGCCCTGGCTGCCGCCGTGGCGGGCATCAGCGCCCAGACCTACGCCCAGTCCGCGGGCGCCAACGGTGACCTCCGCGTCGCCGTCGTCGGCTTCCGCAGCCGCGGCCTGGAACACATCAAGGAGCTCAAGAAGATCAAGGGCGTCCGCATCGTCGCCCTCTGCGACGTCGACTCCAAGGTCGTCGAGAAGGGCCTGAAGGCGACTCCCGGCGCCAAGGGCTACACCGACATGCGAAAGATGCTCGAAGACAAGGACATCGACGCCGTCTCCATCGCCTCCCCGAACCACCAGCACGCCATCCAGGGCATCTGGACGCTGCAGGCCGGCAAGCACCTCTATGTCGAGAAGCCGCTTTCGCATAACATCTTCGAAGGCCAGCAGCTCGTCGCCGCCTCGAACCACTTCTCCAAGCTCGTCGTCCAGGCCGGCACCCAGAGCCGCTCGGGCGTCGGCATCCGTGCCGCCATCAAGGACGTCCACGCCGGAAAGTACGGCAAGGTGAAGGTCTCCCGCGCCATCTGCTACAAGCGCCGCAAGTCCATCGGACCGGCCAAGAAGAACGCCATCCCCTCCGAGATCGACTATGATCTCTGGAACGGTCCGGCCGATGTCCAGGAATCCATCCGCGGCAACCAGACCGACAAGGTCCAGGAAACCGGCACCCAGGGACCGGTGCATTATGATTGGCACTGGTTCTGGAACTACGGAGGCGGCGACCTGTGCAACCAGGCGATCCACGAGATCGACATCGCCCGCTGGTTCCTGGACACCCACGAGGTGTCCCCCGAGGTCGTCTCCGTCGGCGGCCGCTTCGGCTACGTCGACTGCGCCGAGACCCCGAACACCTTCATCTCGATCCACAACTACGCCGCCGCCCCGCTCATCACCGAAGTCTACGGCCTGACCTCCGACGGCAAGATCGACGGCCCGATGAACAAGTTCGGCAAGTTCAAGGAGAACAACCCGACCGAGAAGTCGGCCAAGTCCCCCGAGATCGGCATCATCGTCGAGTGCGAGAACGCCACCATCGTGGTCCCGGACTACAACTCCGCCCAGGCCTACGACCTCTCCGGCAAGCTCATCAAGTCCTACGGAAAGACCGTGGACCAAGTCGACCTCACCGGCGGCGCCTCGGGCCACCACGCCAACTGGGTCGCCGGCATCCGCAAGGGTTCTTCGGCCAACATCAACGCCCCGGTGCGCGAGTGCCATCTGTCCACCGCCCTCGTCCACTCCGCCAACATCTCCTTCCGCCTCGGCGCGAAGAAGAGCGCCGGCGAGATCAAGGACGCGCTCAAGGCCAGCTCCGGCCTCGCCGAAGCCTTCGGCCGCATGGCCGAGCACCTCGGTCGTAACGGCGTCAACCTCGACGAGTCCAAGGCCGTCCTCGGCGTCCCGCTCACGCAGGACACGAAGACCGAACTGTTCACCGGCGCCAACGCCGACGCCGCCAACCGCGACCTCGTCGCGAAGCGCGCCGGCCGCAAGGGCTTCGAGATCCCGACCACGTTCTAAGCCCCGCCGAAGAAGCGGAGCGGTCGCGAGGCCGCTCCGCTTCTTCATCTCCATACCAGATCATACCCACCATGAAAAAGACCCCGCTCCTCCTGAGCCTTACGGCCGCCGCCCTCCTCCTCGCGGGCTGCGCCAACGACGGCCAGGCCCCCAAGGCCGCCGCCGGCGCCCCCAAGGCCAACCCGAACAAAGTCGAGATCTTCAACGGCAAGGACCTCACGGGCTTCAAGAAGCTCGGCGGCGACGCCACCTACGCCGTGAACGCGGAAGGCGCCCTCGTCGGCACCTCGACCTTGAACACCCCGAACACCTTCCTCGCCACCGAGAAGGACTACGCGAACTTCGTCCTGGAGTATGACTTCAAGAACGACCCCCGCCTGAACTCGGGCGTGCAGTTCCGTAGCCATTCCGAAGCCAAGGAAGTCGCCTACAAGACCGCGGAGGGCAAACCCGCCAAGGTTCCCGTCGGCCGCGTCCACGGCTATCAGGCCGAGATCGACACCGATCCGAAGAACGTGAAGAAGCCCGACACCGAGGCCCGCATGTGGTCCGCCGGTCTCTACGAAGAAGGCCGTCGCGGCTGGATCTTCCCCGGCTTCGGCGGCGGCGACGCCCTCGCCTTCTCCAAGCAGGGCCGCGAGCTCACCAAAGTCGGCGAATGGAACCACGTGAAGGTCGAAGCCAACGGCAACCGCATCCGCACCTGGCTCAACGGCGTGCCGCGCGTCGACGTCCGTGACGACGGTTACAAGACCGGTTTCATCGCCTTCCAGGTCCACGGCATCGGCAAGGACGCCGCCAAGGCGGGCACCACCGTCCAGTGGCGCAACATCTCGCTCACGAAGATCCCGGACAACAGCCTGACCGAGTCCGAGAAGGCCGACGGCTGGAAGCTCCTCTTCGACGGCCGCACCAGCAAGGGCTGGCGCTCCGCGAAGGGTCCGGACTTCCCGAAGGCCGGCTGGTCCGTCGAGAAGGGCACCCTCCGCACCGCCAAGGGCGACGGCAAGGAATCCGCCAACGCCGGCGACATCATCACGATCGAACGCTTCAAGGAGTTCGAGGTCTCCGTCGACTTCAAGCTCACCAAGGGAGCCAACAGCGGCCTGAAGTATTTCGTGCAGCCGAACCTCAACCAAGGCGCCGGCTCGGCCTTCGGCCTGGAGTTCCAGATGCTCGACGACGCGGTCCACCCTGACGCCAAGCTCGGCCGCGACGGCAACCGCACGGTCTCCTCGCTCTACGACCTGAAGACGGCCTCCAAGGACAAGCGCGCCAACCGCATCGGCGACTGGAACAACGCATACGTGATCGCCAAGGGCACGAAGGTCGAACACTGGCTCAACGGCCGTCTCGTCGTCTCCTACGACCGAGGCACCCAGGAGTTCCGCGACCTCGTGGCGAAGTCCAAGTACGCCGACCCTAAGTACGGCAAGAACTTCGGCGAGTGGGCCGACGGTCATATCCTCCTGCAGGAACACGGCGACGAAGTCTGGTTCCGCAACGTGAAGCTCCGCGACCTCGCCCCGAAGCCGGCCGCCAAGCCCGCCGCCAAGGGCGGCAAGAAGGCCCCGGCCAAGCAGGCCGAGCCCGCCAAGAAGTAAGCCCTCCCCGAGGCGCTGACCAAGGCCGGACGACGCGAGTCGCCCGGCCTTTTCTTTGCCCGGGTGGCTGAGGCGTTGCATGCGGGACCGCCGCGGCTAGAACTACCTCACCCCGAGCCATGCGCCCCACCCTGCTCCTCGCCCTGTTCTCCGTCACCCTCGCCCGCCTCGGCGCCGCGGAACCTGCCCGCCCGAACGTACTCTTCATCACCGCGGACGACTGGGGCCGCGGGCACGCCGGAGCCTACGGCTGCCCTTGGGTGAAGACCCCGAACTTCGACCGCGTGGCGAAGGAAGGCCTGCTCTTCCTCAACGCCTATACGCCGACGGCGAAGTGCACGCCCTCGCGCTCCACGATCCTCACGGGCCGCCACCCATGGCTCCTCGGCGCCGCCGCCAACCACCAGTGCGTCTTCCCGCCGGAACATGCCATCTTCCCCGACGTGCTCGAACAGCACGGCTACGCTTATGCCTCCACCGGCAAGGTCTGGGCGCCCGGCCTCGCCCTCAAGGCCGACGGCTCGCCGCGTGCGATGGCCGGCCAGCAGTTCAACCAGAAGAAGGCCAAGGCCCCGACGACGGGCATCACCAACAACGATTACAGCGCCAACTTCCAAGCCTTCCTCAAGCAGGCCAAGCCCGGTCAGCCTTGGTTCTTCTGGCTCGGCTCCATCGAGCCGCATCGCGACTACGAGGCCGGCACGGGCGTCCGTCTCGGCGGCAAGAAGCCGACCGACATCGACCGGGTGCCGGCCTACTGGCCCGACAACGAGACGATCCGCGGCGACATGCTCGACTACGCCTATGAGGTCGAGCACTTCGACCGCCACGTGGGCCGCGCCTTGGAATTCCTGGAGCAATCGGGCCAGCTGGAAAACACCATCGTGGTCGTGACGAGCGACAACGGCATGCCCTTCCCGCGCGTGAAGGGCTCGGCCTACGAGAACGCCAACCACCTGCCGCTGGCCATCCGCTGGCCGAAAGGCATCAAGAACCCGGGTCGCAAGGTGGCCGACTACGTGAGCTTCGTCGATTTCGCCCCGACCTTCCTCGAAGCGGCCGGGATCGCCTGGCCGGCCACCGGCGCCCTCGCGCCGACCTCCGGTCGTAGCCTGACCGACGTCTTCCGCAGCGGCGTCGACGGCCAGTCCAACCCCGCCCGCGACCACACGCTGATCGGACGCGAACGCAACGACCTCGGTCGCCCCGGCGACGTGGGCTACCCGATCCGCGGCATCGTCAAAGGCGGCCTGATCTACCTCGAGAACGCCGAACCGTCTCGCTGGCCGGCCTGCAATCCCGAGACGGGCTACCTCGACACCGACGCGAGCCCGACGAAATCCTTCCTGCTCCACGCCCGCCGCGAGAAAGGCGCGGACCCGTTCTGGGAGCTCTGCTTCGGCATGCGCCCGGGCCAGGAACTCTACGACCTGAACACGGACACGGACTGCGTGAAGAACCTGGCCCAGACCCGCGTCACCGACCTCGAGAAGCTCCGCACGCAGATGTGGGCCGAGCTGAAGGCCGCCGGCGACCTCCGCGCGGTCGGCCGGGGCGCCGAATACGAGGCCTATCCATCCGCCGACAAAAAGAAGCTCCGGTTCTACGAACGCTACATGGCCGGCGAACTGCTTGAGGCCTCCTGGGTCAAGAAAGACGACTTCGAGAAGGCTCCGCTGAAATAACCCCATGCGCCGCTTCTCCGTCCTGGTCCTGCTCCTCGCCGCCATAGCCCCGGCCGCGGAACCGCGTCCGAACATCCTCTTCTTCTTCGCCGACGACTGGGGTCGCTTCGCCCGCATCTACGCCGAGCATGGCAACCTAGCCGGCGCGAACGGACTGCTCCGCACCCCGAACCTCGACCGCCTCGCCAAAGAGGGCGTGCTCTTCCGCAACGCGCACGTCAACGCGCCCTCCTGCACGCCCTGCCGCAGTTCGCTGCTCTCGGGCCAGCACTTCTGGCGTACCGGCCGCGGCGCCATCCTCCAAGGCGCGGTCTGGGACGAATCCATCCCGACCTATCCGCTGCTCCTCCGCGACGCCGGCTATCACCTCGGTAAGTCCTATAAGGTCTGGAGCCCCGGCTCGCCCGCCGACGCCCCTTACGGCGGCCAGCAACACGCCTTCGAGAAATCAGGACGGGCCTTCAATAACTTCTCGGAAAACGCGACCGACCTCGTGGCGAAAGGCGCCACGGTCGAAGCCGCTCGCGCGAAACTCCTCGAAGAGGTCCGCGGCAACTTCCGCGCGATGCTCGCGGCCAAAGCCGCCGACCAGCCCTTCGCCTATTGGTTCGGACCGACCAACACCCACCGGGCCTGGGTCCGCGGCAGCGGACAGAAACTCTGGGGGCTCGATCCCGATGCCCTCAAAGGCAAGCTGCCGGCCTTCCTGCCGGACGTCCCGGTGGTCCGCGAGGACCTCGCCGACTACCTCGGCGAAGTCCAGGCCCTCGACGCCGCGATGGGCGTGCTGCTCGAGGAACTCGACCGCGCCGGCGAACGCGGCAAGACGCTGATCGCCGTGAGCGGTGACCACGGCGCCCCGGGCTTCCCGCACGGCAAGTGCAACCTCTACGGCTTCGGCACTGGCGTCTCGCTCATCGTCGCCGGCGCCGGCGTGCAGGGCGGACGCGTGGTGGACGACATGGTGACGCTACCCGACCTGGCCCCGACCTTCCTCGAAGCCGGCGGCGTGAAGCCGCCCGCGGTGATGACGGGCCGTTCGCTCTGGAACGTCCTGAAGTCGGACCGCCAAGGCCAGGTCGACCCGACCCGCACCTGGGTCGTCGCCGGCCGCGAACGGCACGTCGAGGTCGCTCGTCCCGACTATTCGCCCTACCCGCAGCGCGCCCTGCGCACCCAGGACCATGTGCTGATCGTCAACTTCAAGCCCGAGCGCTGGCCGCTGGGTAATCCCTATCGCCTCGACGGCACGAACGAGCCGACCTTCGACGAAGTCGCCCAGACGACCTTCGTGACGCTGCCCGACGACGATGCCGGCCCGACCAAGGCCTGGTTCGTCGGCGCGCGCAAGTCGCCCGAGTGGTCCGCGCTGTTCGAGAAGTTCTACGGCCGACGTCCCATGTTCGAGCTCTACGACCTGAAGGCCGACCCGCACGAGATGAACAACGTTGCCGAGTCACCCGCTTATGCCGCCGTGCGCAAGGAGATGACCGAGCGCCTCTTCACGATCCTCCGCGAGACCGGCGATCCGCGCATGCTCGAGGACGGCAAGTATTTCGAGACCCCGCCCCTCGCCGGCCCGTTGCCCAACCAAGGCCAGAAGCGCCTCCCCGGCGGCCAAACCGTCAAGAAGGGCAAGAAGAAGTAAGGGAAGCGGGACCGATACGTTCCATGGAAACCCTAAAAGCGCTCTGGAAGAGCCACCGGCTGGGCCTCCTTTACGGCACCCTCTGGGCGCTCGCGCCGATTCTCATCCTGAACCCGACCCCTCTGTTCAATTACTACGACGGTCCGGAGAACTTCAGGAGGTATCCCATGCAGTGGGACGTCTGCTTCGTCATGGTGATCGCGAGCATGCTGTCCGGCGTCGCCGTCACCGCGCTCTTCCGCCGTTTCCTCAAGGGCAGGAGCGCCCTGTCGCTCTTCCTCTGGAGCCCCCTGTCGCTGCTGATCGGCGCGACCCTTTACGGCTTCCTGTATGCGCAGCTGCTCTGGGGAGTCCTTGAACCGAACGAACCATGGGGGCAGCTCACCCTCGGCTGCGTGATCCTGCATCCCGTCTTCGCCCTGTTCTCATATTACGCCTTCGTGCTGGTCCCGGCGGCGGCGCTCAACACGTGGCATCTGTGGCGACGGGTAAATCGGTCGGCCGACTGACCCCATCCCCTCCACGGCGTCCGCCTCCGGCGGAATCCCTTACTTCTTCCCCAGCTCCTCGCCCCGCCTCTTGGCAGCGATGAGGGCGGCGGCGACGGCTTCCCGGAACTTGGCCGCCGCGAGGGCATCGAGGCCGGCCTTCGTGGTACCACCGGGAGAAGTCACCTGCACGCGGAGGTTGTCGGGCGTGTCGCCCGTGCTTTCAAGCAGGGCGAGCGAGCCTTCGAACGTGCGCCGGACGAGAAGCTTGGCCTGCTCGGGCGTGAAGCCGAGCGCGACGGCGGCCTCTTCGTAGGCTGCGACGTATTCGAAGAAGAAACCCGGTCCGCTGCCGGAGACGGCGGTGACGGCGTTGAACATGTCCTCGGGGAGGTCGATGGTCTGGCCGAGGCCGGAGAGGATCGAAGCGATCAACGCGGCGTCGCCCGCGGAGAGCGGCTGGGCGGAGCACTGGGCGGTGATGCCCTGCCCGACGGCGCCGGGCGTATTGGGCATCGCGCGGGCGACATTGCGGGCGCCGGCGAAGAACGCGCCAAGGGTCGCCAGGCGCGTGCCGGCGAGGACGGAAAGAATAAGCTTACCCTGCGCCGGCGCGGCAAAGGCGGAGTCGAGGCCGAGGAACTGCTGCGGCTTGCAGGCCACCACGACGGCGTCGGCGCCGGACAGGAGGTCGGCCGGCGAGGTCGCGAGCCGCACGCCGGTCTCCTTGGCTAGGTTGCTCGCCGACACGCCCGCGCCGCCGAGGACGGCGATGTCCGCAGGCTGGCAGGCTTGGGAACGCAGGAGGCCGCGCACCATGGCGCCGGCCATCCGTCCTGCTCCGATGAAGGCGAGCTTAGGCATGATCAGAGGGCGCGCACGGCGGCGTCGAGGACTTCGCAGGCCTTGTCGATGTCCTTGCCCTCGTGGGCGGTGGAGATGAACGCGGTCTCGTAAGGCGAAGGCGCGAGATACACGCCCTTGTCGAGCGCGGTGCGGAACACCTTGCGATACAGGTCGCCGTTGGAAGCGACAGCCTGGTCGTAGTTGCGGACCTTCTGGGCGTTGAAATAGAGCGAGAACATCGAGCCGACCTGCGGGACCTGCAGCGGGATGCCCTTGGCCTGCGCGGCGGCGAGGAGCGTGTCGCGGACGCGACGGCCGAGGACGTCGAGACGCGCGTAGGGGTTCTGGGCCTTGAGCTTGCGGACCGCGGCGAGACCGGCGGCCATGGCGAGCGGATTGCCCGAGAGCGTGCCGGCCTGGTAGACCGGGCCGAGCGGGGCGAGCTTGTCCATGATTTCGACCTTGCCGCCGAAGGCGCCGACCGGCAGGCCGCCGCCGATGATCTTGCCCATGCAGACCAGGTCCGGGACGACGTCGTGGAGGCCTTGCGTGCCCGCGAGGGATAGACGGAAGCCCGTCATCACTTCGTCGAAGATGAGCACCGTACCGTGCTTGGTGCAGAGCTCACGGAGACCCGCGAGGAAGCCGGCGTCGGGCAGGATCAGGCCGACGTTGGCCGGGAACGGCTCGACGATGAGGCCGGCGATCTGGCCGGCGTTGGCTTCGAAGAGGGCGGAGAGAGCGGGCAGATTGTTGTATTCCGCGACGAGGGTATCGGCGGCGGTGCCGGGCGTGACGCCGGCGGAGTCGGGATTACCCTGCGTGAGCGCGCCGGAGCCGGCCTTCACGAGGAGCGAGTCGACGTGGCCATGGTAGCAGCCCGAGAACTTGATGATCTTATTACGACCGGCGTAACCGCGGGCGAGGCGGATGGCGGACATGGTGGCCTCGGTGCCGCTGTTGGTCATGCGGACCTTCTTCACCGCCGGGACGCAGGACAGGATCAGTTCGGCCATCTCGACCTCGAGCGGGTTCGGGGTGCCGAAGCTCGTGCCGCGGTCGAGGGCCTCGCGGACCGCCGCGCGGATGTCCGGGTCGTTATGACCGTGGATGGCCGGACCCCAGGTCAGGACGAAGTCCACGAGTTCCTGGCCGTCGGCCGTCGTCAGCCGCGCGCCGTTGGCCGACTTGGTGAAGAAAGGCGTGCCTCCGACCGAGCGGAAGGCGCGGACCGGGGAATTGACGCCGCCCGGGATCATCGAGAGGGCGCGTTGGAAAAGCTGCTCCGAGGTATTCACCCCTCCAGAGGTATGGAGTCACCCCTGCGGGGCAAGCGTCGACCGAGGTTCGGCGAGGCTTGCGGTCTCTCATCAAGGACCTACCAAGCAAGGCGATGGGTAATGATATCGTGCTGACTTTCGCGGCTGCCATGGCCGCGGCTTTGATCCTGGGCTACCTTGCCCACCGACTGGGGCTATCCCCGGTGGTCGGCTTCCTGCTTGCCGGCGTGGCCGTCGGCCCGCACACGCCGGGCTTTACGGCCAACCTCCAGGTCGCCGAACAGTTCGCCGAAATGGGCATCATCCTGCTCATGTTCGGCGTCGGCCTCAAATTCCACCTCCACGAGCTGTTCGCCGTCTGGCGGGTCTCCGTGCCGGGCGCCCTGCTTACCAGCCTGCTCACCACCCTGCTCACCTGGGGCGGTCTCGCCGCCATCGGCGTCCCGCCCGACGAAGCGCTGGTCGCCGGCCTCGCGATTTCCGTGGCGAGCACCGTGGTGCTGATGCGCGTCCTCGGCGAGAATCGCGACCTCTCCACGCGCGCCGGCCATATCGCGGTGGGCTGGGTCGTGGTCGAAGACCTGCTCACCGTACTGCTTTTGGTCGCTCTGCCCGTCCTGGCCCAGGAAGGCGCCGGCGACCTCGGTCGTCTCGCGCTCCCGCTCCTCCTCGCCGCGGGGAAAGTCGCGCTCTGCGCCACGCTGGCCATCCTGATCGGCGGACGCGTCATCCCATGGATGCTGGCCAAGGTCAACGCGACCAAGTCCCGCGAACTCTTCACCCTCGCCACGCTCGCGCTCGCGCCCGGAATGGCGTTGCTCGCCGCGAAGTTCTTCGGCGTCTCGATGGCGCTGGGGGCGTTCCTCGCCGGTCTCGTCGTGGGACGTTCGGAGTTCTCGGCCCGCGCCGCGGCCGAAGCCTTGCCTTTGCGCGACGCCTTCGCCGTGCTGTTCTTCGTCTCGGTCGGCTTGCTCTTCGACCCGGCCGACCTGATCGCCCATCCGCTGCCCGTGCTCGTGCTCCTCGGCGTGGTCGTGATCGGCAAGCCGCTCGCGGCTTCCTTGCTCGTGCGGCTCACCGGCGAGACGCGTCCCCTGGCCCTGCAGATCGGCGCGGCCTTGAGCCAGATCGGTGAGTTCACCTTCGTGCTCGGGGCTTCGGCCAAGGCGCTGGGCCTCATCGGCCAACCCGTCTGGAACGGCCTCGTCGCGGCCTCCATGATTTCGATCGCCCTCAATCCCAGCCTCTACCGGCGGCTTCGCCAACGTGTCCGGCGGGCCGCCAGCCGGCCCACCCTGGGTCAGACGGTCATCCCCGGACATGCCATCGTCGTCGGTTACGGCGACGTCGGCCGACGCGTCGGCGAAGACCTCCGCCTCAAGGGCATCCCGCTCACGATCATCGACAGCGACATCGTCCTGGTGCGTCGCCTGCAGAAAGCCGGCGTCCGCGCGCTCTGCGGTGACGGCGGCTCGCTCGAAGTCCTGAACGAAGCGGGTCTGGCCGAGGCCGGCTCCCTCCTGGTCTGCTGTCCGATCGCCGAACCCGGCCCCCTCCTGCATGGTGTCGCCAAGCGCCACCCGGGACTGCGCATCGCCGTCCGCCTGATGGAAGGAATGCCGAGCGAACTCGTCTCCGGCACCGACTTCACGGTGATCAGCGAAGACAATTCGGCGGCGGGCGACATCACCGACGTCGCCACGGGGAAGGCGTGAACAAGAAGGCCCGGCGTCTCGCGGCCCGGGCCTTCGCTGAGCGGCCGTTCCCGGCCGGGTTCGGTTGCGTTTACTTCTTGCCGTCGTCGACGACCTCGAAGTCGCCGTCGACCACCTTGCCGTCCTTGGCCTTCTTCTTGCCTTCGGGGGCGGGACCGTCGTCGGCCTGCGGCTGTTCGCCGGCGGCGGGCGGCACGGCCTGGGCGGCGGCCATGAGCGCGGTCTGGAGGGCCGTGGCGGCCTTCTCGAAGTCCTCGGCGGTGGCGTCGGTCTTCTTGAGGGCTTCCTGGGCTTCCTTGAGCGCGGCTTCCGCGGCGGTCTTGGCTTCGGCGGGCATCTTCTCACCGTTGTCGGCGAGGAACTTCTCGGCGGTGAAGACGCCGGCGTCGAGGCGGTTGCGGGCTTCGGCGAGCTCGCGGACCTTCTTGTCCTCTTCGGCGTGGAGTTCGGCTTCCTTGCGGAGCTTCTCGACTTCTTCCTTGGAAAGACCCGAGGAGCCGGTGATGGAGATCTTCTGCTCCTTGCCCGAGCCCTTGTCGACGGCCGAGACGTGCAGGATGCCGTTGGCGTCGATGTCGAAGGTCACCTCGATCTGCGGCTCGCCGCGGCGCGCCGGCTTGATGCCGTCGAGCTTGAACGTGCCGAGCTGCTTGTTGTCCTTCGCCATCGGACGTTCGCCCTGGACGATGACGATATCGACGGCCGGCTGGTTGTCGGCGGCGGTGGAGAAGACCTGCGACTTCTTGGTCGGGATGGTCGTGTTGCGTTCGATCATCGGCGTGGCGACGCTGCCCATGGTCTCGATGGACAGGGTGAGCGGGGTCACGTCGAGGAGGAGGACGTCCTTCACGTCGCCCTTGAGCACGCCGGCCTGGATGGCGGCGCCGATGGCGACGACTTCGTCGGGGTTGACGCCCTTATGGGGCTCCTTGCCGGCGAGGCTGCGGGCGATCTCGATGATCTTGGGCATGCGGGTCATGCCGCCGACGAGGACGAGCTCGTCGACCTGGGCCATCTTGAGGTCGGCGTCCTTGAGGCAGGACTCGAAGGGACGGCGGGTGCGCTCGGAGAGGTCGTCGCAGACCTTCTCCATCTGGGCGCGGGTGAGCGTGACGTTCAGGTGCTTCGGGCCGGAGGCGTCGGCGGTGATGAACGGCAGGTTGATGTCCACGGAGTTCGAGGAAGAGAGGGCGATCTTGGCCTTCTCGGCTTCTTCCTTGAGGCGCTGGCGGGCCATGGCGTCCTTGGACAGGTCGATGCCGGACTCCGTCTTGAAGCCGTCGATGAGCCACTGGATGATGCGTTCGTCCCAGTTGTCGCCGCCGAGCTCGGTGTCGCCGTTGGTCGCCTTCACTTCGAAGACGCCGCCGCCGATCTCGAGGACCGAGACGTCGAAGGTCCCGCCGCCGAGGTCATAGACGGCGATCTTCTCGTCGCCCTTCTTGTCGAGGCCGTAGGCGAGGGAAGCCGCGGTGGGCTCGTTGACGATGCGGAGCACTTCGAGGCCCGCGATCGTGCCGGCGTCCTTGGTAGCCTGGCGCTGGGAGTCGTTGAAGTAGGCGGGGACGGTGATCACGGCCTGCGTGACCTTCTCGCCGAGGTAGGCTTCGGCGTCGGCCTTGAGCTTGGCGAGGACCTTGGCGGAGATCTCTTCCGGGGCGAACACGCGGGGCTTGCCGTCGACTTCGCACTCGATGGCCGCGTCGCCGTTCTTGCCCTCGACGACCTTGTAAGGGAGCTTCGCGGCGATGCCCTTCACTTCCGCGAACTTGCGGCCGATGAGGCGCTTCGCCGAGAAGATCGTGTTCTTCGGGTTGGTGACGGCCTGGCGCTTGGCAGCCTGGCCGACGAGGATGTCGCCGTTCTTGGTGAACGCGACGATGGAGGGCGTGGTGCGCGCGCCTTCCGAGTTGGAGATGACGACGGACTCCCCTGCTTCCAGGACGGCCATGCAGGAGTTGGTGGTGCCGAGGTCGATGCCGATGATTTTACTCATGTGTTATTTTGGTAGATGGATTATGCCCTTTACAGGCAGGGCGTGTGCCAAGGTAAAACCCTGCCTTTATTGGATTTTTCAAAGGTCTGAACGACGATTGTCCCTGTCCCAACCGGGTCAGGATGACAAAGTGTCTCACCCGGACAACCTCTGCTGGCTTCGCCGTTGCCCTTCCCTGTCCTGACCGCTATCTCAACCCTCCGATGTCGGCCCCCCTCGACCAGTCCGTACGCCTCCGCCGCCTCCGCGCTTCGGCCGGTATCCGCGCCATGCTCGGCGAGACGGTCGTCGAACCCCGCCACCTGATCCAGCCGCTCTTCGTCACCGAAGGCGACGTCGCCGAGCCCGTCAGCTCCCTGCCTGGCGTCAGCCGCATCCCGCTCGCCCAGCTCGGCGCCAAGTGCGCCGAACTCCTCGCTCTGGGCATCCACGGCGTGGCCCTCTTCCCTAAGGTCGACCCGGCCCGCAAGACCGCCGAAGGCGCCGAAGCCCTCAACCCGTCGAATCTCGCTTACCGCGCGATCCGCGAGGTGAAGGCGAAGTCTCCGGGGACGGTGATCTTCGCGGACATCGCCCTCGATCCTTACACCACGCACGGACATGACGGCGTCCTGAACGCCGCCGGAACGGACGTGGACAACGATCGCACCGTCGAAGCGCTCGTGAAGATGTCGGTCTTCACCGCCCAAGCCGGCGCCGATTTCGTCGCCCCGTCCGACATGATGGACGGACGCGTCAAAGCCATCCGCAAAGGACTCGATGCCGCCGGCCACACCGGCACGGGCATCCTCGCCTACTCCGCCAAGTTCGCTTCGGCCTTCTACGGCCCGTTCCGCGACGCCGTCGGCAGCGCCCGTAAAGCCGGCGAAGCCCCGATTTCCAAGGCCAGTTACCAGATGAATCCGGCCAACCGCCGCGAGGCCGCCCGCGAGGCGATCCTCGATGCGGAAGAAGGGGCCGACCTCCTGATGGTGAAGCCCGCCGGCGCCTATCTCGACATCATCCGCGACCTGCGCGAGTCGACGAATCTCCCGATCGCCGCTTACCAGGTCTCGGGCGAATACGCCCAGCTGCACGCCGCCGCCGAGAAGGGCTGGCTCGACCTCCGCGCCACGCGCGACGAGTCGCTCCTCGCCATCCGCCGCGCCGGCGCCGACGCGATCCTCACCTACTTCGCCGAGGCCTACGCCCGCGACTTCGCGGCGAAGAGGTAAGGCCCGGATACGGGCGTTCCAGCCATGAACGTTGGAACAGAATTCCGGCACAGCAAGGAGAGGCGTATCGCCTTCTGGCTGCCGGTCATCGTGGCCCTTGTCGAAGCCTTGGGGATGCTTTTTGTTTTCGGCAATCCCCTGGAGCTTTGGAAAAAAGAACCGGGAGAAATCCTCATCATATCCGCATGCTTACTGGGGACCGTCCTGCCCTACCTTCTGCTGGCGCTCGCCGCCCGGAGTCGCTCGCATCTCCTGTTCAAGGGTTCACTCATACTGACCATTCTGATGATCCTTGCGGACCTACTGAGCCTTCTGAATGACGATACGTGCAAGGAAATGCTCTTGCTGGTCTTCGTGAAGGCTATCGAAATCTCCGTCGTGATGACCTTGCTCGTGGTGCTTTGGGTCACGGCATGGTACCGTAATGAAGCCAAACGAGAAGGCGCGGATGAAACCGCGCCTTCGCCCGACCGCTGACGCTTCCGCTCACAGGAAGAGCGGCTTGATGTGGCGGTCGAAGAGGTTGCCGGTCACATTGCGTGCGCACGACTCGCGGCAGGCCTTGAGCTGATCGAGGTAGCGAGGGCCCATCTTGGCGGCGACCTTGAAGCCGACGTGGATCAGCTGGCGGATATTGGCGTTGTAGAGCGGGTTCTTCTGGTCGTGGCGCAGGGCGCCGACGAACTGCTCGCTGGTCCAGCCGTTGACGACGGCGGCGGCCGGGAGCTTGGAACGGTCGATGTCGATGACGGTCGCGTAGGGCTGGCAGAGCTCGTCCATGTGCGCCAGGGCTTCGGCGTAGATCTCCTTGGCGAGGGCGAGGCCGGCGCCGCCGGCTTCGGCGAGGCCGATGACTTCCTCGAGCCAGGTCGTGCCCGCGGTCTTCACGTGGACGCCGGCGCCATGCTTGGCGAGGGCGCGCCGGATGGCCGGGTAGAGGGAGAACTTGTCGCTGCCGCTGTGCACGGAGAGCTTCAGGTTGGCCGGGAGGCCGTACTGCTTCACCGCGTGGGCGATGACGCAGAGGTCGTCGTTGAACTCGCGTTCGAACTGGGCGAGGTCGCCGACGTAATCGACGCCTTTGTTGAAACGGCCGGTGAACTTCGGAGCGATGGTCTGGATCGGCACGCCTTCGTCGGCGATGGCCGCGAGGATCACGAGCAGTTCAGGAGGGGTCTGCGGGCTGTCGGTCTCGTCCATCGAGATCTCCGGGACGAAGCGGCCGACGCCCTTCACCGAGACGATATGGCGGTAGACCTTGCCGGCTTCCTGGACGGCGAGGAGGAACTTGGCGGCCGTGCGCTCGACGTCGGCGCGCGTGGTCGTGAACGGACGGCCGATGCCGGCGAGGGTGAGCGTGCCGACGAGCTCAGGGTGGCGGTCGACGAAGGCCTTGACCGCGGCGGGGTCGGCCGGCTGGGCGATGAAGTCGGCGACGTCGATGGTGAAGAAGTCGGAGACGCCGACGAAACGGTCGACGGTCTTCAGGCCGATGTGGTCGGCGTCAAGGAAGTACGGGGCGGTCCAGCCGAGGGCCTTCACGGCGGCGTCGGCCGCGGCGCGGGTGCTGGTCGGCTCGGAGCCGATGATGTTGTGCTCGCGGTTGGACTTGTTCCAGACCGGCACGATCTCAACGCCGAGCTTCTTGGCCGCAAGGCAGGCGGCGAGCTGGGCTTCGGCTTCGTGGGCGAAGCGGTCGCCCATGCCGAGGGAGAATTTGCCGATGACGAGAGGTTGGGAGGACATACGCGGGGGTAAGGGCGGCCAGAGTAGGGCCCGGGCGGACGCGTTGGCAACCACCCGGAAGTCCGATTTTCGGCGTTCCGCCCCCTCGCTTCTCCTTGCCCTCGACGCCGCGGTTCATCTTTACTGCCCTTCCCTCCTATGCACCTGAAGATTGCTGTCCTGCCTGGCGATTACATCGGCCCTGAAGTCATGGCCGCCGCCCTGCCCGTCCTCGAGGCCGTCCTGAAGAAGTCAGGCCACACCCTCGAGCACTCCACCCACGACGTGGGCGGCGCGGGCATCGACAACCATGGCAAGGCCCTGCCGGACTCGACCCTCGAGGCCTGCCGCGCCGCGGACGCCATCCTCTTCGGTTCCGTGGGCGGCCCGAAATGGGAGAAGCTCCCCCCGGCCGAACAGCCGGAGCGCGCCTCCCTCCTGCCGCTCCGCAAGCACTTCACGCTCTACGCCAACGTCCGTCCCGGCCTGCTGCTGAAGAACCTCATCGACACCTCGCCGATCCGCCCGGACCGCATCCCGAACGGCGTCGACATGGTCTGCATCCGTGAGCTCACCGGCGGCCTGTACTTCGGACCGAAGTCCACCAAGGAGATCGACGGCGGCGACATCGAGGCCATCGACACGATGGTCTACCGCAAGTCGGAGATCGAACGCATCACCGACGTCGCCATCGCCACCGCGCGCGCCCGTCGCAAGCACATCACCCTCGTCGACAAGGCCAACGTCCTCCAGACCTCCGTCCTCTGGCGCAAGGTCGTCGCCGACCGTCTCAAGGCCACCGCGCCGGACATCGCCCTCACGGTGATGTATATCGACAACGCCGCGATGCAGCTCGTCCTCAAGCCCGCGCAGTTCGACGTGCTGCTGACCGAGAACATGTTCGGCGACATCCTCTCCGACGAGATGGCCGTCATCTGCGGCTCCCTCGGCATGATGGCCTCCGCCTCCCTCGGCGCGAACCGCAACCGCCACGGTTACGGCTACGGCCTCTACGAGCCTTCGGGCGGCACCGCCCCCGACATCGCCGGCCAGGACAAGGCCAACCCGTGCGCCCAGATCCTCTCCGCCGCCCTGATGCTCCGCCACTCCTTCGGCCTCGAGGCCGAAGCCAAGGCCATCGAGCTCGCGGTCGAGAAGACCATCGCCGAAGGCATCCGCACCGCGGACATCGCCGGTGGCGGCAAGGCCGTGGGCACGAAGGCCATGGGCGCGGCGATCCTCGCCCGACTCTGACCGTGGACGAAGCGGCACGACAGCGCGCGGCCGAACGTCGACGGGAGGCCGTGTGCAGTCCGTTCATGCGGATCGCGCGCTTCCCGGTCGACGTCGCCCGCGAGCTGCTCGACGCCGGCTACTACCGCGTGGACCAGCTCGCCGGCCGTTCGCCCGAATCGCTGCTCACCGAGATCGCGGCACGCAACAAGGCCAAGCTCCCCGCGCACTTCCTGCCCTCCCTGCGCATGGCGGTCTACTTCGCGGAGTCCGACAGCCCGGACCCGAAGAAGCTCTTCCTGGACCAGTGGCAGTGACCACGGCTAGCGATAGAGTGCTGAATCGATTTCGATAAGTAAATATAGGCCCAGCCCGGCTTCGGTCATCTGCCATCGACTCAGTCATCTGTCCTCGATTCAGCCATCCAAGCCGCTCCCTCGTTTGCCTTCGCGGTCAATCCTTCCATACTGGCGGCCATGGTTCCCACCGTCGTCGTCCCCGTCATGACCTTGGGCAACTGCGTCTTCCTGCCGCAGCAGCTGCTGCCGCTGCGTATCTTCGAGCCGCGTTACCGCAAGATGCTGAAGGAGACCCTCGCCGGCAGCCGCATGTTCGCGATCTCGCAGCTGGACGAGGACAGCCTCTCGCCGGACAACGACGAACCGCCCTGCCCCTTCACCTGCGTCGGACGCATCGTCGGACACGTCGAACTCGAAGACGGCACCTCGCACATCGTCCTCGAAGGCCTGCGCCGCGCCCGCGTCATCAAGGTGAAGCGCAAGACCCCTTATCCTCAGCTCGAGATCGCGCCGGTCGTCGACGAGGCCTCGACGGACCTCGCCGGCTGCACGCGGGACATCGCCCGCGTGCTCGCCTTCGCCGAGAACATCGTCGGTGAGCTCGGCGAAGAAGCCGCGCCGCTGATGCAGCGCCTGCGCAGCCTGGCCAACCAGCCCGGCGCCCTGGCCGACGCCGCCGCCGGCCACCTCGTCGCCGAGGCCGACACGCGACGGGCCTTGCTCGAATGCCTTTCGCAGGACCGGCGCATCAAGGCGGTCGCCGATGAGCTCTCCCGCCTGGACGCCCGGCGCAAGCTGGGCGAACAAGGCGGCGACGAGGAAGCCTGGGGGTTGAACTGAGATTAGGGCCAGAGTTAGGGCTAGGGCCGGGGCTAGAGAGCCACTAAAAGGAGGATTCAGTCTGAATAAGCCTGTCCCCAGCCCTGGGCCTAGTCCTGGCCCCAGCCCTAGCCCTAGCCCTCCCCTACTTTCCAACCCTTTCTTCTTGCGGATTAGACTCATTCTAACTGTGTTGGTACTTAGAATGATTCAAAATCTCACTGAACACGATCGGGAACACCTGCAAGAAGCCCTCGGAAAGAGCGGCCAGAAGGTCACCCCCCAGCGCGAGGCGGTCTTCACCGTCCTCCTGGCCGAACGCGACCACCCCACGGTCGACGAGGTCTTCCAGCGCGCCCGCGAGGTCATGCCCGGCCTCTCCCTGGCCACGGTCTACAACTGTCTCGAGACGTTCGTCGGCTGCGGGCTGGTCCGTCAGGTCAATCACGAGCGCGAGTCCACCCGCTACTGCCCCAACCTGGCCCCGCACGCGCACTTCCGCGACAAGGCCACCGGCCGCGTCCACGACATCGAACTCCCGCCCGAAGTCCTCAAGAGCCTCCGCTCGATCCTCCCGCCCGGCTTCGACTCCGAGGTCATCGAGATCAGCTTCCACGGCCGCGCGCAGGCCAAGGACTCCCCTGCCAACTAATCTCCCGCCCTTTCCCACATGTCCGACTCCCTCGTCATCAAGAACCTCAACGCCTCCATCGGCGACCGCCCGATCCTGAAGGATTTCTCCCTCACGGTCCCGAAGGGCGAAGTTCACGCCATCATGGGGCCTAACGGCACCGGCAAGAGCACGCTCTCCAAGGTCCTCGCCGGCCATCCCGACTACTCCGTGCAGTCCGGGGAAGCCTTCCTCGACGGCGAGCAGATCCTCGGGCTCGAACCCGACGTCATCGCCCGCGCCGGCCTCTTTCTCGCGTTCCAATATCCGAGCGAGATCCCCGGCGTGACCATCGCCAACTTCATCCGCGCCGCGCTCGTCGCCCGCCAGGCCAAGGGCGCGCCTTTCGACGCCAAGGCTTACTACGCCGAGCTCTACGCCAAGATGGACGCCCTCAAGATGGACCGGAAGTTCACCTCCCGCTTCGTCAACGAAGGCTTCTCCGGCGGCGAGAAGAAGCGCTGCGAGATCCTCCAGCTGATGATGCTCAAGCCGAAGTACGCCGTGCTCGACGAGACCGACTCCGGCCTCGACATCGACGCGCTGCGCATCGTCTCCGAAGGCGTCAACGCCATGCGCGGACCGGACACCGGCTTCCTCGTGATCACCCACTACCAGCGCCTGCTCGACTACATCGTCCCCGACCGCGTCCACATCATGTGGGACGGCCGGATCGTGCACAGCGGCGGCAAGGAGCTCGCCCTCGAACTCGAGGAGAAGGGCTACGATTGGGTGAAGCAGGACCTCGCCAAAGCCTAAGACCATGGCTGACATCGACGATAACCTGGCCCAGCGCGAAGCGATCGAAGTCGACCGCTCCAAGGGCGACTTCAAATACGAGGAGAACTACGCCTTCGACGCGGGCATCGGGCTGACCCCCGCGACCGTGGACTACATCGCCAAGGTGAAGGGCGAGCAGGAGTGGATCCGCGAGTTCCGCCAGAAGTCCCTCAAGATCTTCCAAGACCTGCCGATGCCCACGCACTGGGCCACGGCCGACCTCGAGAACATCAGGTTCGAGGACATCCGCTACTACCTCTCCAAGGGCCAGAAACCCGTCCGCACGTGGGAAGAAGTCCCCGACGACGTGAAGAAGACCTTCGAACGCCTCGGCATCCCGGAGTCGGAACGTAAGTTCCTCGCCGGCGTCGAGGCCCAGTTCGACTCCGAAGCGGTCTACTCCCGCATGAAGGACGAGCTCGAGAAACAGGGCGTCATCTTCTGCGGGCCGACCGAAGGCCTGCGCGACCATCCGGAGATCTTCCGCAAATGGTTCGGCAAGGTCATCCCGGCCGGCGACAACAAGTTCGCCGCGCTCAACTCCGCGGTCTTCTCCGGCGGCTCGTTCATCTACATCCCCAAGGGCGTGAAGGTGGCCCAGCCCCTGCAGGCCTACTTCCGCATCAACGCCGAGAACTTCGGCCAGTTCGAGCGTACGCTCATCATCGCCGACGAAGGCTCGGAAGTCACCTACATGGAAGGCTGCACGGCCCCCAAGTTCGAGACGGCCACCCTGCACTCCGCGGTCGTCGAGCTCGTCGCCCTCAAGGGCGCGAAGATCCAGTACATCACCGTCCAGAACTGGTCCGCCAACGTCTTCAACCTCGTGACGAAGCGCGGGGTGGCCGAAGAGGACGCCGAAGTCCGCTGGATCGACTGCAACATCGGTTCCCGCCTGACGATGAAGTATCCCGGCGTGGTCCTGCGCGGCAGGCGCGCCCGCGGCGAGGTCCTCTCGATCGCCCTGGCCAACGACGGCCAGCACCAGGACACCGGCGCGAAGATGATCCATGCGGCCGACGACACGACCTCGAACATCATCGCGAAGTCGATCTCCGTCGGCGAAGGCCGTTCGACCTACCGCGGCCTGGTCCACATCCCGAAGACCCTCTCGAACTGCCGCAACAACACCGAATGCGACGCGCTGCTCATCAACGAGCACAGCCGCACCGACACCTACCCCGCGATCTCCGTCCGCGGCCGCAAGAACTCGGTCCAGCACGAAGCGAGCGTCTCCAAGGTCTCGGCCGAGCAGATCTTCTACATGATGCAGCGCGGCCTGTCCGAGGGCGAAGCGATGTCCCTCGCCGTGAACGGATTCGTCAACGACCTGGTGAAGGAATTCCCGATGGAATACTCCGTCGAGCTGAAGCGCCTCATCGAACTGCAGATGGAAGGGTCCGTCGGATGAACGCCGTCGCCTCCGCTCCCGCCGGCGTCCTCGACGTCGCCCTGCAGTCCGCCGAGACCGCGCACTTCCGCGCGCAGGATTGGTTCGCCGTCCTCCGCCAACAGGGCTGGCATACGTTCCAGTCGCTGCCGATGCCCACGCGCGACAACGAGAAGTGGCGCTTCTCCGACGCCCGTACGCTCTCGCTCGACGGTTATGCCCCCGCGCCGCATCCGACCGCCGCCCAGGCCGCCGACCTCATCGCGCGCTCGCGCCTGATCTCCGACGCCGCGGGCCTCATCGTCCACGTCGACGGCCATTGCGTGCTGAAGCCGACGCTCTCCGCCGAGCTCGTCGCCCAAGGCGTGGTCTTCGAATCCCTCGAAGACGCCGTCCGCACCCGACCCGCCCTGCTCCAGGAACACCTCCTGAAGCACCCCGTGCTCCTCGGCGGCGACAAGTTCGCCGCGCTACATCGCGCCTGGCTCCGCGCCGGCTACGTCCTCCACGTCCCCAAGGGGGTCGAGGTGAAGCAGCCCTTCGTCGCGGTCACCTGGACCCTCACCGACGGGGTCGCGGTCTTCCCGCACGCCCTGGTCATCGCCGGCGAGCGCGCTTCGGCGGACATCCACGACTTCCATCTGGCCGCCAAGCCCGACCAGCGCGCCCTCGCGATCTCCGCCGTCGACATCCACGCCGGCACGGGCTCGCAGGTCCGCCGCCTGGCCGTCCAGGCCTGGGGCTCCGCCACGCAGTCCTTCCAGATCGACAACACCTGCGGCGGCCGCGACGCGGTCATCAGCTCCGTCAACGCCGCCGTCGGCTCCCGTCGCGCCCGCCTCGAGAACACGGTCCGCATCGACGGCCCCGGCGCCGACGTCAGCCTCTTCGGCATCTCGGTGGCGACGGGCGAACAGGAGTTCGACCAGCGGACGTTGCAGATCCACGCCGCCGGCCACGCGAAGTCCGACCTGCTCTTCAAGAACGCCCTGCTCGGCAAGGCGCGCACGATCTTCTCCGGCCTCATCAAGGTCGCCCCGGACGCCCAGCGCACCGACGCTTACCAGACCAACCGCAACCTCCTGCTCTCGCCGGACGCCGAAGCGGATTCCCTGCCCGGCCTCGAGATCGAAGCCAACGACGTGAAGTGCTCGCACGGCGCGACGACCGGCCAGATCGACCCCGCCGAGCTCTTCTACCTGCGCGCCCGCGGCATCCCGCTCGCCGTCGCCCAGGAGCTGCTCGCCCAAGGTTTCCTCGAGGAAATCCTCGCCAAAGTCGGCCACGAAGAGGCTACCGCCGCGGTGCGCGAGATGCTCCGCCTGAAATTCCACCAAGCCTGAACATGAGCGAAGACACCACCGGCCAGCGCCATACGCCCAGCCCCCACGACCGCGTCCTCGCGCGCGATGTGCAGGCCACGGTCATCCCCGCCGGCGAACCCGCCGTGCTCCCCGCGGGCACCAAGGTCACCATCACCCACCGCCTCGGCGGGAACTTCACCGTCGTCTGCGACACGGGCATGTTCCGCATCAAGGGCGGCGACGCCGACGCGCTCGGCGAACAGGCGCCGACCGACGCGACCGAGAACGAAGGCAAGACGGACGCCTACGGTTCCGTCGGCAAGGCCGAACACCCGGGCCACAAGGGCAAGCCCTCCGACGAAGCCGTCTGGGACAGCCTCAAGAAGGTCTTCGACCCGGAGATCCCCGTGAACATCGTCGACCTCGGCCTGGTCTACTCCCTCAAGGTCGAGCCCCTCGATAATTCGCCGGACCGCCACAGCGTCGTGGTCGCCATGACCCTGACCGCTCCCGGCTGCGGCATGGGACCCGTCATCGCCGAAGACGCCCGCAATCGGGTGCTCAGCGTCCCGGGCATCAACCAAGCCCGCGTCGACATCGTCTGGGATCCGCCATGGACCCAGACCATGATCTCCGAGGACGGCAAGATGCAGCTCGGATTGATCTAAATAGGGCAAGGGCCAGAGCCTGGGCTCGGGCTAGAAAATGCTCCTAACATCGTCCGCCACCCGGCGGACGTTTTCTTTTCCAAGATTACCTAGCCCTAGCCCCAGCCCAGAACGCCTCCCCTCTTGCCCTTCGGCCCGTTTTCCTAACCTTACGGGAACCCCACCCATTCCACAAGGTCACCCTCCCATGGATTCCTCCCCCGTCCGCCTCCTTTCCCTCCTCGGCGTCGCCCTGCTGGCCGCCGCGCCGGCCGCCCAAGGCGCCGACGGCTTGCCGGAGGACGTGCGCTTCCAGACCGAGACGCTGCTCACCGGCCTCCCGCAGCCGATGCACCTCGAATTCGCCCCCGATGGCCGTCTCTGGTTCAACGAATACGCCGGCGCCCTCAAGGTCTACGACCCGAAGACCAAGCGCGTGAAGCTCGTGGCGGAGATGGAGATCTTCAAGTCGCAGGAGAACGGCTTCCTCGCCTTCGCCCTCGACCCGAAGTTCGCGCAGAACGGCTGGATCTATCTCATCTACTCGCCCGTCGGCTTCGACGGCCAATACCTCTCCCGCTTCCAGGTGAAGGACGACCAGCTCGTCGCCGGCAGCGAGAAGCTCATCCTGAAATACGAAGAGCAGCGCCTGCAGTGCTGCCACCACGGCGCGACGCTGAAGTTCGGACCGGACGGATGCCTGTATTTCTCGACCGGCGACAACACCAGCCCGTTCGGCGACAGCAAGGGTTACGCCCCGCTCGACCAGCGCCCCGGCAAGGAACCGTGGGACGGCCAGCGCACTTCCGCCAACACCAACACCCTCGTCGGCAAGGTGAACCGCATCCGCGTGCACGACGACGCGACCTACAGCATCCCCGAAGGCAACCTCTTCAAGCCCGGCACGCCCAAGACGCGCCCCGAGATCTTCGCGATGGGCACGCGCAATCCGTGGCGCCTGAGCATCGACCCGAAGACCGGCTACGTCTACTGGGGCGAAGTCGGCCCCGACGCGCGCGTCGACGGCCCCCGCGGCTCCCGTGGCTATGACGAGATCAATCAGGCGAAGAAGGCCGGCAACCACGGCTACCCGCTCTTCGTCGGCAACAACTTCCCTTACGCCGAATATGACTACGCGACCGAGAAGGTCGGCGCTCTCTTCGACCCGAAGGCGCCGCTCAACAAGAGCCGCAACAATACCGGCCTCGTCGAACTCCCGCCCGCCGTCCCGGCCTTCATCTACTGGCCGTACGCGGTCTCCGAACAGTGGCCGGAACTCGGCGAAGGCGGCCGCACCGCCTGCGCGGGCCCGGTCTTCTATTGGCAGGAGTCCTACGAGCAGACCAACGGCTTCCCGAAGCACTTCGACCGCTCCCTGCTCTTCTGGGACTGGCAGCGCCCGTTCATCAAGTGGGCCCGGCTCGACGCCAACTCCGACCTCAAGGGCCTCGAAGCGTTCGCGCCCACGACCTTCGTGACCGCGAACACCGACGAGCAGCGCAAGAAGCAGCAGGTCCTCATCGATAACGGCGCGACGATCATCCGTCGACCGGTCGACGCGACCTTCGGTCCCGACGGCTGCCTCTACCTGCTCGACTACGGCGACACCTGGGGCGTCAACCCGGATTCGGCCCTGCTGAAGATCTCCTACGTGCGCGGCAACCTTCAGCCGATCGCCAAGCTCGCCGTCTCGACCCCGGCCGGCCCGACGCCGCTCAAGACCACGCTCTCCGCCAAGGGTTCGCGTGACCTCGACGGCGGCAAGCTGAGCTACGCCTGGAAACTGCAGCCCGGCGACCGTAAGCTCGGCGAAGGCGAAGAGCTGACCGTGGCCCTCGAGGCCGCCGGCAACTTCAACGTCGAACTCACCGTCACCGACGGCCAGGGCGGCGCCGTCACGCGCACGACCCCCGTCGTCGTCGGCAACACCATGCCGACCGTCCGCTTCCTCACCCCGCAGGACGGCGACTTCTTCACCCCGGGCAAGCCGCTCGACTTCAAGGTCGCCGCGCAGGACGCCGAGGACGGCACCTCCGAGGCCAAGCCCGCCGAGTTCGCCGCGCGCACGCTGGTGACCTCCGCGTTCCTCCCCGCCGACGGCAAGGCCGTGGCGGTCGATCCGGGCCTCTCGCTGATGCGCCAGAGCGATTGCTTCAACTGCCACGCCGTGGAGACCCAGCTCGTCGGTCCGTCGTTCGTCGCCATCGCCGACAAATACCGGAAGCAGCCCGGCGCCGAGGACCTCCTCAACAAGAAGGTCCGCCTCGGCGGCAGCGGCGTCTGGGGCCAGGTCCCGATGCTCGCCCACCCGCAGCACACCGAGGACGAAGTCGCCATCATGCTCCGCTGGATGCTCGCCCTCGAGAAGGGCAAGGGCGGCCCGACCCTCACCCGCGGCCTCGAAGGCCAGCTGACGGCGCCGAAGGACAACAAGCCCGGCACCCTGCTCCTCGAAGCCGTCGTCACCGACGCCGGTGCCGGCGCCGCGGGCCCGCTGACCGGCAAGGGTGCCGTCCGCCTCCGCCACCGCCGCATCGAAGCCGAGACCGCCGAGATCACCGGCGGCAAGAACACCGGCAAGGCCATCGGCTCCACCCAGCACGGCGCCACGCTCAAGTTCGCCAACCTGAACCTCGCCGACACCAAGAACATCAAGATCAACGCCTCCGCCGGCGGCGGGGCCAAGGGCAGCCAGATCGAAGTCCGCCTGGATTCGCCGACCGGCCCCCTCGTCGCCACCGTCGACATCGCCCACACCGGCGACTGGGGCAAGTTCACGCAGAACAAGGCGAAGTTCACGCCCACCCCCGGCCGCCACGACGTCTACCTCGTCCTGACCAACCCGAAGAAGGGCGGCGGCCTCATGAACGTGGACTGGGTGGAGTTCAGCCAATAAGAAGCATCGTTCCGGGTGGCAGGTGGCGGCCTCAGGTTACGGGTGGCGGGCATAATGACCCTGCCACCTGCCACCCGGAGCCGCCACCTGCCACCCGAATCTTATCTCGCCTGACTAGGGGCGGTCGCCAAAGTTACCTTCCCCTTTTTATTTCCGCCACGTGTCCGACGAATCCGAAGACAAAAAAGACAAGCCGCTCGACCCTTTCGACCCTGAGGTCATCGCCCGCTCCAATCGCGCGATCCTGGTCGGCCTGCAGCGCCCGGACGACACCGAAGAGGAAGCCCAGCTCCTGCTCGACGAGCTCCATGAGCTCGTGGGCAACGTCGGCGTCGAGATCCGCGGTTCGATCATCGCCAAACTGCGCGAGGAGAACCCGCGCACGCTCGTCGGTTCCGGCAAGCTCGAGGAGATCGCCCAGCTGGCCCGCGACAAGGAATGCGGACTGATCATCTTCGACGATGAGCTGACGCCCGCGCAGCAGCGCAACTGGGAGAAGGACGCCAAACTGCGCGCCATCGACCGCCAGGAGATCATCCTCGATATCTTCATCACCCGCGCGAAGACCCGCGAGGCCGTCCTCCAGGTCGAGCTCGCCGCGCTGCAGCAGATGCTGCCGCGCCTGAAGCGCCTCTGGTCCCACCTCGACCGCCAGCGCGGCGGCGGCACGCAGCAGCGCGACGCCGGCGAGACCCAGCTGGAGATGGACCAGCGCAAGATCCGCGACAAGATCGCCAAGGTCCGCCGCGACCTCGCGGAAGTCGTCGCCCAGCGCGCGACCCAGCGGAAGCAACGTAAGCGCGTCCCGCTGCCGACCTTCTCGATCGTCGGCTACACCAACGCCGGCAAATCCTCGCTGCTCAACAAGCTCACCGGCTCCGAGGTGCTCGCCGCGAACAAGCTCTTCGCCACGCTCGACCCGACCACGCGCCGCCTCTCCCTGCCCTCCGGCCGCGCGCTGCTCCTGACCGACACCGTCGGTTTCGTGCGCCGCCTTCCTCACCGTCTCGTCGAGGCCTTCAAGGCCACCCTGGAAGAAGCCGTCCAGGCCGACTTCCTCGTCCATGTCATCGACCTCGGCTCGCCGGAACGCGACAAGCATGCCGAGACGACGTTGCAGGTTCTGACGGAAATCGGCGCCGGCGACCGACCGGTGATCACCGTCCTCAACAAGGCCGACCTCTGCGACGAGGTCGAACGCGCCCAGGCTCTGGCCGCCTATCCGGACGCCAAGCTGATCAGCACCCGGACCGGGGAAGGCCTGCCGGCCCTGCTCCAACGCCTCGAGGAATGCGCCGCCAGCCGGGATGAGCATATGACCCTACTCATCCCCCACGACCAGTACGCGATGCTCTCCAAGCTGCACGCCGGGGCCACGATCATCCGTTCCAAGGCCCTGGCCGAAGGAACCCGGGTGGAAGCCTTCGTCCCGACCCGGATGCAGGAGGCCTGCCGGGTGTGGGCCGTTCGCGAATAGGCCACTTTTTGCTCCCCAGCGGGCAACTTTTCGCTTTATGTGGTGTTACCTTAACACACCCATGCGTACCCTCGCCCTCCTCACCCTCCTCTCCGCCTCCTCGGCCTTCGCCGCCGTCGACCACGAAGCCGCCTTCAAGGCCGACATCGCGCCGATCCTCGAGAAGAGCTGCGCCAACTGCCACGACCCGAAGAAGGCCAAGAACGGCAAGGTCAAGGCCGGCTTCGACTCCTCCAGCCTCAAGTCCATCGTCAAGGGCGGCAAGGAAGCCGGCGAAGGCATCGTCTGGGGCGACGCTTCCAAGAGCTCCCTCTACAAGACCGTCAACCTCGCGCTGACCAGCCCTGAGGACGACCTCGCCATGCCCCCGAAGAAGTCCCACGAGAAGAACCCGCCCCTCACCAAGGAGCAGGTCGCCAAGATCAAGGCCTTCATCGAAGCCAAGTAAGCCTTCTGGCTTGCTGACGAAAAGCCCGCGGAACCCCGCGGGCTTTTTTTGTGTCTAAACAGGAAGGTCCTCCGCGCGGTCGCTTGCGTTTGACCCCACCCCGAAGCGACTCCATATCACCCAGACCCCTTTCCGTCCATGACGCCCCTTCACCGCATCGAAGAACGCCTGTACGCCCTGACCTTCCGTCAGTCCGTCGTGCTGGTCGCCGCCGCCAATCTCCTCCTGGTCGCCTTGGCCTTCCTGCTGCCCCCCGACGGCGCGGAGCGCGGCCCGGCGATCCTCTCGATCCTCGGCAACTTCCATATCCTCGCCCTGCACATCCCGGCCGCCGTGCTGCTCATCGTGCCGATGTTCGAATTCTTCGAGCGCCACGAACAGGCCGCCGCGACCGTGCGTCGCTTGTCCGTCTTCTCCGCCGCCGGCACCTGGGGCGCCGTCCTCTGCGGCATCCTGCATGCCCACTTCAACGGCTTCGCCGGCGAAGCCATCGAACTGCACCTCTGGGGAGGCATCGCCGCCTCGGCCTTCGCCGGACTGGCCAGCCTGCTGCTCTCGCAGTCGTTCACGGTGCGACTCGCCGGCCAATTCGTGGCCATCGGCGTGATGAGCTTCGCCGCGCACGTCGGCGGCGAGATCGTCCACGATGAAGGCTTCCCCTTCAGACCGAACAAGGTCGCCTCGCCGCGTCCGGACAAGGTGGTGATCGACGTCGCACCCGGCGACAAGCGCGACGACTACGCGCAGGTCATCGCCCCGATCCTCGAAGCCCACTGCGTCGAGTGCCACGGCGCCAAGAAGGTCAAAGGCAAGCTCCGCATGGACTCGCTCGAAGCCCTCAAGAAAGGGGGCTCGGAAGGCGCGGCCTTCGTCGCCGGCGACCTGCAGAAGAGCCTCATGCACGTGCGCGTGACGCTTGATCCTTCGGACGAAGAGTTCATGCCGACCGAGGGTAATCCGCTGACGAAGGAACAGATCCAGGCCTTCGCCCTCTTCATCGAAGGCAAGCCCATCCCTGACGACGTGGCCAAGGCCGCCCTCGCCGCGACCAAGGCGCCCAAGCAGGCCCCGAAGAAATAATCCGATGCGCCCGTTGCTCCCCCTTCTCCTCGCCGCCTGCGCGTTCGCCGCGCCGACCGCCCCGAAGAAGAAACCCGAACCGATCAAGCCGCTCACGCCGGCGCAGAAGGCGGACTACGCCAAGGTCGTCCAGCCGATGTTCGACGCGCAGTGCGTCTCCTGCCACGGGCCCAAGAAGGAGAAAGGCAAGCTACGTCTCGACACCCTCGATGCCGCGCTCAAGGGCGGCAAGAACCTGGCCTTCGTCATCGGCCGGCCGAACGACAGCATGCTGCTCGCACGCGTCTTCCTGGATCGTACCGCGGGCGATGTCATGCCGCCCAAGGAAGAACATCCGCTGACCGAGAAGCAGAAGGAAGCCCTCTACGCCTTCGTCGAAGGCCAGCCCATCCCCGACGAACTGGCCAAGGCCGCGATCGCCGACACCAAGAAGGCCCTGACCGCCCCCAAGCCGGCCCCTAAGCCTAAGAAGTAGGTTTTTCTTTTGCCCGCCGACCCCCTCGCCCCCTTTATCCTAGATACCCCATGAAACTCCGTACCCTCCTCGCGCTGACCGCCCTCGTCGGCCTGACCTCCACGCTCGCCGCCGAGCAGAAGCCCCTGCGCGTCCTCATCGTCGCCGGCGGCTGCTGCCACGACTACGCCACGCAGAAAGAAGTCCTGAAGAAGGGCATCGAAGCCCGCGTGAACGCCGTGGTCGAAGTCGCTTACGACCCGACCAAGTCCACCAAGCCGCTCTTCGAACTCTTCAAGAGCCCGGACTGGGGCAAGAACTTCGACGTGGTCGTCCACGACGAGTGCGCCGCCGACATCACCGACCAGGCCTACGTCGCCAATATCGTCAACGCCCATAAGAACGGCCTGCCCGCCGTGAACCTCCACTGCGCCATGCACAGCTACCGCTGGGGCAACTTCAAGGCGCCCGTGAAGGTCGGCGACGACAACGCCAGCTGGTACGAGATGCTCGGCCTGCAGTCCACCGGCCACGGCCCCCAGCAGCCGATCGCCATCACCTTCACCGACAAGTCCCACCCGATCACCACCGGCCTCGCCGACTGGACGACCATCAACGAGGAGCTCTACAACAACGTCCAGGTCCTGACCGCCAAGACCCTCGCCACCGGCAACCAGAAGATCCCGGAGAAGAAGGACAAGAAGGGCAAGGTCACCCCGGCTTCCGAAGCCAACGCGATCGTCGCCTGGACCAATGAGTTCGGCCCGAAGAAGACCCGCATCTTCAGCACCACGATCGGCCACAACAACGCCACCGTCGAAGACGCCCGCTACCTCGACCTCGTCGGACGCGCCGTCCTCTGGTCCGCCGGCAAGCTCGAAGCCGACGGCAAGCCCTCCGCCGGATTCGGCAAGTAAGCCGTCAGGCATATCAGCGAAAGCCCCGGACCTCCGGGGCTTTTTTGTGCCTCCATCGGGCCCCTTGCATCGAGGGTAGGATCAGCACTGCGTGCTGACCTAGTGACATCCCAGGTCACTACGCAGTCGTGACCCCACCAATCGCCTTCCCTGCATGTCCTTGGCATGCACACTACCCCTACCCCAACCCCTGCCCCTACCCCTCCACACCCGATGCGCCCCCTCCTCGCCGTCCTCGCGCTCACCGCTTCCTCCTTCGCCGCCGAAACCCTGCCGCTCTGGCCAGGCGAGGCGCCCGAAGGCAACGGCAAGCTCTCCGACTCCTCCAAGGCGAAAATCACCGTGCACCTGCCCGCGAAGCCGAACGGCGCGGCGATCGTGATCTGCCCCGGCGGCGGCTACGGTGGCCTGGTGACCAAGGGCGAAGGCCACGGCATCGCCACGTGGCTCAACGCCCACGGCATCGCCGGTATCGTCCTCGAATATCGCCTGCCCGCCGGACGTCCTTACGTGCCGCTCCTCGACGCCCAGCGGGCCATCCGCACGGTCCGGGCGAACGCCTCTCAGTGGAAGATCGATCCGAAGAAGGTCGGCATCATCGGCTTCTCCGCCGGCGGCCACCTGGCCTCCACCGCGACCGTGCACTTCGATGCCGGCGAAGGAAAGACGACCGACGCGATCGCCCGCGAAAGTAGCCGACCTGATTTCTCGATCCTGATCTATCCGGTCATCAGCATGGATGTCGGCGTACACCGCGGCTCGAAGAAGAACCTGATGGGCGAGACGCCCGCGCACGGCCTCCCGGAATATTTCTCGACGCAGAAGCACGTGAACGCCGGCACCCCGCCCGCCTTCCTGGCACATGCGGTCGACGACAAGGTCGTCGACATCGAGAACAGCCGCATGTTCTTTGCGGCCCAGCAGAAGGCCGGCCTGCCGACCCGCCTCATCGAACTGCCCAACGGCGGCCACGGCCTCAACGGCTACAAGGGTCCATCGTGGGACAAGTGGCAGGCCGAGGCGCTCGTCTGGCTCAAGGAAATCAAAGTCCTGCCCTGACCGCCGACAAAGGACTTCAAATCCGCCGGAATACTTCCCATAAACAAAGCCTCCCCATGAAATCCCTCCTCCTCGCCCTGCTCGCCACCGGCTCTCTCTTCGCCGACGAAAAGGTCACCCTCACGCTGGCCGACTTCACCGACCTCAACGGCGGCGCCCCCGCCGGCGGCTGGAAGACCGAAGAAGGCGGCGTCATCCGTCTCATCGCCCAGAAGGGTACCGGTGCCCTGATCTCGAAGAAGGAATATGCGAACTTCGAACTCACCTGGGAATGGCGCCTCGAAGCCAAGGGCAACAACGGCATCAAGTACTGGGTCACCAACATCAAGGACGCCAAGGGCAAGGGCGAGTGGCTCGGCATCGAATACCAGATGATCGACGACGACGGCCACCCCGACGGCCTCCGCGGCGGCAGCCACAACACGGGTTCGATCTACGACATCGTCGACTCCGCCAAGGACAAGGCCAAGAAGCCCATCGGCGAGTGGAACCAGAGCCGCGTCGTGGTGAAGGACGGCAAGATCGAACATTACCTCAACGGCAAGCTGAGCTCCTCGGCCGACACGAAGTCCGAGGAATGGAAGGCCGCCATCGCCAAGAGCAAGTTCAAGAACAAGAAGGGCTTCGGCCCCGGCCAGGGCAAGCTGATGCTCACCGAGCACGGCGACCCTTGCTGGTTCCGCAACATCGTCATCACCGAACTCTGAGCCCACTCAGAGCCGGTGAATCAAGGGCGCCCCTCGGGCGCCCTTTTTCATGCCCGCTTATTTACCGAGCTCGATCCGCAGGCCGTCGTAGCAGAGTCCGACCTTCGGGTGCGTCTGCTGCAGCTGCTCCGTAAACGTGGCGTAATCTACTTGGAAGGTCATGTGCGTGAGCAGCGCCCGCTTGGCACGCAGGTCATGCGCGGCCTGACAGGCCTGATCGACCGTCATGTGCGTCGGATGGGGATTCGGGCGCAGGCCGTCGAGGATGGCGAGGTCGGCATGCTCGCCGAGCTCAAGGGACTTCTCGGTCATCGCGCGGCAATCGGTGTAATAAGCGAACTTCATGCCCGTCGAAGGCTCTTCGAAGACGAGGCCGAGCGTGGACTCGTTGCCGTGCGGCAGGAGCGTCGAACGGATGATGCCGCCACCGGGCAGGACGAGTTTGGACGGCATGAGGTTAAGCCCCAGCGAGACGTAACCCGAGGCCGCCGGCTTACCGACGGCGTAAGGGAAGATGGCCTTGATACGCTCGAGCCCGACCTCGGTCGAATACACCGGAATGGCCGCCCCGCCCTTGTTCGTGCAAAACTGACGGAGGTCGTCCATGCCGAGCACATGGTCCGCATGACCGTGGGTCAGGATGAACGTGTCGACCTCACGGACATCATACTTCAGGCACTGCGTCCGGAACTCCGGGGCGGCGTCGACCTGGACGTGATGGCCCTCGATGACGACATGGATGCTCGTCCGGGCGCGCCAGTTGCGCTCCTCCTTCAGGTCCAGCCCCGGATTGTCATGGGCGGGCAAGGGACAGCCCTGCGAGGTGCCGCAGCCCATGATGAGGATTTCCATCCCGCGAAGAAGAGGCGAAAACGTCCGGAAGGCAAGAGACGGCGTCACGCCGCCGACGGCGACGACCCTAGCAGGACCTTCGTCATGCGCGCCCGATGCGGCCCATGGACGGTGTCCTTCAGCGTATGCCGGTCGAGGACCGCGTAGAATTCGCGCAACGCCTGGCCGAGGATGCCCTTGAGCTGGCAGCTCCCGTTGATCGGACAGGTGTTGGTCGCCGGATCGAAACACTCCACGATGACCGGCTGGTCTTCCGTCTCGCGGATCAGTCGCCCCAGCCGGATCGCCTCCGGGGCCTTGGCCAGCATGATGCCGCCTTGGCGACCCCGGCGGGTCTCGAGATAACCCAGCTGGGCAAGGCGCTGGACCACCTTGGCCAGATGGTGCCTCGAGATACCATAGGCCTTGGTCACCTCGTCCAGCTGGAAGGACTCCCCCTTCAGGGCCGCGAACATCAGCAGCCGGAGGGAATAGTCGCTGAACAGGCTGAGCTTCATCGGATTCCCCATCCTGTCCCGGCGCCGGCCCTAGTCAAGGGCCGGAGATTTGGGCCTTGCTTAAAAAGGTATTTCAAATACTTGTTTATTCCTCCCACCCACATGAGCTCCCTCGCCCTCCTCCTCGCCCTGCTGGCCGCCATCCTCTCCGTCGGCTGCGCCGAAAAGAAACCCGTCACCTATGCCTACGAGGGCGTCACCTACGCCTTCGCCGACGAAGCCGCCCGCGCGCAGTTCCAGGCCGAACGCGAAAAGAGCCTCTACCACCGTCTCGGCGGCAAGGCCGCCCTCGACGCGGCCGTCGACAAGTTCTACGTCAAGGTCCTCGCCGACAAGCGCATCAACGGCTTCTTCGAGGAAGTGAACATGAAGTCCCAGCATCGGAAACAGAAGGAATTCCTTTCGGCGGCCTTCGGCGGCCCGATCCCCTGGAAGGGCAAGGACATGCGCTCCGCCCATGAGAGCCTGGACCTGAAGGAAGAGCACTTCAACGCCGTCGCCGAGAACCTCCAGCAGACCCTCGAGGAGATGAAAGTCCCCAAGGAACTGATCGCCGAAGTGATGACGATCGCCGCGAGCACCAAGGACGCCGTCCTGAACCGCCAGCCCGCCAAAAAGTAAGCCTTGCTCGCCTTTCGGCCGCGTCGCCCCCGGGTGACGCGGCCTTTTTGCGCCCGGAATCGGGCCCGCCGCCCCCTACTCTATCCTCGATACGACTGGTCCGAACGCCTTTACTACCTCCCCTAGTCCTCCTTCCCGTGTTCGCCAACCTCACCGACAAACTCACCAAGGCCCTCCGCGACCTCCGGGGACTCTCCAAGCTCACCGAGGAGAACATCGCCCCGGCGCTGACCGAGGTGCGCTCGGCGCTGATGTCCGCCGACGTCAATTTCAAGGTCGCCAAGGACTTCACCGAACGCGTCAAGGTCGCCTGCCTCGGCCAGGCCGTCATCGAATCCGTCAACCCGGGCCAGATGGCGGTCAAGATCGTGTCCGACGAGCTCACGAAGCTCCTCGGCGAAGGCGAACGCCCGATCGACCCCCGCCGCCCGCTGCGCGTGCTCCTCGTCGGTCTCCAGGGCTCCGGCAAGACCACCAGCGCCGCGAAGCTCGCCAAGCACCTCGTGAAAAAGGAGGGCATTCGCAAGCCCTCCCTCGTCGCCGCCGACTTGCGCCGTCCCGCGGCCATCGACCAGCTCGAGACCCTCGCGAAGAACGAAGGCTTCGACTTCCGCGCCGACCGCGCCGCGACCGACGTCGCCGCGATGGTGGGCCGCCTAGTCAAGGACGCCGAAGCCGCCGCCGCGGACCTCGTCATCGTCGACACCGCCGGCCGCCTCCAGATCGACGGCGACCTGATGGAAGAAGTCCGCCGCGTGCGCGACGCCTTCCAGCCGCACGAGGTCTTCCTCGTCGCCGACGCCGCCCTCGGTCAGCAGGCCGTCGACGTGGCCGCCAAGTTCCACGAATCCACCCCGCTCACGGGCATCATCCTGACCAAGCTCGACGGCGACGCCCGCGGTGGCGCTGCGCTGTCGATGAAGTCCGTCACGGGCGTCCCGATCCGCTACATGGGCACGGGCGAGAAGTCCTCGGACTTCGACACCTTCCACCCCGACCGCATGGCCCAGCGCATCCTGGGCATGGGTGACGTCGTCTCCCTCGTCGAGAAGGCCCAGGAGGTCGTCGACCACAAGGAAGCCGAGCGTCTGGCCGAGAAAATGAAGAAGGCCGATTTCGACCTCGAGGACTTCCTCGCGCAGATGTCGCAGATGAAGAAGATGGGCCCGCTCGGCGACATCATGAAGATGATGCCGGGCATGGGCGGCATCCAGGTCGGCGCCAAGGAAGAGAAGCACCTCGCCAAGACCGAAGCCATCGTGCTCTCGATGACCAAGAAGGAGCGTCGCAATCCCGACATCCTCAACGGCTCGCGCCGCCTGCGCATCGCCAAAGGCTCGGGCACCCAGGTCAGCGACGTCAACGCGCTGATCAAGCAGTTCTCCCAGATGCGCGAGATGATGCGCATGATGAAGGGCGGCAAGGGCAAGGAACTCATGCGTCGCATGGGCCAGATGGGCGGCGGCCGCGGCGGCTTCCCCGGCGGCGGTTTCCCCGGCATGCGCTGATCGCCATGTCCAAGATGATTCCCTTCGACCCGGCCCTCCTCTCCCGTCCGGGCTGGATCTTCGACTGTGACGGCACCCTCGCGGCCTCCATGTGGATCCACCACCGCAGCTGGACGCACATCATCAGCAAGCAGATCGGTCGGTCGTTCGACTTCCCGTGGCCCCTCTTCTGCTCGATGGGCGGCATGTCCGCCGTCGACACCTGCCAGCGCCTCAAGGCAGACTACGGCTTCGACCTGGACGTCGAGCAGCTGCTGGCCGACGGCCATGAGTTCCTCGAAGAGCACCTCGCCAAGGACGTCACCGCCCGCCACGAAGTCGTCGCCGTCGTCCACCACGTCCGCGGCCTCGGTCACAAGACCGCCGTCGCTTCCGCCGGCCGGCGCGACCACGTGCATACGACGCTGAAGCGGATCGACATCACGCACCTCTTCGACGCCGTCATCACCGCCGAGGACGCCCCGCGCTCCAAGCCGCACCCCGACCTCTTCCTCGCCGCGGCGGACCGCCTCGGCCTGAAGCCCGCCGACTGCGTCGTCATCGAAGACAGCCCGCGCGGCAAGGAAGCCGCCGACGCCGCCGGGATGCCCTGCATTCTCGTAGAGCCGGCATGATCCTAGGGGACACGTGGGCACGGTGACACGTGGACATGGGGGATATTAGCAAAGGAATCCTTCAGGTGAGCATAGGGATTCAGTGTGCGATGAAAACGGTGCGCTGAAGCCGCGAAGGAGACAGCCTTGGCGGCGATGAATACCCCCAAGCCGCTCGGAAAGGTTAACTCTTATCGCGACCTCGTTGTCTGGCAGAAATCGCGTTCACTCGCGTCCGCAGCCTATCGCCTCTGCATGACTCCTGCCTTCGAGAGACATCGAGGGCTGTCCGATCAGATCATGCGATCGGCAGTCTCCATCCCTTCGAACATCGCCGAAGGCGACGAGCGAGGGACGAACAAAGACGCCCTGCGCTTCCTCCAGATCGCCCGCGGCTCATTGGCGGAACTTGAAACCCAACTCAGCATCGCCGAGGACCTCGGTATCATCCCCCAGCCAGTGGTCGTCCAAATAGCCGCGCAGCTCGACGAAGTCGCCCGCCTGCTGGGCGGCACCATCAAGATGCGCAAAGCCCGTGAAGCAGTAGACGGGTGATGATCCCATCTCCCCTGCTCCCTTCCCCGTGTCCACGTGTCACCGTGCCCACGTGTCCCCTGACTGAAGTTACAAATTGTGCACGTTTAACGTGCATATCCTCATTGACACTATGCATGCTAGTCATGCATAACTTTCTCGTCCAGTGATCGCGACCTTCGCCTGCCGCGCCACGCATCGGCTCTGGCTCGGCCAAAGACCTGCCGAATTACCCGCCACCATCCACCAGTCCGCCCTACGGAAACTCACCCAACTCCAAGCGGCCGCCTCGCTCAACGACCTACGCGTACCACCCGGCAATCGCTTGAAGGCACTCCAAGGAAACCGACAGGGACAACACAGCATCCGCATTAACGACCAATATCGACTTTGCTTCCGCTGGGCAGGCCACGAGGCCTACGACATAGAAATCACCGACTACCACTGATCTTCATGAAAAAGAAACTCCTCAACGTCCACCCGGGCGAACTGCTCCGCGAGGAGTTCCTGACGCCGCTCGGCATCACGGCCTACCGTCTGGCCAAGGGCGCCCGTCTGCCCCACCAGCGCGTCAATGAGATCCTCAAGGAGCGCCGTGGCATCACCGCCGAGACCGACCTGCACCTATGCGCCTACCTTGGTCTCGAGCCAGGCTACTGGCTGCGCGCCCAGCTCGCCTATGACCTCAGGGAGGCCGTCAACACCATCGGCCCCAAGGTAAAGGCGAGCATCAAGCCGTTGCAGGTGGCTTGAATTGAAACGTTTCAACTAGGGCACGACGCGGTCGTGCCCCTACCTTGATACATGCACAAAAAAGGACGGCATCGGGTGCCGTCCTTTGGTCCAGGGGCGTGTCCCCTCGCTGCCGTTACTTCTTCAGCTTCGCGCAGAAACGGGCGAGACGCTCGAGGCCCTGGGCGATCACCTTGTCAGAGGTCGCGTAGCTGAGGCGGATGTAGCCTTCGGAGCCGAACGCGGAACCCGGGACGACGGCCATGAGCTCTTCCTCGAGCAGGCGGTCGGCGAACTGAGCGGAGGTCAGGCCGAACGATTTGATGTTCGGAAAGAGGTAGAACGCGCCCTGTGAGCGGTAACAGGTCAGGCCGGGGATGGCGTTGAGGCCGGCGAGGAGGTTGAGGCGGCGCTTATCGAAGACGGCGCCCATCTCGGCGAGGGAGGCCTTGGCCTTGTCAGGGTGCTGGTGCACCGCCAGGGCGCCGAACTGGGCGAAGGTGGTGGCGTTGGACGAGATCTGGCTCTGCAGGTCGGCCACGGCGGCGGCGAGGGCCTTGTCGGAGGCGACGAGGGTGCCGAGGCGCCAGCCGGTCATGGAGTAGCTCTTGGCGTAGCCGGAGACGGTGATGGTCAGGCGGGCGGCTTCAGGCGAGAAGGTCGCCGGGCTGCAGGTGGTCTGGCCGTCATAGACGAGGTTCTCGTAGATCTCGTCGGACATGATCCAGACGTTGGCCTTCACGCAGATGGCCACGAGGGCTTCGAGCTCGGCGCGGGTGTAGACGGCGCCGGTCGGGTTGGACGGGCTGTTGATGATGACCATGCGCGTCTTCGGGGTGAGCGCGGCGGTCAGCTGGGCCGGGGTGATCTTGAAACCGGTGACGTCCTCGGCGTTGACGACGACGGGCTTGCCGCCGGCGAGCTTCACCATCTCAGGGTAGCTGACCCAATACGGGGCCGGGATGATGACTTCGTCGCCGGCGCTGATGGTGGCGAGGATGGCGAGGTAGCAGGACATCTTGCCGCCCGGGGAGACGACGACGTTGGCGTCGGCGATGCCGGTGAAGCCGCGACGGGTGTAGTCTTCGGCGATGGCCTTGCGGAGGGCGGGGATGCCCGGCGTGGGGGCATACTTGGTCTGGCCGTCGGCCAGGGCCTTGGCGCAGGCGTCCTTGACGAACTGCGGGGTGTCGAAGTCGGGCTCGCCGACGCCGAAGCCGACGACGTCCTTGCCGGCGGCCTTGAGGGCCTTCGCCTTGGCATCGACGGCGAGGGTCGGTGAAGGGGCGACGTTGCGGGCCCAGGAGGAGAGAGCGGGATTCGACATGGCGTGGAGCCCCCACGCAAAGGACTCCCGGCGGATTGGCAAGACTGAGTGAATACGAGGGCCGGAGGGCACGAGGACCGGAGGGCCCGAAGTTACGGGTGGCAGGTGGCGGCCTCAGGTGGCGGGTGGCAGGCGCAATAAACATGACACCCCACCCTGCTGCACATACCCGATACCAGCCACCCGGAGCTGCCACCCGCCACCTGAAACAACCGCCCTGCCCGAATCAGATGTCGATGGCGTCGTCCTTGGCCTTCTGGGCGTTGGCCTTGGCTTCATTGGCCCGGCGCAGCGGCTTGAGCTGGTCGATGCCGACCGTGGAAGAAATCATCCAGGAAGTGATGGAAATCGTGAGGGTCGCCATGGCCCAGTTATTCAAGTGGAAGTCCTTGATGAGGCTATCGGTCAGGGCGAGGATAGCGCCGTTGGTCACGAAGAGCACCAGATAGGCGCCTAGGCCAAGCGTGAGGATCAGGATGGGGATCGAGACGATCATGAAGACCGCCAGGAGGAACGGGCGCAGGAAGGAGTTGAACAGGCCGAGGACCACGGCGACGACGGCCAGGGTCACGGGGTCTCCGTAGCTCAGGAAACCGAAATACTTGGCCAAGAAGACCCCCAAGGCGAGGGAACCCCACTCGAGGACCAAGACTCCGAGACGACGCGCGACTTCCATCCCCGCATCATACCACAGGAAAGCCCCCCGACAAGGGGGGACTTTTCCCGCGGCAGGGTCAGCGGGCGTGACGGACGTCCTCGCCGGAAAGCAGGAAGATGACCTGTTCGGCGATGTTCTTCGAATGATCGCCGATTCGCTCGAGGGCCTTGGAGATGAAGATCAGCTCGACGTGGGAGGCGGACACCTTGGCGGCGTCGCCGGCCTTGCCGAAGAGCTCCTCGTAGTTCTTGCGGTTAAGGGCGTCGATCTCGGCGTCACGCCGCAGCACCAGCCGGGCCTTCTCGATGTCCCCTTCGATGAAGCTGTCGATGGCCAGGCGCAGGACCTCGCAGGCGATGACGCCTTCGGCCGGGACGTGGAGCAGGTCCTTGAGCGGACCGCGCTCGGAGATGACCATGGCGCGCTTGGCGATGACGGAGGCCTCGTCGGCGATGCGCTCGAGGTCGTGGCCGATGTCGCGGGCGGCGAGGAGCAGCCGGACGTCGCTGCCCATCGGGCCGAAGAGCGTCAGGTAGCGCATGATCTCGCGGTCGACGCGCTTCTCGAGCTCGTCGACGCGGTCGTCCATGCCGCGGACCTGCAGGGCCAGGGAATCGTCGCCGTTCTCGACGGCGCGGAGCACGAGGCGGGTCATGTCGAGCGAACGCTCGCCCATCAGGATGAGGTCGTCCCGGAGCTGGCGGAGTTCGTCGTGGAAGAAGCGTTGCATGGTCTTGTTGGTCTGGAAATCAGCCGAAGCGACCCGAGATGTAGGCCTCGGTCTGGGCCTGCGTCGGGTTCATGAAGATCTTCTCGGTGGTGTCGTATTCGACCTGCTTGCCGAGGTAGAAGAAAGCGGTGCGGTCGGATACGCGGGCGGCCTGCTGCATCGAATGGGTGACGATGACGATGGTGAACTGGTCCTTGAGCTCGTGGATGAGCTCCTCGATCTTGCCGGTCGCGATCGGGTCGAGGGCCGAGCAAGGCTCGTCCATGAGCAGGATCTCCGGGCGGTTGGCGATGGCGCGGGCGATGCAGAGACGCTGCATCTGGCCGCCGGAAAGGCCGAGGGCGCTGTCGTCGAGACGGTCCTTCACTTCGTCCCAGAGGGCGGCCTTGCGGAGGGAGGTCTCACAGGCCTCCTCGAGGACGGCACGGTCGCGGACGCCGACCACGCGCAGGGCGTAGACGACGTTCTCGAAGATGGACTTGGGGAAGGGGTTGGACTTCTGGAAGACCATGCCCACGCGACGGCGGAGGGAGATGACCTCCAGTCCGGGATCGTAGATCGAACGTCCGTTGATGGTGATATCGCCCTCATGACGGATGCCGTCGACGAGGTCGTTCATCCGGTTCAGGTTACGCAGGAGCGTGGACTTGCCGCAACCGGACGGACCGATGAAGGCGACGACCTGGCGCTCGGGGATGTCGAGGGAGATGGCGTCGAGGGCTTTCTTCTCCCCATACCAGAAACCGAAGTCGCGGATGCTGATGTAGTCCTTACGCCCTTCGCGTTCGGCGGCGGGGCGGACCTTGATGCGGGAAGAGGACGGAGGGTTCATGGTCTGGGACATGAGGGGTGTTTTCTTAGAAAGAGGCGCCCTTGAATCGTGCGCGGAGGCGGTTGCGGATCCAGATCGCGCCGATGTTCAGGCAGACGACGAGGACGATGAGCAGCAGCGTGGTCGCGAAGACCATCGGGCGGGCCGCATCGGAGTCCGGCGACTGGAAGCCGAGGTCATACACATGGAAGCCCAGGTGCATGAACTTTCGGTCCATGTGCAGGAACGGGGCGGAACCGTCGAAAGGCAGGGTCGGGGCGAGCTTCACGACGCCCACGAGCATGAGCGGGGCGACCTCCCCTGCCCCGCGGGCCATGGCGAGGATCACGCCGGTCAGGATGCCGGGCGCGGAGGCCGGCAGAAGGATGTCGCGGATGGTCTGCCACTTCGAAGCGCCGGTGGCCAAGGAGGCCTCGCGCATGCCGCGCGGGACGGCCGCCAAGGCTTCTTCGGTGGCCACGATGACGACCGGCAAGGTCATCAGGGCGAGCGTGAGCGAACACCAGAGCAGGCCGCCCGTGCCGAAGACCGGGGTGTTGTTGTTATACTTCAGCTGGTCGGCGAAGAAGAGCTGGTCGATCGAGCCGCCGAGGACGTAGACGAAGAAGCCGAGGCCGAAGACGCCGAAGACGATCGAGGGGACGCCGGCGAGGTTGTTGACGCTGATGCGGACGATGCGGAGAACCGGCCCCTGCTGGGCGTATTCGCGAAGGTAGATGGCGGTGATGACGCCGAAGGGCGTGACCAGCAGGCTCATGAAGACCGTCATCACCAGCGTGCCGAAGATGGCGGGCATCAGGCCGCCCTCGGTGTTGGCCTCGCGAGGTTCGTCGAAGATGAACTCCCCGAGCCGGGAGGCGAAGAGCTTCACGCGGCCCCAGGTGTCGAGACGGTTCGGGAACCAGGCGCGGATGACCTGCGTCAGGGGCACGACGACCTCTCGGCCGGCGGCGTCCTGCGAGACCAGCGAAGCGACGGCCCCGCCGGCGACGACCTGCTTGGCCTCTTCCTGCAAGGCCGTGAAACGTCCGTCTAGTCCCGCGATCTCCCTCTGGAGCGCGACGACGTCGTCGGCGAGCCTGAGATCCTCGGCCCGGCGGAGGGAGACGCGGGCCTTGTCCATCGCGGCATTGACGTCGCCGATGCGGTGACGGTTGATCTCGACGAGCTTCTCGCGCACGGCCGCGGCGGCGGACACCTCGGCCTGGAAGGCCGTCTCGAAAGCGGGATCGGTCGCCGGAATGACCTTGCCGTCGGACTTGCGCAGGGACTGCGGGCGGACAAAGGCCGGGCCGTTCTCGACGCGCTCCAGTCCGAGGACGTCGGCCGGGAAGGTCTCTCCCTTGATCTTGGCCTCGTCGACCCATAGGTAGGAGTTGCCGTTCAGTTCGCGGAGGCCGACCTGATACTGGCGTTCGTAGACCGGATGGTCGGCCGGAGAACCCGCCCGGATCCGACGTTGGGCGAGCTGACCGATGAGGACCCGGCCGTCGTCGATCTGCGCGACCGGCACAGGCGGAGCCCAGAAGACCGTGGCGCCGTTCATGAGGACCAACGTCAGCAGGCCGATGACCATGCCCAAGCCGATGATCAGACCGAGGCCGCTGAACCAGACCCAGGCTTCGCCCCGGGGAGTGCTGCTGTCGGAAGAGGAGGCCATGGTCAGACGACTTTGTAGCGCTCGCGGAGGCGCTGGCGGAGGACTTCGGCGAGGGTGTTGATCACGAAGGTGAGCAGGAAGAGGCAACACGCTCCGAGGAAAAGCGCGCGGTAATGCGTGTGGCCCGCGGCGGCTTCCGGCAGCTCCACGGCGATGTTGGCGGAAAGCGTCCGCATGCCGCTGAACGGATTGGCGTCCATGACCGCGGTGTTACCCGTGGCCATCACGACGATCATCGTCTCGCCGATCGCGCGGCCGAAGCCGATCATCACCGCCGAGACGATGCCGGAGATCGCGGTCGGGACGACGACGCTCCAGACCGTCTGCCAGCGGCTGGCGCCGAGCGCGAGCGAGCCGGAGACGAGCGAGTTAGGGACGTTGGAGAGCGCGTCCTCGGCGATCGTGAAGACGATCGGGATGACGGCGAAACCCATCACGAAGCCGACGACGAGGGAATTGCGGGAGTCATACGTCTCACCGGTCGTCTGGCGCCACCACTCGCGGAAGTCCGCGATCGGCAGGCCGGTGGCGCTGTCCTTGACGGTGAAGCAGAGCGATTCGATCGCCGGACCGGCCTGCCAGGCACCCCAGGCGCAGAGCGCGAGGAAGGGCAGCAGCCAGAGGAACTCCATGCCTGGACGGACCTGCCGGCGGACCGGCTGCGGCAGGAAGGACCAGAGGATGCCGGCGAAGATCGCGGCGGGCGCCAGGACGCCGATGGCGCAGAAGAGCGAGACCAGCCGGGGATCGACCAGGGGGGCAAGCCAGAGGCCGGCGAGGAAGCCCAGCACGACGGACGGCAAGGAAGCCATGATCTCCATCACCGGCTTGACCACCTGACGGTATTCCGGACGCAGGAACTGGGAGACGTAGACCGCCGCGGTGAGCGCGATCGGCAGGGCGAAGAGCAAGGCGTAGAAGGTGCCCTTGACGGTGCCGTAGAAGAGCGGGACGAGCGAATACTTCGGCTCGAACTCATCGGAACCGGCGCTCGACTGCCAGGAGTAGGCGGGGCCGGTGGCGCCCTCATACCAGATCTTGCCGAAGAAGGTCTTCCAGGAAGATTCCGGGTGATGGTCGACGACGTTCCAGCGGTGCAGCTTGCCGTCGGCGGACAGCGCCGTGAACCGGTCGTAGTTGCCGGCGAAGGCCACCTGACGGAGAGCGCCGGAAGGAGCTTCGCCTTCCCAGCGGACCGTACCGGTCGTCATGTTCGTCAGCTGCAGGCGGCCACCCGCTACCGCGAGATAGCACTTATTGGACTCAGCGCCGTAGACACCCTGCCCTGCCCCGGGGAGTTTCTCGCCGTCATGGATCTTACCCCAGCGGCGCAGGCTCCTGCCATCAGGCTGGAGCTGCGGATACATCGACCAGACCTGCTGGGCGCCGGCCTGGTCGACGAAGACCACCGAGACGTTGCCGAAGATCAGGCCCGCCGAAGCGACCGACGGATCGGCGGCGTCCTTGAACGGGACGAAGGACTGCAGGAAAGAGAACGTCGAGCCGTCGTCGGCGTACGTCCGGACTTCACCGGAACGGCCGACCACGATGAGCGACTCGGCGGTGGAAGGCAGGAGCACCTGCTCGACGGAAGCCGCGTCTGCCGCGACGACGAAGGGCGCGCTTACGGTCACCTTGCCGCGGCCGCCGAGGCCTTTGCGTTCGGTCAGACGGACCGCCGTGAGGAGCGGCTTGCCGCCCTCTTGCTGGCGTACGACCATGAGGCGCGACTGCGGGCCTTTGGCGTTCCAGACATCGACGCAAGGCAGTCCGGCGCGGCCGATCGCGACCGGCTCCAGCGCGGTGACCACCGGTTCGACGGTGCGCTTGCCCGCGTCATCGAAGGTCGAGCGATAGACGATGCGGACCTCCTGGACGGAGCCGTCGGATAAGCCGAGGAAGACCAGTCCGGTGCGCGGATAGGTGCGGACCGAAGATACGCGACGCTCGCCGAGCGAAGGCGTCCACTCCATGACCTTGGCGCCGTCCGAGGCGCGGAGGCACAGGATCGAACCGTCGCGACGCACGACGAAGGGAAGTTCGCCGTATTCGTCCTCGCCGAAGGCGACCGCGTCGGCCGGCACCGTCAATGCGCTCGCCGGAAAGACCTTCGCGCCGACGAAGAGCGGAAAGACCTGGAAGATGAGGAACGCCAGCATCCCGAAGACCGCGAGCACCACGCCGACGCCGCCGAAGCGGATCAGGCGACCCATCCACCGGTCGACCGCGAGCGTGAGGGGACTGACCGTGAAGCGGGCTTCAGGCGCGGCGGACGCCGCGGGCTTTTGGTCAGAAGTTTCCATCGGGTGACGTTCGGGTGTCGGGAGTCCTAACAAAGGTTAAGGCGGGGAGACCCCGCCTTGGGAGGACCCGAGACCGTATCGCCACGCTTTGCAGACCGACCCCGGAGGGCGTGGTGGCGGCGATACGGCTTCGAGACCAAGCTTATTCGGCGCTGTAGTACTTCAGCGAGGCGCGGCCTTCGTCGGCGACGTCGGCGGGCAGCGGGAAGTAGCCGTCCTTGATGACGATCTCCTGGCCCTGCTTCGAGAGGACGAAGGTGACGAACTCGCTGGTCAGCTTGTCCATCGGCTTGGAGGGAGCCTTGTTGACGTAGACGTAAAGGTAACGGGACAGCGGGTAGGAGCCGTTGAGGCAGTTGGCGTAGTTGGCTTCGACGTAGTTGCCGCTGTCATCGGTCGACAGGGGGAGCGCACGGACGCCGGAGGTGGCGTAGCCGATGCCCGAGTAACCGACCGCGCCGACGTCGGCGGCGATGCCCTGGACGACGGACGAGGAGCCCGGCTGTTCCTTCACGGTGTCCTTGAAGTCGCCGTTCTTGAGGGCGACTTCCTTGAAGTAACCATAGGTACCGGAAGCGGAGTTACGTCCGAAGGCCGAGACGGTCTTACCGGCGAGGGCGCCCTTCTGGGCGAGATCGCCCCAGGTCACGACGTCCTGGCCGCCGCGCTTGCGGGTCGAGGCGAAGATGCCGTCGACCTGCTTGAGGGAGAGACCCTTGATGGCGTTGTCCTTGTGGACGAAGACGGCGAGGGCGTCGATGGCGACCGGGATGCGCGTGGGCTTGTGGCCGAACTTGGCGGCGAAGGCGGCGATCTCGGTGGACTTCATCTCGCGGCTCATCGGGCCGACCTGGGCGACGCCGGAAGCGAGGGCGACCGGAGCGGTGCCCGAACCCTTGCCTTCGACCTGGATCTTCACGTTGGGGTACTGGGCCTTGAAGCCTTCGCTCCAGAAGGTCATCAGGTTGTTCAGCGTGTCGGAACCCACGGAGTTGAGGTTACCCGAAACACCGGAGGTCACGGCGTAAGCCGGGAGCTTCGGATCGACGGTGACCGCGTCGGCGGCCTGGGCGGTGACGGTCGTAGCCGTGAGGGCTACGAGGGCGAGGGACTTGAGGATGGTGTGCATGTGGTGGAAAGCACGGACATCATCCCATACGATTGTTACGAACCCGTGTCGGAGGGGTGTTTCTTCGGTGATAGGCCGTCCCCCAAAAACACCCCTTTCAGGGCGTAAAACCCCGATTAATTGAGGTATTCCTTCAAAATCTGGGCCGAACGGGCCTCCGCCTCGGCCACCGGCAGGCCACCTTTGACCCCCGGACGCTTGTGCCCGGTCTTCATGAGCCAGGCGTCCCGGAGCGTGGCGGAGCTCTCCCGAAGCAACTGCAGCTTCTCACCCTCGGCGAAGGCCACGTCGGACTTCCACTTCATCATCGGCGCGAGCGACTGCCACACGGCCCGCGCCATGAAGAGATGACCCTGCTCGCCGGGGTGGAGATTGTCTTTCGCGTAGATGAAACTCGCGTCGGCCTTCTTCGCCGCGGCGACGAACTGATGCAGCAGATGATGGATGTCGATGACCTGCCAGCCCGCGGAACGTTGCGCCACGAGCCACGCGCCGTAGGCTTCCATCACGCCATCATAGTTGACCGGATCCTTCGCGCGATTGTCCGGCGCGTAGAGCGGCGGCGTGACCATGACGATCTGCGCGCCGGCGCGGATGCACGCGAGACGCAGCCTGATGACGCCTTCCTGGAAGGCGAGCTGCCGCTGCGCGTCGAGCGGCTGATAGATGCCGTCGTTGATGCCGTAGCAGGCGACGACGAGCGTCGGCTTGAACTCGGCGAGCACGCGGCTGAGACGTTCGTGCAGGTCGGGCCGCGGGAACGCGCCGCCGGCATGTCCGGGCTCGGACAAGCCGGAAGTCGTCTCGCTCGAGAGGCCCATGTTCACGATCGTCGCCCGGGCCATGCCCTTCTGCGCGCGGATCGCCGACTCGACATAGACCGTCCAGTTGCCGCCGTAAGTGATGCTGTCGCCGAGGAAGAGGATCCTCGGCTCCTGCTTGTCGGCGCGGGCTTGCGCGGTGAACAGGACCAGGAGGACAAGCAAAAGGCGTGGCATGCCCATCATTCTGAAGTTTCGGTTGGGCAGGTTAAAGCGGATTAAGGGACGAGTTATTAACGCCCGGACCACTTCCGCCTTCTCCCGGCGGGCGGACGGGTTATCGTCCGCTGTCCTGAACCCGCCCATCCACATCAAGGGAGCCCGCACCCACAACCTCAAGGACGTCGAACTGACCATCCCACGTGGTCAGCTGACCGTCATCACGGGGGTCAGCGGCTCGGGCAAATCCTCCCTGGCCTTCGACACCCTGCACGCCGAGGGGAGCCGCCAATACCTCGAATCCCTCTCCGCCAAGGCCCGGGGCATGCTGGATGCCGCCCCCCGGCCGGACGTGGACTTCATCCGCGGCCTCTCCCCGGTCATCGCCATCGCCCAGCGGACCGGCGGCAACACCAACCCCCGCTCGACGGTCGCCACCCTGACCGAGATCGCCGACCACGCCCGCCCGCTCTGGATCATCGCCGGCGACCGCCGCTGCCTGCAGGACGGCCATCCGGTCCGCCGGCGCTCGCTCGACGACAACCTCCGCGCCCTCGAAGCCATCCCTGACGGCACGCGCCTGATGGTCGTCGCCCCGGTCGCCAAGGACAAACCCTCCGTCCTCCTCGAGGCCTCCGCCGACCTCGGCCGCCGTGGCTTCTCCCGTGTCCGCGTCGACGGCGTCGTCGCCACCCTGGAGGAAGCCGCCGGCCTGCTTTCAGGCCGCGAAGCCAAGCAGCTCGACGTCGTGGTCGACCGCATCGTCGCCGGACCCGACCAGCGCAGCCGACTCGCCGACTCGCTGGAACTCGCCTTCCGCGAAGGCCGCCACCGGGCTAGCGTGCTCGCCGAGAAAGACGGCCGCTGGGAAGAACACGTGCTCTCGCTCCACCTCGCCTGCGAACACTGCGGCGAGACCTACGAGCCCATCAGCCCGCGGGCCCTCTCGCACAACCATCCCGAAGGCGCCTGCCCCGACTGCGGAGGACTCGGCCGGCAGATGCGCTTCCAGGAAAGCCTCTCGATCCGTGACGAGGCTTTATCGATCCATGACGGCGTCGTGAAGCCCTGGAAGTGCGCCACGCGCAAGACGCTCATCCGCCGTAACGCCATCACCCGCGCGCTCGCCGAGCAGGTGCCGTTCGACCTCAAGACCCCGTGGCGTGACCTGCCCAAGGCCGTGCGCGACCTGCTGCTCCACGGCGATCCGAAGCGTAAGTTCCTGCTCCCGCCGCCCAAGGGCCGCAAGCCCGTGGAGAGCGTCTGGACGGGCATGTTCACCGAACTCGAGCACGCCTACCGTACCACCACCGGCGAATCGCTCCGCCAGCGCCTGCTGCAGTTCCAGGCGGGCTCCGTCTGCGCCGGCTGCCAAGGGCGCCGCCTCTCCCCTTCTGCCCTCTCTTTGCGCCTCAACGGCAAGACGATGGCGGAGTTCCTGGCGATGACGATTCCCGCCGCGCTGGAATTCACGAAGCAGCTCGCCACGCATCCCGGCGTCATGCCCGCCGAAGAGGCGCGCCGTGGCCTCGAGCAACGCCTCGCGTTCCTCCACGACGCCGGCCTGAACTACCTCACCCTCGACCGCGAGTGCAGCTCGCTCTCCGGCGGCGAAGCCCAGCGCGTCCGCCTCGCCACGCAGCTCGGGCTCGGGCTCGTCGGCGTGACCTACGTCCTCGACGAACCCAGCATCGGCCTGCACCCGAGCGACCATCACCGTCTCATCGGCTCGATCCGCGGCCTGCGCGACCTCGGCAACACCGTCCTCGTCGTCGAACATGACCGCGACATGATGCTCGCCGCCGACCACCTTGTCGAGATGGGCCCTGGCGCCGGCATCGACGGCGGACGCATCGTCTTCGAAGGCACGCCCAAGGCCTGCGGAGCCCACGCGAGTTCCCGCACCGGGGCTTACCTTTCCGGACGCGCCACGCTGGAGGGCATCGTGAAGCGCAAGCCCATCGGCAAGGCCGCGATCACCGTCAAAGGCGCCACCGAGAACAACCTCAAGGACGTCACCGCCTCGTTCCCGATCGGCGCCCTCACCGTCGTCTGCGGCGTCTCCGGCTCAGGCAAGAGCACGCTCGCCATCGACATCCTGTCCGCGGCGGCCGCCCGGAAGATCAACGGCGCCAAGGTCGTGCCCGGCCGCCATTCCGGCCTCGAGGGCCTCGAACAGATCACCGCATTCACCGCCGTCGACCAGGAGCCCATCGGCCGCACCCCGCGTTCGAATCCGGCGACCTTCACCGGCATCATGGACCTCATGCGCGACCTCTGGGCCGCGCTCCCGCTGGCCAAGGCCCGTGGTTACGGCCCGGGCCGCTTCAGCTTCAACGTGCGCGGCGGCCGCTGCGAGACGTGCTCCGGCGAAGGCTCCGTCGCCCTCGACATGCAGTTCCTCGGCGAGACGTTCGTCGACTGTCCCAGCTGCGCCGGCCGACGCTTCAACCGCGAGACCCTTGAGGTCCGCTTCAAGGGACTCAGCATCGCCGACGCGCTTGGCCTGTCCGTCAACGAGGCCGCCGAAGTCTTCCGCGCGCAGCCCAAGCTCGCCGAGAAACTCCGCACCCTTGCGGAGGTCGGGCTTGGTTACCTCAAGCTCGGCCAGGCGGCGAACACCCTCTCCGGCGGCGAAGCCCAGCGCCTCAAGCTTGCGTCCGAGCTCGCGCGCCGCGACCACTCCGGCCGCCTCTACGTCCTCGATGAGCCTACGACCGGACTGCACTGGGACGACATCGCCAAGCTGCTCGCTTTGCTCGGACGTCTCCGCGACGCGGGCGCCACGCTCATCGTGATCGAACACCACGCCGACGTGATCCTCGCCGCGGACTGGGCGATGGAACTCGGCCCTGAAGGCGGCGAGAAAGGCGGCAAGCTCGTCTACGCCGGCCTGCCCGAAGGCCTGCCCAAGCAGAAGGGCTCGCCGACGGGAAGGGCGTTGGCGAGGAAAACAGACGCATAAGGAAAACGCCGGATGACGGAGGATGGAGGCTGCGCCGTCATCCATCCGCGACGGACCCGCCCTCGGTCAACGGTCGTGATCGCTGGTGCGCGGATCTTGCATCGGCCATGCATCGGTCCTGAAAGGTGCGGCGGGCAGGCCCTCTTTGTTCATGAGGTTAGGCCGGGCCGTCTCGTGCCAGGCAAATCTCACCGCGACGGGCTTGGCCACCAGCGGAGAACGCACCACGACCGAATCTTTGTCCAATGTCGCCAGCGCCTGGACGAACTTGCGATCCTCCCCGGCGACCTCGAACCAATCCAGGGGGGCGCCGTCCCGTGAAGCCAGCCCAGAGCCAACCGATGTGAACCGGATGCGGAGGCAACCCACCTCGGCGCGCACAGACTCGAACATCGGCCCGGCAGAAACGATGCTTCCGTCGCCGTAGGCCAGGCTGGCGGCGAGCAACGCCAGACGCTCACCGGGAACACGCTTGTTCTCGGGATGGATGTTATCGAGGTCGGTGATGACGTCGTGGATGACCGCCATGCCGCTACGCGGGACCGCCTTGAGCGCCGCAGACTGGGCCTCCCAGAACAAAGGAAGCTCGAGGGGGCTCACGGGCCGCCCCTTGCTGGGAGCGGCGGTTTTGGCCGAATATCGGCATGGCGCGACCTGGACGAAAAGGAACGGAATCTCGCCCAGCCCCCAGGTGCTGCGCCAGAAAGCGACGTTGTCAGCCAGCATTCCCGTGTAACGCGAGCCCGTGAAGCGATGGACATTGCTCTCCCCTTGATACCAGAGGAATCCGCGGATGCCGAAGGGCGCCATGGGCCTGACCATCCGCTCGAACCCTTCCCCGCCTTTGGACCAGGTCTCGATGGGCGTGGCGCCGATGGAGGCATGCAGCACGCCGACCGGACGACCAAGCCGGCGCCGCAGTTCGCGGGAGAAGAAATAAGCCACCGCGGAATCACCGTTGAGCCGGTCGGAGATCAGGCTTTCCCTGGAGGCCAGCCGCCAGAACCCGGCGACCCCTTTGACGGGATTCGACTTCGGATCACGGACCACGGTGAATTGCCGCACCCAAGGGTCGGCGCTGGAAGCCAGTGCTTCCGAGACGCCCGGAGCTCTCTGCATCTGAGCCAGATTAAGGTGCATGTTAGACTGACCCGACGCCAGCCAGACTTCTCCGACAAGGACGTCCCCGACGGTCAATATGTTCGTGGCCTTGATGGTCATCGCCCCGGACTCCCCCGCGACAAGGTCATCAAAAACGACCTTCCATTCCCCCGCCGCGTTCGCCTTGGCTGAGCGCGTCCTGCCCGAGAAGGTCACCGAGACCTCCTCGCCGGGATCGGCTCGTCCCCACACCGGGGCGGGAGCGCCGGCCTGGAGCATCATGTGGTCCGAGAAGAAGGCCGGCACCGAAACCTCGGCTTTGAGATCGCAGGCGAACGCGCAAAGCCAGGCGATCATGAACACCTCTCTCAACCAGAGATTAAGCAGGAAATCCATGTCCGGCAACAGGGGTCCTCATAATTTGGCGGAGACCAGCTCCGCCACCTTGTTCAAGTCCGCGATCTCGGCGGCGGTGAAGTCGTAAGGCTGCATCTTGCCGATGCCGAGGACGCCGATGACCTTGCCGTCGGCGCCGACGACCGGGACGGCGAGCGCGCCTTGGACGTTCGTCTTCTGGGCGTCGGGCTTGGCGACGCCGCCGAGGTCTTCCTGCAGATTGCAGAGTTGGACGGCTTCCTTGCGCTGCGCGGCGCAACCGGCGATGCCCTTGCCGAACGGGATATTGTCGATCTTGGGCAGCAGCATCGGGAGCACGTGCGGCGGGATACCATGCTGGGCGACCAGCGTGAGCAGGCCCGAAGACGGATCGGTCCGATGGATCGTCCCGGTGGCGCACTGGAAATTCGCCAGGACCTTGACGAGCACGGCTTGCCAGTCGGGCGAGCTGGCAGAAAGAAGTTCGGGGATACCGGCGGCAGGTCGCGACATGGTGAAAAAATCAGACAACGCCCTTGGCCATGCGTTCCTTGAGCCAGGCGACGCCGCCGGCTTCGTCGCCGAAGACGCCGTCCAGCTGGGCTTCGAAGGCCTCGTCGAGGACCTGGGAGAACCAGCCGGCGGGCTTGTGGCCCATGGCGATGAGGTGGCGGCCGAGGACGATCTTCTTGGGGGCGGCCGAGGCGACCTGCAGCGCGGCCGCGCGCTCGGCAAGCCATTCGCCATGCGGGGAAGGTCCATGCATGCTCGCGGCGCCGCGGCCACGGCGGTCGGCGAGGTCCACGCGGCAGAGGCGGTCGATGCGGACGACCTTGTTGGCGAGGCGGCGGACAGCGGCGTCACCGGCGCCGGCCTTGTGGAGGTAATACGGCTGACCGTGCCAGCGCACGAGCGGCAGGACGGAGTCGATGAGCTTCTTCTCGTTCGTGATCTGGGCGAGGAAACGCGGGGCGAGATTGAAGCTCTCCTCTTCATGGCCGTAGGCGTGCCAGCGGTTATCCTTCTCCTCCTTCTTCGTCGTGGTCGCCTTGCCGATGTCGTGCAGCAGCACGGCAAGCCCGATGATGAGGTCTTCGTCACGGTCGCCCACGCGGATCTCCGCGAAGGCGTCGAGGCACGCGAGGGTGTGGTTCCAGACGTCGCCCTCGGGATGCCATTCCGGGTCCTGCGGAACGCCGATCATCGCGTGCAGCTCGGGGTAGAACTTCGTCCAGCCGCAATCCTTGAGGACATTCAAACCCACGGAAAGTTTACGACCGCGGAGCAGGAGCTTCGTCCACTCTTCCATCAGACGCTCCGGCGGGAGGTCGGCCTGGGTGAGCGTGGCGCAGAGCGCGATCGTCTCCGGCGCGACCGAGAATTCGAAGCGCGCGGCGAACTGCATCGCGCGGAGGACGCGGAGCGGGTCTTCGGCGAACTTGTCCGAGACGTGCCGGAGACGGTTCGCCTTGAGGTCGGCCACGCCGCCCCACGGGTCGAGGATCTCGCCCGTGAATGGGTCCCACATGATGGCGTTCAGCGTGAAGTCGCGACGTTCCGCGGCGTCCTTCGGCGTCATCGTCGGGTCGGCCTGCACGTCGAAGTCCGTGTGCTTGGCACCCGTGCGGTTCTCGCGGCGGGGCACCGAGACGTCGACCGGGAAGTCCTTGAGCTTCGTCACGCCGAAGGCCGCGCCGACCGTGATGATACCGAATTCCTTGCGCAGGGCGGCTTCGACCTGGCGCGTGCCGAGGCCGTAGACCTCGACGTCGACGTCGAGGACCGGCACCTTCATCAGCGCATCGCGCACGCAACCGCCGACCAGCAGCGGGCGGCCGCCGGCGTCGCGCAGCAGCTCGACCACGCGCCGCACGGGCGCGAAGTCGCCGTCGAGGCGGATGAGACTGGGCTGCAGGTCGGGCACGCCCTCACCCTACCCATGCGGCGGCCGGAGGCGAGTGGTTTTGCGGTCAGAGGTTGGTCGTGAAACCTTCCTTCAGCAGCCAGGCCTTCGCCGTGTCACGGCGGTCGCCTTGCAGCACGATCTCGCGGCCTTCGAGGGCCCCGCCGGTGCCGAGGGCGCGCTTGAGTTCCTTGAGCAGCGCTTCGCGCATGCGCATCTCCTGCGATTCGATCCAGAGCCCCTTCACGATCGTGACCTCCTTGCCGCCGCGGCCGGCGCGTTCGTATTGCAGGATCACCTTGCCGAGCTTAGGCTTCGCCTTGGCGGCGGGCACGACCGGCTTCGGCGACGGGCCGGGGGGCAGGTCTTGCCCGTCCAGCTTGTCGAAAGGATTGCCGCTCATGCGCCGCGTCCGCAGGTCCCCGCGCCCGGCGTACCGCCTTGGAGATAGACCAACGCCTTCTCGTAGGAGCGACGGCGCAGGTAGTGATCGAGGTCGCCCGGCAGGCCCGAATCCGGGGCGGCCACTTCCGCATCAAGCACCCGCATGCAGGCCAAAAGGCCGTCCTTGGGGAGGCCCGGCTGGGCGAGGGCCTGGAGAGCTTCCAGGATGCGTTGACGGCGGACAGGGTCCATTTGCCCGCAGATTGCGGGCCGAACGGGCCCGGAGCAAGCCCGCGGGGCGGTTTTCATAGTGGACAAAAGGCGGGGGGCATCCCTATACCAACCCTTCCTCTGGATGGATAGCTCAGTTGGTTAGAGCGTCTGCTTTACACGCAGAATGTCGTGGGTTCGAGTCCCTCTCCGTCCACCCCTTCCATCACACTCTCCAGTCGCCATGACGCCCCCTAAGAAGAAGCACACGCTCTCCGCCCTCGTCGAAAACAAGTTCGGCGTCCTGGCCCGCGTCGCCGGCATGCTCTCCGGTCGCGGTTTCAACATCGAGACCCTCAACGTCGGCCCGACCCACGACCCGGCCTACTCGCGCATCACCGCGACCGTCATCGCCGACGACGCCGCCCTCGACCGCTGCGTCAAGGCCCTCGACAAGCTGATCAACGTCATCACCGTCCAGGACTTCTCCCGCGAAGAGGTCGAACACGTCGCCCGCGAGCTCATCCTCTGCAAGGTGAAGTGCGACACCAAGACCCGCACCGAGATCATCGAGATCGCCTCCCTCTTCCGCGCTAAGGTCGTCGACGTCGCCCACGACTCCCTCGTCATCGAGTTCACCGGCAACGAGAACAAGATCGGCGCGTTCCTCGAGCTCATCAGCCCCTACGGCATCCTCGCCTCCGCCCGCACCGGCGCCGTCGCCCTGCCCCGCGGCCTCAAGAAGGCCGTCAAGAAGTAACCCTTTTCCACCAACACCATGCCTGCCAAAGTGTACACCGACAAGGACGCCGATCTCGGCTTCCTCAAGAACAAGACCCTCGCCGTCCTCGGCTTCGGTTCCCAGGGACATTCCCACGCGATGAACCTCCGCGACAGCGGACTCAACGTCATCGTGGGCCTGTACAAGGGTTCCAAGTCCGCCGCCGCCGCGAAGAAGAAGGGTTTCAAGGTCTATGAGACCGCCGAAGCCGTCCGTCGCGCCGACGTCATGCTCGTCGGCATTCCCGACATGAAGCAGGCCTCCGTCTGGGAGAAGGACATCGCTCCGAACCTCGGCAAGGGCGGCAAGACCGTCCTCTTCATCCACGGCCTCTCGATCCACTACAAGCTGATCAAGCCCGCCAAGAACGTCGACATCGCCATGGTCGCCCCCAAGGGCCCGGGCCACGTCGTCCGCGCCCAGTACGTCGAAGGCAAGGGCGTCCCTGCCCTCATCGCCGTCCAGCAGGACGTCTCCGGCAAGGCCACCAAGACCGCCCTCGCCTGGGCCAAGGGCATCGGCGGTACCCGCGCCGGCGTCATCAAGACCTCCTTCAAGGAAGAAGCCGAGACCGACCTCTTCGGTGAGCAGGCCGTCCTCTGCGGCGGCGCCTCCGAGCTCGTCAAGGTGGGCTACGAGACCCTCGTCGAAGCCGGCTACCAGCCCGAGATGGCCTACTTCGAGTGCCTCCACGAGCTGAAGCTCATCGTCGACCTCATGGTCGAGTCCGGCATCTCCGGCATGCGCTTCTCGATCTCCGAGACCGCCAAGTACGGCGACATCACCCGCGGTCCCCGCGTGATCAACAGCTCGTCCCGCAAGGCGATGCGCGAGATCCTCAAGGAGATCCAGTCCGGCAAGTTCACCGCCCAGTGGGTCAAGGAATACAAGGGCGGCCTCAAGAACTACAACAAGCTGCTCAAGAAGGGCGAGAACCACCCGATCGAAAAGACCGGCCAGCGTCTCCGCTCCCTCATGCCCTGGGTCCAGAAGAAGAACATCCGCGGCGCCCAGGCCGAGTACACGACCAAGTAAGGGTCGCCGGGAAACCGGAAAACAGAAGGGCCGACGCAAGTCGGCCCTTTTTCGCGCCCGCTTACTTCGCGGCCGGCGCCTTGCCCTGCGGGCTGCCCGGCAGGAACTCCGCGCGGCTGATGAAGCCGTCGCCGTCGGCGTCGCGGCGCGCGAACCATTCGGCGGCGTCGGCGGCGGAACGACCGACCGCGAATTCCGCGCGGCTCAGCTTGCCGTCACGATCCGTGTCCAGCTTCTGGAACAGCGGAGCGCGGTCGGCGGCGGCATCGGCCTTCGCCTTGCCCTTCCCTTTCTTAGCCGGCTGGCTGCCGCCGGGAATCGCCGGCAGCGGCAGGTAGTCGAAATCGGCGATCATCTTCTTGGCCATCTCCAGGCGAAGCGCGCGCTCGGCTTCGGCGACCTCCGGCTTGCCGCTGAGGTTGTTCAGTTCGGCGGGGTCCTTATCGAGATCGTAGAATTCGTAGACCAGACGCGGCGTGGTGAAATACGTCGCGGTCAATCCGACCGCCATCTTGCCCTCGGCATGCTGCGTCACCATAGACTGCCAGGCGGAACCGCCGGCGCTGTCGACGGGCGAATACGGAATCCACGGCGTGCAGTTATAGATCGCCTTGTAGCGCTCACTGCGGACCGCGCGGGAGAGGTCGTAGCCGCTGTTGCTCATGCCGACCTGGACCGGGGCGCTGCCGTGCGGGCCACGCTCGGTGAAGACATGGTCGCGGGTCTTGGCCGCCTCGCCCTTCAGGAGCGGCAGGAAACTCACGCCCGTCATGCCCGGGGCGGGCTTCAGACCGGCGGCGGCCAACACGGTCGGACCGAGGTCCTCGCCGCTGAGCAGGGCCGAGGAATCGCCGCCGGGGGCCACCACGCCGGGCCAGCGCACGACGAAGGGGACGTTGCAGCCCGGATCATAGAGCGAGCCTTTGCCGTGCGGCAGCGCCTGGCCGTTGTCGCCGGCGAAAACGACGAGGGTGTCCTTCGCCAGACCAAGACGATCGAGCAGCGCGAGCACCTTGCCGGCGGTCTCGTCGACCCGGTTCACCTCCGCGCAGTAGTCAGCGTATTGTTCGCGCACGCCGGGAAGATCGGGTACGTGGCCCGGGAGTTTGAGCGTTGCGGGATCAGGACGATAGCCGGACGGAGCCGACCACGGATGGTGCGGGTCGCTGAAGTTCACCCAGAGACAGAAAGGCTTGTCCTTCGGACGGCCCTCGAGGAAAGCCGCGGCCTGCTCGACGGCCTGCGGATCGGAGCCGGTCTGCACGACGTCGAAACGGTCCTTGAAGGTCTTGTATCCGTCCTCCTGCAGGAACCTGCCGAGCTCGTCGTCGCCCTTTCCGGAACCGTCGAGGTGATAGGACCGCCCGACCACGCCGACGTAATAGCCCGCCTCCTTCTTGAGGACTTCCGGGAACGTGACCACGTCGCGGGGCAGCGGCGACGAGAAGCGCGTGATGCGGGCGGCCACCGGCGAGCGGCCGCTCAGGTAGGCGGCACGGGAAGGTACGCACTGCGGGGCGGACGTGAAGAAGCGCCGGAATTTGATTCCTTCGCCGGCGAGCTTGTCGAGGACCGGCGTGCGGACGTTGGCGTCGCCGTAGCAGCTCAGATACGGATAGCTATGGTCGTCGGACAGCAGGAACAGGACGTTGGGCTTCTCGGCGGCCGAGACGAGGACGCCGAAGCCGAGCCAGCACAGAAGGGATCTCATGGGGTAGGAGGACCCAAACCCAACCCAGCCGGGGAGGCAACCGCAACCTCGGCTCAGAACCGCCCGGTCAGCGCGAGACGGAACTGGCGGGGCTCCACCGGGTGGAAGTGGATCCCGTCGGCGCCGCCGGTGGCGGAAGACTCATAGGAATAAGCGATGTCCTGGTCGAGGCGGTCGAGCAGGTTGAGGATGCTGAGGGTCGCCTCCCAGTTCGCGTTGAGCTGATAGCTGACCGAGGCGTTGAGCATGATGGTCTGCTCCGAACGGGCCGCGCCCGCCGCGTCGAGGTCGCGGGGACCGAAGTAACGGAGAC